>CALVAK010000011.1 GCA_944325525.1 Candidatus Gastranaerophilales bacterium
CTCAAATATAAAATAAAAAAACAGGCTTTTTACCTGTTTTTTAAATGGTGCCACAACTCACTCTGCCGAGCAAAACGATTGAGTATCGTTTTGCGAGAGGGGAGAACCCTGATTTACTTTGTAAATCAGCGTGAGATTCCGACTCTTAATTGCTCAAATATAAAATAAAAAAACAGGCTTTTTACCTGTTTTTTAAATGGTGCCACAACTCGGAATCGAACCAAGGACACAGGGATTTTCAGTCCCTTGCTCTACCAACTGAGCTATTGTGGCTCACCTGTATATAAATCATATCAATTAAATTCTAATAGTCAATATTTGTTTTCGTTTTTTAAAAAAATAATTTCTGCAAACGTATACACATCCACTTTTTTCTTCTGCAGGTAAAAACCTTTCTTTAACCCCCATTTAGACAATAAACATGTTGTCATTACATCATTATTTTTTATATCAACAGTATTATAAAAAACATTTTTTACTAAAATTTCTGATAATTTTTTATATTTCAGTATGAAAAAATTTTCCATTAAAGAGCATGAACCTTTTTTATTCATGCGTTCTATACTTTCAAAAGAAGAATCTTTCTCTTCTCTTAGCAGAGGCTTATGATATACCAGATTTTTCATCTCGGGTATTTTATAATTATTCAACTTTAAAAACTCATCAAATCTGATTAGTTTATCAATAAATACATTTGCTTCAGGAACATAATCTGGCAATCTTTTTAAAGTATCAAAACAGGTATCACAAGTACAAACAATATAATCACAACCTTTGTTTAATTTTTTTATTAATTTTTTGGTTTGCTTTTTAAGCTTATTTATATTTCCTTCTGACAACAGAGGATAACCGCAGCATTGAAAATCTGTTTTTATGATTTCATAATTTAAAGATTCAATTATATTTAAAGCAGCATTTTTATCACCCTGATTTATATACCTGTTAAAACAACCTTCGAAAAATATAACTTTCCCTTTTTTGTCCGGATAATTTTTCTTTTTATTCCTTTTAATTTTCAAATTATACAAATCAAAAGAATAAGAATTTTTAAATATATTTTTTACAAACGGCAGATTAAAAAATTTTTTTTGTATCGCAGAATAAATTAAAATAAATGTATATATTGAAGAAAAAGGAAGTAAACCGTATTTATAATTAAACTTATTTTTTAAAAAAACTAAAGTTTTATAGGAATCAATACAGCTCGGACAAAAATTTTTACAAGCATTACAGTTAAGACATACATCTAATTCTTTAACAAATTTTTTTGATAAAGGTTTGTTAAAATTAAAAAAGTTATTTAAAACAACATACCTGCCCCGTGATAAAAACATTTCGTTTTTAGTTGCAATATATAAAGGACACACCGCCTGACATAATCCGCACTTACTGCATTTATATATTTCTTCTTTTATTTCACTTAATTCTTTTTCGTTCTTCATAACATATATTATTGAATAAAATTAAAATCATAACAATTGCATTTTGTAAATAATTATACGATAATTATATGATATGGCACTAAAAAAAATATTAACAGATAAAAAAAATCTGGCGTACATAATTTTATTATTAATAATTATAATTGCCTGCTCCTGGGCTTTTATATCAGCAGGAATTATTACCAAATCTTTCAAAAACAAAATTATTGACCAGACATATCAAAATAAAGAAGCAAATATAGAAAGCTTGCTTGTAACCGAAACAAAAGACGGAGAGAAATTATGGGAATTATTTGCCGATAAAGGTATGTATAATGATGCAGACAATGTTGTTTTATTGGAATCAATCATAGGCAATTTCTATGATGAAAAAGCAGTAAAAGCAAGTATTAAAGCTGATAAAGGAACATATAATGCCACAAAAAAAGAAATTATACTATATGACAATGTACTTCTAGTATATACTGATGGTACCAATATATCTGCCGACAAAATAATATACGGAGGAAAAGATAAAGATATAGTAGCTCTCGGAAATATAAGAATAGAAAAACCAAACGAAGCTGTTATTTTCGGAGTAAAAGGCATTCTAAAGAATGATTTTTCGGATTTTCATATAGAAGGAAGAACAAAAACACAGTTCTATATGTAAGAAAAGGGAGAAATATGAAAAGAAAACTTATACTGATACTATTTATTATATTAATAAGCACAGGTTATGCATTAGCCTCATCATTAACCGTAGAATCTGACAATCAAGAATTTAGAGATTCAGAGAGCAAAATATTTCTTGAAGGTAATGTCAAAGTTAAGACCGGTGATGTTAATGTCTTAAGTCCGAGAGCTATTGTCGAAATAGACCCGAAAAACAACAAAGTTAATAATGTAGAATTCAAGGAAAATGCATATTCATACCAGATGGAAGACGGTAAAATACACGAAATTAAAGCACAAATACTAAAGATGTCTCTCTTAAAGAAAGTATTTAGTGCAGAAGGTAATACTCTTTCTTCTATAACAGAAAAAAACAAACCTGTAGTAATTGTTACGGCAGATAGACAGGAATATAATAAAAATACTAATGTTATGAAAGCATTCGGAAACGTAAATATATTGTATAAAGATGTAGAAACACTTTCCGATCAGGCAATTGTGGATTTAACAAAAGAAAATGATGTAAAAAGAATTCAATTATTAGGCAATGCTAAATTACGACAAAAAGACAGCAAAATAAATGCTAAAAAGCTTGACTATGACAACATAAAACAAGAAGCAGTAGCAATCGGCGATGTATATACTGATATAATTACCGAAGATAAAAAAGAAATAGAAGTATGGTCAGACTTCCAATCCTATGATAAAAAATCTAACGTAGTATCAGCTTCAGGTTCTACAGTTATAAAATATGAAGACTATACCGCTAAAGGTCACAAAGTAAATATTTTCCCTGATAAAAAAACCAACAAATTAAACGAAGCTGTTTTCGTAGGAAGGTCTAAAATAGAAACAAAAGGCAGAACAATTGAAGCTGACAGAATTGTAATTACAATGAATCCTAAAGATTTTAAAGCACAGGGAAACGTTAAATCTGTAATACCAAATATAGGAAATATGAATTAGGTCTATGAAATTTAGTTTTTTAAAAAAGCTTTTCAAAAGAAAATTTATATGTCCAGGTGCTTTTTCCGAGGTATATATATACCATGACGGCAGAGTTTTTTTATGTCCTGACTGCTTTATGACAAAAAATGCCGAAATAGGAAATTTGAATAATAATACATTTGAAGAAATATGGAATTCACAAAAGGCAATAACAATAAGAAAAGAAATTTTAAAGGGAAAATATAATTACTGTTCACCCTCTCTTTGTTTTGCAAAATCCAATTATAATATAAGGCTTGTACCATTTAAAAACATTGAATACAAAGCATTTCAAAAAGAATTCCCCAAAATGGTATGTATAGGTGCCGATTGCGAATGTAATGCAAGCTGCATTATGTGCAGAAAAGATATAGTGCACTATACTGATGAAGAACTTATTGAATATAAGAAAAAAGTTGACTCATTATATATTCCCATCTTAAAAAACGCAGAAACACTAACGTTAAGTACTACGGGAGATCCTTTTGCCAGCAGAAACACAAGATACTTAATGAAAACAGCAGCAAAAACATATCCTAACTTAAAATTTAACTTAATTACCAACGGTATTTTATGCGATGAATTTAATTGCAACGATACAGGAATTACAGACAGACTCTCAAACGTAATGGTTTCAATCCATGCTTCAAATGAAGAAACATATAATAAAGTAGTTAAAAACGGTAATTTTAAAAAAGTTGAAGAAAATATAAGATGGCTTAAAACATTAAAGAATGCAAAAAAAATAAAAGGATTATTTCTCGCTTTCGTTGTAAATTCACAGAACTATAAAGATATACCTGATTTTGTAGAATTTGCTAAATCTCACGATATTGTTGCTTTATTTTGGAGCTGTATAGACTGGGGAGGAAATCTTAAATCCGAAGATGGTGTTCCTGTAGGTATATCAAGTCCTAACCATCCATACTTTAATGATTTAGTTTCGGTTTTAAACACTATAGAACTGGAAACCGAGTACTCTCACTTTTTTACACCATTGAAAGCAGCAAGAAATTACAAGAAAGAAGAAGGGGCTTAAAATTTAAGTCCCTTCTTTTTTTTTATTTCAATAGTGCAGCTTCACTCAAACTATCTTAAATTAACTATATAAAATGTCTTACCCAGATATATGCTGAAGATAGTGCAAGCGAAATAAAAACAACAACAACGCCATATTTCATAAAACTCATAAATTTTATCGGATATCCATGTTTTGCAGAGTTCTCAGACACTATAACGTTTGCAGCCGCACCAATTATTGTTAAGTTACCGCCAAGACAAGCCCCTAAAGATAAACACCACCATAACGGCAATACATAATCACGTCCTTTAATCAATTCTATTTCATGAATCATAGGTGCCATTGTAGCGGTATAAGGGATATTATCAATAATTCCTGATAAAATACCTGATGCCCATAAAATTACAAAAGATGTTACTTTTTGCGAGCCTGCAGTTACTTTTAAAAGCCAGTCTGCCATTAATTTAATACCGCCTGAAGCCTCGAACGCACCTATTATAATAAATAAACCAATGAAAAAGAATATTGTATTCCATTCAATTTCTTTGAATGCTTCGTCCGGCTTTTCAAATAACAGAAGTATACTTGCACCTATAAACGCAATAATGCAAGTTGCAATATGTGTAATATCGTGAGTAAGAAAACCTAAAATCACTAAAGTTAATATTGTCATACTTCTTTTTAAAAGCTTATAATCGGTTATTGTTTTAGAATTGTCAATTTTAGCAACAAGTGCCATCTTTTCTTCAGTTGTAACAAGCTGTTTTTTATAACATATATATAAAAACAAAAGTACAGCAGCCATAATTATAAAGCATATTAAAGTAAGTTCTCTAATAAAGTCCATAAAAGAAAAACCTGCAGCACTTCCAATAATAATATTAGGAGGGTCACCAATTAAAGTAGCAGTACCGCCAATATTCGAAGCAAAAATTTCACAAACCAAAAGCGGAACAGGATTTATATCAAGTTGTTTTGCAACTACAAATGTAATCGGCATGATTAATATAACAGTTGTAACATTGTCTAAGAATGCTGATACTACTGCTGTAAAAAAAGCCAAAACAATAAAAACAAACAAAGGTTTTCCTTTTGTCTTCTTTAAAAGCTCAATCGCAATCCACTTAAATACCCCGCATTTTGTTGTAATGTTCACTATTATCATCATAGAAACCAATAGAAAAATCACATTAAAATCAACAAAATTGATAAAATAAAATTCATTTAATGCATTGCCGGCGAGTTTATCCTGACTTACAAGACCGGAAAAAACAACTACGGCTGCACCTAATAGTGCAATTGTAACCTTTGGAATTTTTTCCAGGGCAATAAATATGTATGCAAGTATCAATACTGCCGCAGAAATAACCATAGCATGACTTTGCACAAGTGTGTAAAAATTTTCCATATATTATCCTTTTAAATACTTACCTTTAAAAGGATAACAAAAACATATTTTTAAAAAAACAACAAAAAGAAAAGTTGCAAAAAACAGTTATTCTATTCTAATATTTTGTTTTAAAAAAGCTTCAATAAATCCGTCAATATTACCGTCCATGACAGAGTCAACATTTCCAACTTCATAATTTGTTCTATGATCTTTAACCATTTTATATGGATGAAAGACATAAGAACGAATTTGCGAGCCAAAATTTATATCTACATTTTGACCTTTTAATTTCATTAATTTTTCTTCGTGTTCTGCCTGTTTAATTGCAAGAAGTTTTGATGCCAGAATTTGCATTGCCGTTTCTTTATTTTGCAATTGTGAACGCTGCTGCTGGCATCTCACGACAATTCCGGTAGGTTTATGTAGAATTCTTACCGCAGTTTCAACCTTATTGACATTCTGTCCACCTGCACCGCCTGAGCGCATTGTATCGACAACAATATCTTCGGGAGGTATTTCAATTTTTTTACTAAAATCTTCAATAACAGGACTTACTTCAAGACTTGCAAAGCTTGTTTGTCTTTTTCCATTTGCATTAAAAGGAGAAATTCTTACAAGTCTATGGACTCCTTTTTCTGCCTTTGCAAGACCATATGCATATTTACCGCATACTTTTATTGTTGCAGATTTTATTCCAGCTTCTTCACCGTCAGAGCGCTCTATTAAATCCACTTTCCAATGTTTAGATTCTGCCCATCTCATATACATTCTTAAAAGCATTTGTGCCCAGTCCTGAGCATCTGTACCTCCGGCACCCGCATTAATTGTTATAATTGCATCTGATTTGTCATATTCTCCACTTAAAGTTGACTCAATTTCCCATATTTCAAGTTCTGATTTTAAAGATTTAATCGCCTTTTCAGCTTCCGTTAATATTGAATCATCTTTAGTCTCTTCATAAAGTTCAAAAAGTGTTTCAATATCACTTGCCAGACTTTTCCATCTGTATATTTTCTCAATATTATCTTTATCTTCTTTTATTTCTTGCGAAAGCTTTGATGAAATTTCAGGATGCGACCATACATCACTTTGCTGTAGTTTTTCTTCATTTTCTTTTATAGATGATTTCAATGAATCCACATTAAAAACTTTCAATGCTTTATTATACATTGTTTTAACTGGATTATATACTTGTTTAACTTCCTCATAAATCAATTAATATACCTTTTTTTATCTAAAGCAAATTCTGAATCCAACCTTAAAAATACCGGTTTTATTTTTTCTTTTTCTGTAATTTTACCTTCTTTTATTGCACCCCATTGCAGTTTTGAATACTTAAAATCTTCTTCTTGATTAAGTTGTTTCAATATATCCTTTGCAATATTAGGGCAATAAGGGTATATAAACAGAGCAATATATCTCATTGACTCAAGTGTATTATAAATTACCTGTCCGCATTGTGTATATTTTTCTTCTTTAGCAAGCTGCCACGGAGCATTTTCTGTAACATATTTGTTAACTCTGTCTGCAAAATCAACAATAGAATTAGCTGCTTCCGCTATTTCATATTTATTAAATTTTTCTATAATTTGTTTTTTAGTATCTTCAGCCAGTATCGCAATTGAAGAATTTTTATCGGATATAAATTCTGATTTTATTTCTCCTTCAAAATATTTAACCAGCATATTTAATGTTCTGTTTAAAAGGTTTCCTATGTTATTTGCTAAATCAGCATTTACTTTTTCTTTAAATTCATTATCTGAATAGTTGCCGTCTTTTCCTAATGTGGCAGCAGATGCCATATAATATCTAAATGCATCAGGATGCTCAAGATTAAAGTTATCTATTACATCTTTAGGTGCAATAACATTTCCTATTGATTTACTCATTTTAGATTCATCAATTGTTATCCATCCGTGCGAAAAAATTGTTTCAGGAAGAGGAAGTCCTAACGACATTAATATAGTAGTCCAATATATAGAGTGAAACTTAATTATATCTTTTCCTATTATTTGCACATTAGCCGGCCACAATTTTTTAAATTTTTCTGAAGGTTCATTAATATCATAACCTATTGCCGTAATATAATTAGATAAAGCATCAATCCAAACATATATAGTCTGTTCGTCATCATCAGGAACATCAATTGCCCATTGGACTGAAGATTTTGTTCTTGATACTGATATATCTTCAATATCTTCAAGCTGTTTTATTATTTCATTAGCTCTAAAAGCAGGAACAATAAAATTAGGATGCGTTTTTATATAATCAATCAGTTTATATTTATACTTAGATAATCTAAAGAAATAATTTTCTTCTGTAATTTCATCAGGTTTTTTTAAGTGGTCAGGACACAAACCGTCTTGCGTTAAATCTTTTGGATTCAAAAAAGACTCACAGCCACTGCAATAAAGTCCGGTATATTTATGTTTATATATATCACCATTCTCAAGTAATTTTTTAAATATCTGTTTTACAATTTTTTTATGCTGTTCATCAGTTGTTCTAATTATTTGATTGTATTCTATTTCAAGTTCTTTCCATGCCTGTTCAAATTTTGAAAAGTTTTCATCACAAAATTCTTTTGGTGAAATATGTTTAGCTGCAGCCGTTTTCTGAATTTTAATACCGTGCTCATCTGTACCTGTTAGGAAATAGACATTATCAACAATTTGACGTTTATGACGGCTTATAACATCAGCCAGTATTTTTTCATAAGCATGCCCGATATGCGGTGCTCCGTTAACATAATCAATTGCTGTAGTTAAATAAAATTTTTCCTGCATTCTATATACCTTTAAACCGTAATTTATACCTTATTTTTAGCTGCATTATTTCTGATTGCTAAAAAAACATAGTTATATTATAAAATTAATGTAACACAAATTGATTATATAAAAAAGGGTTAAATATGACAGGACGTATGAATGACAGAAAAAATAACGAACTAAGAAAAATAAAAATTACAAAAGACTATACAAAACACGCACCGGGTTCTGTTCTTATTGAATTTGGAGACACAAAAGTACTTGTCACAGCATCAATTGAAGAAGGAAAGCCAAAATGGATGGACAAAAACGACACAAGAGGCTGGATTAGTGCAGAATATTCTTTGCTTCCTTCAGCAACCCATACAAGATGTCAGAGAGAAAGAACAAAAATATCAGGAAGGACCCAGGAGATACAAAGATTAATAGGAAGAAGCCTAAGAGCCTGCGTAGATTTAGAAAAGCTTGGAGAAAGAACAGTTACGATTGACGCTGATGTTCTACAGGCAGATGGAGGAACAAGATGTGCCTCAATATGCGGAGGATTTATAGCAATGAATATTGCTTTTAACAAACTTGTTGAACAGGGGCTGTTAAGTTCAAATCCTATAAAAGAACCTATTGCAGCAATTTCTGCAGGAATTATCGATGGTGAAATAAAACTTGATTTAGATTATTCAGAAGATTCTCATGCACAGGTTGATTGCAATGTTGTTATGACAAAATCATCGAAAATAATTGAATTTCAAACAACAGCGGAAGGTGAACCATTTACAAAACAGCAGCTGGACGAAATATATAATCTAACAAATACAGCTATCTTAAGGATTATAGACTTATACTAATAATAAACAACGTAGTTTGGTTTTAATAACAAGATAATAATTAAACAAAAGCTGTAATAACAAAAAAAGGCGGGTGCGACAAACGCACCCGCCTTTGATACAATGAGCAAAATTACATCATACCGCCCATACCGCCCATGCCGCTCATATCAGGCATAGCAGGAGCTTTCTTCTCAGGAATTTCAACAACTGCAGCTTCTGTTGTAAGCAGCATACCAGCAACAGATACGGCATTTTGAAGTGCACTTCTTGTAACTTTAGCAGGGTCAACAATACCAGACTTAATCATATCAACGTATTTATTGGTCATAGCATCGTAACCTTCGTTTTGAGGAAGCTTTTTAACTGTTTCTACAACAACTTCACCTTTAACACCGGCATTATCTGCAATTTGTTTTAAAGGAATATACAAAGAATCAAGTAAAATTCTGAAACCGACTTTTTCATCGTCCGTTGTATAAGAAATTGTATTAATAGCTTTTTCCAAATCCTGCATTACTCTAATGAAAGCAACACCGCCGCCCGGAACGATACCTTCTTCTTTAGCAGCTCTTGTAGCATTCAAAGCATCTTCAATTCTTAATTTTCTTTCTTTCAATTCAACTTCACTTGCAGCACCAACCTCGATAACGGCAACACCGCCAGACAATTTCGCTAATCTTTCCTGAAGTTTTTCTTTATCATATTCGCTATCAGATGTTTCTATTTGACGCTTTATAAGTTTAACCCTGTCTTCAATAGCTCTCTTTGTTTCATCACCTACAACAATTGTAGTATCATCTTTAGTAACAGTAACACGTTTTGCCTGACCTAACATTTGAACGGTAACATTTTCAAGTTTAATGCCAAGCTCTTCTGTAAACAACTGACCGCCGGTTAGAATAGCAATATCTTCAAGCATAGCTTTTCTTCTGTCGCCAAATCCTGGAGCTTTAACTGCAACAGCTCTTAAAACTTTTCTCATTGTATTAACCACCAGTGTAGCAAGAGCTTCACCTTCAACATCTTCTGCAATTATCAGTAAAGAACGACCATCTCTGGCAACCTGTTCAAGTACAGGTACTAAGTCAGCAATAAGGTTAATTTTCTTATTTACACACAGAACATAAGCATCTTCAAGAACTGCTTCCATTCTTTCAGGGTCAGTAACAAAATAAGGAGAAATATAACCCTTATCAAACTGCATACCTTCAACAACTTTTAAATTTGTACCTGTAGATTTTGATTCTTCAACAGTAATAACACCATCATGTCCTACTTTTTCCATTGCTTCAGCAACAAGTTTACCTATTTCATCATTGTTACCTGCAGAAATTGAAGCAACTTGAGCCAGCTTTTCTTGTGAATCAACAGACTGAGACATTCTTTTAATAGTGTCTACTGCGATTTCAACTGCTTTATCCATACCTCTTTTCATACACATAGGATTAGCACCGGCAGTTAAATTTCTTACACCTTCTCTTACAATAGCTTGAGCTAAAACAGAAGCGGTTGTTGTTCCATCACCTGCAACATCATTTGTTTTTGATGATACTTCTTTTAAAAGCTGAGCCCCTGAATTTTCAAGCGGATCTTCAAGTTCAATTTCTTTTGCAATAGTAACACCATCATTAACTATTTGAGGTGAACCAAATTTCTTTTCTAATATTACATTACGACCCTTAGGTCCCAATGTTACTTTTACAGCATCAGCAACAGCATCGATGCCTTTTAAAAGGCCTTTGCGTGCTTCTTCGTCATAAACTATTTTTTTAGCCATTTTATTTTCTCCTTGTACAATATTATTCAATTACTCCGAGTACGTCAGAAACTGACATAATTTTTAAATTTTCATCGGCAACTTTTACATCTGTACCTGCATATTTTGCGAAAAGTACAACTTCACCTACTTTTACATCCATAGGTTCTCTTTCACCTTTTTCATTAACTTTACCTTGTCCAACTGCGATTACTTTACCTTTTTGTGATTTCTCTTTTGCACTGTCAGGTATAAAAATTCCGCCTGAAGTTTGTTCGGCATCTTCAATAACACTGATTACTATTTTGTCTCCTAATGGTCTTATAGACATATTAATATCCTCCTTTAAGTCTACAAATTATCCAATCTATATTAACTTTATACAATCAATTTTATAAAAAATTAAAAATATTAATGAAAAATTAATTATTTCCGAAAAACCAATCAAAACAAATCTTTATAAACTTTTCTCTATCTTCGATAAACAAATCTTCAGCATGGGCACAATTTTCAAACAGCAGGTATTTTTTCATACAAACCGCTTTTTCATATAAAGCCTTTGTGTGCCAGAAACAAACAGTAGGATCTTTTTCACCTGCGATAAATAAAGTCGGAATTTTAATAGAATCAATTATATCTATCGGTCGTATTTTTTTACCATTTAAAAGCCCGGGGCGTATTGAAAACCACCTGTTTAATTCACACTTTCGTAAAGTTGGAAGCCATGCTTCTTTTTTCCACATTTTATTTTCTATTTTTTCAAAACAAGAAGGAGTACTAACAACAATAATTTTTTTTATACAATCGCATTTTGATGCTGCAATTAAAGAAATCGCCCCTCCAAGAGAAAAACCAATTAAATATATTTCTTTATATATAGTTTTTGCAAAATCTATTACAGTATTAATATCAATAACTTCTTTACTGGTAAAAGTATAAAATCCGCCACTTTTTCCATGCCCTCTGAAATCAATTGTAATAACGTCAGCATAATTACAAAAAATTTCGCTCATTTCTCTGAATGATTTACTGTCTTTTGTCATAAACCAGCCCGGAGAAATTATAATTACCTTCTCAAAATTTTTTTTATAATAATTAATTGCGATTTTAATATTATCTTTCGTTGTAAGTTTTATTTCTTGCATTGATTTTACCAGTCTTTTCATTAAATTCTTATCATAAACACATAAAAATATCATTACAAAACCTTAACATTTTCAGTTAATTATTAAAGTCTGAAAAAATAATGCCGTAAATTAAATTATCAGATAATTAGGGAAAACAGAATGAAAAAGAAACTTATTATTCCGACAAACAATATATCAGAAGGTGTAGAATTTTTCTTGAGAGGAGCAAGAAAACGCCGGTCAATGGCAATAGCAAGTGTAAGACAAATAAATGCAGATATAGGTGTAAATTTACGACTTGTAGCAGTCAAATAAACATGAGAATTTACAAACCGTCTTTAATAGACGGTTTTGTTGTGTTTTGCTTTCTTTTTATTACTTACATTTACAAACGCTTCCGAATCAGTTTTTGGTCTATTAATTATAATTAAGACTTCATTTTCGCCTGCCATTTTTAAATTGTTTCTGGCAATTGATTCTAAACTCATTTCCGAATTGAAATTTTCAATTTCGGATTTAAGCTGTTTATTTTTACTTAATTCTTTATTTCGTAAATTTTCAAGACCGTTTATTTTAGATAGAAAATTTACATTCTTATTAATATTTTGAAAAGCACCAAAAGCTAACTCTACAATGCAAATAACCAGAACAACAGTTAAAAGAGAATAATGCATTTTAGATTTTTTATTTGGTTTTATATTAGGCTTTTTAACATTATCAGATTGCATATAAGAATTATACCCTATAAATAAAAAGGTATAAATATATAACAAATAACTAATTACAATTATTTATATAACCAGCAGGAAACTTTTGAATTGCCCAGAGTATAAAATTCGGGATTTTTTTGAGAACAAATATCCATTCGCTTATCACACCTCGGTTCAAAAGAACAACCTTTAAAATAATCTTTTATAGAAGGCGGTTGACCTTCTATAGGTTCTAACTTTACAGAATTAAAATCAGGCAAAGCTTTTAATAAAGCCTTTGTGTAAGGATGCCTTGGATTTTTAAAGAGCTCATCAGTTGCAGAATACTCGACAATATGACCGGCATACATAACAGCAGCATTATCCGCTGCTTCATATACAAGTCCAAAGTCATGTGAAATAAAAATAAAAGATGTATTTAAATCTTTTTGAATTTCTTTTAACAACTCCATTATTTGAGCCTGAACCGTAACATCTAATGCCGTTGTAGGTTCATCCGCAATAATCACTTCGGATTTACAGGCCAGTGCCATTGCAATAATAACTCTTTGACGCATACCTCCTGAAAACTCGTGAGGATATGATTTTAACCGTTCTCTGGCATTTGGTATTTTTACCTGATTTAAAACATCAACAGCAATATTCTCCGCCTCTTTGCCTTTTATCTTTTGATGAAGTTCAATTACTTCAAGCAGTTGAGAACCTATTGTATATAACGGATTCAAAGAAGTCATAGGATCCTGAGGAACAAGTGCTAATTCCCTGCCCCTTATTGTCTGCATTTGTTTTTCAGTATAATTTAAAAGGTTTTGTCCTTTATAAAGTATTTCACCTGATGTTATTCTTGCATTGGGAGCAAGAAGCCTTAAAATTGACATTGCAGTAACTGTTTTTCCACAGCCTGATTCCCCCACAAGTGCCAGCATTTCTCCTCTTTTTAAAGAAAGATTTATGTCATATAAAGCTTGAAATAATTGACCGTTTGAAGAAAATGACAAATTTAAATTTTTTATTTCCAATATATTCATAAAAAAATATTAGCCGATGTTTTTGTCAATTGCAATTAGTTATTTGGCATTTAAAGTTTATAATATTTTTTAAACTTTAAAAATTCACTATTGACAAAAAAAATTGATTGCGTTAACCTGAATAAAAATAAAAAGGAAAATAAATTGTTTACTATCGCACAAATGATTATGGATATGATGATGCAGATGCAAGGCTCAGAGTCAGGCAGGTATTATTTGTTGCGAATGTGAATTCTCATTTAAATAAAATAAAAGCTGCCTCAAAAGAAGGCAGCTTTTTTAGTTTAAAGAATTTAAATTGAGGAACAAAAAATGATAACACTTGATAAACGAAACAATAATACGAAACTTAATAGCAAAAATTTTAAAAAAATATCTGATACCAATAGGAAACATCTTTCTTTTAAAGGAGCTGGCACAAGTGCTTTTACGGGAGTTACAAAAGTTGCTGACTTGTTTATAAAATCTCAGGAAAATCTATCTTCTACAAGATTTATACAAGATACTGTTACAAATTGGGCACCTAAAGCTATATTTTCACGAAGCAAAGCTGACTTTGCAGAAATGAGTTTTCTTGAATTTTTAGAATCAGGTATATTTTATTTTGCATCCCCTATTTTTGGTGAAAAAATATTCAGAAATAAAATATTTAAAAACTTTTTGCCTTCGGCAATAAAAAATAAAGTTAATGAACAAATACCAAAAACAGTTGAAGCAATTACAAAAAACAATACCCTGACTGATGAAGTAAAAAAACGTGCAATATCAACCAAAGCGGGGATTGTTCTTGCCTGTACTCTTATTCCGGTTGCGGAATACACTTTGAGCTTTGCAAAAAATTTATTTACATTAAAAGCCTTTAAAAAAAGTAACTTTAACAATATTGCAAATTTAGACAAGAACAATAACGAAAAGGAAAGTATAGAACAACAGAATAGAGTTGAAAGAAATGCAAAAAAACAATTAAAAAAAGCTGCAATTATATCAGCAGCAGGTATAGCTGCTGGTGCAGGACTTGCTCTGTACGGACATAAATCAACAGCATTACAGAAAATAAGTAAAACGATTCTTGAACCCGGTAAAGCAATTGCAAAACTTGCAGATAAAGCAGGTGTTAAATCAAACAAGTTTAAAAATACAATAAGCAGATTTTCTCTCGACTTTTCAGATAACAACGGCAAACTTGCATTAAGTAAAGGTCAATTAGGTTTCACTGCTCTCCTGGGACTTTTCGGATATTCCAAAGCTGCGGAAGACAGGGGAAAACTTGACGTAGCAGAAGTTTGGACAAGAGTACCTCTTGTTGTATTTTATACAACCTTCGGAGGCGAAATGTTTGAAAAGGCATTTACAAAAATATTAGAAAAGAAAAATAAATTTACGGATATTGTACAAAAGACAGCGGAAGGAACATTAAAAACTCCTTCAAGGGCTGAATTGCCAGCCTTAGCTGAAAAGATAGCAAAAGCAAGAAATACTTTACCTGAGAAAGAACTTATACGTCTTACAAAAGAAAAAGCAATTGTTACTGCCATTCCATACGCATTCAGCTTATTATTTATGGGGCTTACTCTTTCTGCTATAACAAGAATCTGGACTCAATACAGATATAATCACCAGCAAAAAACTCAAGCACAAAATAATTTAAATTTATACACTTTCTCAAACAATATTGAAGTTCCTGAAATATATAAAGAAGTTGAACAAAAGATAAAATAATCAAACATTAAAAAAGGGAGACCTAAAACAGCCTCCCTTTTACAAATTTCTTTTTAGTAATCTTTCCAGCTCCAGCCGTTAAAACTACCGCTATGATTATAAAAATCCAAATCGCCATTCTGTCCGGGAACAATATAATGATATACCCTTCTTGCTATATCTTTAGGGCTTTTCCCTTCTACATACGGCTCACGATACGGGTCTTGATTAACAATTCCCAAAACTCTTGCTGCTTCAGCTGAATATCCGGTATTAACCAGAAACTGTTCACTTGATGTATATTGACTATCGACATAAGCATTTGCCATAATCGGTGTTAATAATAATGCTGATAATATTAAAACTATCTTTTTCATATTATAAATCCCCTTTATATTAATATCATGATATCTTATTTTTTCTGAGAATGCAATATTTATACATTCTCCATTTGTATGAGATTTATAAATTCATCAACAAGATTTTCTTCAGGAACTCTTTTTATAATTTCACCTTTTTTAAAAATATATCCTTCTTTAATACCTCCTGCGATACCGTAATCAGCGTGTTTTGCTTCACCGGGGCCATTCACAGCACACCCCATTACAGCAACAGTAATGGGTTTATCAATATTTGTAAGCCGATTTTCAACTTTCTTCGCAAGTGAGATCAAATCGATTTGAGTTCTTCCGCAAGTCGGGCAAGAAATAAAGTTTACACCCTTTTGCCTTAACCCCAATGCTTTCAGTATCATATATCCGGCTTTTACCTCTTCAACAGGAGAGTCGGTAAGAGAAACTCTAATTGTATCTCCTATTCCTTCTGCAAGCAGTATTCCAAGTCCAACAGCTGATTTAATAATTCCTCCTGCGTAAGTACCTGCTTCTGTTATCCCCAAATGCAGAGGATATACAATTTTTCCTGCAATCTGTCTGTATGCTTCAACTGTAGTCATAACATCGGAAGATTTTAAAGATACTTTTATTTTGTCAAAATCATTATCTTCTAAAATTTTAATATGTCTTAATGCACTCATAACCATTTTTTCTGACAGAGATATCTGCATTTGCTCTATATCTTTTTCTAAAGAACCTGCATTTATACCTATTCTTATAGGAATATTATTCGTTTTTGCAAGAGAAACAACTTTCTTAATATTTTCTTCTTTGCCAATGTTTCCAGGATTTATTCGCAATGCATCTATACCATTTTCAATACATTTAATAGCAAGCCTGTAGTCAAAATGTATATCAGCAACAAGAGGAACAGGAGATTTTGATTTTATTTCTTTTACGGCATCTGCCGCCTGAGGATTTAATATTGCCAGTCTTACAATCTCACAGCCATTTTCAGCCAGATTGTAAATTTGTTTTAAGGTGGATTTTACATCTCGTGTATCGGTATTAGTCATTGACTGTACTGATATTGGAGCATCTCCTCCTATTTTTACATTACCGATTTTTATTTGTTTTGAAATTCTTCTTTGTACCATGATTATCCTATTCCTGTTAAGATAATATTAGCATAAAAAGTATTGGGGATTTGAAATGAAAATAGCAATAATTTCAGATATACACGGTAACCTTGATGCATTAGAAAGTGTTCTCAAAGATATAAGTTCTGAAAAATGCAGTAAAATATTTTGTCTCGGAGATATTGCAATGGCAGGTCCTGAGCCATCCGAAACAATAAACAAAATACATGACCTTAAAAAGTCAAAAGATTTTCATATAATTCAAGGTAATACAGACAAGATGTTGTCTGTATTTTCTTTTGATACACAAAATGAAATTATGAAAGTAAACAAAGTAATGGCAAGTGCATACTATGCTGACAGTAATCTTTTAACCGAACAAGAGAAACTTTTTCTAAAAGAACTGCCACCGCAAGAAAATATATCATTATTCGGAATAAAAATACTACTTGTTCACGGTTCTCCAAGAAGCAATAGTGAAAATATATTTCCTAATATGAAAATAGAAGAAATTGAAAAAATAACCGAAGGTGTTAATGCTGACATTATATTCTGCGGTCATACTCATATGCCTTGCGGTTATCAAACTAATACTAATAAAACAATAATTAACGCAGGAAGTGTAGGAAGACCATTTAGTGAATCACCCGAGTCATGTTACGTCATAATGGACATAAATGAAGAAACATCAACTTATACAATACAGCATAAATTTGTAAAATATGATGTTAATATTGCAGCACAAAAATTAAGAAACAGGAGGTTTGAAGGATCTGATAAACTTGCTTCAATGTTATTAAAAGCAACTTCAAGATATCCTGAATAAAAAAAGAAAACAATTTGTTACAATTTAAAAAAATAATAGCAAAAAACTTTTTTTTACTTTTTAAAACTATGGGGCTCATGCCTGAAAACTAATAAGGAATTAAGATGAACACAATAAAACCAGCAACATTTAATAATTCTGAAAAGACAATATTTGTAAAAAATCGTCTTTCAACAAACCATCCACCTTACAGCCCCAGTTTTAAGTCTGCACCATACAACATCAGTGCGGAAGCCAGTAAACAAATTATGGGTGTATTTTCACAACACTATGGTAATATTGGTGACAGACTAGGACAAAAAATAAATAAATTAGTAACATCTTCAAAAATATTAGAAAAGAGCTCTAGAATTTCAATAAAAGAAGGAGCTCTTTCTATTCGTGAAAAAAGTGTTATAAGAGGATTCGGAGAAAATTTAATTTTTCCTTTCATAAATCTCCCTTTATACGCAGTCAGCTGGGTGTTTAAAAGATTTCAATCAATTCCTTCCATGAAAGACTGGGCAAGGAAAATATATGATAAACCGATATTAAGAATTCCAAGAAAATTAAATGAGCTTGATGAAAAAACAGATATGTTAAAAGGTATGCTTGAAAAAACTCAAGATACCATTGCAAAATTTGCTAAGGAAAGAGGTGTGACCAAAGAATATTTGATTGCACAATTAAATAAAACCGATGATACTCCTCAGGCTCAGCAACTTGTAAAAGAAGCTAACGAATATATAAAAGAAAGTTTATATAAAGTAAGTAACAAATTCTTCGATAAACACACAGGTAATTTTAATACAGCATATGAAAGACCGTTAAACAGAATAGTAACAGGTTTAATTCCGGTTGCTTTTCTGGCAAATGATGCATATAACCTTTCTGTAATGTGCGGAGATAAAAAAGAAGACTCTCTCAAAGAAGCTAACGAAAGGAAAATACAGGAAATTTCAAGAGTACTTACAACCGCATACATTCAATTGATAACCTTCGGAGCATTTACAAAGCAGGTAAATACTCTTCCGTGGTTTACTCCGTTAACTTCTGCGCTTACTGTCTTGTTCTCTGAAACTTCTTCAAGAAAACGTTTAGGAAAACCTGTTTTCTTCTTGTCTCCTGAAAAAGCAAAAGAGTATAACAGGCGTGAAAAAGAACTAGAAGAATCACAAGAAAAAGAAAACAATAATAAACTATTCAGTTTTAAAAAACAAGAAACAAAAACAAAAGAACTAACCCCTGCTGAGGCTGCAGTTAAAAATCTTACTCCTTTTGTTTCTCCTGATTCAGAACCAAAAGTATTTACAAGCTTTAAAGCCTCAAATAACAATAAGAATACAAATTCAGCAGAAACCATAAATAATAAAGCTACTGAAAAGAATGATAAAAAAGAACGAAAAGCATTAATAAATTTTGATACCTTTAAAAAGGCTGTCGCTATACTTCTGGCCTCCGGATTCACATTGAGCTTCTTAAAAAACAGCTCATATACAAAAAATGCCAAAATTATTACGACGATAAAAGACTTTGGAAAAAAATGTAAAGAAAAAATATATAATCCGCTTGCTTTTAAAGATTTTGAGATAACAAGTTCTGAGTTTGAAGTTCTTGCACAAAATTTGAAAGATGTAGGATGTAAAGAAATAGCTGAAGGTCATAGCTTTATAAAATCCAAATATGGCCGTATGACAGCAGATGGAACAATAAAAATGTTCAAAGGCAAACTGGAAGCATCAAAAGCAGCTCAAATTACTGTTGATGCTCTGGAAAGCCTTATAAATAACGGAACTAAATTTTCAGAAGCTGATATTTCAAAAATAAAAGATTCTGTAAAAATTGCAATAAATCAAGAAGGAACAGCAATTACAGAAATGAAGTATGGTGCTGTCGCAAAAAAAGCTATAGAAATAATTTCTAATAAAAAAGTTAATCTTTCGCCGGAAAATATTGAAACATTAAAAAAAGCAATAACAGAATCAGTAACTAAAAATGCAACTGAAATTCCAATTCAAATCGATACGAAACTAAAACCGTTTGTTGATATAGTAACAGAACCGTTTAAATTCATAATGTCAGCATTAAGACTTCCGTTTAAATGTGTAACTCTATTAATAAATCTTGCTGTTTCTCCTGTAGAGAAAAAAGCTGCTGAAGCTCTTATAGGAAAAGCTGAACTTACAAAATTTGAAAAAGCAGTACATAAAGTTATAACCGAAATATACGGAGAAAAGAAAGCTAAAGCAGGAAAAACAAGCCAGGTTATTTTTGCAAATGCAATGGAAAAATTACAAAAGCAAACAAAACCATACAGAATGGCAAAAGAAATGCTTGAAAAAGCTACTGTTACCGGTTCTGCAGCTGAAATTAAAAAAGCTGAAGCTGCTTTGGATAAAGCTAAAAATGATTTGGCACGTTATGTAAATACAGCAGTTGAAAAATCATTTAACGGCGTTACACAGTCAAGTAATAAAAACACCGATTTAGCAATGATGACAAAACTTGCATCTTCTGCTGTTACTTCAGCATTCCTTGTTGCAGATAATTATAATATGGTAATGATAAAATCAAACGGTGAAGACAAACAAGGGGCAAAAGAAACTGCAAACGAACGTATAATCCAGAGATTAAGTGCTTTATTCTATCAAGCATTATTCATTAATTGGTTCAATGCAACATTTAGAGCTACCTACAACAGCTCATTAAGAGGTATGACAGAAGTTGCTATTCCTAATACATTAACAACTGAAATCCTTACAAGAAAATCTATTGGTATGCCTGTAGGAAGAAAAACATATGAAGAATTACAGGAAATCGATGAAAAAAATGAAAATCGTAAAGGATTTTTAGGAAAATACTTCAAATTTATGCGACTTTTAACAGGGAAGAAACCTTTAAAAGACAGACTGCCAAAAGAACAAAAAAATCAGCAAAAAACAAAAGAAACACCTGTAAATATATTGAATAACTCATTAAACAAAACAATATCAACCAATTTACTGGATAAATATTTGATTAAGCAATAGTATTACTCTTTTATAAATACAATAAGAAATTATTTTGTAATATATTATTTTGGTGTAAAATATAAAAAAAGCTGATGTAGCTCAGTCGGTAGAGCAACTGATTCGTAATCAGTAGGTCAAGGGTTCGATTCCCTTCATCAGCTTTTTGTTTTAAACAAGTAACCATTTTAGAACTTTTATATTAGAACATTCTGCTTAATTTTTTTCTTTTGTTATATTTTCTTATTAACAAAATAGAGTTTAATATGAAAAAGTTTATACAAGAATATAAAATTTTTTATTTGCATCTATAATTTTTTCTTTATTAATAGCAATTATTTTTTCTCTTTTGTGTATACTAACATTACTTGATGAATCTGTAGAACTATCAAATATTAGCTTTTAATTTAATTCAAAACGACTTAATGGACACAGAACAAAACTGAAAGAGGCAAAACCTAATACCAATAAAAAAGAAGAACTCCTCAGGTGGGACAGCTACGGCAATACCTCCGCATACAGGCTCACAAGTTTCACCTCCGGTTCAACTGTTCCATTGTATCAAACCACGGTTCTCGTCCCGGCAAGAAGACTTTCTTCAAACAATAAAAAACTCCTCAGGTGGGACTCGAACCTACAACCCTTCGGTTAACAGCCGAATGCTCTGCCATTGAGCTACTGAGGAATATCTATATTTTTATAGTATCAAAAAAAAATATATTGTAAAGTATTTATTTAAAAATAGTTTCTATAAAAATAAACATCCTGCCCGATATATTATAAATGCAACAAACCAGGCTATTGAACACTGGCATATTATAACAAGCAGGGCATACTGTCTGCCCAGTTCTCTTTTTACTGTAGCAATTGTTGCCACACAAGGTGTATACAACAGACAAAAAACTAGAAATACAAAAGCTGTTAATTTTGAAAATATTAACGGCAATTTGGAAGTATCTCCGCCCATTAATACGCTAATAGTACTTACAACACTTTCTTTTGCCATAAACCCTGTAATAAATGATGTAGATATCCGCCAATCATCAATTCCTAATGGTCTAAATACAGGTGAAATAAAATTACCCAACAAAGCTAAAATACTATCTGAAGAATCCTTCACCAGATTCAATCTAATATCAAATGTTTGTAAAAACCATATTATTATTGTAGCCCAGAAGATTATTGTAAATGCTTTTGTTATAAAATCTTTTGACTTTGTATAAATTAGCCTGTATACATTTATAGGACTAGGCAGTCTGTAATTTGGAAGTTCCATGACAAAAGGGACAGGTTCACTTTTAAAAATAAAAACTTTCATAAAACAAGCAAAAATTATTCCTGTCACTATTCCTATTATGTATAAACATAAAATAACTAATATTTGATTTTCCTTAAAAAAAGCAGCTGTAAATAGTGCATATATAGGAAGTTTCGCAGAACAGCTCATAAAGGGTGTTAAAAAAATTGTCATTTTTCTGTCACGTTCAGAAGGCAGAGTTCTTGTAGACATTATTGCAGGAACGCTGCAGCCAAAACCCATAAGCATGGGGACAAAACTTCTTCCTGAAAGCCCTATTTCTCTAAGCATTTTATCCATTACAAAAGCAACTCTCGCCATATATCCCGTATCTTCTAATATGGATAAGAAGAAAAACAAAACAACTATAACAGGTAAAAAACTAATTACACTACCGACTCCTGCGAAAATTCCGTCTATTATTAATGAATGTATAACAGGATTTAATCCATATCTTGTTAGTGAAACATCAACAATTTTGGTTGTATTATCTATCACTACATTTAAAATATCAGAAAGAAATGTACCGAAATGTCCGAATGTCATATAAAAAATAAAAGTCATTATGAGAAAAAATGCTGCTAATGCAGTATATTTACCCGTAAGTATTTTATCAATGTTCAAAGATATTTTTTGTTCTGCGGATTCATCTTTCTTTATAACAAAATTTAAGCATAGTTTTTCTATAAAGCTAAATCGCATATCTGCCATTGCCGCCTTTTTATCTAAACCGGTTTCTTTTTCCATTTGAACAACAATTTGATTACAGGTTTCAATATCATTTTTATCTAAATTAAGAACCTGAAAAATAAGTTCATCACCTTCTGCTATTTTTGAAGCTGCAAATCTTGTAGGTATACCGGCTTCCCTTGCATGGTCTTCTATTATATGGATAATGGAATGAATACATCTATGTAAAGCACCTTCCTTACCGTCATTTTCTTCACAAAAATCTAACCTTTTAGGATGTTCACTATATTTTGCAATATTTATTGAGTGTTCAACCAGTTCCTCTATTCCCTGATTTTTTGAAGCAGAAATAGGTATAACAGGAACTCCTAAAATTGATTCAAGTCCATTAACATCAATACTTCCGCCATCAGCAACAACTTCATCCATCATGTTTAATGCAATTACCATTGGAACGTCAAGCTCTATCAACTGCAGCGTAAGAAAAAGATTCCTTTCAATATTCATTGCATCAACAATATTAATAATTCCGTCAGGTTTTTCATTTAGAATAAAATTCCTCGTTATTATTTCTTCACTGCTGTATGGAGATAAGGAATATATTCCGGGAAGATCAGTAATTGTAATATCTTTATTGTTTTTAATATTACCCATAGTTTTATCAACTGTAACCCCTGGGAAATTACCCACTCTCTGATTTGAACCAGTCAATCTGTTAAACAATGTTGTTTTGCCGCAGTTTTGATTGCCGACAAGAGCAAAAGACAACTTTGTTTTTGGAACAACTTTTGTTTTTCTTTCGCTGTATATTACCGATTCACCTTTTCTTGAATGTTCTATTTCTACGAATTCTTTATTCTTTTTAGGACAATTATGAGCATCATGAATATCTTTAATTGCAATTTTTGAAGCATCGTCTTTTCTTATGGTTAATTCATATCCTCTTACTCTGATTTCCATTGGATCACCCATCGGTGCTGTTTTTATTAAGGTAACTTCAGTCCCCGGAGTAAGCCCCATATCAAGAATATGACATCTCAATGATACATCTTCACAGTTTACAGATTCTATTATCGCGTCCTTACCGGGCGTAAGATTATCTAAAGTTATTTTTTCCGCAATTTCAACCATATTCAATATCTCCAGATACATTTTAACACGGATTTCAAATTAAACCACCAAATAAGTTTATGTGATTTATATTGTTTAATTACCTTTTTTTTTGTAAAATTTATATACGTCCGGAGGGTATAGTATATGATTAACACGATAAAATTAAAAAATTTTGAAATCGGTAAAAACAAACTGACAATCCTTGCAGGGCCATGTGCAATAGAATCAAAAGATATTCTTTTTAAAGCTGCGGATTACCTTAAAAAATTAACCTCTGATTTAGATATAAATTTTGTTTTTAAAGCTTCCTATGATAAAGCAAACAGAAGTTCCCTTAAATCATACAGAGGTTTAGGCATACAAAAAGGATTGAATCTTCTTTCAGAAGTAAAAAAAGAATTTGATGTACCTATTGTTACAGATATACATAATCCCGATGAAGCGACTATGGCTGCAGAAGTCGCAGACATAATACAAATTCCTGCTTTTTTATGCAGACAGACAGATTTACTCGTTGCGGCAGCAAAAACAAATAAAATTATAAATATAAAAAAAGGACAATTTCTGGCTCCAAATCAAATGAAATCAATTGCACAAAAAGTAATAGATTCAGGAAACAACCAAATAACAATAACAGATAGAGGAGTATCGTTCGGATATAATAATTTAGTTTCTGATATGAGAGCAATCCCTATAATTCAAAAGATGGGATTTCCAGTAATATTTGATGCTACCCATAGCGTTCAATTACCAGGAGGTTCTGGAGATTGTTCTTCAGGCGAAAGAGAATTTGTTCCAGTTCTTGCAAAATCAGCAACAGCTGCTGGTGCAAATGGCTTGTTTTTTGAAGTACATCCTGACCCCGACAGTGCATTATGCGACGGTCCTAACATGATTAATTTTGCTCAAGCAAAAGAAATTTTTTCTATTTGCAACGAAATATTTATGTTAGTTAACAAAAAATAATTTTTATTGAACAACATACCTTGCCTGTGCCCACGGATAACCCTTTATAATTTGCCAGTTGTCCTTAATTATTAATGCACCGCAATAATTACCGTTTTTCATTCTGTTACAGTTATTATTATTACTTTCTGAAATTAATTGTTCTCTTGAATATTCATGCCCGTATGGCAGAAATACTCCTTCATATTCCGGA
The DNA here is from genome assembly GCA_944325525.1 of Candidatus Gastranaerophilales bacterium. Taxonomy (GTDB): domain Bacteria; phylum Cyanobacteriota; class Vampirovibrionia; order Gastranaerophilales; family Gastranaerophilaceae; genus Avigastranaerophilus. The sequence continues at coordinate 24,955 of CALVAK010000011.1, forward strand.
TGATCATCATTCTGAATCCAGTATTCAAAAATAAAAATATCTCTTGCTACAACATTAAGACGTTTTTTACCGTTCGTATCAATATAAAAATAAACAACTTTGTATTTATCATTAGAATATGTTTGAAGAGCAATAAAAGAACCGTCATTCAGAAAAAATCTGGTCCAGGTTGTGTTCAGCGACTTTTCAGTGCCGTCTAGTTCTTTAAATGTATAATTACATACACCCTCGGCAGAATTTTTACAATCACGTGAAATAACAAGAAATGGTTTTAAATATTTTTCAAAAAAAGAATAAGATCCTCTCTCACTTAAATTTGGTTCAAGTTCCCAGTCCTTTGAAAATCCATTCCTGACAACAGAACTGTTAAAACCGTTAGAAAATGTACTATACATCTTTTTTAAACGAACTACAGTCTGATCTTTATTATAATCTGCAACAATTGTACCCATACTAATTGTAAATACAATACCTACAATAACAAGGGCAATAAGCGTTTCAGATAATGTATTACCCCATTTATAACCTTTTATAGTATTTGTATTATTATTTAACAATTAATACTCCATTGTTAGTTATATGATAAGACTTATTTTCGTATTCTGTTTTTATCAATTTTTTAAAGTACTATTTAGATATTTATCAAGAACAGAAAATAATTCTTTTTTTTCATCTTCATCCAAAACCACCAGCGGTTTACGAACATATTCTCTTATTATTCCGGTATATTCCAAAGCTGCTTTAACAGGAACAGGATTTGGAGCCATAAACAACTTTCTAAATAGAGGATATAATTTTAAATGCAATTTTAAGGCTTCTTCATTTTCTCCTTCAACAAAAGCATTAATCATTTCTTTTATTTCACTGCCGGCGATATGAGAAGCAACACTTATAACTCCGTATGCACCGAGTGACATCATAGGAATAGTTAAACTATCATCACCGGAATAAATAACAAAATCTTGCGGACAGAGCATTTTTATATCACTTATTAAATCCAAATCAGAATTACTTTGTTTAACCGCAACAATATTTTTATACTCATTTGCTAATTTAGCAATAGTCACTGGCTGCATATTAACACCTGTTCTTCCAGGTATATTATAAAGAATAACAGGTAAGTCAACAGCTTTTGCAACAGCTGAAAAATGTTCATACATCCCTTTTTGTGAAGGTTTATTGTAATAAGGGACAACAGATAAAATTGCATCAGCTCCTAGATTTTTTGCCATTAGAGAAGAATTTACTGCGGTTTCTGTTGAATTAGAGCCAGCACCCATAATTAATTTTACTCTGCCGTTTACTGTCTTTTTAACAAAAGCAAAAATTTCTTCTTCTTCCTCATGCGATAAAGTTGGAGTTTCACCGGTAGTACCTGCAATAAGAATTGCATCACTGCCAGTTGATATTAAATGATTTACCATCTTTTCAAGAGAATCAAAATCAATGCTTAAATCCGGCTTAAATGGTGTTACCATTGCCGTAATAACTCTGCCTAAATTACATCTGATATTATTCATATTTAATCCCTCTTAGAAAACCTGCATCTCAATAACTTTTTCTGCAATTCTTACTGTATTTAACGCAGCACCGATTCTGAGATTATCAGCAACACACCAGAAAGAAATTGCATTATCAAAAGCTATATCTTTTCTTATTCTGCCGACATATACAGGATTTGTACCTGCAGCCATAACAGCAGTAGGGAACTCGTATTTTTCCGTATCATCAACAACTTCAACGCCCCATGCTTTTTCTAACAATTCTCTTGTTTTCTCAGGAGTAATTTCTTTTTCAAATTCTACTGTAACCGCTTCAGAATGACCGATAAACACCGGAACTCTCACTGCTGTACAAGAAATAGGAGTATCTGGTTTTAAATGAAGAATTTTTCTTGTTTCATTTGTTACCTTCATCTCTTCCTTTGTATATCCGTTATCACAAAATGAATCTATTTGCGGAATAACATTATATGCAATAGGCTTTTTAAATACTTTATTCTCAAAACTCTTATTTTCATTAACAGCAACAGTATTTTCTCTTAGTTCGTTTATAGCTGCCAGCCCGGCTCCTGAAACCGATTGATATGTACTGACTATCATTCTTTTTATTCCGGCATAATCATGCAATGGTTTTAAAACAAGCATTAACTGCGAAGTTGAACAATTTGGATTTGCTATTATACCTTTATGTAATCTTATATCTTCATCATTAACACCTGCAATTACAAGAGGAACATCTTTTTCCATTCGAAAAGCACTTGAATTATCTATATATACAGCACCTCTTTTAACTGCCTCTTTTGCCAATGCAAGACTGGTTGAACCTCCTGCTGATGCCAGAACAATGTTTATTCCTTCAAATGCATCAGGAACTGCTTCTATAACTTTATATTTTTTTCCTTTAAATTCAATTTCCTTTCCCGCACTTTTTTTACTTGCAAGGAATTTTATATCCTCAAATTCAACATTATTTTCTTCTAAAATTTTTAAAATGTTTCTGCCGACTACTCCTGTAGCACCCAAAACACCTATTACCGGTTTTCTCATATTAGCTTCCTCTTTTATTCTCAATAAAAATTATCCGACAAATTCCATATTATTACAAGTCTTTATATATGTCAGGGGAAAAAATTAAAACAAGCAGAAGAAGTGAGTATTTTTTTACTTGTATATTTTAAATGTAAACAAATATTAACTTTTATAGTTAATATTTGAAATAATAACATCAACTACTTTACTAAGTAAGAAAAAAGATGTATAATAAATTTGTTATTAATGTTTCGGCTAGTGTAAATAGTGCAAGTTCTTAAATCTTACTTTAGAAACTTGCATTTTTTTTATGTAATTTTATTAGTTAATTTATGACCTTGCAAATATTGTGTAAGATTTCTAAGAGTTGTATAAAGAATTCTGTCTATTGCCTCTTTTGTATCGTAAGCAATATGCGGTGTTGCAACCACATTATCCAAATTCAAAAGTTTATTATTAATTAAAGAAATTCTTAAATTTTTTAAATTCAGATTTTCGCCCGGTTTTTTATTTGAAATGGTTTCTTCAAATTCTAAAACATCAAGAGCAGCACCTTTTATCCTTTTTTCAAGAAGAGCATCATACAATGATTCTGTATCAATCAATTCTCCTCTTGCCGTATTAACTATCACTGCAGTTCTTTTCATTAAATCTAAACGATTTTTGTTTATTATATGATATGTACCCTCATTTAAAGGAGCATGCAGCATTATTATATCTGACTGTCTGCATAATGTATCTATATCTGAATATTTTATGTCAAAATCCCTTTCTATATCAGGATTTTTCGCTATATCATAACATATTACATTCATAGAAAAGCCTTTCGCTATTTTTATGGACTTTGACCCTATAGAACCTGTTCCAATAATTCCTATTGTTTTATCGTAAAGCTCTGTTCCGAACATTTCAGGATACATATCTCCCTGTTTTAATTCCTGTATTCCAGAACATATTTTTCTTATAAGATTTAATAATATACCGAAAGAAAATTCTGCAACCGTATAATCTCCATAATGAGGAGTATTTGCAACGATTATGCCTTTTTTATTACAATATTCTGTGTCTATATGGCTGTATCCTACAGAACGTGTTAAAATCAGTTTCAAGTTATTAAATTTCTCTAAAGTTTCTTTTTTTAAACGTGATGAAGTAAATACAGAAATTATTTGGGCATTCTCTTCCGTTTTATCAAGTTGAGTGTTATCGTTTAATTCATAATTTTTATAGATATATTTATAGTTATTCCCTAATTCTTTATTAAAAAAATCCCGTTCATAATCATTAATATCGTACAAAACAATTGTCTGCATTTTATTCTCCGTTCTCAATACAATGTATCAAAAAAGGATAAAAATAATATCAGCCATTCCGGGATATAAAGAATAAAAAATAAAATAAGTTATATACAACTATTAACGTCTTAGTATCTTTTATTTAAACCCCGATTAAATTTTTCGCAAAGGATACGGATTCTTCATTAATTTCTCCGGCAGCAAGAAGGGCTATCGCCTTAATTCTGTTATCGTCTTTTAAGTTGTATACGCTTATTTTTGTAACATCTGTCTGTTCTTTTTTTACATAAAAATGACTTGCTGCTTTCGCCGCAATTATCGGTTGATGAGTTATAAGTATAACCTGATGTGATTTAGCTAAATTAACAATTTCATCTGCCACCGCCTGAGAGGCTTTACCGGAAATACCTGTATCAATTTCATCGAATATAACAGTATTCGTATCATCTGCATGGGCAAAAATTGTTTTTATTGCAAGCATTATCCTGGATATTTCACCTCCGGAAGCAGTTTTAGCCAACGGTTTTAATGTTTCTGATACATTTGTTGATATTAGAAATTCTACTTTATCCGTTCCATTTTCATTCATTGGAGCTTGTTCTATATTTATTTCGAATTTTGATTTAGGCAGTTCAAGTTTTTCAAGTTCCATCGTAACAGCAGCTGAAAGAGCTTTTGCCAGCTCTTTTCTTGCACTGCTTATTACTTGAGCCAAATTATTCAGTTCTTCTTCTATATCTGCCACTTCTTTTTTAGTTTTAATAAATTCATCTTGAGAGCATTCTATATTATTTAGCTCTGAAACAAGTTCACTATACTTACTTAAAACGTTTTCAAGGGAATTACCATATTTCCTTTTTATTTTATCAAGAAGACTTAATCTTTCTTGTATTGTGTCTAATCTTTCATTATCATTTTCTTTTGAATCGGAATAGTCCCTTAATTTAGAAGCAATATCCTTTAAACTTTCATACGTATTTATAAATTCTTCTTCTATATCTAAAACAGATTCATCCATCTGTGACAATTTAGTAATATTTGATTTAACATTTCCCAATGCGGCAATTATATTATCATCATCACCGTATAATGACCAGTAAGAAGAAAAAGATAATTCTTTTAGTTTTTCAATATTAGATAAAATTTCAACTTCTTTTTCGAGTTTTTCACATTCTTCTATGTCGGAAATTGAAGCATTTTCTATTTCCTGAATTTGAAATTTTAAAAAATCTTCCTGCTGTTTAGTTGTATTAATAATATTTTCCAGCTCTTCAAGACGTTTTTGAAGAGAAAGATATTTATTGTACTTTTCTTTATAAATAAAAATATTATCTCTGTGCGGTTTAAGTGCAAAATTATCAAGTAAAACAATATGATTTTTAGGTTTTACATAGTTATAGCTTTGATGCTGTGTATGAATATCAAGTAATTTTTCTCTTATTTCTTTTACAAAATCCAGAGTCACCTGCACACCATTAATTCTGAACCTCGTTGCAGAAGACAATATTTCCCTTGATATAATTAATTCTTGAGAGTCAATATCTATACCGTTTTGAAGAAAAAAAGATTTATCAAAATTTTCTTGTAATTCAAGCAATAACTCTATATATGCTCTGTCTCTTCCGTTTTTTATAACATCTTTACCTGCTTTAGCACCAAAAACAGAATCAATCGCCCCTATTATAATACTCTTTCCAGCACCGGTTTCACCCGTAAATACGTTAAACCCCTTATCAAATTCAAGAGTTAAATCATCAATTAATATATAATTTTTTATACTGATTGATTTTATCATTTTATCCCTTCCAGGAAAGTCCCCAATGCAACTTCTCTTTTAAAACAGAATAGAATGAATTCTTTTCCAGATTTAATAAAACAAGCCTTGCACTATAACTGCATTTTTTTATTTCAATCGCTTCATTAATTCCTATAGCAAATGTTTCCTGACCATCGGCTGAAATCTTTAATAACGGTTTATTTTGGCTTGATGTCACTTTTATGACTTCATTTGAAGGTATAACAATTGGTCTTGCATTCATTGTATGCGGGCAAATAGGCACAACTACAATAGCATCAAGAGTCGGAGCCAGAATCGGACCTCCGGCTGAAAGAGTATACGCAGTAGACCCTGTCGGCGTTGAAATTATTATTCCATCCGCAAGGTAATCACACACTATATTATCATTAATATGAACATATAATCTGGATGTTCTTGAAAAGCCATCACCTTTTATAACAATATCATTCAGGGCATTTAATTTTTCTTCCATAGCACTAAGCATTAATCTGTCTTCTATTTTAAAAGAACCATTTAAAATACATCCTATTGCTTCATTTATTTGCGAAGATTTAGCCTGAGAAAGAAATCCTAGTCTGCCTAGATTTATTCCCAATATAGGGGTATTATATCTGGCATAATATCTGGCTGTCCTCAATATTGTTCCGTCACCACCCAAAACAATGGCAAGCGTGTATTTTTGCGAATATTCTTCTGTTGTTAAAATACTGCATTGTATGTCATTGTCATTTAGCAATGTCTCTATTGATTTACTTATATATGCAGCTTTTTGATTTTCTTTATTATAGAATACACCTACATTTGAAACATCTATGGAATCATTATTTACTGATTTTACTATTTTCGCCATTTTTACTCCTGAATTTTATATGCCATTAACATACCATCCGGTAAATCAAGAATTTGAACCTGATAGTCACTATGTGATGATATTGCTTCTATAAAAGGTTCAACTTTTTTTGCATGAGATGTAACATTATCTGCTAAAATTATACCGCCTTTTCTCACTATAGGATGAATTACTTCAAAATATTTAATATATTCCTGCTTATTTGCATCAATAAATACAATATCAAATTTTTCCTTAATCTCCTCTTTTATAACATCATAAGCCGAACCAATTTTGCATGTAATGATATCAGCCAATCCGCACATTTGAAAATATTCTTTAGCAAGATTTTGTCTTTTCTCCCAAAATTCAATCGTCGTAAGATGACCACCCGTAGTTTTTAATGCCTCTGCAATCCATATTCCCGAATACCCGTTTGAAGTTCCCAGTTCCAGAACATTTTTTGCATTCATTATTTTTATTAGCATATTAATAAAATTTCCGCTCTGATGAGAAACATTCCAAAATTTATCTGAAGTTACTTCAAGCTCTTTTAATACCTTCTCTATAACATTATTCATTATTTTTTCTGTCCAGTATTGTTATCATATTAATATATTCACTTATTGGAAGTGTTTGAACAGATTTTTCTTTATCTGTATCATAAACAACATATTTTAAATCAGACATATTTGTAATTACTGCCAGATTAGAATTTGGAACCGGAGTAAATGCCTTTGAAAATCCATCTACTGGTAATTTTTCACTTTTTAATTCTCCGTTTGAAACATCGTACACATAAACACTGTTATCTCCTGCACAAAGAACAAATATTTTTTTGTTTTTAACGTACATATCAACCGGTTTTTTACCAATTTTAATTTCTTTTATACTTGTTGAATATGTTTTTGCATTTTTAATAAGCTCTTCTTCTTCAACATCTTCTATTTCATAATCAAAGACCAAATCCTCAGTTATAAGCTCGGCATCATTTTCTTCTTCTTTTTGAGCTTTTTCTTTTTCTAACTGTTTTTTAGTTTTTGTTATTTCATTATCCTGCAATAAATCAAAATAAATTATTCTTAATTTGGGCTGGGTACGTGCAACGGTATATATTACATTATCTTTTAAAATAAGCTTTGTAGCATTAGGGTAACTTGATATTAACTTGTTAGTATATCCGTTAACAAGGTCTAAAACATATATACAGGAAGTTTTCATATCTATATATGCCAATTTTGACCCGTCATCAGAAAGCGAAAGACGCTGCGGTGCTCCTATTAATTGTATTTTTTCTTTTATTGTCATAGAATCCAAATCTATTATGAAAAGAGATTCATCTTTCGTACTCGCAACATACGCTTTTTTATTATTGTCATCCACTGCTATTTCAGAAGGAATTGCAGTTAAATCAATTTGTTTAGCTATATACTCATTAGCGATATCAATAACATCAATATTTTTTAAATTTCTTGAGGCTACCAAAAGAAATTTACCTCCTAGAACCGGTTTAATATCCTTTATTACTCCTGATGTTTTTAAAGAATATAGCGGTTCTGTCACTGTAGAAGAAAAAATTTGAAGATATTCCGTCTGAAAATTATTTACAAAAAACAACTTATCTTTTAAAGCCAAAGGAACATTATAATTTTTCGTATCTACAACTCTTTTGCCTGAGGGCAAAGGAGCCGTTTTTCTCGTAGAAGCCACATCTGTTGTTTTTGCACTGCCTATAAGAGGAATCCTTACGTCTCCCAAAACTCCTGCCAGACTGTCAGGAAGAACCAGACCCCTTGGAACAACTATATCTTGAGGAAGAAGCCCTGTTTTTATTTCTACCGGCATGTCAGGAATGTTTCTGACTGTTAAAGTTCCTTTTCCTGTTCTGATTGTTTTCAGAAGTCCCATATTATTATTAAATAATACCATATCCGGAAGCTTATCCATTGTTTGATTAGCCGGATATGTTTTTACTATTTTTAATTCTTCAGCTTTTTCAGGGTATGCAGGAAATACCGGAAGATACATTACATCATCACTATATACAATTATTCCGTCAAATCTTATTGTAGGAACTTTCTTTTGTGAAACAAGAAAATCCCTCACTTCTTTAGGCAAAGGCGTTGCAAATACTGAAAGTGCATTAAAAACGAAAAATATAAGCAAAAATATTATTAATTTTATTTTCATACTACCTCTTTTAATTATGAAGTACATTCTTCATTTTATCAATGAACTTGGAAGAGGGCTTTTTGTTACGATTAATTTCAAAAAGTTTGTTATATAATTGTTTTTCCTCAGAAGAAAGACTCTGTGGAGTTTTTATTTTAACAATAAAATTATGATTTCCTCTTTTTGTATTATTGCCAAGGTATGGGACACCGGCTCCTTTTATTTGAAGAATTTTATCCTGTTGAATTCCTGCAGGAATTTGCAGCTGCTGAACTCCGTCAAGAGTATTAACTTCAACAATATCACCCAATGCAGCCTGAGGGAATGTAATATCTACTGTTGAAAATATTTCATAGCCTTCTCTTTTAAACTCTTTATGCTCTTTTACATAAAGAACAACAATTAAATCGCCAGTTCTTCCGCCATTTTTACCGCAGTTACCTTCCTGAGCCAAACCAATTCTAGATCCGTTGTCAACTCCTTTTGGAATAGTAATATGCAGTGTTCTTTCAACTTCTATTCTTCCGTCACCTTTACATTTAGGACAAGGATTAGGATTTATTTTCCCGCTGCCTCCGCATTTAGGACAAGTTGTTATTTGACGAAAACTTCCAAGAGGTGTCTGTGTAACCTGTTGAACTCTGCCGCTGCCTCCGCAGGTAGGACACGTTTCCGGTTTTGTCCCTGCTTTTGAACCTGTTCCTTTACATTCGTCGCAAACTTCTAGATGAGATATTTTTATTTCTTTTTCAACTCCAAAAACAGCTTCTTCAAATTCTATCTGTAAATTTAATCTTAAATCCGCACCATTTTGAGGACTATTAGGGTTAGATGCTCTTTCTGAAAATCCAAATCCTCCGAAGAAGCTCTCAAATATATCATTTAAGTCACCAAATCCAGCATCAAAAGGCCCTGATGTTCCAAATCCTGCTTCTCTTAATCCGTCTTCACCGTATCTGTCATAAGTTGCTCTCTTATTATCATCCATTAAAGTTTCATAAGCTTTTCCAAGCTCTTTGAATTTTTCTTCTGCATCAGGAGCCTTATTTACATCCGGATGATACTGCCTCGCTTTTTTTCTGAATGCACTTTTTATTTCTTCTTTTGTGGCATTTCTGTCAACGCCCAATATCTCATAATAATCACTCATTCTATCATTCTCTCATTTGTTTTTATGTTTCAGCTGCTTTTACACTACCTTTATAGTTCTCTTCTTTTTCTCTTTCTTTATTATTGTTTAACTGCAACGTCGACTAATGCCGGTCTTATAACTTTATCACCGAGCTTATACCCTTTTTGCAGTTCTTTTATTATTGTTTCTTCCGGATATTCATCTGTAGGTGTCTGCATTACAGCATCATGGAACGATGGATCGAATTTTTCCCCAACGCTTTTTATTTGTTCCAATCCGAGTTTTGATAAAGAATCCATCAATTGTTTATTTAACACGAAAAATGTTTCTTTCATTTTATCAATATTATCAATCTGTTCTACTGCCTGCATTGCACGGTCAAAATTATCCACAACTTCTATTACTTTTTTCATACACTCTTCTGCTCCGTACTTCAAAAGAGCTTCTCTTTCCTGCATCTGTCTTTTTCTGTAATTTTCAAAGTCCGCTGCAAGTCTTATATATTGATTGTTTAAATTTTCAAAATCAATTTTTAATTTTTCAGCTTCATTGTTTGTTTCTTCTATATTTTCTTCGTTCTTTTCTTCTACTTCATTTTCTTCAGCATTGTTTTCTGCTACTTCTGCTTCTTCGTTCTGTTTTGTTTCATTAATATCATTATCCATAATATTTTTGTCATCTCCTTTATTATTTTCATTATTTATAAAAGGATTATCCTTATCTATATTTTTTTGAAAAAAATTTTTCATATCTTTTTCCTATCCCCAATGCATATTCTATATTATAAAATATCAAACATTATACTCAATAGTTATTAATTTTTTCTTAACTTTTTATTATTAAGTATACTTGTATATCCTCAAAAAAAAGGTTATCATTAGTATAACAGGAAATAATTTATGGCTAAGATTAAAAAAATTAGTTTCTCCGATATTATTAATATTAAAAAATTAATTTCTGTTGTCTGTAATGATAATGTTATGGACTATAGACGATTGTTTTTTATTTCCGTTCCGACCACATATCTTCAAAATTTATTCTATAGTGTTTATTTAAGAAAATTGCCAGAAACATATGTTGCCTTTGATAATAACAATAATTTAAAAGGATTAATTACCGTAAAAGCTCAATCCGGTAATCCATATAAATGGCAGATTAAAACTCTTTTTTTAGATAGAAACTCCCACGAAGAAGGTAAACAGCTCGTTGAATATATTATTGCAAAATTTGGAGCAAGAGGTGTTGATACCTTTTATGTTTCAGTTGATGACAACCAAACAGAATTAATAGATCTCTTTATAAAAGGCTGCGGTTTCAGATTCTGCTCTACGGAAGCTCTCTGGTCAGTTTCTAATGTTAACTTTTTAGTTAATGATATCAACGAAAAAATGTTTAAAACATTTAAAAACTCTGATTCCGGAAAAATTGCAGAGTTATTCAATGACAATTTAGTTCCTTTATATAAGTACTCTCTTTCAAAAGAAAACAATGAATTTAATGACAAATTTATTCAGGGATTAAACTCGGACACTGATTTTAAATATTTATATCAAGATGAAAAATCCGGAAGAATTAAAGCTTTTATTGAAATAAAAACAAAAGATAATAATAACTACTTTATAGATATAATCATACCTCCGCAATATTTTGAAACGTATCCTGAAATTTTATCTTTTGCAGTTAAAACAATAATTAAACGGAATAAAAACTTTAAACTTTATATAAAAAACAGAAAGTATTTACAAAGCGGAGAAATGCTAGAACAATTCTTTAAAGAAAACCGATTTGAGCTTTTACAAAATAATGCAATTCTTGTAAGAGACTTTTTTAAAACTGTAAGAGAAGAAAACAAAAGCTTCTCTAATGCAGTAGTTTTAAGCGGATTTGAAGTTTAGCATTCTATAAGATACTTTGCTCTGTCACATATTTCAAGCCTGTTAAACTTCATCTCAACAGCTTTTTCTCTTACATACTTTATTAACTCTAAAATTTTTTCATCAACACAATCTTTTCTGTATCTTTCAAGCCAGCTGTTTTCTATATCTATAACTATTATTTCTATATTATTCTTTTTATTGAAATTCAACCAGTTATCTATTTCCTCTTTTGTATCATTAATACCGGGAATAATTATATATTTACTGATTACATTATATGAATTCTTCTGTGCTTTTGAATATTTGATAATGTTTTTACAAACAACATTATAAGCATCAATTTGTTTAATTTTCTTATATGTTTCACGGGAAGAACTATCTATTGAAATAACGACTGTAACCTGACCTGTTGATATACCTTTTTCTATTATTTTTGAATACTTTATACCGGAAGACGGAACTCTTATATTATCAAAACCTTTTTTTATAAATAAATCCAAAAGTTTTTCAAACTCTGGCAGAATAGTCGGTTCTCCACCTCCAAAGCCTATTGCACCACCTTTTCTTATTATATTTTTTTCAAACAGCTCTTTTATCACCGGAAAAATATTATAAGTTTTTAAACTGTTATACATCTTCTTATTTTCTTCAGTATAACAATATGTGCAAGCACAATTGCATTTTGTAAAATGGTCAAAAATTATGGAATCAATATAGTCAATCTGCGGCCAATTATTTTCTTCTAAAAACACACATCCTCTGCAACCTGCTACTGTTTGTCCGCTTTTTTGTATTTCTCTGTATCTGTTTTTTATTTCAAAAAATTTTTCCCAATTAATTTTTTCTCCGTGATAATCTTCAAAAATCATTGAATTCCCACCACCGGGAGCACTCATATAACAACACAATTTTACATTTGAGCCGTATACTCCGTTATCAAAACAAACTCCCGATTCTAACCACTTACAGCTTATATATTTCTCTGTTTTTATTTTTTCCATATTAACCTTATTTGAAATTACAATTTAAAAGTCGGCAATTTCTTGTACACATTAATATTTTTTTTCTTACTTCTTCTGCTTTATCACTATACCATAAATCCTGAGGCAGGCTTTCTTTTAAATTACCAATAGGTTCCATACAAAAACATATACGGCAGTTACCGTATGGATCTATTGCAAAATTATTTTCTCCGACCATGCATTGTATATTTTGAATTTTATCAGGTGTTTTTATTAATACTTTGAATGCTTCCAGCTGATTAAAATTATTACAAATCGGATATCCTTGTTTTTTTAATTCAATCATTTCATCAACAGCATCAAGAGCAGCTGTTTTAATATCTTTACCATATATTTGTTCATCTGTTTCAACAGCAGTAGCAAAAGCATCTCCGTTATCCATTAGCTGGTAGCTGACACCTATACCTTCAATTTTACAAAATTCAGCAATAGGCTTAATTTCAGACAGATTCGACGGCATTACAACTGTTGATATATATATGTTTTTCCATCTATGTCCAGTTTTGTGCTTATTTTTATAATTTAAATTTTGAATAGTGTCCATGGTTCTTTTGAAAGCATCGTCTCTTCCCCTTGAAACATTATGAATTGACGGATTTTTAACAGAGTTCAAAGAAAATGTTATATTGGTAAAAGATGACTCAAGTAATTTATCTACTTTATCTGTAAGCCCTAAACCATTTGTCACAACATTTACCGTATCCCCAAGAGAAGCAGCATATTCAGCCATATCAAATATATCTTCACGAATAAACGGTTCTCCGCCTGAAATTATAAACTGGTATTTTCCCATCCAGTCGTGAATGTTTTTCAGAACACTCTTCCATTCTTCCAATGTCATTTCCTTTTCCTGCATTGAAGCAGGTGTCTTCCATCCGTTACAGGTAATACAACGGGACTGACATCTTTCCGTATTATTATATGAAAAAGATACGGGTCTTTTATTTATATCTATCAGCATATTAATAATCCAGATTTACCTGAGAAAATAAAACTACTTTATTTTTACCCCTTTTCTTTGCATTATATAATGCATGTTCTGCATATCTGATTATTGTATTGGCATTTTCATCAACACCTTCCATTTGAGGATATGATGCAATTCCGCCTGATATTCTTACAGGATGTTTTTCATCTTCACCTGCCGGAATAAATGTCATTTTTTCAACATCTCTTCTGAATCTTTCTGCAAAAATAAATGCATTTTCTTCCGATGTATCCGGCAATATCACCATAAATTCTTCATCACCGTATCTTGTAACGACATCTTCTTTTCTTGCTAACCCTAGAAGCATTTCAGCTATTTTTTTAAGCAGTACATCTCCCCATTCATAACCGTACATATCATTTACTACTTTAAAAAAGTCTATGTCAAACAAAATACATGAAACTGTTGAATGATATCTTTTTGCTCTCGACATTTCAGAGTCAAGTCTTTCAAGCAAAAATTTACGATTATGAAGTCCGGTAAGTTCATCTGTCGTAGCAATATTGTTTATTTTATCTTTCAACTCTTTTATCTTCAGCATATTTTTTATTCTTATTGTTAATTCATACTCATTTACCGGTGTAACAATAAAATCAGAAGCTTCACCTCTTAAGGTCAAATTTGAAGGAATTTCATCAACAATAACTATTACAGGAACAGGAAATTTCATTATCATTGATAATTCTTTAAGTTTTTCATACGAAATATCCAGAATAGCAACAGCAGGATTATACTTTTCCATATCTTTTATTTCTTCAGCATCTTCAACACGAACATTCAAATCGGTTATATTTTGACATATATTTTCAAGCTGAGAAGATTTCCCTTCCGCAAAAATTATTAAATTGCTCATTTAACACCCTTTCATTTTCATTTATTTTACCAAATTTATTAAAAAAGTTCAAAAAATTTTAACTTGTACAACAAATTGTTGCATAAATTAACAAAATTTGCTTACGATTTAATATATGTAATATAATGTTTGATATTGGAGGAGAAATAGTGCCGGAGCCTAAATATAATTATTCCGAAAATTTATCTTACGAAAATTTATATGAACAATACTACTTTAAATCTAAAGAAAAAAGAAAGATAAAACCGGTAAGAAAAACTGTCAAGCAAAAGAAAAAAACAGAATTAAAAAAGGTTTTACCTCTTTTTGCCGTATCAATATTACTCATATATGTTCTTTCTTTATCTTTCAAAACATTTATAGCAGACATTCTTCCTGTTAATTCAAAGAAAATACTGAAAGCAGATTATTATAAACTCTTATTTCCTACTCACAACTATCTATATAAAGATTTGTTTTTAGGTAAATACATAATAAAAGATACGGAATATGACTCTCACATTATGGTCAACATAAAAGAGACATATGAAAGAAACGGATTAAAAACACGATTACAAGAACTTGCAAACAACTATAGAAGAATAAAACCTTCTGTCTATATCTGGGAGTATGACAACGGTTCTTTTGTTGATATTAATGCAGATGAACCATACCCTGCAGCAAGTATTATAAAAATACCCGTGCTTATAGAAATGTTCAGACAAATAGAACAGGGGAAATTCTCTCTTAGTGACACAATGATTCTTGAAGATTACTATAGAGCTTCAGGTTCCGGGAGATTGCAATATTCACAAGGCGGCATTGCCCATACAATGGATTATCTGGCAAAAATTATGATACAAAACTCAGACAATTCTTCAACGAATATGATTGTTTCAAAAATGGGAGGTATGCCTGAACTTAATAGAGCAATGAACAGATGGGGGTTAAAAATTACTCATATAAACAACTGGCTTCCAGACCTTGACGGAACAAACGTTACAACCGCAAGAGAACTTGCAAAAATGTTTTATAACATTGATGCTACAAACATTATTTCATCTCCTTCAAAAAAACGTATTGCAAATTATTTATCACACGTAAAAAATAACAGACTTCTTCAAGCAGGACTTCCTGATGATGCAATCCTTCTGCATAAAACTGGCGATATTGGTTTTATGCTTGGTGATGCCGGTATTGTAAAAACGGCAACAGGCAAGAAATATATTGTCATTATTCTTGCAAAACGTCCTTATAATAATATGCAGGGAAAAGACTTTATTGTTAAAGCGTCTAAAATTATATATAATAATATGCTTTAATTTTTAGATTAATTTTTGTATCAATTTTTTTATATAGTCGATTTTTTTATCAAAAAATAAGGTTCGGATTCTTTTTTTGATATAATTAAATCAGGAACTATATAAAATGAAAACATCAAAGTTAACATTATATATTTTTTTAGGGCTGCTTTTGGGAATATTTGTAGGTTGGAGATTTCCTGAATTCGGGAAACAAATGCAGCCGTTAGCACATATTTTCCTGAATATGATAAAAATGATTATTGCCCCTTTATTATTTTCAGTTGTCGTTACAGGAATAGCTTCACACGGAAACATAAAAGCCCTTGGTAAATTAGGTGCTAAAACTCTTTTTTATTTTGCTGCAGCAACCTCTTTAGCTCTTGTAATAGGTTTAACTGTAGGACTTGTTTTTAAACCGGGACACAGCTTTGGAACCTCGGCAGTTTCACAAAATATGATGGATACAGTCTCCAATATGGCTTCACAAAATGTACATGAATCCGTTTCTGCTATGTTTGTAAATATTGTACCGACCAGTATAGTTAAATCTATGGCCAACGGTGATTTGCTCCAAATAGTTGTGTTCTCAATATTCTTTGCTCTTGCCCTGTGTGCTGCAGGTGAGAAAGGAAAACCAATACTTAATTGTGTTTCTTCCTTGACGGAAATTATGTTTAAATTTACACAAATAGTTATGAATTTTGCACCAATCGGAGTTTTTGGTGCTATTTCTTATACAATCGCTGAAAGCGGGCTTGGTATTATGGTAAATTATGCAAAGATAATCGGATCTTTATACCTTGCACTTGTTTTATTTCTTTTCATTGTCTTAAATATAGTATGCAGAATAGTTGGTATATCTGTTATCTCCCTGCTCAGAGCGATAAGGGAACCTGCCCTTCTTGCGTTTACAACATCAACATCAGAAGCAGCTTTGCCTCAGGCAATGAAAATTATGGAGAACTTCGGTGTATCAAAAAATATTGTCGGTTTTGTTATGCCTACAGGCTATACATTCAACCTTGACGGTTCTACTTTATACCTTGCCCTTGCAATGCTTTTTTCTGTTCAAATCGCAGGACTTGAAGTAAATACCCTTGAACTTCTATTTTTAATGGGTACATTAATGCTTACAAGTAAAGGCATTGCCGGTGTTCCAAGAGTCGCACTTGTTGTTCTTGCGGGTACATTATCAGGATTCGGCTATCCATTAATAGGTGTTGCCATTTTGCTTGGCGTTGATCAAATTCTTGATATGGGCAGAACTACAGTAAATTTAATAGGAAATTGCATAGCTACAGTTATTATTGCAAAATGGGAAAACGAATTTAACTACACGAAAATGGAAGAATTTAACAGACAATACGAAAAAGAGAAAAATACCGGTTTAAATATTTGTAATAATGAAATTTTATCTCAAATAAACATTGAAGATCATTCTGATTTCGGAGCTATAGAAAGCAGAGAACATTAATTATAATTCCGGAATAATTTCTGTAAATTCAGGTAGTTTATCATGATTTGAATTTTCATCTGATATTATCCAGACAAAAGAATTTATTGAACTTAAAGAATTCATATCGCCGTATATATTAACTTTAAATGTATTTGTTTTCTCTTCGGAATATTTATAAAGTTCAGGAATTTCCGTTATAATTTTCTGAGGAACTTTTTGTATGTTGTTATGTTTTTTTCCAATCTGTCCGTTTATTAATTCAGAGAGCGAAACATCACCGAATGAACCTAGTTTTGATTTTATTTCGTCTGAAATTCTTCCGTATATATCTATATTTACCATATTTGTAAGTAAATTATGCCGCCCCTTTATATATAAACTCATATTAGGACCTATTGTTTTTATTTCGTCTGTAATTAAATATCCGTCTTTTAATATAAGTTTCCCCATTGACTGCTTAAATTTTGCTGTATTCTCAGGGGCTATTGTATCTGCAATTCTATTTAATGTTGCATTTAATATGCCATGATATAAAAGATTTTGAGCATATAAATAATATTCGAATTTACCTAATGTTCCCATTCTCCCATTTGTAGCATTAAAAACAACCTCTCCTGATAATGACTTTAAGACCTGTTTATATTCTCCTGTTATAAGATTTACCTTTGCTGTAAAATCAGATTTTCCGGCTAGATTGTCTTTTATTTTACACAAATCATATAAAGATTCTTTTATATCTAATTCTTTACCGGACATATCAATTCCCAGCATTGCGTGATTAATATCATACTTTATATTTCCGTATACAATTCCGTTATATGCTTTCGCTGTTATATTTGTCATTTCTAAAATATTGTTTTTTAAGCTGAAATCAGCACTTATATCATTTGACTTTAAATCAAGAATATTAAACGAATTTATTGTTGCGGTTCCTTTTTCTATAACAACTTGAGATGAGGAAAAAGGATTCATTTCATTCTTTATCATTTCAAAAAATGTATTTAAATCCAAATTAACAGAATTTAACTGCATATCTGATATGGTAAATATATTATTATTTATTACAGGTTTTAAATCAGCAATTATATTTATCTTAGAATTATTTATTTCTATTTCGGGAGCAGTTATCCTTATATTATTATCTGTAAATTTAACTTCCGCATTTTTTATTGAAGTTAAAAGTCTTTTTATGTTTAGTTTGTGTATATTAAAAATTCCGTTTAATTTAAGATTTTTTAATGTATTGTTTAAAAATACATCTCCTTTTAATGATATTTCCTCTCCTCCAAAAAAGTTTAAACGGGCACTTAATGATTCAGGTATCAATATTCTTAAATTATTAAAGAAAAGTTCTTTTCCGTTTATAATTTCTCCCGTTATTTTCAACTGTGGATTTATTTCTTTTCCTGCATTTTGATAAAGAGATAATTCGCTTATATCTATAACTTCATTTTTTATATTTGCATTTAATTTTAATACAGACGGTTTATTTAACAATTCCTTTATTACAAGATATGAAAGATAATTATCCTTATCTGCATACATTTGAAGCACTATATCAAAAGTATTATCTTTTTTTATATTTACATTCCCTGATGTTTTTATAACACCTTCGGCTT
This sequence comes from Candidatus Gastranaerophilales bacterium, assembly GCA_944325525.1. GTDB lineage: Bacteria > Cyanobacteriota > Vampirovibrionia > Gastranaerophilales > Gastranaerophilaceae > Avigastranaerophilus. The sequence goes on from CALVAK010000011.1 coordinate 43,810, forward strand.
TATACGGTTCTTTTATATAAAAACTTAATACATCCGCTATATCCTGTGCATTAATATTCCCTGTATAATTTATCTGTCCTTCTGGCTGCTTTTGATAATTAGAAATTATTCCAGATATAGTTACGGATGAACTCACTAAATTAATTTTATTTAACGGTATTGTTATTTTCTTATCATCAAAAGACATTTTTATTTCTTTTGCTGATATATTTTTCTTGTTAACAGAAGTTTTTAAATTTGAAATAAGAATATCTCCGTTATACTTATCAGAAATATTCTTTATTTTCAACGATACGTTGTCAATTATTGTTTTATTATTTAATGATTTTTTAAAAAAGCTCAAGTTTTTAATATTAATATCTGTATTGCAGTTTAATGATTTATCAGGTTTGCCTTTTATATAAGATATAAAAGACAGTTTGCCTCCTGATATATCTACCGGAAGCGTGTCTTTTTTCAGGAATAAAGATGCAACAGTTTTTAAATCCAAATCGTTAGAATATGCCTTTATATCAATATCTACGTCTTGTGCAATATTTCCTTCAACCTTTATTGGTGTAGAATTTATATATGCGGCTGCATTTTCTAATATTATTTTATTATTACTCAAATTTATTCTTGAATTTATTCTATTAATTTTATACGGAAAGTCCTTGTGAATTATCTCGGCATCAGTAATTCGTATATTACCGTTTGACTTAAGTTTTTTAAAGTCAGAACTTATATTAAAATCAGCGTCGGCAGTTCCTTTTATTTTTATATCTTTATACTTGTTCGGAATATTTAAACTTTCGGAAACAACATCTACTATTTTAAATAATTTTTCTATTTTAACATTATCAGCTTTTGTTGTTATATCTATAAATTTTTTCTTTGCGTAACCTATTTTCCCTGTTATATTCGCTATGTCATTTTTTGAAGTGTGTAATTCAGCACTAACTCCGATTTCTCCATTTTTAAGAATAAGTTTTGCATTATTGTCTGTCAATATCGTATTATCAAGTTTTAAAGAAAAATCACTTAAATTTAAATTACCATTTACAGAATTATCTGAATTTACAATTAATTTTCCGTAAACACTTCCTTTTACATCATATTCAATAATTGGTTTAAAAGGTGAAAAAGTAAATTGTTTTTTAACATTATTTAAATATGCCAGTATATCAATATCATAATTAATATATTTTTTGCCGTTTTCAAAGAGAGTGCCATCAAAAATTAAATGCAGCTTATCTTTTGTATGTACATCTTTTATTAAAAGTTTATCTCCTTCAAAATAGAAGAGTTTATCCGTAGTTTCATCCTTAATTTTAATTTTATAATTATTGCATACCGTATCTGAAGCAATTCCATTAAAATAAAAACCCCGTGTATTAATTTTATCTGTTATATTAACATATTTTTCTATCGAAGTAGAAAAATCTTTATATAAAGTAGTATTAATTATGGGTCTTTCTAAAACTGCATCTTTTATTATGATTTTTTTAAATAATAAAGGCAGAAGCTTAATACTTAAATCAGCTTCTTTTAGTTTTAAAAATATTTCGTTATCCGGATACAATATAATTGTATGATAAAGATGTACATTAAGATTAGGTGTTAAAGAACGTTTTAAGGTAATATCTTCAACAGAAACTTTAAATCCGGTTTGTTTTTCTGTTTCATCAAAAATATTTTGTTTAAAATCATTTAAATTTATAAATAAAGGCAAAGAATACAAAACAGCATAATAAATAATAATGCAGAATGCCGCACCAGAAAGAAAACAAAGAAATATTTTTTTACACTTACTCATAGATTATTTATTAACTGCGGCACTGCCGCTTACTATTTCCGTCAACTCTTGAGTTATCATTGCCTGTCTTGCTTTATTATAGTCGATAGTAAGTTTTTCTATCATTTCTTCAGCATTATTGCAGGCAGCTGACATTGCTGTCATTCTTGAAGCCAGTTCACTTGCAACAGATTCCAGCATTGCCTGGAAAATTATACTTGATATAAACAACGGTACAATTTCTGATAAAACATATGGCAAACCGGGTTCTATTTCCATATCTGAAAAATCTTCCTTTGTATAATCAAAATTAACTTCATCCAAAGGAAGAATGTCCCATTTTTCTACAGAATATGACATCATATTTCTAAAACGTGTCGTAATTATTTCCATTGAATCTATATCACCGTTAATGAAAGAACGAGCCATATCAGAAGCAACCAATCTGGCTTGAGAAGAAGTAGGAACTTCACTAAAAGCCAAATACGTCTGTGTTATTTTAAACCCGTATACATCAGCCGTTCTTTTTAAAACATTATATCCTTTTTGTCCTATTATAAAAAGCTCACAGCCAATACCTTTCTCTTTATATTCCTGAATTACTTTAAGTGTATATCTCGCTATATTTGCATTAAAAGCACCGGATAATCCCTTATTTGAAGATATAATAAGCAGCCCGACATTCTTTATTGGTCTTTCTTTTAATAAAACCGGATAATTATTTAACGGCTCTTTAAAATCAATTTCTTTAGACTCTATTTCACAAACCGAATGCAGCAATCTGTAAAACATTTTTTCAAGTTCAAAAGTAAACGGTCTTGAAGCTTTTACCCTATTTTCAAATTTTTTTACTTTGGCAGAAGCAACCATTTTCATCGCTCTTGTTATTTTTTGAGTACTTTTTATTGAATTTATTCTGGTTCTTATTTTTTTTAAATTAGCCATTTTTTAACCTGTTTATTTAAAGAAATTTGTTTTGTATTCGTTAATTTTACTTTTAAGACTGTTCATATCCTCATCCGAAAGCTTATCACCTTCATTAAGCCTTTGCGATAATTCTTTCATATTAGCATCAAAGAAATCAAACCAGCCTTCTTTAAAATCTCTGATTTTACTGTTTTCGATATCATCAAGCAATCCTTCATTAGCGGCAAATAATATACTTACTTGCTCTGCAACACTTAAAGGAGAATATTGCGGCTGTTTTAATATTTCAGTTAACTTTTGTCCACGGGTAAGCTGATCTTTTGTAGCTTTATCAAGATCACTTGCAAATTGAGCAAAAGCTTCCAGTTCTCTAAACTGTGCCAAATCAAGTCTTAATTTCCCTGCAACTTGCTTAATACCTTTTGTCTGAGCTGCACCGCCTACACGTGATACTGAAATACCAGCATTTATTGCCGGACGTACACCTGAATTGAACAAATTGGACTCAAGGAAAATTTGTCCGTCAGTAATTGAAATAACATTTGTTGGAATATATGCTGAAATATCACCTGCTTGTGTTTCAATAATCGGAAGAGCCGTAATACTGCCTCCACCCAATTCGTCATTCAATTTACAAGCTCTTTCCAGTAATCTTGAATGCAAATAAAATACATCACCAGGATATGCTTCACGCCCAGAAGGTCTTTTTAAAAGAAGACTCATTGCACGATATGCCTGTGCATGTTTTGAAAGGTCATCATATATTATTAATACAGATTTTCCCTGTTCCATAAATTCTTCTGCTATAGCACATCCTGAAAAAGGAGCAATATACTGCATCGGAGCAGATTCATTCGCCGGTGCAGATACAATAATTGTATAATCCATTGCCCCGTAATTTTCTAAAGTCTTTGCTAAAACAGCTACAGTTGATGTTTTTTGTCCGATAGCAACATAAATGCAAATAACATCTTTTCCTTTCTGATTAATAATAGTATCTATTGCTATAGCTGTTTTCCCTGTCTGACGGTCACCAATAATAAGCTCCCTTTGACCTCTTCCTATTGGAGTTAATGCATCAATAGCTGTTAACCCGGTTTGAAGCGGTTCACATACAGATTTTCTTGTTACAATACCCGGGGCAACTCTTTCTATTGCTCTTGTTTTTTCATAATGAATATCACCATTTCCATCTATCGGAACACCTGTAGGATCAATAATTCTACCAAGAAGTCCATCCCCTACAGGCACAGAAGCAATTCTTCCCGTTGTTTTTACAGTCATTCCTTCTTTTATGTGCGTATAGTCACCTAATATTACGACACCTACATTATCTTCCTCAAGATTTAAAACAATTCCCAGTGTACCTTTTCCGTCTTCAAATTCAACCAGTTCTGAGGCCATTGCATCCGATAAACCATATATCCTAGATATACCGTCTGCAACTTCTAACACTGTTCCTACATTATTTACTTCTAATTTTGATTCATAATTTTGAAGTTTCTCTTTAATTATCGAAGTAATTTCATCCGGATTAATAACTGCCATATTTGTTTCCTTTTGTTAATTGTTTTCTCATGTTATCAAATTTCGTTTTTAAACTGCAATCTATAGTTTTATCATCAATTTCTATAATCAATCCACCTATTATTTCTTCATTTATGCAATACTGCGGAATTACCTTTTTTGATAGTTTGTTTTCTAATTTTTTTATAATCTTATTTTTTTGTTCTTCATTCAGTTCTACTGCAGAAATAATATATGGTTTTACTATATTATTTATTTTATTGTACAAATTTGAAAATTGATTCAATATTTCGGATAATATATCTAATCTTCTATTATCAGCAAGTACAAAAAGTAATTCTAAAGTGATTTTATCAATATGAATAGAAAATAGCTTATTAATTATATCTTTTTTATCTGAATCTTTTACAATCGGATTTTTTAAAATATCAGCCAACTGTCCGTTTGAAATTACAGTTTCTACAACAAAAATCAAATCATTATAAACTTTATCGCTGCAACCTGATTCTATTGCACTTTCTAAGAGAGCATTAGCATATTTTTTTGCAATTTTTATATTTTTTACATCACTAATTATCATAACTCAATCCTGTCAATTTCTTCAATTGCTTCATCAATATACTTATTATGAAGTTCTGCATTATTCTTTAGCTGATTCTCCGCATTCTCTTTAGCCAGAACAACAGAAGCATCTGATAAAGCATTTGTTAATTTTGATTTAAATTTTCTTAACTCAAGATTCATAATTCTGTTAGCATTATTATCAATATCAGACATTTTATCTTTAATTTCCGATTCAATTTTCTTTTCCAAACTCTCAACACTATTTTTAGTACTGTTTTTTATAGCTTCAAGTTCTTCAGGTAAAAGTTCAACCTTCTTTTTTACTTTCTCAAACTCTTTTTCAGCAAGTTCTTTTTCGCTCGATGATACTTCGACATAAGACCTTATTTCATTACATAAATCTTCAGCTTTTTTCTTTATATTAAGCTTAAATAATATAAAACAAATAACTATTAAAACTATTATGAAATTTAAAGTATTTGATTTTATTATCAACTGCCATATATCAGACATATTAACCCTGCTCTTTTATTTGTGTTTTATTAATACTATTCGTAGAAATATACTCTCCCAATATTTTTTTCGAAATATTTTTTGCTATATCTACTACATTATCTTTTAACACTTCTTTAGTTTCTATTACCGAGTTTTTTAGCCCGTCACGTTCTTGAGAAATATTGTTGAAAACTGTTTCTTTATATTCGGCAATTTTCTTAGAACGTTTGCTCTTTAACTTTTGAGATTGTTCGGAAATAATTTTTCTTGCTTCATCCCTTGACTTTTCAAGTTCTGTATTCCTGTATTCATCCTGTTTTTGTGTATCTTCTCTTGTCTGTTTTGCCGAATTATAGTTTTGTTCAACAAATGTTTGTCTGCTTTGCATTATTTTTAATATAGGTGCATAAAAGACCTTGTTCATAATTAAAACAAACAAAATAAAACTTATAACAGCTATCAAAAAAGTTGCATCGAATTCCATTTAAATCCTCTTTTATCATATAATGAAATTTAGCTTCATTTTAAGATTTTTTAGACACACTCAAACTGACTAAATTTGATACGGACTTTTTAAAACATTCCCAGTAATTTGAATGAAACAACAAGTGCATACAGTGCACAAGCTTCAGCCAAAGCTGCACCTACAAGGAAGTTTATAAAAGCTTTACCTGCAATTTCTGGCTGTCTTGAAATTGCTTCCAACAACCCTTTTAAGCCGATACCAATACCAAGACCGACACCCAATGAAGCAAGACCTATACCAAGTCCTGCACCTAATTGTGCTAAATCTGAAATTGTTTTAATTTCTTCCATTTTTATCTCCTTTTACTTAGTGTTCATTTGATACCGATGTTGAAATATACGCAATAGACAACATCATAAATACAAAAGCTTGAATAAATGCAACAAATATTTCAAAAAACATAGCCGGCAGAGGAAGCCCTATAGCAAAAATTCCGAGCAATGCTCCAACGAGTATTTCTCCGGCAAATATATTTGCAAAAAGCCTCAATGACAAGCTTAATGGTCTTGTTACCATCTCCAGCAGGTCTACTAACGTTGTTATTATTCCTGCAAAAGAGAATCCGTGCCATATCGCATGTATTCCTTTTGTTCTAAAACCCTGATATAAATAATAAACCAGCACAATAACAGCCATTGCTGCTGTCATATTAATATCGTTTGTAGGAGAAGCAAACTCTCCCTGTTTTAAATGTATAAGTCTTAACGGTAATTGTCCCATTAAATTAGCAAACAATATAAACAAAAATAATGAACCGACAAGAGGTATATGTTTTTCACCCTTTTCTATATCGGAAACACTATTTATAAAAAACTTCATTATACTTTCGCCGACTGCCTGCATCTTTCCAGGAATTATATCAAGCCTGCGTGTTAATAAAAAGGCACAAACTATAACAAATGACATTGCTGTCCACATTGTTATTAAAGTATCCCAGTGTACATGTAAATTTCCTATATACCCTACCCAATGTCCGCTCATTTTTCTACCTTAATTTTGCATTTATTATAGCACAAATATTTTGTATTTAACTATATGTTTATCATTTTTTCTATAGGTCTTAATGCTGATTTAATTAAATTATCCGAAACCTTTATTTCGTATGTTTCATTCAAAAGACTGTTATATATATCATTTAAACTTATTTTTTTCATATCGTCACAAACTGCTTTAGGCGAAACATGAATGAATTTTTTATCGGGATAATCTCTTCTAAGCCTTTGAACAACACCGACTTCTGTCACTATAATGAATTCCTTTTCGTTCGAATTACTTACGTATTTCATAATTCCGGTTGTTGAGCCTACATAATCTGAAATATGAACTACATCCTCCCTGCATTCAGGATGGGTTAAAACTAAAGCAGAAGGATATCTTTCTTTTTGTACTTTTATGTCATTAACCGTTAGCAAATTATGCACAGGACAATAACCATCATAACATACAATTTCTTTGTCTGAGATTTTAGAAGATACATATTTGCCAAGGTTTTTATCCGGAACAAATAAAACTTTATCAGAATTTAAAGACCTTACTACATCCAATGCATTAGCACTTGTGCAGCATATATCGCTCAGTGCTTTCACTGCTGCAGTAGAATTAACATAACACACGACAGGAACATCAGGGTATTTACTCTTAAATTCTAATAATTTTTCCGTATTAATCATATCTGCCATCATACAGCCGGCATCTTTTTGGGGAATATAAACTTTTTTCTGAGGAGAAAGAATTTTTGCAGTTTCTGCCATAAAATACACACCGGCAAAAATTATAACATCAGCATTTGTTTTTGCAGCTTCCCGGCTTAAATATAATGAATCACCGACAAAATCTGCAACTTCATCTATTTCTATATTTTGATAACAGTGTGCCAAAACTATTGCATTTTTTGATTTTTTTAAGTCTTTAATTTTTTGAATTAATGATTTTTTTTCATCCATTTAGACTATCCTGTGTAAATATTGTTTACTTTGTTATACACTAAAAACGAAAATTATGCTATAATAATTTACCACACTTACAAAAATCTCTTTTGGACTATTAATAATAAACAAGAGAAGCAGCAAATAAGAAATTATTTGCTATTAAGCATCAAAAAGGAGAATTAAAATGATTACAGCGGTTAGATACGGCAATATACCTGAATATAATAGTTATAAACGAATACAATATAAAAATCCTCAAAAACAAAACACAACACAACCCCAACAAAGCCAAAATATATTGAAAGGACTTGCTGCAGCTGCAATATTAGGTATTGCTGCAACTGGGCTATATGCATATAAAAAACAAATTAATATCAAAAATATCCGCAATATCAAATATATGGGGCAAACTCTTGCAAATGAAGCAGTATATAGTTCAGGAACAAGAAATAAAAATGCCCTTGATTTATATAAACAAGGAATTGCAGATAAAAAAGCTGCCGTTTTAAGATACAAATTAAATAACGGTTTCTTTATCGGAAAATCTCTCAAAGAAAAACATTATATAAGAAATAATTTAAAAAATTTAGAACAACTTAGTATATAAAAATGATTCAAAGTATTTTAGAAAAAGCTTATTTTACAAATTCTTTAACAAAAAATGAAATTATTGAATTACTTTTGAACAAAAATGATAAAAGCCTTTATACATATGCTGATAAAATATGCAAAAAGTATAAAGGCAATTTTATACATTTAAGGGGATTAATTGAGTTTACAAATGTATGTAAAAATGACTGCTTATATTGCGGAATAAGGTGCAGCAACAAAAAAGTTCAAAGGTATAGATTAACTAATTCTCAAATTATAGACTGCATTAAAACAGGGTTAAAAAACGGCTACAAAACAGTTGTTCTGCAAGGCGGTGAAGATTCCTTCTTTGACTGCGAAAAAATAATTAAAATAATAAAACAAATAAAGCAATATGACATCGCTTTAACTCTCAGTATAGGAGAAAGAACCTATGATGAATACAAACTTTTTAAAGAAGCCGGAGCTGACAGATATTTAATAAGGATTGAAACAACTGACAAAAATTTATATTATAAGATGCACCCGAATATGAGTTATGATAACAGAAAAAACTGCATATATAATTTAAAATCACTCGGGTATGAAACAGGTACAGGCTGCATTGTCGGGCTTGCCGGTCAAACAATTGAATCTCTTGCTCAAGATATTTTATTTTTTAAAGAAGTTAACGCCGATATGATAGGAATAGGTCCTTTTATTCCTCACCCTGAAACACCGCTTGCGAATGAAAGCAATGATAATTTTGATTTAGCTTTAAGAGTTATGGCTGTTACAAGGCTTCTCCTCCCTGATATCAATATCCCTGCAACAACCGCAATGGAAACATTAAGACCTGATGGAAGAATAATTGCACTAAAGTCAGGAGCTAACGTTATTATGGATAATATTACTCTTGCTGAATTTAAAAATAAATATGAAATTTATCCGGACAAAAAATCTTCTAATAGAACAAAAGAAACCCTACAAAAAATAGGATTATTTCCTTCCTCAACAAAAGGATTCAGAAGCGATAATCATTAAATTTAAATTATTTTTATTTCATGGCATAATATGCGTATGAATGACAAAATTATTATAAGAAAAGCAAATCAAAACAATCTGAAGAATATAAGTATTGAACTGCCAAAAAATGAGTTAATTGTTTTTACAGGAATTTCAGGTTCAGGTAAAAGTTCACTTGCTTTTGACACTATTTTTGCAGAAGGACAAAGGCGTTATGTAGAAAGTTTATCCAACTACGCAAGACAATTTTTAGGGCAGCTGGATAAACCTGATGTAGAAAGTATAGAAGGTCTTTCTCCCGCTATTTCGATAGATCAGAAATCAACAAGTAATAATCCAAGGTCAACAGTCGGTACTGTTACTGAAATTTATGATTATTTAAGATTACTTTTTGCAAGAATAGGTACTCCTCATTGCCCAGAATGCGGCTGCGAAATTGCTCCTCAATCAATAGATGAAATAATAGATAAAATATATACCCTTCCCGAAGGAACAAAAATTCAATTTCTTGCTCCTGTTGTAAGAGGTAAAAAAGGTGAATATACAAATCTAATTGAAGAATTAAAACAAGAAGGTTTTGTAAGAGTCAGAATCGACGGAAAAATTTTAAATTTAGATGAAGATGAAATTGAATTAAACAAAACCCAAAAACATACAATAGAAGTAGTTGTTGACAGACTTATAATAAAAGAAAGTTCGAAATCAAGACTGACTGACAGTGCCCAGATAGCATTAGAAAAAGCTAACGGTCTTTTAATTGTTGATGTAATAGGCGGCCATGAAATGATTTTCTCCGAAAAGCTTGCATGTCCCAACTGCAACTTGAGTTTTGAAGAACTCGCCCCGAGAATATTCAGTTTTAACAGTCCATACGGAGCTTGCCCTACTTGCTCGGGTTTAGGGGCTCATTATGAAATGGATCCAGATTTGCTTATTCCGGATAAAACAAAATCTTTAAAAAACGGAGCTGTATATCCCTGGGCAAAAACAGGAAATCCTTATTATCAGGATATTTTAAACTCTGTTGCATCACACTTTGGAATTGATATGACACTGCCTTTTGAAGATTTAACAGAAGAACAACAAAATATAATACTCTACGGAAGCGGGCATGAACTTGTAAAACTACGATTTAAAGAATTCGGAGGAACAAGATATATAACTCATACAAGACCGTATCCGGGAATAATCCCTTATTACACAAATAAATATAATGAAACCACATCAGAAGAAACAAGAGATTATATCAGGGAATATATGTCCCAAATCCCTTGCAATGATTGTAAAGGAGCAAGATTGAAGCCATTTTCCCTCTCTGTAACCATTATGGGGAAAAATATTTATGAAGTTACTCTCTTATCTGTTAAGGAAGCATACAAATTTTTCTCTGATTTATATCTTGAACTGGATGATTATAAACTCACTATTGCAAAACAAATTTTGGAAGAAATACGTGCAAGATTAAAATTTATGCTTGATGTAGGGCTTGATTATTTAAATCTTGCAAGAATGTCAGGAACATTATCAGGAGGGGAATCACAAAGAATAAGGCTTGCTACTCAAATAGGAAGCGGCCTTTCCGGAGTTCTTTATGTTTTGGATGAACCATCCATCGGTCTGCACCAGTATAATAATGATATGCTTATAAAAACCCTTATAAGATTACGCAATCTCGGAAATACACTAATCGTTGTTGAACATGATGAAGATACCATAAGAAGTGCAGATTATATTGTAGATATAGGACCGTATGCCGGAGTAAACGGAGGGAAAGTAATAGCACAAGGTTCTATAAACGACATTATAAATGCAAAAAAATCAATTACAGGCCAATATTTAAGCGGGGAAAAATATATTCCTGTTCCTTCAAAAAGAAGAGAAGGCAACGGAAAATTTTTGGAAATAAAAAATGCATACAAAAACAATTTAAAAAACATTAATGTAAAAATACCGCTCGGTAAACTTGTTGTTTTAACAGGTGTTTCAGGAAGCGGAAAATCTACTCTTATGCAGGATATTTTATATGAATATTCACTTCACGTTTTAAACAACAACAAACCTAAACCGCAAGGTGTTGATACAATCGACGGTTTTGAAAATATTGATAAAGTAATATGTATTGACCAATCACCAATAGGAAGAACTCCAAGATCAAACCCTGCAACATATACAGATGTTTTTACACACATAAGAGAGTTGTTCTCAAAAACACCTGAAGCAAAAGTCAGAGGATATTCTCCCGGAAGATTCAGCTTCAACGTAAAAGGAGGAAGATGTGAAGCCTGTAAAGGTGACGGTTTAACAAGAATTGAAATGAACTTTTTGTCCGATGTTTATATAAAGTGCAACGTATGCAAAGGTCAAAGATATAACAGAGAAACTCTTGAGGTAAAATATAAGGGAAAAAATATTTCCGAAGTACTTGAAATGAGTATTGCACAAGCTCTTGAATTTTTTGAGAACATCCCTAAAATAAAATCACGGCTTCAAACATTAAATGATGTCGGATTAGGATATATGAAACTCGGACAGAGTGCAACAACACTATCAGGAGGAGAAGCCCAAAGAATTAAACTTGCAAGCGAACTAAATAAACGCTCAACAGGAAAAACTCTTTACCTTCTTGATGAACCCACAGTTGGTCTTCACTGGTATGATTTGGATAAACTGCTAAAAATTATAAATAAGCTTGTGGATGCCGGTAATACAATATTAATAATCGAACATAATCTGGATTTAATAAAAACAGCAGATTATATAATCGATTTAGGTCCTCAAGGCGGTGATAAAGGCGGAAATATTGTAGCTGAAGGCTCTCCGGAAGAAATCGCCAAGTGTAAACAATCTTATACAGGAATGTACCTAAAGAAAATATTAAAATAAAAAGAAGCATATAAATGCTTCTTTTTTAATTTTCTCTTTATTTTTTATTTTTAGTTAATATTTTCAGAAATATCAAGGCCTTCAGCTTCTCCGGCTTCATCATATTCGCCATTTTCTTTTATTTCGTCAGTTTTTTCTGTTTCATTTGTCTGAACTTCATTTAAAGCATCAATAAAAGCTTTTTCAATAAGAATTTGCTTTTGTTTCTTTTCGTTATGATTATCAATTAGTTTACCGACTATAGCCCCTATTACTGCTCCGCCAAAAGCGAATGCAGCGGCAATTGCACCAATCATTCCGGTCTTCACCAATACACCGGTTTTTGCTTTTAAACCATTTGCAACAGCTTCTTTTCCAGCATTAACAAAAATGTCTTTACCTTCTTTTTTTGCAACATATGCAATTCTACCTGCAAAACCGGCTGCTGCACCAAGTTTCATTCCTTTTTGCGTTGCATTATCAGATTCTACTCTTGATATTTTCATTTATTTTCCTTTACTTTTCTCCTATTATAAACCGATAGGATATTATATTTTGCTTTTTTCTCCTCTTTTGTAAATATTTCTTAATAAAAAAGGAAGGTTTAAAACAAACCTCCCTTTTTTGATTAAACAAATCATATTATTTTTGTATATCCTTAACACTTAATGCAATTCTGTGTTCTTGAGGTGTGAACTTTTTAATTAAAACTTCAACTTCATCGCCTACATTATAAAGATTAAAGGGATTAGCATTAGCAGGTTCCATCTCAGAAGAAGGAAGCAGAGCTTCAACACCCGGATATATATTGATAAATGCACCGAATGAAGTTACTTTATTTACCGTCCCTTTTATAACCTGTCCTTCTTTAAACTCGTTTTCGATAGATTCCCAAGGATTTTCACCCATTCTCTTTAAACTTAAGCTTATACGTTTCATATCTGTATCAATCTTTAAGATTTTAACTTCAAGTTCCTGACCGAGAGAAATTACATCAGAAGGATGTTTAATTCTTTGCCAGGAAATTTCAGAGATTGGCAATAATCCGTCAACACCATTTATATCAATAAATCCGCCAAAATCTGCTATTCTTACTACTTCACCTTTTACGACAGACCCTACTTCAAGTTTAGATATAATTTCATCAACAACCTGTTCTCTTTGCTCGGCAACAGCAAGTCTTTGAGATAAAATTAATTTATTTCTCTTTGCATCGGCCTCCAAAACTTTAACTTCAATATCTTGACCGATTAATCCGTCAAAAGGAGCACCTGTTCTTAACTGACTTGCAGGAACAAATCCTCTAAGGTCAGAATATTCAACAATTACACCGCCTCTTACAATTAAAACAACCTTTGCTTTTATTGTTTCATTATTATATTTTGCATTTTGAAGTTCCTGCCATGCTTTTGCACAGGATAATTTCTTCAATGACAATATAATTCTGCCGTCATCTTCATCACTTTCTTCTTTTAAAATATAAAATTCTTTAACATCATTAATAGCCAAATAATCAGAATAATTTTTATCATCAACCTGATTATTTGTTATTTCTCTGTTAGGCAAAAATGCTTCTGTCTTTGCTCCAATGTCAACAAGGAATCCATCATTTTCCTGCTTAATTACAATTCCTTTTACTACATCAGCCACTGAAAATTTGTAATTATAACTTTCTTCCAGCAATCTGACAAAATCGTCTTTTTCACTAATTGTGTTTGTCATTTTTTTATCCTTTCTTATATTTTTTCTATTTCTTTAATTACATTTTTTATTATGTTCTCAGGAGTTGATGCCCCTGCAGTTATTCCTATATTATTTGCTTTTTCAATTAATTCTTTATACTCTGCTAAATCTGTTTGAGTTTCTATATGAATTGTTTTTGTTATACCTGTCAAAATTTCTGCAAGGTGAGTAGTATTTGCACTCTGTTTACTCCCTACAACTATCATCAAATCCGAATTTTTCGCAAGCTCTTTTGCTTCTTGCTGCCTCATTGATGTTGATTTACAGATTGTATTAAAAATTTTTAATTCATTTGATATCGGAATTAAATAGTTAACAACATCTTCCAAAAATTCAAGCCTTTGCGTTGTTTGAATAACAACCCCCACCCTTTTGTGTGATTTTATTTTCTCTTCAAGATTCTTTAACGTATCCAAATCAGGTATAACATATACATTTTCCGAATACATTCTGGCATTTGCATTAATAGCAACAACTTCAGGATGTTCGGGTTTTCCTAAAATTAACACAAGAAAACCCTCTTGAGCCAGCTGTATAGCCTTTTGCTGCACTTTCTTTACGTCAAGACAGGTTAAATCGACAACCTCAAATCCTTTGTCTGAAATCTCTTTTATTTTCTGAGGAGCCATACCGTGACTCCTTACTATACATATCCCATTTTCTTTTTCAGGCAGGCTGTCAACTGTCATTATACCTAATTCTTCCAACTCTTTTATTACATGAGAATTATGTATAAGCTCACCTAATACCCATACTTTTTTGGATGCATTTTCCAGTTTTATTTTTTTTGTTGTTTCGACTGCTCTTTTAACTCCGTAACAAAAACCGGCACATTGAGCCAATTTGATATTTTTCTTCAGTGTTCTAAACTTCCGTTCTTTAGACTAGCAGAATAATTAAATTCCACAGTTCTTTTTTTATAACACAAACATTTTTTCAATACAACAGATATTTAGATTATTATGCAGAAACAATTATATGTTTTTGATATTATAATAAATATTGAAAGGTTAATTGCGGGGATATAAGAATGGTTTTCATAAAAAAATATTTAAATAAAAAATATATTTTTCCTTTTATCGGTATATTAACAATTTTCTTTGCTTTCCTTTTCCTTTGTAATTATACGAAATATAATTTTCTTATTAGACATGATAGATATTTCATTTTTTATGACATTCCATCCTTGTTTTCTTTTGGAAGATTCTGTTCACGATTATCCATAATTATACTCTTTAAAGTGATACCTTCGATTTTTACGCAGTTCAATTTAAATGATATTGAAAATACTATTGCAGCATATTTTAAAGCTTCTGTAATTATAATAATGGTGTATACTTATGTAAAAGTATTCTATATGTTTTCAAAAGAAAAAATGAAAGATTTTAGTAGAAAATCTTTCCCATTTGTTTTCCTGATAATTTTCTTTTTATTTTTTAATAATTACAATATATGGCTTGATTCTATTCTGGAAATCGGAGACACTGTAACTTTTTTAGACTGGGGATTTAATCTTATTTTTTATTTCCTCTTTATGTATGTGTTAGCGAAAATCTTTATAAAAAAGAGGGTATTATCGACAAAACAGATGTTATTTGCTGTGTTCTTAGCATTTTTGCTAAGTATATCAAATGAAATGTACTGTGTATCCGCTTTTATTTCTTTATCTATTCTGCTTTTTATTATGTTCTTCAGTTTTATTTTTCCTTTTGAAAAGATAAAACAATTAATAAAAAGAGTAAATTTCAGCAAATACAAACAGCTTTCTTTGATATATGAGGAAAACAATAATACGAAAAAACCTGAAAAAACCATTTTTTTTCAATTACTTTTTATACAGCTATCAATGGTTATAGGTGGTATTTTATTTTTCTTCTTATCAAATTATTCATCGTTAGAAAATGCCGGCGGCGGACATGTTGTTAACTGGCGGGAACAGATATTGCTTGTTCCTATAAATTTAAAACCATTCATAGAAGAATTTATTAATATATATATCTATCCTTATTTCTTGATATATTTAATAATATTACTCTCTATTTTATATATTTTGTATAAAAAACCCGATAATAAAAGCATAAAATTATTGAGCTTTCTCTTTTTAATTTATGCAGGAGTATTAGCATTTATACTTGCATTAATATTCGGCGGAACAACAAATAACGGCGGTTTTTTCCTATCCCACGCTCCTTTTATATATTCATATATAAAAATATTATTGTTTATATGTGTTTTTCTTATTGGTTATATAATGAATACACTGACAAGTTTAAAAGAAGAAGTAAACCAAAACAACTTTATTGTAGCAGTTATCTTTATATTAATTTTTTCCGTATTTTATAAATATGTTTTAGTTAATTATTTTAGTGACTATAAAAAATATATAAAACAAACTCATCTTAACAGGCAAGTTTCATATGTTTCAGACAAAATAGCTTTAATATCATATAAATATGACGGAATAATACAACTGCCTTTTCCCTTCTATTTTACGTATCGTGATTTGCTATACATGTATGATTATAATAGCTCTTCTCAAGAAGACTTTGAATATTATATATTCAAAATACTAATTGAAGAAACAAGAAGAAACAGATCAAGAATATACACCTATGATTGCAACGATTATGAAAAATATTATGACAATAAATACTTGGAATATATAAGAAACATATACAATATAAGACCAAACTATATGCTAATTGTTACAGATGGTGATTTAAGAAATAGAATAAAAGAAAAAAACATTAATTTTAAACTAACAGACAGAGAAAAGAAAAGATTAAAATTCAGTGATTTAAAATTTGAACCTTTTACATTAGATGAGATAAACGAAATAATAATAAAAAACCCTGACAAAAACTGGGGCTATGCAGCAAGAGGCAGATATTATTATTTGAATAAGCAGTATAAAAAATCCATTGATGATTATACCAAAGCAATAAATTTAAAAGATGACATCTATTATCATTTATTGCGTGCAAATGTATACAGAGATGCCGGAATGCTGGAAAAAGCGTTAAAGGATTATGAAGTTGTTCTTAAATATGACAGATTATCCCTTCTTCTTGCTGATAATGTAGCAAAAATAATGATAAAACTTAAAAAATACGAAGATGCTATTAAAATATATGATCGTTTAATACAATTATTCCCTTTTGGTATTTTTCACGCTTACAAAGATTTCTACTACGAAAGAGCAGAATTAAAACAATTAACAGGCGATTATAAAGGAGCGGTAAAAGATTTTGAAAAGTCAGAAGAAATCAATCCTTATACATTCAAGTTTAATGTTAATTATAACATTGCAAATTTACAATTTAAATTAAAAAACTATAAAGATGCAGTTAATAATTATACAGAAGAACTTAATACCGGAAATTATTCTGCTGAAATATATTATTTAAGAGGTCTTGCATATATAAAACTAAAAAAATACAATCTTGCCGTGGATGATTTTATCAGTTATATGGAAAATACTGAAGAAGAAGATGAAAATTTAAAGAGAAACATTAAAGAAATAAAAAAATACATTAAGTTTATTAAAAGATATGATAAACAAAATAAATATGAAGGGATTGAAAAAGCTGAAAGTATATTAAAAGAAGATTTCTTCTATATTTAATTAAAAAGGACAGCGATAGAGCTGTCCTTTAATTTAGTTAAAAATATTATCTATTTAAGTGCTTGAGCTTCATATTTTTCTGCAAGTCTTGTTACATTAACAGTAAACTGGTCATAATCGAAACTTTCAGGATCAGTAAGAATTGTACCTATTTTATCAGCCAGCAGCCTGTCTAATTGCATGCCTGTTTCTTCTGTTCCTTTATTCCACGCATAAGCACAATATTGTGTTTTTGTCATTTCTTGCCCGTCAGCTGTAAGGAAATATCTAATATAGTCTAAATCTGACTGTAATATTTTTATTTCAGGATTTTTTTCTGATAAAAGTTCATTTAACTTATTCAATTGAATTTCTTCATTATAATCTTCTTCTATTTTATCGCCTTTGACAGAACCATTTTGTGATAACATCCACTGTTTAAAAGTTGTGCGTATTTCTTCTTTTTCTTCATTTGTTGATGTATCATATACATCTTTTATATTATTTAAAACATCAAGTCCTTTTTGATATTTTTGTTCATCACTAAGCCCATCATTCAGCTGCTTTGAGATATTTTGATTTTCTTTTTCTAATTTATCTACGTAATTATCATAATTATCAAACAGGGCTGTAAGAACAACCATTGTAGCAATCGCAGATTTATCCGGTTCCGAATATAAATTATTTTTCGAAACACCTGTTGATTCAACTCCAAAATCATTTAATACTTGTTTTTGTTCATCAGTTAAAACATCACCATTTAAAAAATCATTAATTTTAATTTGAGTAAGTCCTGATGAAGAAGAACCTCCGCCAAAAATAGAATGAATTTTTTTTAAGAAAGAACGCACAAAATGACCTAATCCTTCATTTTCTGATTTAAAGCCATCTTCTTCACCAAAACCTGTTTCCTGACTTGCTAGTGCTAAAGAAATACAAGCAAGTTTATCATATTCTTCTGAGCTTAATCCTAAACGACTGCTTAAGTCATCCTTATTGTCTATTAACCCGTTTAAGAAAGCCTCTCCAAACTCAGTTTCTTCGATATTTTTTTCACTGAATGTTTGAGAAAAAGTTGTTCTTTCATCTTCTTGTTTTTCTGTAGTATAAAGAATGCTAATATTTTCAAGTTCTATATCATCATTTTCCTGTCTTGGTACAGTTGTTCCATACTTATCATAACAATTACCGGAAAGAGAATTAATTTCAGCCATATTTTGCACCTCAAATATATAGTTTATTATTACAGCCAACAGACCGCTGAACATCTTTTATAATATCAATCTCAAAATTTCACTAACTTTTCTTTTAATTATTTAGCTGCACAACATTTCTGCTCTTTTGTCATAATTACAGGATTTATTATGAAATTTTGTTCATATTAATAAATATTCTTTCGGCATAAAAATAAAAAACTTTAGTTTTAAGAAAATATTTATTAAACATAAATTACACAATATTATTAATGATTTTTTCCAGTATAGACTTTTTGAGTTATACTTATTTTAAAAGAAGGCGAAAAAATGTATAATCCGAAATCACAAAAAGCAGAAGAATTTATTTCAGATGAAGAAATAAAAAAAACAATTGCATTTGCAAAAGAAAATCAAAATAATATACCAATAATAAAACAAATATTAGAAAAAGCTAAAGAAAAAAAAGGACTTTCTCACTCAGAAGCAGCCGTACTGCTATTATGTAATGATAAAGAAAAAAACAATGAAATTTTCAATCTTGCAAAACAGATAAAAGAAGATTTTTACGGGAACAGAATAGTTCTTTTTGCACCTTTATATCTTTCAAATTACTGTATAAACGGATGTACATACTGTCCTTATCATGCTAAGAACAAGCATATTCCCCGAAAGAAAATGACTCAGAATGAAATAAAGAATGAAGTTATAGCACTGCAAGATATGGGGCATAAACGTCTTGCTATAGAATCAGGAGAAGATCCCGTAAATAATCCTATTGAATATATATTAGAATCAATTGATACAATATACTCAATAAAACATAAAAATGGAGCTATAAGAAGAGTAAATGTAAATATAGCTGCAACAACAGTGGAAAACTATAAAAAACTACATGAAGCAAAAATCGGTACATATATTTTATTTCAAGAAACATACAAAAAAGACAGTTATGAAAAACTTCATCCGACAGGACCAAAACACAATTATAATTATCATACAGAAGCAATGGACAGAGCTATGCAGGGAGGAATAGACGATGTAGGAATAGGTGTTTTGTTCGGTCTTGAAAATTATATTTATGAATTTATTGCTTTGTTAATGCACGCAGAACATCTTGAAGCATTATTCGGAGTTGGCCCGCATACAATAAGTGTTCCGAGAATAAGAAGAGCTGATGACATTGACCCGGATACATTTTCAAATGCTATAGACGATGAAACATTCAAAAAAATAGTCGCAGTTATAAGAATAGCGGTACCTTATACCGGTATGATTATATCAACCAGAGAAAATAAAGAATGCAGAAAAGATTTGCTTGATTTAGGAATATCTCAAATATCCGGAGGTTCAAAAACAAGTGTCGGCGGTTATTATAAACCCGAAAAAGAAGATGAAGATTCAAGCCAGTTTGAAGTAAATGACAACAGAACACTGGATGAAGTTATAAGATGGCTTATGGAACTCAATTATCTTCCGAGCTTTTGTACTGCTTGTTATGGAAGCCATAGAACAGGGGAAAGATTTATGTCTATATGTAAAGATCAACAAATTCATAATTTCTGCCATCCAAATGCGATAATGACTTTAAAAGAATATTTACTTGATTACGCATCAACACCAACACAAGAAATAGGAGAGAAGCTGCTTCTGCAAGAAATACATAAAATACGGGATGATAAGACAAAACAAGCCGTAATAAATAACCTTCAACTTATTAAAAACGGAATACGAGACATAAAATTCTGACATAAAATTGCCTTTAACACAATTTCTTAATAAAATAAAAGTATAGATTTATTGGAGAAAAAATGGACGAGAATAAAATAATTGTAACCATATCCGGAAAAGACGGTATTGGAATTGTAGCTGAAATTGCATCTGTTTTGGCTAAATATGATGTTAATATAGAAGATATAAGACAAACAATTATGCAGGGCTGTTTTATGATGTTTCTTCTGGGAGACATAAGTAAATCAAAATATTCTTTTAAAGAAATAAAAGAGGCAATAATTGAGTCCGGTAAAAAACTCGGAATGGAAATCTGGATACAAAAGAAAGAAATATTTGACAAAATGCATACAATTTAAAGGGAAATAAATGTCTTTTTTTAACGAAAAATCAATTATAGAAACAATAGATATGATAAAAGTCCACAATCTGGACATAAGAACAGTTACACTTGCATTAAGCCTGCGGGATTGTTGCAGTGATGACGTGAAAGAAACAGGAGAAAAGATATACAAAAAAATAATAAAATATGCTAAAAACCTTTATGAATATGCATCAGAAATAGAAGATGAATATTCTATTCCAATTATAAATAAAAGAATTGCAGTAACACCTATATCACTTGTAGGTGAATCTTGCAAAAATTATGATTATGTTTACCTGGCAAAAGTACTTGATGAAGCCGCAAAAGAAGTAAACGTCAATTTTATAGGCGGGTTTTCAGCACTTGTTGAAAAAGGTTGTACAAAAGGAGATATAGCTCTTATTGAAAGTATTCCTGAAGCTTTAAAAGTTACACAAAGAGTATGTTCATCAATAAATCTTGCTTCAACTAAAGCAGGAATAAATATGGATGCTGTCAAGAAAATGGGTGGAATAATAAAAGAAGCGGCAAATCTAACAAAAGAAAAAGACGGAATAGGAGCAGCAAAACTTGTATGTTTTTGCAATGTTCCGGGAGACAATCCATTTATGGCAGGAGCTTTTCACGGATATGGAGAACCTGAATGTGCCTTAAATATAGGAGTTTCCGGCCCCGGTGTAGTTCGTGCCGCAGTTGAAAACTTACCTAAAAATGCAGATTTTGGCGAACTTGCAAACAAAATAAAACAGATAGCATTTAAAATTACATCAACAGGAGAACTTGTCGGCAGGAGAATGGCACAAAAAATGAATATACCATTCGGTATTATAGATTTATCACTTGCACCAACTCCTGCAATCGGTGACAGTGTGGCAGGAATTTTTCAGGCAATGGGGCTTGAACATGCAGGAGCTCACGGTACAACTGCAGCACTTGCAATGCTTAATGATGCAGTAAAAAAAGGCGGTATAATGGCAAGTTCTTATGTAGGCGGATTATCAGGAGCTTTTATTCCTGTTTCTGAAGATGCCGGAATGATTGAAGCTGCAAAAAAAGGAGTACTGACCTTTGATAAACTTGAAGCAATGACCTGCGTTTGTTCTGTAGGTCTTGACATGATAGCTATCCCAGGAGATACACCTGAATCAACAATTTCTGGAATTATTGCCGATGAAATGGCAATAGGAATGATAAACAAAAAAACCACAGCTGTAAGAATTATTCCGGTACCTGATAAAAAAATAGGAGATAATGTTTACTTCGGAGGCTTATTGGGTGAAGCTCCGGTAATAAAAGTAAATCCTCTCTCTTCAGAAACTTTTATTAATAGAGGCGGCAGAATTCCTGCACCAATACACAGTCTGAATAATTAAGGAGTATTACTTGTTTTATCTCGGAAAGTTAAAAAACTATATTACATTTTGGGAATTGTATTCAAAAGGTATTATGAGAGAAAATCTTGCCGAATATAAAGATGCTCTGAATAATTTATTTGCAGCAGTTTCATTAAACAGCAAATCTTTAAAATGCTATAAAGCAATTGCAAGAATAAACAGAAAAAACAGACAATTGTTTTATTCTCTGGATTTTTATACAAAAGCGATTCTAATCTATCCTCAAAATGCTGAATTATATGCATTTAGAGCAGATATATATAGAAAACTCAAAGAATATAATAATGCAATAGAAGATTACGATAATGCTATAAGAATTAATTATTCAAATATTGAATATTATATTCAACGCTCTATTCTTAAACACATTACAAATGATATTCAAGGTGCAATAAATGACATAACAAGTGCAATTTTCTGGAATAAAAAAAATTATAAACTTTTTGAAATAAGAGCTTTTTATAAGCTGGAAAAACATCTTTTTGAAAGTGCTCAAGAGGACTATACAGAAGCTATAAAACTTTTTCCAAAAAACGGTCACTTATTTTATATGAGAGCTTGCGTAAAAACATTGTTAAACAATACTGAATCAGCGAAATCTGACTATGAAGAAGCTATGAAATACGATATAAGTAACTGATTTTGTCAAACACAATATATTTTTCAATTTACCGAATACTTTTTGCTAAGGTATAAATGATAAATTATTTATATACCTAACAACTGAGAATTTTAGCGATTCTTAAAAAATTTACTTAAAAAAACAATTGACTGTAATGCAGATTGAAATTAGAAAAATCACTAAAAATAAGGTTTAATGAGACATTTGAGTTGTAGAATAATAGTCTCAATTAGGCAGTGTGTTTGAATATTAGCGATATTTTCCAAATTGACTGTAATTACTCAAATTGGTCTTTTGCTACTCTTTTTGTCCCTCAAGATATAATAAAAATTTAAACAAACTACCTGAAAATTAAGCACTGATAAGGTTATAGCGATTTTAAATAAAGGACAAAAATGTCCCATTTAAAAAGTCCAAATTTAAGTCGGAACAAAGTCGGAAAGGTTTAAGCCTTTAAATAAGAGTAAATCTTTAGCAAAACCATATTACAAAAAAGAAAATTTTTTCCTGAAAATATCTAATTTTCAGTCAAGAAAAACTACTTAACTCTATATTAATGTAATGTAATATAATTTGTAAATTAGTGTAAATTCGTTATAGCAATGCTTTTGAGTCTTGATAAACCATTACATGAAATCCTAAATCCTAATATAAAAAATCAAACTGGAATTTTTGAAAACAGTTTCAAGGTATGACAAATAAAAATTTAGTTATATAGAACATGAGTAAACTCTTAATAATTTGATAAATATTATAAAAAAAATATTGCCATATAAACAATATTTACTTGATTTTGTTTCTTTAAAAGGTAATTTAAGTGATTTTAAAATAAATAACTTAGAAAAATTACCGGCTATAAAATGGAAGATTAAAAATTTGTAAAAATTGCAATCGATGAATATTAAAAAATTTGAAGAACAGTATAATCAACTGTACAAATATTATGAGGTATAAATGTAAACCACAGCTTTTTGTTTACTTTTGAAAAATAATTTTGTAATTAATAATATATCAGCTTCATCTTTTATTTTATCCGCTTTTTGAAACCTTTGCTATTTTGCATAACATAGATATTGGATAATCTTTTATTGTAGAGATCATTTGATGCTTAAGTTGTTGTTTTACTCTGAAGATTATGCAGAGCTTGTAACTTTTTAGAATTTTATTCTTTCTTATTTCTTTATCTAAATATTTCATATTTTTTTATTAGAATGTCTTTCTTCAAATTTTCAAGCTCTTATGCGATTATTTGGAGTATGCTTACCTATAATTTTTAAATCAAATCCGGCTTTTTGAAAGATTTTATTTGGAATTATACCTTCATTTGCTTCTTTAAGTGCCAGTTTCTTAAATTCAGAAGTATATTTAATAGTATTAACTGTTACATCCTCTACATATTTGGATTTGCTAATAGAATTTCTATGTCTTCTTATGTAAATTGTTTTAATCTTTTTGTCATTTCTGTACCTCTTGCTTTTTCTATTAAGCTATTTAATCTCTCATTATCCACTTTTATGGGTACTGCCCATCACATCCATGTTTGTGATAGTTTAATAATAAAGGAGCAGAACCTTGTTAGACGAAATATATGCAAAAATTGAAGAAACAATAAATGTATATAGATATTCAAAAGACAGAATAATTTCGGATTATAATTCTGAAAAAAATGCAGTAAAGGATTATAAAGGAAGAGAGTTATTTGAACTAATACAAAATTCTGATGATGCTCAAGCTAAAAAAGTATATATAGATTTAGATATCAAAGAACAAACATTAACAATATCAAATGATGGCAAGCCATTTAGTTTAAAGGGATATAGCTCAATATTTTTGCATCACAACAGTGCAAAAAAATCTGAAGAATTTATTGGAAATAAAGGTTTAGGATTTCGTTCTATTTTATCATGGGCTGATGAAATTACAATAAAATCAAATGGTTTTGCTTTGGTCTTCAGTAAGGAAATTTCAAATAAAATACTTCATGAAAAAATAGATATAGATCCAAGCATAAAAGCAGCAACACTAGTTTTTCCCAAAGTAATCAATGAATGCTCTTGCGAAAAGCCGTGGGTAACACAGGTTATTATTAAATTTAATCGTTCAAGTTTAAATGATATAAAAAAGCAACTTTTAGAATTAAATGATACTAAATATTTATTGGAGTTTCTAAATAACATTGAAGAACTATATATTAATGAAAATGTAATAAAAAAGGATAATGATAAATGTTATATTTTTAAATCAAAAAAAGAACAATTTCCTGATACTGCATCATTTATTACAGAAGAAGATATTTATAAAAAATATGAAATTAAGGCTATTTATTCTGAAATGGATGACTTTACGAAAGAACCATTATATTCATATCTTCCAACAAAGGTTAGGCTTTATTTACCAGTTTTAATTCACGCAACATTTGAATTAGATTCAGCAAGAAATTACATTCCAGCTACAGATAAAAATAAATATATATTCGATCAAATTATCACGTATTTAAAAGAAATAGTTATAGATTATACGCAAAACGAATGTAATTGGATTCCATATGAATTATTAAACTATAAGCAAGAAGCTATTGAAATTGAAAAAGATTTTTATTTTTACTCTAAAATTAAAATACTTCAAAAATCTTTAAAAATTATACCATGTTTAGATAATGAGTATCGAACAATAGATAAGGCTATATTTTTAGAAAAGGAACTTACTGAATATCTAGATAAACTGCAAACTGAATATCACATAGAATTACCTTCAAGTTTTAACAGAGTAGCTAAAGCAAATTCATATAATTTAAGTAGCGAAAATGAAATTTTATTAGAAGATATTTCTAAGCTTAGCAATAATATTTTAGGTCATAAAAATGAGATAGAAATTAGAACAAGTTTAATTTATTTATTAAAAGATAAATTAATCTCATTATTACCAGAAAATCTAGAAAATTATAATGAATATTCATTATTTATAGATAATAATAATACTGTAATCAAATATAATCAAAGAATATTTACCCATAAAACACTTAAAGAAGAATTAGTTGTTCCGTCTTTTGTTAATATTACTTTTTTATCATCAAAACTACTGAATTCATTGTTAACAAAATATGAATGTAATGATGATGATTATTATAGACAATTACAAAGAATTCTAAAGGATATTGCTCAAATATATACATATGAACCCGTACCAATAATTGAGCAAATTATTTCGGATACCAGAACTGTTATTAAAAAAAATAAAGAATATGCTCTGTCTAATATAAAAGAAATGATAAAAGTTATTTCAAAAATATGGAGTCCTAATACTGCTGCAATAAGAGTAAGTGTGCCACTAATATCAGATGACAATAGAATAATTTCCACAGATAGTGGAATTTTCTTTAATTCGTCATACTTGAATGGTTATATGACTGAATTTTTGTGCAAAGATTATGTTAAAAATACTAATCAAAGCTTTATTCTAAACAAAGAAGAATGGGCTGGATGTTGTGAAGCATCAAATATTGAAGAATTCTTTAAATGGCTAGGAGTTAAAGAAACTATAGAACCTGAACTTTTTAAAAATAATCTAGAAAATATTATTAACAATTTTTCATTAGAACAAATAATATTGTATTTTTCTAAAAATATAGGACTTTTATATGATGATAATTTAAATTTAAAAGAAATCATTTGTCCGCATTACCATTTAAACAACTTTGTTATTAATTGTAAAAATCTACCTTTTATTAATATTGATTTTAAATTAGACAAAAAGCTGCTATTTAAAATTTTTGATATTGAAGAATATACTATAAATAACATATTAAAAGAATTAGGTGCAGCAGAAACAATTGAAGATCTATCCAGTTATGAATTAGGTGAGATTATAAAAAATAAATTACCTGTATATGATACAGATGGACATTATGCACAATTATTATATGAACAACTTATAGAAACTAATAAGGCAAATGGAGATAATTATCACTTGCCAAGATGTAAACTGTTTTCCAAAAATAAACAAAATTATATTGATAGTGACAAATTATATTATTATGATAATAGGTCATTACCTAAAAATATAATACAAAGCTATCCGCTTATTGACATCCCAAGAAGAAGAGGTTCTAAACAAATAAAAAATATTTTTGGTGTCAAAACATTTGACGAAATTGAGATTAAAGTTGTTGAAAAAAAAGAAATAAAATCTTTAACAAAAGAATTTATGGCTTATTTCAAACAATTACGTCCTATTTTTGTAGCATATCGTGCATTAGGGAGTGATAAGAATGTCGAGGAAGCAATAAATGAACAATATAAAAAAATTTGCGATGTAAAAATAGAATTGTGCGAAAAAATTTCTTATCAAAAAGACTTAGTTCCTCAAATAGTGGATGATTTTGAATTTATTAACGAACAGAATAATAAAAACAAATATTATATTAAAATGCCAGATGATATTGTAAACTTAAATGATTTGTATACAAATAATGAATATAGGATTAAAATAGGAGAATTTATATCTGAAATAATATCAATAACTTTTGGGCTTAATGACGGTGATAGATATGCAGCTATTTTTAAAGATTTCGATATACAATATTCAGAAAAAATGTTTGAAGAGAACTATCCGTTAAAAATTCTAATGCTTGCAAAGAATAAAGAAGGATTATCGTGCCCAAAAGAAAATTTTTGGCGGCGCTTACATAAAGTAACCAAACAAACAATTTCTTTTGAAGAATGGTATTATAAAAAATCTTTAAAAAATAAATGGGATTTTGATTATGAAAACTATAATGATATAATGGATGAACTTCTTGATGATTATGAAATTAATGATAAAAAACAATTTTTTGATAATTTAGATACTGTAAATTTCAAAAATTATAATATCCAAAAATATAAAAATATTTATGAAAATTTATATGAAAATGAGTTTATTCCTATATTATGGACTAATTGTCAAAATGATAAAAAGAATTTTGACAATTATAAAACACAATGTAACTGGAGTAAAATCATTAACCAATTTGAAAAATATATTCCTGTAAATCAATATGAACAAAATTATGAAGAACAAATATGGAAATATGTATCATCTTTAAATTTAGGCATAAAAAAGAAATCAGATAAATCAAAAACTAAAGAAGAAATAGAATATATATATAATCGTAACCGTGAAAAATATAAAGACTATATAGATAATATAAATGGCAATGATAATTTGGCTAGTATTTTATTTTTTGAAGATACTTCTGAAATTGATCAATTTTGTTCAAATATAGTAAATAAAAAAAACATGGACAAAGAAATAAGCCCCGACGAAGAATTAAAACCTCTTACAGAAATTAAGGATTATATTCCAAAATACAAATTTGATCCTAAAAAAAATAAACAAAAAGCATCTCATCATTCATTTTCAAGTGATAAATTAAAAAAACAAATAGGAAATATGCATGAGAAAATGGCTAAAGAAGAATTAGAGAAAAAATATGTTAAAGTTGAACAAGTTAATAACGATAGCTTAGGATATGATTTAAAATGTTATGATGATAAAAATAATGTTTTTTATTATGAAATTAAAACATTGTCCGGCAACGGCTTCTTTTTAACTGCAAATGAATATGAAACTTGTAAAAAACAAAATGAATATCTACAAACATATTTTATATTTTTATTTATTGATAATTCACATTATACAATCATAAAAGATATTGACACTAAATGCTTAAAAAAAGATGATACATATTTTATGATTTTAAAATAATTTAGTTTAATTATTTTTTCAAAATCATTTTCAAATCCTCTAATATTACCAAGTTCAATATTGTATTGTTTGCCTACTTTATCAAATTATGTTGCAAAATCTACTGTTTTATCAGCAAACTTGTTCTCCCATAAATAAATCAGTAGATATATTTCTAGAGTTTTTAAAATTAAAATCTTAGTCCCAGTTTAAGAATAATTATTCACTCCATTCGATTATCTTTTTATTATAAAAAGAATCTAAATCTACATCATTAGGAACAATAAAACCTACACTATATCGTGCTCTTGTTATAGCAATGTAGAGCTTTTCTTTTGCTTTCTCCGGAATGCTACCATATTTAAGAAAATCCATAATTTTTTCTGTTGGCTTTATTAAAATCCTATCAAAAGTTAATCCTTTTGATATTCCAAAATTCATTGTCTTTATATTAGGTTCTAAATCATTGCATGAATTTTGGCAATATGCCAAAACAACTGGCTTATATCGATTTAAGTATTTTTTTAAATTGTCATTTTTTACGTAAAATAATCCATTATGTTCTGTTGTAATTTTATTTTTAGATATGGATTTTGGCAACTCTGGATATAAAGAATCTGCAATATCACAAATATGTTGATTGCAACGCCAAGTATTATTCAAATAGTTTAATTTTGCGAGTTTTTTATTTTCTAAAAACTGAAACCATTCTATAATGTTTTCAGCATATTTTTTATTTTTCTTTGAATAATGCGTATCAAAAGTATTTTGCCTTTTATCCGCCACAATAATTGATTTTATATTTTTAGATTTTAATATTAAATTCATAATTTCAAAATCATATCCGGCAAAATCTTGAGCCTCATCTACGAAAATATAGTCGTAGCATTCTTCAATTCGCTGAAGCATTTTACCTTTTACCATTTTATGGCAATCATCAGCAAATTCAGATATTTTGCAAGAATAAATTCTACCATTTGAAGTTAAATAATATCGCTGAATATCATTACTTTTCTTTATTGTGTAATAATATTTACCATTACTACTTACCTTCAAATGCGGGTCCTTATTTGTAAAATGAACTTGATAAATTCTATCTTCAAACCCCATAAGATTTTGATATGGTCTTATGCAATTTTTAAGCAAAAATGTTTCCCAAGTTATAATTTCTACATTATTGGGGACATAGCCATTTAATTCAACAAATTTATTTTTAATTTCCTGAATATTATTTCTTGTATAAGTTGTTATTAAAATCTTTTTATTCGCATTGTTTAATGCAACTTTTACCAGACAAGTTGTTTTACCAGAACCTGCTGTTGAGTGTATTAAAATATTATTTTTTAATGGCATCTTTTATATACTGTGGAAAATCGACAGCTCCTTTTTCTGCATCAAAAATAGTTAATGCAACTTCTGTTTTGTTGTTTTTCGATATAAAAAATTTTTTAAATTGTTCTTCTGTATCGTTAGTTGGTCTTGTAAACAGAGACTTTAATTTGTTATATCCATTTGCTGCATACATGTTTGGCTCTAAAGTATTAAGACTTGTATCTGTTGAAAAACATATTTTTATGTTTTCTTCATTTAAATAATCACAATATTTTTCTTTTAGTTTTTCTACATCACCATCGTTGTCTGTGACAACAACCGTATTAAGTTTTAACGCTTTTGCGATTTCAAGAAATCTCTTAAATGCTAAAGATGAAACAGCTATTACATCTGTACCTTCTTCTATTGGCAACTTATCGTATGCATCATAATATGCTTTTTGGACAATTAATTCATCAGATGGCCCTTCTACCAAAATACTTTTAGTTGCAAGGATCATTCGCAAAGTATCATAACCAGACAATTTTTTAAAATATTTATATGTGTCTGGGGATAAATCACCAATTTTAAAACTTTTATTCTTGTTTAATAGAATTAATTTATCAATACCGGTTTTATTTGCGATAAAAGAACTGTGAGTGCTGATAAGCAATTGTTTACCAGCACATGCTTTAGAAATAACACTTACTAATTTATTTAAATTTGAAAAAGACAAACTTGTTTCAGGTTCTTCAATCATAATTATATCTGATTGTTCAAGCTTTTCTTTTAATGCCAATTTTATTTTTACAGAATTTTGTTCCCCTTTGCCGATAAATTTAAAAGGGATATTATCAAAATATAATGATAATATAGAATCCCAAGAATTCTTCGCAGATATGTCAATTGAAATTTGGACATTTTTATCTGATATGGGTGTTCCTGTACTTTTAAAATCATCATTAATATTTTTAATTTTTTCATCGCTTGTGAATTCTTCTTTTAATTGTCGATATTTTAAAGCAAGTAATGATTTTTGAGTATCATCTAAATAATCTCCAACTAGTTCAGCTATGTATTTATCTGGTCCTTGTATATAACGATGCTCAACATTTCCAATTAGATGAGATCTTACAGGTAATTCTAAAAATCTAAATGTATTACTTGCAAAACTATACCATTCAACTTTATAGTATTCTATGGGAATTTCTTTTACTTTTTCCGGTTCAATTATATATTTTTCGTACTCTTTTTGAAAATCACTGTCAAAACATATTCTTAAAGAGACACCCGCACAATCTTCTTTTAATGAATTTATGCTTCCCTTAAAATCTCCTCTAATATCGTCAGTAAAGTATATCTCAATAAGTATTTCAGGCAGTTTTGCGGTTTTTGCATTCTTTTGCAAATCCTTCAAGTATAAATCTCTTGCATTTAAATTAAAAAGATATGGCGTAAGTTCTTGTGCAATCATTCTACCATTGAGCTTTTGTGTAAGCCCAAGATTTATAGCCTCAAAAAGAGTTGTTTTACCAGCCTCATTATTCCCAACTATTATGTTAATATCAGGGTTTAGTTCAAGACTAAAATTCTCAAATTGTTTGTAATTTTTTATTATAATTTTTTTTATCATAATTCCTCTTTAAATATTTCTATTGCATATATTGGAATATCTATAAGACTATTGGTTTTCTTATAATCTGCCATTGACGTTCTTATTGCATAATTGGGTTTAAATTTTTCCATATAAACCTTCAAACTTTTAGCTTGTAAGTTCCTTTCCGCCTTTACTTCAACAGGAACGACATCAGATTTTATTTGGATAACAAAGTCAATTTCAGCCCTGCTGGTTTCATTAGACCAATAAAAGACTGGTAAATCTTTAATTGTCTTAAATTGTTGTAAAACATATTGTTCGGCTATAGCTCCTTTAAATTCTTCAAATATACGATTACCATCAATAATCGTATCTGCTTGTAAATCTGTCATTGCACCTAATAGACCAACATCCAGCACAAATAACTTAAATGAGTTGAAATCTTCGTAAGCAGTAATTGGTAAATCAGGTTTTGTAATTTTATTTACTCTGTATACTAAACCACTATTAATTAACCAAGACAAAGCAGCTTCAAAATCTCTTGCACGAGCTCCTTCCTTTGCTGCTCCATATATAAATTTCTTATTTTCCTTACTTAACTGTGCTGGAATAGATTTCCATAATAACCTTATTTTAGCAACTGTATTAGCGGGAATATGTTTTGTAAAATCTTCTTCATAAGCAGAGAGAATTTCTTTTTGCAGATTTCTAACACTTTCAAAATCTTTGTTTTCAACAAAATCTTGTACAATTTCAGGCATTCCTCCAACATAACAATATTGTTTTAAGAGCTTTTCATACTTGTTATTAAATAGTTTTATTGTCTTAAAATCTTTTTTATTTAAAAGTTCAACAAACCTTTCTTCTCCCATTGCTAATAAAAATTCTTCAAAACTTAATGGGAAAAGATTCATAAATGAAACCTTACCAACAGGGAAACCCGTCCCTTCATGACAAGCAACACCTAACAAGCTTCCTGCAACTATAATATCGTATTGAGGAGCATTTTCTCTAAAATACTTAAGTGAAGTTAAGGCTCTTGGACATTCTTGAATTTCATCAAAGATTATCAAAGTATTTTCCGCATTAATTTTTGTCTTTGTTGCAAGACCTATATCCATAATTAAACGTTCAGTATCATAGTCGACATCAAAAATCTCTCTGCTTTTTAAATCTACATCAAAGTTAATATATGCAACTTGCTCATAATACTTTTTCCCAAATTCCTGCATTAACCAAGTTTTACCAACTTGCCTTGCGCCTTGTATAACCAAAGGTTTATGATTTTTTTTGTTTTTCCAATCAATCAGATGTTTTAGTGCGTATCTTTGCATGCTTAAATCCCTCATTATAACACAAATATTCTAACACAAACTGTACATTTTTTACAGCACTTTTGTTGTATAATTACACGTTTTTTACACGACTTTTAGATTTTATTTACACATTTTTGACAGAACCTTAAATCATTAATAATGTAATTTTCTAGTCCTAGTTGCTGTTTTACCTTATAAAAATCTTTTCTAATTCTTCGTTTTAGGATTTCTTTTTTATTTTCATCACCTGTTAAAATACTGTTTAAGGGCTGTTTTGTTATAATCATTTTCTCAACCAATGGTAAAAGATAAGGATAACGCTTCTTTAAAACCCGAAATAATTGCTTCTGCTGTTTATTTGATAGTATTTGGACTTCTCTTTTTGATATATTTTTCACTCTTTTGACTTCAAAACAACAAGTTTTATCAATAATACCTTCTTTTTGAAAGTGTTTAATTATTTGATTAAGTAATGTCAAAACATTTTTAATTCTTCTCTCTGTTATCCCGTTTTCTTTCATACTCAATTTAAACTGTTCAATATCTTGTATTGTTATATCTTTTAATTTGTATTTCCTGAAAAATGGAAGTATTTGAGAATTAATAAATGATTTATAAGTTTTTTTAGACCAAGACGATAGTTTACAATTTTTTATTTCCATAAATAAATTTATGGCATCAATTAAAGTTATATCAGAATTTTGGGACAAAATATTTTTATCAATTATTTTAAATGTTTCTTCTTTTTGTATTATTCCGACATATTCAAATTCGTTTTTGAATTTTTGAATATTATCAGACTGATCTAAAAAATTTCTAACTGTATCAATCTCAAGTCCTGTAAACATAACAATATCTTCAAGAGTAAATGTTTTGAGTCTTTTGGCTATTTTTAAAATTTTATCAGTCATCTAAAAACCTCCTGAATTATATTTTTATCAATCAATTTTATTCCATTTACTAGAGCTATATTTTCTAATGTGTTAATCATTTCAACAATCTTTCTAAAGCTTTTTGCTTTTTGATGAATAACGCTTATTACTTCTTTTGTCATATCAACTTCTGAAATTTCGTCTACAATTTGCTTTATATCTGAATATTCAAATTCTGTATATTGATAAATCTCTGAAATTCTATCAAATAAATGTGTATGCTTTTTTAACTTGTGTTTAGCTAAACTCATTCCAACCAGAACAATTGGAATTCCAGTCTCATCGTGCAAGTCTCTTAATGTTTCTATTGTCTTAAAGTCACTTAAAAGATAATCAATTTCATCTACTATAATCATTTGAGGCTTATTTTTTAGCACATTTACACATTGTCTAAAAATATCAGCAGTAAAAAATCTTGGAATTTCGTCAAGTTCTTTTGCAAGTTCTTCTAAAAACCATTTTGTGGTCATTTTATTAGTTGCTCTGATATAAATTGAATCAAATTGAAAAGATAAATACAAAGCTGTTTTTGTTTTGCCTAATCCGGCATTACCATATACCAAACCAATTTTTGTAATATTTTCCGGTTTATTTTTTAAATCTTGAATCAGGTTTATAAATCCTTTAACATTCTTAGTCTGCACAAATTTTGGTTTCATATTCCAAATACTCCTTAGATTTCTTATAGCTTGCAAGCCAAGCTCTATCCTCATTACAAGTGCACCCATATTTCATCAGATATTCATATTTTTCTCTGCTAGTTCTAAATAATGGTTTAACTTTTGGATTATACTTTTGAGGTTTTTCTTTTGTTTTCTTAATTTTTGAAGATACTACTGCGGTATGTACTTCTTCTTTTCCTTCTGCATGTTTACTCTCAATAAGGTTGCACGTAGCATTTTCACTACTCTGGTCATAATCCTCAATATCACACTTTAAAATTTCTAAATCTTCAATCTTTAAAAATTCCTTGCAGGCTTTTATTGTCTTGTTTTTAAGCTGTTTTTGCTTTTGTATTTTTTGTTTGTAATCTTCTATGTCTTCTATTTCACCTGTATAATGAGCTAATGGGTGTGCTAAAGTAATTCTATCCGCTCGGCACAAAAATTTGCCTGACATCGTATAAATATTGATATAGCTTAAATCAAAAAGACTGTATTTTATTATTACTTTTTGTCTTATTCCGTACAAAGCATCATTAAAATACCAACTGTTCAAAAATCGTATTCCCTGACTTGAAATTGTTTTTATTTCTTGAGCTAACATCAAATCATCTAACTCGTTGTCATTTATTTTATCTTTATTAACACCGTTAAACATTTCTTGAATAGTTTTTGATTTATCATTTGGGCAAGGCAAAGAATTTTTATACAAAAGCCAACTATTAATCATTTGAATTGTTTGTTGAATTGTAGGGATAAATTCTGTATGAATGGCACAATGAAATTTCTCATTCCTTTTTAGCCTTGCAGGCTTATTTTCTATACTTGTTCCAATGTAACTTGGTAACAGCTTTTCAAAACTTTCCTGCATTTCAAGAAAGAATCTTTCAATAACTTTAGTCCTTGCATTATATGGGTTTGCAAAAATTGTTGTTATTCCAAGTTTTTCATAAATTCCTTTTAACCCTATTTCACAGAATGCAGGACTACCCATAAAATATTTACCCCTGAAGGCTCTGCCATTGTCTAAATAAACAAATTTTGGTATTTTACCCAAATTTAAAATTGCGTTGCGAAGTGCTGAAGCAATATTTTGAGTATTTTCTTCAAGCATAATTTCATAGCCTACCAATGCAGTTGATTTCCAATCCAGAAAACCGATTAAAGTCGCTCGACAAGGCTTGCCGGTAAAAGGATTAATTACTTGAAAATTCAATCGTTTGCCATCAGCTACTAAAATTTCACCGACTTCTATTTTTGAAATATCTCTTTTAATATGAGGAATAACCTGTTCTTTTAGAGCTTTTTCACCTTCTCTTAAAAGCGTCCATCTGTCAAAATAATTTGACTTATACCAATTAGCAAATCTTCTAAATGTCACAGGAGCAGGGATATATTCTCTATTGTGCGTTTTTAGGACATATTGGGTAAGTGATATTGCTTTTCCTATACTGAATTTATTAGGATTAAGTAAAAATTTTAGAAAAATTTGTTTTTCATATTCATCAAGTTTAGTTCTTGAATAATCCTCATAATGATACCCTGGAATTAAAAGCTCATAATTTTTACTGTTGCCTAAAACTCTTTTCCATCTTTGAAGGGTGCCTATTGAGACTTTTCCAATTTTTGCGTAAATTTCGGGATAAAGAGTATTAGAATTGTAAGCACTTAAAAAATCTGAATCAAATTGTTTTTTGCCTGCCTGATGTTTTCTTTGATCTCTCCATAAATTAACCAAATCAAACCTTGCAAGGGCAATTATTTTTGCTTTATCCGGTTTATGAAAATCGGCTATAATCGGCAATTGTTTTATTGGCGGGATTGAAACAAGTTTAGAATAATATTTTTCCTGTAAATCCTCTTCTATACTCGATAAAAGAATTTCAAAACTTTTTCCGCCTTTAACTTTTATTTCGCGAGTTTGATATTTTCCCTTTGAAAGTCTAATCGCTCTGGTGCTTACACTTTTGAGTTCTGCTAATTCTTGAATTGTAATATATTTTTCTTCATTCATTGTACAAACATCTATCACTCTAAACTCGGAAGAATGGAAGTGTTTTCAAT
>CALVAK010000012.1 GCA_944325525.1 Candidatus Gastranaerophilales bacterium
ACGATATAAAGAATAAAAATATAAAAAATGCAGTCATAATCGGAGGCGGGTTTATTGGTGTTGAAGCAGCTGAAAATTTGGTAAAGTGCGGCATAAAAACAACTTTAATAGAAAAACAAAAACAAATATTACCCTCTTTAGACTATGAAATTGCCGCTTTTGCCCAAAATGAAATTAGAAAAAATACAATAAACCTTATTCTTTCTGACGGCATAAAATGCTTTAAAAACAACAAAATTATACTGGACTCCGGTAAAGAAATTGAATTTGACATTATAATTATAGCTATAGGCGTAAAACCTGAAATCAAAATAGCTTCTGATGCCGGAATACAAACAAACCGTGGAATTATTGTTAACGAATACATGCAAACGTCAGATTCTGACATATTTGCAGCAGGTGATAATACAGAAATAAAAGATTTTGTTTCCGGACAAAACACATTGGTTCCGCTAGCAGGGCCGGCGAACAGGCAGGGAAGAATAATTGCAGACAATCTGGCAGGATTAAAATCGAAATACAATAAAACACAAGCCGCATCAATAATTAAAATTTTTAATTTAACGGCTGCCTGCGTAGGGAATAATGAAAACCGGCTAAAAGAAAAAAATATAGACTATAAAAAAGCCCTTATCTTCGGACGCTCACATGCCGGATATTATCCCGGTTCTTCTCTTTTTGTATTTAAAATATTATTCAATAGCGAAGGGGAAATACTTGGTTCTCAGGCTATAGGCATAGACGGAGTAGATAAAAGAATAGATATTATTAGCTCAATAATGCGAAATAACGGAACAATTCAAGATTTAACAGATAGTGAGCTTTGTTATGCACCTCCCTTTTCATCAGCAAAAGATCCTGTAAATATACTTGGAATGACAGCTGAAAATATAATGAATGGATTATTTAAACCGGCATTTATTGAAGATATAGAAGATAGCTATTTAATTGATGTAAGAGATAAAGCTGCCTATTTAGCTGAAACAATTGAAAACTCTGTTAATATTCCGATTTCTGAAATAAGATTTCGTCTAAATGAAATTCCAAAGAACAAAAAAATAATTTTATTCTGCAATACCGGACATACAAGTTATGTCGCCTCAAGAATATTAATTCAGCATGGATTTGATAATGTATACTCACTTATGGGTGGTATAGAATTATTTAAGGAATTAACAAAAAACCAGAAAATACTTGAACCTGAACCGGTAACATAGGAAATAAAATATTAATCAATCAGAACTTGACATATTATGGACATTTGTCTATAATACATGTATGTTAACTGAAAAACAAAAAATATTCTTTGAGAAATTAAAAGAATCATACGGACAAGATGTACTTCCAAGCTTTGAAATAATAGCAAAAGCTTTCGGATTTAAGCATAAAAATTCAGTATGGCAATATTTTAAAAAGTTGAAAGATGAAAATTTAATCCAGGAAAAAAACAACAGATTTTATATAAATAAAAATCTTTTTGGTGCCGTCTTATTTTCATCCTCAGTAAAAGCAGGCTTTGCTTCAGCGGCTGACGATTACATTGAAAAAAGAGTTTCTCTTGATGAATGCTTTGATATAAATTCACCCTCAACTTTTTTGTTCACAGTATCAGGCGATTCTATGATAAACCTCGGTATTTATGAAGGAGATAAGGTAATTATAGAAAAAACCAATACCGCAAAAAATGGTGATATTGTCGTTGCTTTTATAGATGACGGTTATACTTTAAAAACCTATAGAAATAAAAATTCAAAAGTATGGCTTGAACCTGCGAATCCCGATTATCCTAACTTATACCCGAAAGAACAGCTCATTATTTTCGGAATAGCAAAGGGGATTGTAAGAAAATTATAATAATTTATTTTTATTCTTCTTATGCGGGGTTTACATTCCTCCCAAACCCCGCTGTTTTCTCTAAAGGTATATTAATATGGATAAAAAGAAAATTATATTATCAGATGCAAATAATTTCTTTGCTTCGTGTGAACAAATGATAAATCCGGATATTAAAAACAAACCCGTATGTGTCCTTAGCAACAATGACGGGTGTGTAATAGCCCGTTCTCAAGAAGCAAAAAAACTCGGAATAACAATGGGGATGCCTTATTTTATGGCTAAAAAATCTTTTCCTGATGCCATATATTTAAGTGCTAACTTTTCGCTATACCATGAAATTTCAATAAGAATGATGAATATTTTAAAAAATTATTCAAACAAACTAGATATTTACTCTATTGATGAAGCATTCCTTGATATTACCGGATGTGATAAATTATTTAAAACAACTTATGATGAATTAACAAAAATAATAAAACAAGATATCGAAAAAAGTATTGGTATAACTGTTTCTATAGGAATGTCCTCATCAAAAATTCTAGCAAAACTTGCAAATCATAAAGCAAAAAAGGGCACAGGAACATATTCAATTGAAGATAAATTAATAAATTATGAACTTTCAAATATTCCAGTTGATGAAATATGGGGTGTGGGGAAAAATATAGCAAGAACATTACGTAAATACGGAATTTTCTACGCTGACGAAATACTATTAAAAGATGACAATTTTTACAAAAAAATTCTGGGGAAAAAAGGGCTTGAGCTAAAGTACGAACTGGCGGGAATCAGCGTAATTCCAGTTACAGGGATAGAAGAAAAACCTAAATCCATTCAAAAAACAAGAGCGTTTCCTGCCTTTTCTAAAGAAAAAGACTATATAAAAACTGAGTTGAATATACATCTTAACAATGTTTGCAAAAAATTAAGAAACTATAATTTAAAAGCTGAAGCAATTACCGTTATGTTAAGAACAAAAGATTTCAGAGTTTTTACAAACGGAGCAAAGCTAAAAACACCTACAAACAGTGAACTTATGCTTCTAAACAAAGTTTATGAACTGTTTAATGAAATTTTTTGTGAAGGGATCATCTATCGTTCATCAGGAGTTTATGTTTCAGATTTATCCGAGGCTGAAGAATTACAAATGTCTCTATTCGACAATAAAGAAGACAATAAAAGAGAAAAAATATCTTCTGTTATTGATAAAATTGAAAACAAATTTGGGAAAGGAATTTTGTCTGTAGGGCAAACAGGTATAAAAGGGATTATATCTAAGCACACAAGACCATTGAGAAGTATTCCTTTTGATTTCTAAAAATTTTGTAAACACTGTCTTATTAAAAATGGAAAGAGGATTATTTGTGTGATATAAAAATAAAGGGGATATAATCAGTGACAAATTATTCTTATAAATTTTTCATATTAACTTTAATATTATTCTTCTTCTCTACAAATTTTGTAAATGCAGAAGTTATAAATCTTGAAAATATAGAGAAAAACCATCTCAAACTAAGCGATAATAAAAATTTAAAAGAAAAGAATCTAGTTCTCAAAGATAGAGAAGTAATAGAAAATCTTATAAAAATGCAAAAGGAAGAAGAAATTAAAGATATAGAACTTCTCTGGCGTGCAACTATAGATAAAAATACACTTATAAAGTTTACAATGAATAAGTTAAACACTCCTGAGTCACAGCGAAGGCTGCACTCTTCGCTAATGGCAAAGAGTTTATCTTCATTAATATACGGAGCAAGTTTTATTCCAATGTTCACAGGATCAAATGCAATGATTCAATCAGCTTCTTTTTCTGCTGGCAGACTCGCCAACAATTTTATTAATAAAGAATCTTCAACAATGGAATCTGCTCCTATTACAGATACAGAACTTATTCAGCTTGCAGGAACGATTGAGGAACTTCAGGAAAAAATAATTTCCTCTTACTATGAATATAAAGGGGCTTTAAATAAACTAAAAGATACACGTTCAAGAATAATTCTTTATAACAGAAATTATTCTAATGCACTTAAAAATAATTCTGTTACCGAACTTGTTGTATCTTCAGCATTATATGAAGAAATGCAACTACAAGAATACAAGCAAGAGCAGGAAGCAAAAAAATATTATATTGCTCTTGAACGACTTGCCGGAAAAGAAGCTGTTGACAGCTTGATTCTTTCTCAATATGCTTTAAAAAATCAATTAATAAATACGGAAAATTTGAAAAAACAATGAAAAAAATATTATTTATATTATTTATAATGCTTGTAATGTGCAATATTTCATACGCACAACAAACTCTTGATGATATAAAAACACCAAAAAAACCCGCCTACAGACTCGGTGTTACTTATGACATTGAAAAGGAATATAAAATTACTGATTTAAAAGGAAGACAAAGTGAAAAAACTGCAGCTTATGAAGAAGATTTTATAAGAAATTCAACTTATGCAGATAGTTCATTAAAGGATCTATCAAACGAAATATCAAAATTATTAACAGTAGAAAAAGAAGAAATGCTGGAACATATACAAATTTTATGGACCGGAGCGGCACTAAGAAGCGAAACAATAAAATTTGCATTATATAAACTTTCAAATCCGGATGCAGATAAGCCTGATGAATCAATTATAAAAAAAATCATAAGACCTCTTTCAACAGCTTCATCAATAGCAGGAGCCGGGCTGGGAAATCCATTTGCAGCAACAACTGCCCTTATCAGCGGTCATTTTCTTAATGCACTTTCTTTTAATGACAAAGATTTAAATTACAAATACACTAAAGTTACCGATGCAGATATGATTGTTCTTATAACAAAAGTTGATAATCTGCAAAAGAAAGTTGTAGATAAGTATTTTGACTATATGACAGCATTAAATTTAATTTCTATGGCAGAAGAGAATTTAAAAAAACGTGAAGAAAGATACAATGCAGCATTATATGAAAATGAAGAACAATTGCTCGTTGCAGATGCGTTTTATCGTTCAGCAATAGATAATAAAGCAAAACTAGAATTGGAATTTCTTGAACACAGAGCAGCTCTTGAACAACTTGTAGGAATAGAAGCACTGTTAGAATTTGAAAAAGTCCTTTTTAAAAAATAATTATTTCTTTTGCTTTTTTTTCTGTTTTTGTTTTATTTCACTATTTATTTTTATTTTTGAGTTCATTTGAATTCTTTTAACAGAGTGAACATCAGGAAGAGATTGGAATGCATTTATGACAGAATTAAGTTTTTCAATTCCGTTCACTTCAACTCCCAGCTCAATTATACCGATTTTTTTACCCGGGATAGTTTTTACATTTGCATAAGTTATATTTGTACCACAGTCTGTAGCTTTCTCGAGAATATCTTTCAACATACCGAGTTTATCGACAGCATTTATTCTAATAGATGCAACATAAGTTTTATTAGGATTTTCATTGTTACGCCAGCTAATTTTTAACAAACGTTCTTCAGGAACAGAATCTAAAGAAGGGCAATCAATTCTGTGAATAGAAACACCTTTTCCTCTAGTCACAACTCCAACAATATGTTCACCAGGAACAGGACAGCAGCATTTTG
Source organism: Candidatus Gastranaerophilales bacterium (assembly GCA_944325525.1). Classification (GTDB taxonomy): domain Bacteria; phylum Cyanobacteriota; class Vampirovibrionia; order Gastranaerophilales; family Gastranaerophilaceae; genus Avigastranaerophilus. The sequence continues at coordinate 5,399 of CALVAK010000012.1, forward strand.
CAAAACTGTATAACATACCCTCAAGTCCGACTATTTCATCCTTATATTGATGTTTTTTCTTTGATGACACAAATTGATTTGTTTCTTCTGCCTGTGGTTTTTTTATTTTACTTATTACTTTACTTGTTGTTGTTTCACCGTTTCCGACAGCGGCAAGTAAATCATCAACAGAAATATAATTAAGGGTTTTCGCAATTTCGAGCATAGTACCGTTTTTAATATTTTCATCATAAACAGATTTCGTTAACTCCTGTTCAAGAAGATTTCTTCCGGTAACAATATGTTCATCACGATTATGTTTTTTAAACCATTGCCTGATTTTTGATTGAGCTTGTTTTGTAACACAAAATTTAAGCCAGTGAAGTTTCGGTGTGCCTGTTTTTGAAGTAAACAGTTCAACGATATCACCGTTTTTTAATTTAGTATCAAGCTGTGCAATCCTGCCGTTTATTAAAGCACCGGTTGTTTTATATCCAACTTCCGAGTGAATTCTAAATGCAAAATCGATAGGGGTAGCATTAACAGGTAAATCAATAATATCTCCCATTGGCGTAAATGCAAAAACTTGATTACCAAACAAATCTAATTTTACTTTTTCTACAAAGTCATTTGCATTTGAAGCCTCTTTATCGAGTTCAATCATTTGATGCATCCAGGAAAATTTAATATCATCGTCTGATTCTGCTTTAATAGAACCGCATTCTTTATATTTCCAATGAGCAGCAACACCATATTCAGCTACTTTGTGCATTTCTTTTGTTCTGATTTGGACTTCTAACGGTTTTTGTTTAGGCCCAATTACAGAAGTATGAAGCGATTTATACCCGTTACTTTTAGGCATTGCAATATAATCTTTAAACCTGCCGGGGATTGGTTTAAATAAAGAATGTATAATACCTAGAACTTCATAACACTGTCTTTCTGTATCAACAATTACTCTTACAGCAGTAATATCATACAAGTCATTAAAGGCAACATTTAATCTTTGCATTTTTTTATATATACTGTAATAATGCTTTGCTCTTCCCGTTATTTCCGCATTTATTTCATTTCTTTTTAAACTTTCCGAAATCTCATCAATTAACAGTTTAACAGTATTCTCACGTTCAGCTTTCTTTTGTGCAACAAGCTGTGCTATTTCAAAGTATTTTTCTGGGTTAAGATAACGAAGTGATAAATCTTCAAGCTCAGCTCTTATTTTACCGATACCGAGTCTATTTGCAAGAGGAGCAAATATATCAAGCGTTTCCTGTGCAATTTTTACCTGTTTATTAGGTGCCATATAATTTAAAGTCCGCATATTATGGAGTCTATCTGCCAGTTTTAGAAGGATAACCCTGACATCTTTTGCCATAGCAATAAACATTCGCCTAAAATTTTCAGCCTGTCTTTCTTCTTTAGACTTAAATTGAAGTTTATCAAGCTTAGTAATTCCAAGAACAAGATTTAATACATCTTCGCCAAACTCAGCACCTATTTTTTCAGGTGTGATTCCTGTATCTTCAATAGTATCATGTAACAATGATGCCATTAAAGTATGCTTATCTACCTTCAAAGTTGCCAGAATTTTTGCAACTTCAACAGGGTGAATTATATAAGGCTCTTCGCTGACTCTATATTGACCTTCATGCAGTTTTTGGGCAAACCTGAATGCTTTATATATTTCTTCAATGTCTTCTTCAGAACGATTTTGTTCTCTTAAAATTTTTTCAAGACCTTTGAATATATTCTCTTGTTCCATTTTACTTCCTGTCTATGACCTATATTTTACAATTTTTTTACTATTTTTTCCACTAAAATTTAATAGTTACTTCAATTGATGTATAATAAATACTATGCCCGAAAAATCAAATTATATATATCAAACACAAACAGGAATAGTTATCAGCATAAAACTGATTCCGAATTCATCATACAATAAAATTATTGATTATACTGATGAATATATAAGAATAAAAATTTCATCACCTCCTGTTGAAAACAAAGCAAATAACGAGCTCATTTCTTTTTTGAGCAATAATTTATCTGTTAATAAATCTAAAATAAAAATAATTAACGGGGAAAAATCAAAATTAAAAAAAGTTCTGATAGAAGATAAAAATATTCAAAAAGAAGATATTATGAAAAAAATTATGTTTATGCTAGACTCTGAATATAAAAAGAAAAAGGATAAAAAATGCTAACAACAGTTTGGATAATACAAATAGTTTCCGCAATATTATTGATATTTTTTGTATTGCTTCATTCACCAAAAGGCGACGGGCTAGGAGCAATAGGCGGAGCAGCAAATTTATTTTCATCACAAAAAAGTGCCGAAAAGGGATTGAACCATATAACTTATGTTCTTTCGGCAATTTTTCTTTTATGCTCATTTATTACCGGATATCATCTGTTTAGTTAAAAACCGGTAGAACCGAACCCACCTTCACCTCTTATTGATTCAGCAAGTTCCGAAGTTACTTCTATAGTAGCTTTTTCAACTTTTGCTATTACCATTTGAGCTATTCTGTCATCAGGATTTATTGTATATTCAGAGTTTGAAATATTAACAAGCCCGACGCAAACTTCACCACGGTAGTCTGCATCAACTGTTCCTACTGCATTAATTAAAGTAATACCGTGCTTAACAGACAAACCTGAACGTGCTCTTATTTGAGCTTCATATTCCACTGGTATTTCAATTTTAATTCCTGTAGGTACTAAAACCCTTTCAAGTGGTTTTAATGTTATCGGTTTTTCTATTGCCGCATATAAATCCATACCGGAAGAACCTTCTGTCTTATACTCCGGAAGGTGTCTGTTATGAGGCATTCTTGTAATTTTCATTTTCATTTTTACTCTCCTCTTCTCTTTTTATCAATTAAAGCATAAATAGGCTGTTTATTAGAAATTGCCAGATTCTTAGATAAATTATATTCACCTTTCAACTGCATTGCGTATTGTTGTATAGCTTTATTATCGTACGTAATCTTAAATCTGTTTGTTACAACAACTTCGTTGATAAAGTTTAAAGATAATATTGTATCCATACAATCAAGTTCTTTTTCTAAATTAGGCATTAAAGATAATGCACTTAAAACGTAAGAAAATGAAACCATAATTCCATATCTTCTGAATTCTAAAATAATAGAATCTAGTGTCGGACGAATATAGTATATAAAATCATCAACATAATTGAAATCTTTATATATTAAAAACAGATTTTTTCTATAATAGCCTTTTTGCATAGGTTTCGAATATAAAATATTATCAAGGAGTTTTTTATTAACTCTTTGCTTCCATAATTCAACTTCTTGAAAAGTTAACTCTAAATCATCCTTTTTTCTCCTGATTTTGTTAACATGGGGCATTATAAGAAAAAGCAGTTTTGAATTTTCAAGTTTTTCTTCAGTATTTACTTCCACAGAAGAAGGTACGGCAACTTTTGCTGTTTTTCTTTCCCTGTTTCGTCTTTGCTTTATTTGTTCAAATTCTTCTTCTTTTAAATCTTCAATCTTTTGTTGTAATGTGTTAGAAAATACATCAGATAAAAATCCAACAAAAAAAGCAATACCACCAATAATTGCAAGCGTAAAGTCAGCACTAACTCCTTGCGGAACATAAAAGCTGCTTACCATTTTATAAGGAATAATAAACAACCAGTTAAACAAATAAAGCCAATCGACTTCAAAACAGTTTAAAAACCAGAAAATAAATGATATAAAAGAATAAAAGAATAGGAAGTAGCGAAAAAATCTGACACAAAACAGTATTTGTGAATATGTTTTTATTTTTGATGATATACTACTTCTTCTAGCCATTTATCTTTTATAATATTTCATTATCAATTAATCTTGTTGTACCTGATTTTGCTGCTATTGCAACGAGTGTATTTTCTCTAACTTCTTTAAGAGGTTGAAATGTTTCAAAATCTCTAAATTCTATATAATCCAGTTCTAAATGTTTATCCAGAACAGAAACAGCCGTATCAAATAAAATTTTTACATCAATAATTCCGTCATTATAAAGTTTTTTAATTTCTCTCAAAGCTTTTGAAATTGAAAGAGCATTTTTTCTTTCTTCCATTGATAAATAAACATTTCTTGAACTCAAGGCAAGTCCGTCTTCTTCTCTCACAATAGGGCATGGTACAATTGTAATATCAAGATTTAAGTCCTTGACCATATTTTTCAATATAAATAATTGCTGGGCATCTTTTTGCCCGAAAAAAGCATAATCAGGACGAACAATGTTGAACAGCTTGAGCACAACAGTTGCAACACCGTCAAAATGTCCGGGACGAGCCTTTCCACACAAACAATCTACATAGTTATACGGTGGACAAACAAATGTTAAATCATTATTTGATAAGTTTTTATTTTTTCCGTACATTTCTTCCGCCGCAGGATTAAAAACGACGTCTACACCAAGACTTTCACAAATTTCAACATCTGAATCTATTTTCCTCGGGTATTTATTAAAGTCTTCAGAAGGACCAAACTGTATAGGATTTACAAAAACACTTACAACTACTTTATCAGATATTTCTTTTGCTTTTTTTATTAAAGAAGCATGTCCCGCATGAAGAGCACCCATTGTAGGAACAAGTCCTATAGTATAATTTTCTTTTTTCCAATCTTTTATTTGTTCTTTTACTTCCAATATTTTATTTAACAATTGCACTTTCAAGTTTTTTCATCTCCTCTTCCGTAAGATTAAAACAATGCTGTGATGAAGGAAATACATTATTTTTTACTTCATTATTATAAGAGTTTATTGCCTGAGTCATTATTTCTCTTAAATTAGTATATTGTTTAGCAAATTTAGGAATATTACCCGCAAATTTTCCTAAAACATCATCAATAACAAGAACCTGGCCGTCACAATACTTACCGGCACCAATACCTATCGTTGGAACCTTTATATTTTCACTTATATACTTAGCCGATTCTTCAGGAACCATTTCAAGGACAATTGAAAATACACCGCTATCTTCAAGTTTTTTTGCTGATTCCAGCAGTTTAAGAGTATTTTCATAAGATTTTCCCTGTACAAAATATCCGCCAATTGTATTGATATATTGAGGAGTAAACCCAAGATGTCCCACTACATTAATTCCTGAAGAAACAAGATGCGATATTTCATCAAGTATAAAAGAAGAAGCACCTTCAAGTTTTACAGCATTTGCCCCTGATTGGATAAGCCTGCCTGCGTTTAAGATAGTTTGTTCTTTTGAAATCTGATATGACAGAAAAGGTAAATCAGCAATAACCATAGCGTGCGAAACGCCTCTTGAAACAGCTTTTGTAAATGTTATCATATCTTCCATAGTAACATTTATTGTATCTGTATAGCCTAAAATTGTCATACCGAGAGAATCACCAACTAATATTGAATCAACTCCACATTCATCAATATACTTTGCAGTTGAATAATCATAAGCCGTAAGCATAGTAATTTTTTCATTATGCTCTTTCATTTTCTGAAAAGTTTTTGCTGTAACAGTCTTATTTAAATTCATTTGTTTTTTCCTTTTTCATTTTTTCTGTACCAGTAATATATTATTCTGGCAAGTCTGCTCGGAGAATGTCTAACAAAAGAAGAATGTCCGTCCTCAAATCTTTTATCTTCTATAAGATTTTTTTGTACAATTTGGATTCCCATTCTTGATATTTCTTTGTAATCAACAATAACAGGTTCAGAACCTGCATCTTTATAAGGAGCAATTAAATCTTTCGGTAAGTCAGTATTTACAAGAACTGCATCAATTATTTTGTCATATTTTGCATGGTTAATAAGAGTTTTTATATGATCAGAAACACTAAATCCATCTGTTTCACCGGGTTGTGTCATAATATTGCATACATATATTTTTTTTGCTTTCGAATCATTAACAGCTTTGGCAATATCATTAATAAGCAGATTAGGAATTACACTTGTATATAAACTTCCAGGGCCTAGAATTATTAAATCAGCATCATGAATAGCCCAAACTGCATCTTCTAAAGGTTTACAATTATCTGGTTCGGTATAGAGTCTTTTGATTTTTTTACCGGACTCGGGAATATTAGACTCACCTTTAATAATAGAACCATCTTGCATCTCTGCGACTAATCTCATATCATCTAAGGTGGAAGGAAGTACTCTTCCTCTTATAGATAATACGTTAGAAGATTCTTTAATTGCTCTTACCATATTTCCGGTAATGGAACACATAGCGGTAAGAAATAAATTTCCGAAACTATGCCCTGACAATCCGGCACAATCTTTAAACCTGTACTGAAAAAGTTTAGCTACAAGATCTTCATCATCAGCTAAAGCTGCAATGCAGCTTCTTATATCACCTGGAGGAAGAACTCCAAGCTCTTCTCTTAACTTTCCCGAACTTCCGCCATCATCTCCAACTGTAACTACAGCAGTTATATTATTTGTAATTTTTTTTATCCCTTTAAGCAATGTAGAAAGACCAGTACCACCGCCAATGGCAACAATTTTAGGCCCCCTGTTTAATTTTCTTCTTCTATATAAATCTTCTAAAACAGCATGTCTATTTCTTTCATTACTAACATCAAGAATAGAATAATTTGCTTTTAACCAACCTGTAAAAAAGAACAAGGCACCAATTGCAATTAAAGACCAGCCGGTTATTTCAGGCGGCAACATCTGTGTTACCTTTACCGACATATCTATTAATTTAAATATCGGTCTAAGATTTAATATTATGCATAAACCAACAGCCGATATAACAGCACCTGTAATTATAAGAACGAACCATCTTTTAACTTCAAGCCCCGGTAGTAACCAACCTGCATCACGGGGTATTTTCAGGAATAATTTATTTATTTTCAAATTATGCCTCCTTTTATACCCAGCCCGATAATTCCGCTTTATTATAGTTATATGGAGTTGGTTTTATTATTTCATTTGCTTTTTTTAACAAATTCAATGCATTTGGATTCTTTGAATCAAAATGCAGAGTATCTGCCTTCACCGGCATAAATACACCGTTGCCAAGTTTAATCTGCGAAGAAAATAATACAGTTCTTACTCTGTTTAATGCGTCATCTTCACTAATATATTTTTTAGACTCCCAATCAGGTTTAAAGTCCTGAGTATAGTATTTATCAACAAATAGTTCACGATTTACAACAATACCGGTCTCATTAGAGACATTTTCGATAATCTCATTATCTAACCCGGTATAAACAAGCCATTTATCAAATTTTAAAATTGCTTTTGCAACCGCCAAAGAAAATTCCAGATTCTCAGAAGCAATCCTATACATAGCCCCATGCGGTCTAACATGATCTATCGTAAGACTGTATGACTTAGCAAAAGAAGCAATTGCTCCTATCTGATATATAACTATTGCTTCTATTTCTTCTGCTGACAAATTCATTGGTCTATACCCCATTCCGGATATATCATTAAATCCAATATGTGCACCGATTGTAATATTTTTTTCCTTACATTTCAATAAGAAATCTCTTATCATAACAGGATCTCCGGCATGGAAACCGCAGGAAATGTTAACTGAACTGACATAATCTAAAAGCTCAGCTTCTTTTTCATTTTTAAACAACCCAAAGCCCTGTGCTACATCTATATTAAAATCAATATGTTTTAACGGCATATATTCCCCTTTGACGAAAACTGTAAAAAGTAATAACTATCCTCCCTATATTATATATCAATATTGAATTTAGTCCAGTTTGTAATAAAATAAATAAATTTATAAATTTTAGCTTTTGTACATAAAATTTTTGACATTTTAGAAAAAAGCATTAAAAAAGAAATAAATTCATACATATAGAGGTACTTAAAAAATAAAAGAAATGACAAAATTTTAATGTATAAGTATAAACTGGTTCAAATATGCCATTCAGATACAGATTACAAAAAGTATTGGATTTCAGAATAAAGAAGAAAGAAGAACAACTTCAAGAAGTATTAAAAGCAAAACAAGAAGTAGATAGAATACAAAGACTCATTGATGATAACAACAATGAAATATCCGGTGTAATTCATACAATGAGGACAACAGCAGATTTTAGCCAGATGGATTTATATGATAAATATTTAAAACATTTATATGAAAAAGGCGAAGAACTTGAAAAACAAAAACAAGAAGCAATAAATATTCTGGAAGAGGAAAAAGCAAAACTTGTAGAAAGAGAAAAAGAAGTAAAAGTACTGGAAAAACATAAAGAAAAAGCACTTGAAACATACAAAGAAGAAGAAAAAATTCTTGAAAATAAACAACTATCAGAAGTAGCAGTTCAAAAATATTACCGGAAAACTAAAGAAAAAAAAGAAGAAGAACTTAATGAAAATTAAAGGATAAAATATGAATGTAAATACGAAAGTAAACAGTAGTATTGAGACAAAAAAAGAAAAAGAAGTTAATACCTTTCCAGTTTCTGAAGAAGAAACAGAAATACTAACTAATGTAAATGCTACATTTTCAGATGTTTTATCAGGACAAATCAGTAATGACGGTAATATAACACAATCAATATTATCAATGCCCATAGATTATAATTATGACTCGCTTTTTATGGATATCCAAGATGCCGTATTTTTCGTAAATCTTGCACAAGATGAACAATATGTTATAAATACAACTGAAAATGGAGAGTTTAAATCATTATTACAACTTGATGTATCAAAAAATATAATTTCACAAAAAACAATAAGTACAACGAATCAACTTACTACACTTATTGAAAAAGCACAAAATACACAAAAACCTGTAAGAATATCTTTTGATAATGACGTATCGGTAATATTAAAAATAGATAAACACGGAAAAATAACCGCAGAATTCATACCGGGAAATATAGAAGTTGAAAATTATTTACGAAATAATATTGCATCATTAAGACAAAAATTTGATGAACAAAATTTGCCGTATAATGATTTATTTTACAGGCAGCAGAACGGAAAACAAAATAAAAACAGAAATAAAGAAAAAGGAGAACAATAATGCGTGATGCATTTATCAATGCCTTAAACACACAAAAAATTACAAATGAATGGGTTACAAATATTTCTGAGAACCTGGTAAATGCGTATACCCCCGGATACAGGGAAAAGAAATTTACATTTAAGACTTTTTTGGACGGATCAATAGCGGATACAAGTTTAAGGAATATAGGACAAGGGAAATCAGCCCCCGGAACTTCAGATGAAAATATTTTTCTTGAAGGAGCAGGATACTTTGTTTTAAGAAATGAAAACGGACGAATTGTATACACAAGACTGGGTGAATTCAAATTTGACGGAGAAGGTGTATACAGAAGTACAGACGGACAAGCTGTTCAAGGTTATATTTTAAATGATAAAGGTGAAATAATGAACGGAGCAAAGCCGGTAGATGCCGATTCTTTCATAGATACAGCATTTGACGGCGGTGCAGCTTCAGTACCTACAACTAATATAAAATTATGGATTGACCCTAGCAACGGCAAATATCTCGGTAAATATGAAGAATTTGAGTTTAAAGATGACGGTATTTTATACGGAAAAGCAGACGGCGGCAAAGTAGTAACACCGTTATATAAAGTTGCAGTAATTAATTTCCACAATCCGCAGGAATTATTTGAAGTTGCTGACGGACAATTTATAGAAACAGCAGCATCCGGTAAACCTGTTGTAGGAAGAGGTGAAGTAAGAGGCGGACTGATTGAACTTTCGAATGTTGATTTTGATGCAAATACAGCATATTATCAACAGGCACAAATGCAATTGGAACTTGCAAATCAACTCATTAAATCACACAAACAGCTTTTAGAAAACGCCATAGAACTTATGAGCAGCTAATTTAAAATAGAATTATAAATATCCCGAAAAATAGTATTTATGGGCTCAGACTTTATATAAAAATAAAGTCTGTTTTTTTATATGGCAACATTTTTTTTTAGGGTTTTTATTATTAAAGAGGGAAAAAAATGCATATTACATTTTCAAAAGCAAAAACTCCGGAAAATTATCCAACAAAAAAATACACATTAAAAACAAATTTCAAAAAAACAGAAGGCATACAAACATATAATAACCTGCACAAATATACCTGTTCAAATATAAAAGCAAATTATCTGCCATCATTTTCAGGGGGATATACAAAAATAGGGAAAACAACCCTTATTGATAAAAACACAGGAGAGAAAGTCGGAGCAGATATAAAAAGAAGTCAGATTGGCGATTTTGCTTCGTACAAATTAATGTTAAAAAGAAAAGAAGCCGGATATTTGGATATGGATTTTGATGCAATTTTCCCTGAAAACATTTATATGCTTACCAGTCATTTTAATAACAATATTCCCAGAGTATTACATATTAGAAGTATAATGGGTGACGAATATTACGGTATCGGAACAGAACTTATAAAAACAGCAATTCTTGAAAGTTACAATAAGGGATATTCTGGAGATTTATGGTTAACAACAGAAAAGGGATATGCGAAAACTCTATCAAGACATAGAAGCGACCAGAATCCTATTCCTTTTTACTATAAAATGGGATTTGCTTCACCGGATAACGACTTTGATTCATATATAAAAGAATGTATAAAAAATTCGAAATTTTCGAAACTACCACCCTCTGCACTTCTACTTTTAACCCCGGAAGCAAGAGATGCATGGCTCGCCGAACTTTTAAAAAGTTCAGTAACAAAAAACGGGTATGATATAGCCTAAAAGCCCAATTCATCGCCTGTCAAGATAACTTTTATGCGTTTTTGAGGATTACAAAGCCTTGTAATTACAATGTGTGAGCAAATTGAATCTTTAGAAAGACAATCCTGACAGCTCCCTGAAACAAAACACGGAGTTTGTCTCTGCCCTCTGCCGGCAACTCTATGCATATTTATAGGTGCAGCGACTGTTCTGGCTCTTTTTATTGCATCTTCTAAAGTAGGCATTATTTTTTTTGTACTTGCAATTATAATTACACTTTTAGGACCAAACATTAAAGCAGCAGTTCTATTACCTATACAATCAATATTTACCAGCTGACCATCTTCTGTTAGAGCATTTGTTCCCATTAAGTATGTATCACATAGCATCGCTTTTTTCAAAATCTCATTTTTTTCTTCTGCACTTTCTGCTATATCACGATTAATAACAGAATAATTATTTTTTAGAACGTGATCCAAAAGTCCTGATTCTAATATTGACATTGAACCACCCCAGGCAATTGTATCTGTATGCGGAATTAATTCAATTGCTTTGTTCAATGCCTCTTCTTTAGTAGGAACATAATATGCCTCAAAAAAGCGTTTTTTTAAAGCTATAGCTGTTTTTTCTCCTATTTTATCATTTCTTGTTCTATGATATGCAGTCGGTACCAATTTTCTCTCCATTTCGTTTATATAATACAGACTCTGCACACAAGCAGATATACTCCTAATGCTGAATTAATTAATCAGTTTTAAAAATTATAAACAGATTTAATTAGCAGTATTTTTATATTATTATATTCATATTATTAAAATAAATAAAATATTTTACATTACGTAGTATTTATAAAAGAGGAACCGATTTATGTTACGTTTAAAAATAACTCTAATTTTGGTAATCAGTTTACTTGCAATGCCGGTCATGGCAAATTCAGTTCAGAATATTAACAATAATTCTCAAATTTTGTATTCACCAACACATAACATATGGACATTAAAATCTGAAGAAAAAGATAACATAAGTTTTAAGAAAACAATCTCAACCGGTTCAGGCAGCTATTCAATATATAAATATAATAACGAAGAAACAATGCTTAATTCAAATTACGAGTTCATATATAACTCAAGGTTAATAGGAGCAGATAATGAGAATTTAAAATTTTATGAAATTTTATATAAAAATTCGAAATTAGAACAAAAATTATTAACAGAACAAGAGCTTCAAGAAATTTTTACTGACGTTGATATTGTAAAAATTTCAGAATTTAATAATGGTGTGTACCCTGTTATAAATAACTGTGCTAATAAAAAAATATTATTATACAATGACACAGAAGCAAACTTTCATAAATATTTTGTAAAACCGGAAATAAGTGCTGCAGACAGAAATATAAAAAGTTTAATTATCCTTCCAAAAAAAGGAAAAGTTAAATTTGCACATATCAGTGATAAATTACAGCCTGAATATGTAATAAAGGTAAAATAAAGATGAAAAATACACAAAAGTCTATTCCGGAAAATGCAAAAAAAGAGCTTGAAAGGCTGTTAAAAGGGAACAAAAATTTTGTTGAAGGAAATCCTACAGCAAATAATATGTGTTTAAACACCCTAAAGAAGTATGCTTTTCATCAAGAGCCATACGCCGTTGTGTTAAGCTGCTCAGATTCAAGAGTTGTTCCGGAAATAATATTTGACTGCGGGATAGGAGAACTTTTTGTTGTCAGGGTTGCAGGAATAACGGCAGGTCCTAACGTCATTGAAAGTATAGAATATGCAGTAAAGAAATTAAGTGTACCTTTGCTTATATTATTAGGGCATGACGATTGCGGTGTAATGAAGTATGCAAAAGAGCATTATCCTGAAATAACGAATGACTTTAAATCAATTCTATCAAGTGTATACCCTGTTTTGAATAAGAATGAAGATATAAAATGCCACAATTTCTTTGCACAAGAACACACAAAATGGGTAGAAGAAGTTCTTCTGGAAAAATCCGAAATAATAAAAAATGCAGTTAATAGCGGTAGATTATACATTGCAAAATGTCATTTTGATCATTCAACGGGACTTGTTAATCTAATCTAGTAGTGCATTTATATAAACTATTGTAAAAAAAAATTATTAATTTTATTTTTGAGTAACAAAAAATTATAAGTCCGGAATTAAAACAGAATATAAAAGGATATATAATGAAAACACATGCCGTAAATAGTTACTCAATTATAAGTTTTAAAAGCAAAAGAACAGATAAAAACGAGATACAAGAGTTAAAAGACGGTGAAAAACCGATTTTAGACAATAAAAAACTAAATATATATGCAGCATTAAATAATATAGCAGAAAGCCCCGAAAGAAAAAGCATAGAGTTTCTTCTCGATGTTTCAAAACACCTTGCATACGGACAAAATGGAAATTCAGAGTTTAAAGACATTATAGATAAGACAACACAAATTCCTCAGAATATTAACAGAGAAAATACTGATTGGTCAAAGCTTCTGGCAGATGCTATAAAAAAAGCTCTAAAATCATCTAAAGAGGACGTAGACGATTTAGAAAAAACTTTTAAAGAAACCTTTTCCGTAAAGAAACCATTAACTGAAGAAGAAAAGGAAGTTTTGCAACTTCGTGAAGAATTTCTTAATTCAATTTCCGCATATTCATTAAGAGATGCTGAAAATCTTAATCTTGGTATTAATGTTGCAAAAAAAACAGACTTTTTTGTTTCTTCTTCCGAAATATCCCTGACACAAAAGAAACAATGTCTCAAAAAATTAATATATCTATTGAGTGATAAATATAAAATAAATCCGCAGTTAGAAGATAAGAAATTACAAATTATTAATGAAGCTTTTGATGATTTAATAATTAAAGCACCTGATAATTCCGTATTAACTACAAAAAATGTAAATCAACTATATTCAGGAATATGTGCCGCAATTTCAATATGCAGAAAAGCTGTAGCATACGAAGATAAGGTACGATATTTAGAAATAATAATGGATGAATTAAGTGCTTCAGATACGATTGAAATATATGATGTAACAGATTTAGAATCAGGAAATAAAATCAAAATCCCAAAAATAAAAATTGATTACGACTCAGCAACAGAACAAGGATACCGGATACTTGATGCATCCGCACATATATGGATGAATAATGCCCATGCAAATGGTGATGGTTCTATACAAACAGAAAATTATGTTGCTTTTGATGAAGACAATTACGGCATTTTTAATGACACAAGCTGGTATCTGGGATTTAATGATGAATTTTCTTCTGAAAAAGATTTCCTTAAATGTCTCATTATGGAAAGAAGATACCTTGACGAAGTAAATGAATACAGAAAAAAAATTACTGCCGCAAACAATCAAGTTTTAGCCGCAAAAAAAGAAGCTTTTGAAATACAATCTTCAGTCAATGCAAAACTTATAAAAAGATTCTCATCAATATTTAAAGATAAACCGTTAAATGAAATAACAGCTTTAATTTCAAAATTGATTGATTTTTATTCCGGAGAAAAAGAAAACAACGAAGTAAATATATCTTCTAAACATACAAAAGAACTAAAAAAGCAATTAGTAATAGATTTTATAAAGGAGAAAACAGCTCCCGACGCAGAAGAAGCAGATACACTCAATAAAGAAGCAGACAATATTCTTGGATTAGTTGAATTATATATATCAGAAGATACAAAAGTACAAAAACTTCAAAGATATAATACTGCTGCCGGCAGATATTCATATTACAGGAAATTATATTCGCTTGCAGCAGCACACAGACTTTCATTAGAAGCAGATATTAATTTAAGAGGAGGAGTAACAAGACACGAAAGAGCCTCAGGACTACCAACAAGAGATAAACAAATAACCGGCTATTTAAAATCATTGGATATACCAAGAATAAAAGCATTAAAATTGATAAAAGAAAGGGAAGAAAATTCAGTAAATTCAAATAAGAAAACAAACAAATTATTACTGCAAGAAGATTTTGAAACATCTGAATCAGAAGAACTGCTTCGTGCCGAAGTATATGCAGATATTTTAAAAATAGAAACAATATTTCCGGAAAAATTGGATAAAATAGCAAAAAAACTATTCGATAAAGATATAGCAGGACTATGCAAAGATGTTTTTGAAGAAAGAGCAAAACAAGTACAAGAAGGCGATTCAGAACTTATAAAAAATCTCGCTGATATGTTTAATCTTGAAAACGATAAAACAAAAGTATATAAATATTTAAATAACTGGGTACAAAAACTTGAAAATCCATCAGATGAAACGGTTCAAGAAGCTGTTCGACTTATAGGATTTGAAGATAGAATACACTTTTTAAATGTTTTTATAACATCATTTATTATGTCTCTTAGGAACGGTATATCAGAAGAACAATTTAAAATCCTATCTGACAGATTTCAAGGACCTGATAACATTTCAGAAGGAATAGAAAATATACAAAAAGAATTTTACAGTCTATCACAAGAATATGATGAAATTATAAAAAAATGGGGAGTTCCATCCGCAAGAGAATTAATAATAAAAAAATTTGAAAGAAAAGGACTGGTTCTTTCAGAAAAAAAATTAGATGTACTAAAACAACGCTTCAGTTATATAAGAAAACAAACCGCAAAAAACAGCTCAATAGAAAATTCAAAAGAACGTAAGAAAGCAAACAAAAAATTATATGAGTTCAGTAAAGAAGAAATTGAAATTTTAGAAAGTATAGAATCTTCGCTTCGTGAAATTAAGAAATATTGTAACACCGGGTACAATATAATAAATAAAATATTTTTTGAAGATTTAGAAGAGCAATACGCAAATATAGGAATGCTCACCGGACAATTCTGGGTAAGAGAAGAAGGTACAACAGGTTTAACATCAAATGAACAAATAAGAATTATAGAACAAATGACGGGAAAACCGTACCATATTCAACCAGATATTGAAAAAGCAATCGAACAAATAAAAGAAGGAGAAGGCAGCGGAATAATAACATACAGTGTAGATGACTCTTCATACGCTTATCACGCTCAATATGTTCCTTCTGTTACACAAGAAACATTTGTAAATCCGTTAACAGGAGAAAAGGAAATTCAAGATATAATTTGGACAGATAATTCCTGGGGGAAATCTGAAAAAGATTCCTTCTATAACGGTCATAACGGTTTTTACTATACAGACTATGATTCAGGATATGGATGGAAAAAGGGCTTTGTTCTTTCACCCGATTTAAAAATAGGCTTAACTTTAAAAGATTTAAAAAATACAATAGGAATAAACGAAGAAGATAAAGAAAAATTTGACCCTTATAACAACTTTATACTACCTGGAACGCCTGTAAATGCGTACCAGAAGTTATATAAGATGTTTAATTACATTCTTACAATAGACTGCGGAGAGCAATTCTTAACAAATTTAGAGAAAGCCATAAAAGACGGATACCGAATAAATCCTGAATATCTTGAAGCCTGGGATGATGTAGCACAAAAGAGAGAAGAATGTCTTTTGGAAAAAATTAACAAACAGATAAAAACAAAAGATGATTTTGATAATCTTCCGGACGATGATTACCTTAAGTTTATAATGGAAATGCTTTCTGTATATATAGCAGTAGGTAATCCGCAATTAGCAGATGAAGTGCTTGAGGCTGAAAATATAAGTCAGCTTAATGAAATAAAGGAAGATATTCTTTTCGAATATAAAGAAGAAATAGCTTCAGTATTCGGAAAAAGCGATTTAACAATGGAAGTTCTGTTTAAAGCAGCAAATACCGGCATAGAAGAAATTTTTGATTGTTTAAAAACCACCTTCAATTTAGATATTAACACTGATTTACAAGATGAAATCTTAGAAAAAATATTTTTTGATGAAGAAGCACTCAAAAACTATAACGGACAACTAAATAATCTAGAAGCATTCTTATCAGCTCAAATATTAAAAGTTGCAGAAGAATTTATCAGCAATAAGCAGGCTGCAGAATACTTTACAGAAAAAATGCAAAAAATAGTTGCAGAAAAAATTGACTCTACACTCAAAATAAAATCTCTGGAAAGCCCTATATTAATAAATTCGCCTTTATACGAAAAAATTATTGAAGCTATTGACAAGTATATGAATCCTTCTTCAGATGAAGAATTACTTATTTTACTTCAAGGGCTGCAAAATGCAGACTATGAAACAGTAACAGCCTTTATGGATTGCTTATCATTTGAAGATGTAGGACTAAATATTAAGCATCCTTTTGAATATGTAAAAAAACTCCAATGTGCAGATAGCAGCACTTCAAAAGCATTTACCGAGGTTGTAGCGACTAATGTTATGACCTATGAACTAGGCGATAATATTTCACCGGACAACAAATCTTCTGAAGAAGAATCTCCTGAATTATTATACAGAAATTTATATGTAATGCTTACAGAAATGGATGTACAGAAATACATAAAAAAATTTAAAGATGAACTATTCCATAAATATAAACTAAGACAGGCATTTCCGCAGCCGGTAGTACTCCCTGATGATGAAATTGCAGCATTGTCAGATGAATTATTCAACTTCCTTGATAAAAATATTAATGAAGTTCAAAATTATGAATATGTATATGCAATACTGTCAGCATACGATAATATAATACAAAAATATAGCAGTTGTGCATTGTTTAAAACTTTATCTTCCGGAAAAGATTATCCAATTAACAATGATACCGATGTTGAAACATTTAAAAATTTCCGCAAAGATTTATATGATTTATATAAACTTACCTCTGAAGATAATTCTTTAGAAAAAATAACAACAGCATTAAAAGAATTACTAAATGGATTAAATGTAAAAAACGGCTCTAATATACAAGGAAAGAAAGCAGGAACTGCACTAAATAAATTGATTAATGAATTTGAAATGTATTATCCTGACTCTCTTGATAAGGAAAATTTCATACAATTAAAACGTGATATCATTGCAAATATAAAAGAAAATGTAAAATCACTGGTTAATTCAAATATAACCCCGGAATACAGAAATAATGCCATTAGCAGAATAAATAAAATAATAGATATGATAAAAAATGATGCTGCCGAAGAAGAAATAGATACGGCAAAAGATGAATTTACAGACTTTCTTGTAGAAAAACATGTTATAAAAAATCCGGTCAGTCTGCTTAAAGACTGCGTAAATATGCTGCAAGAAGGAAAAGAAGATACTAAAGAATACTCTATAAAAAGAAGATACCTTTCAGAAACATTAAAAATAGCAAGACAAACAAAAGTACAATATAAATTAGTACAAAATGCCCACGAAGGAATAAGTTCTAAGACGAAGGAACTTCTTTCACTCTTTAATGTAACAATGACAGATGGAAGAAAAGAGGGAATGAATACAGAACTGGGTATGATGTATTTAATAGGTCAATTAACAAACTATTGCGGTGATAATACAGTACTTGCTCTATTTTTAAATCAATCAGGACTATCAAAAAAAGCAGCTTCTGCAATAATGAATAATTTTGAAATAGAAAATACAGTAGCTCTCACAGATGAAAAATATAAAGAAATAACTGAAAATATAGATGACTTAAAAATATTAAATGACTTATTTTACAAATTTATAAAAAAGAATCCTAGAATTAAATCTTTTAATGAATCAATATCAAAACTGAAAGATTATATAAATAAAAATAAAAATAAAAATAAATTTAAAACCAAACAAGTACTTGAGACTTATATAAACTATCTCAATGCAATAACATCAGAAGACAAAACAATACCAAATTCTCCAACTATAATTAATTCAATATTGGATACAATACATAGAAATGCAACAACAGATATAATTCAACAAACAAACATTAAAATTGATTTTATGGCAGATGTTGCAGACATGATGACATCTAAAATTGAATTAATAAATTCAATTGAACTACCTGAAAGTTCCGAAGAATTTAAAAAAAGAGAAATATTAAATAATAAATATGAAGAAATACAACAGTATATAGAAGAAAAAATTCTTTCCATAAGAGAATATGCACAAAGCTTGGATTTTATATATACCGAAGCTGGCAATTAATATTGAAAAAGAACAAAAAAATATAGTAATATATTATAAAGGAGAGTTAATATATGAAAAAGATAATGAGCATAATAATTCTTTCACTTTTTATAACAGGATTTATTTCTCCGGTATTTGCCATCAACGTAGGAACATATAAAACAGAAACAGAATATGGACTATTAGACGGCTTTAAATTTAACTGGAAAAGAAAAGAAGGTCAAAAATTTATTGAACCGAGAGAACAATCATCAAGAAAAGATATGGAAAAAGAATATAAAGATTATCAAGAAACAGAATATGAACGTACAAAATATATGTATGATGGAAGAGCGATAATATAGAAGTTAAAGCAAAAAACAAAAAAGAGAGGAATTTCTATTTCCTCTCTTTTTATATTGGTATAAAACTTTATAAAATGTTTGAAGTAACAGTAAAGTGGAATCTGCAAGTATCTCTATCTCTGCTGTTTGCGTAATCAGCAAGACGTTTTCCAATGGGGAAACCCCAATACATATTAGCAGATAAATATTTAGTTAACTTAACAACAATACCAGGTCCAGCACTCATTAAGTAGTCTGCACTACCATCAATAAATCTGTCACCGAACCAACCAAAATCATAGAACCCGGCAATTTGAATGCTATCGCTTATGAATGCATATTTTTCAGGCAAAATTGCTTTTAAACCCGGTATAGGCATTCTGTATTCAAAACTTGCAGTAACACCGTAATCACCGATACGGAAACCTTCGTCATAACCTCTGACAGTTGCGATACCACCAAATTGCATTGCTTCTGAAGCATATAAGTGCCTGTTAGCATATTGTGAGTTAACCTGTAAAATAGCTAAATGATTATGCGGCAATACCTGTAAACGGGCAGCACTTGCATTAACTTTAACAAAATTATTACTTGCTAAATTACGTGCTTTATTATAATCAGAAGCATCTATAGGGATACCACCTGAAATGCCGGTATTAAACAACCATCTTCCGTAATAATCATCTTTAACGTTTGTTAATGATGCTCTTAAGACTCTTGTTCTATAGTCACCAAGAATGCTGTCAATAACAGGTACACCGGAACTTAAATCAGTATTACGCATATCTAAAGTGATATCTCCATACAATCTATAGTTCTCACCTCTGGCTAATCTTCTTGAAACACCGATAAATACGTCATGTGAATCACCTTTTATATTCCAGGCTTTGAATTCTTTACCCAATCTAACATGAGAAAAAGAATAACCGACATTCAATCTTGTATCATTTTTAGCAATCGGTAACGAATACATACCACCAACACCGAAAGAACGTGATGACATTGCGACAGTACCCATCAAGGTATCACCGTGACCTGTTACATCATGCAAACCGGCATATAAAACACCTCTTTGTGTACCGATTAAATCTCTTCCTTGATTATCATATCTTAAGTCTAAATTTAACGGAAATCTATCTTTTACATCAAGAGTAACATCTGAAAATTCTTCTGATTCTTCGTTATCAGCAAAAGATACGGAGCCTTTCATATATTCTTCTGTGCTCATATCGGTTAAAGCATTACGAACATCTTTTACGTTTAAAACTTTACCAGTTTCAATATTGTTATCAATTAAATATTTCTTTGTAAGGTAAGATTTTCTTTCCCATTTTCCCGGGTTAACTGTAATAAAACCGTATTTACCTTCAAGAATAACTATATCAACTTCACCATTTTTAACTTTTTGAGGAGGCAGATATGCCATTGATGATATATAACCTTTTGATTGATAATAATCAGTAATATCATTAGCTGACATAATTAAATCGTTAATAGTAACTTGCTGCCCAATTTTAAAATCAACCAGTCTTTGAAGTACATGTTCAGGGAATACAGTATTCCCTTTTATGTTAATTTTATTTAATTTAAATGCAACCTGTTTTGTATTCAAAAGATCAAGCTGTCTTTGAATATCAGCTTCAATTACTGCTGGATCTTTAGTTGCTTCATATTTAACCTTTTGTTGATACTGCTGAACTTGCATAAAATTTGAGTTATCAATCAACCCTGGATCGTAACCGCCGTATACATTAACATTACTTGGGTCAGGCAATGCAAAAGCAACGCTACCTATTATTGCAGAAAAACATAAAAGTGATGTTTTAAGTAAAGTTTTTTTCATCGTTCCACTCTCTATTTTGATTTTAAACTTAATTTTACTAAATATTATATAATACAAAAGAAAAATATTCCAATATGTTACTAAATATTATACTATTATTCCTCTATAATACATAATTTAAACATATGAAATCAGAACATGATTTTTTTTGTCCATTTTTTTATTATTTATAACATATCTTAACATTTGATTTTGTTAACTTATAAAGCATATTTAAATTTTTATTAACATTTTAATAATTAAATAGCAAATTTATATTTTAGAACTTTTATAATGTTATAAAATAAAATTGTCATGTTTATTTAAATAAAACACAGAGAATGGAGAAAAATATGAGAAAACTTTTGAGTACAGCATTGATGTTGGGCTTTTTTGCATCAATATCTTGTAATTCGTCTGCAATTGCAGATGTAGCAGCAGGTGCTCTGCCTACATTAAATAATGCTGTTAATGCTGATATTACTACAAGCGGCTCTAATATGAATGTTCAAATCAATGCCGGTACTAACGGTCTTGGTACCATCAATTGGGCAGATTTTAACGTCGGTAAAGATGCTGCTGTTAACTATGAATTTACAGCTCACAATCAAACTGCTTTAAATAAAGTAGATGCTGCTGGCGGTCTGTCTCAAATCTACGGTAAAATAACTTCTTCAGGTTGTGCCGGATGCGGATATGACGCTACAGGTAAAGTTATTTTGATTAACCCAAACGGTGTCCTCTTCGGAGATGGGGCTAACGTTAATCTTAACTCCTTCACCGTTTCTACTATGGATGGTTCTTATGATACTAAAAATAATCAATTAAACTTAGATAGAAATGCTACCTCTCAATACGGTATTATTGTTCAAAAGGGAGCTAAAATCCACGGCGATAAAGGTGTTACTTTCGCTTCTGATAACGTTTCTTTATATAACGGTTCTAAAATCACTACTAATGTCGCTCCTAACGTTGATGATGCTTCCTTCGGTAAAGTTAAAATCGTTACTTCTGACGGTGTTAACTTCACTTATTATCAAAATGGTGCCGTTAAAGAAATCTCCGGTATTAAAGGCTCTAGCGAAAAAATGGTCGTTTCTGCCAACGGTGAAATTCATTCCGGTAACATTGATATTAGAAATTATTCCAGCAACGTTGACAGCGAAATTAACCTCAACGGAGCTGCTTTAAAAGCTACTAAAGCTGTTACCGGTAACGATGGTAACATCTGGTTAACTGCTTCTAATAAAGTTGTTCTTGAAAATGCTGATTTAGATACTGTTAATTTCTCTGATGCCGCTGCTGACAGAAATACAGGCAACATCAGAATCTTAGCCGGTAATAAAGCTTCTATTACTACAAGCAACCTTAATTCCGTAGGCAAAGTAGATATTACTTCTCAAAACGGTGATGCCATTGTTGATAAAACTACCGTTGTTGCTGGTAAAGACTTTAACTTAACTGCCGGTAATATCGCTTCTGTTCAAAACAACTCTTCTGTAAATGCTGATAATATAAACATTAACGGAGCAAAAAGAACTCAGGTAGTAAACTCCGGCATAATTGCAACAAATGATGTTAACTTACAGTCACCAGGCGATATGGTCTGGGCATCAAATTCAGAAATTACTGCTGGTAAAGATGTTAATTTAACTGCATCAAACGGTTATTTATTGTTAAATGATGCAATTGTTAATGCAAAAAACAATATAAACTTGACATCTAAAGATTCAATTACTTCAGCAAAACTTAATGGTTCTTATTTTGTTGCAGATAAAGATGTTAATATAAATTCAACAGAAAAAAGCGTTCTTTTAACATCAACAAATCAATTTGACCCGAAAAATACACTTAATTTAACAGCAAAAGAAAATGTTGAAATAAATTCTGAGGGTGACCTTGAGACAGCTGATACAAATATAACAGCAGGCAAGAATATTTTCCTTTCTTCAGCAAACGGCTCATTAAATGTTTATGAATCAACTAAATTTGCTGCAGCCCAAAAAATATATTTGAATGCGGCAAACAATGTTAAAACATCAGGCAGTATTGACACAAACAATATACAAACAAATATTTCAGCAGGTAATGATGTTGATGTCGAACTAACAAATGCAGGTAACAGACAAAACGGTCTTGTTGCAAAAGCAGGAAACAATATGACAATAACAACAGACGGTACATTATCCGTGTCTGATTTAAGATCAGGAAATGATATGACCTTAAATGCAAATAAAGTTATTGCAGGTCTTCCTTATACAAATGAAGAAAAACTTCCTGTTGACAACAGCGAACGTTCTTACATTGAAGTCGGCGGAACATTTAATTCAAATGTTGAAAATGATAACTACACCGTAACAGCATCAGGAGACAGAACTTCTGACGGTAAATACAATCAAAGACATCACATACAATACGGTGAGCAAGAAAAAATTCTTCTTGTTAACAAAAGACCTGTTGATAACGAAGTAACAGATCCTTCTATCCCGGACATCGACAACGGGGATGATGTAGATGTTGTAAATCCTGGTGATGTTTCTGATGATACAAAACCGACTGACCCTGATCAGGGAGGAACAACTCCCGGCGGTGACGAAGGAAACACGCCAGGTGGAGATGATGAAGGCAATACTCCTGGCGGAGATGATACAAAACCGGGTGAAGGCGAAGAATGTCCTGATGTTCCTAATGACGATGTTATCGAAGATGAACAAGAACCTGATTTAGTTTCAACTCAAGACTTAGTTAAATATGCTATGCAAACAAAAGATCAAAGAAAATTTTAATTAATTGAGTTATTGTTAAAACAACCGGAATTAATAAGAATTCCGGTTGTTTTTTATGTAACAAATTATTAACAAATTACCATTATATTGTAAATATTTCAGACTAATTTTTTTTTATATAGTATATATAATGATATATTAAGAGATTATACGAGAGATTTTAACAGAAACTGAAAAGACAGTTTGTTACAAAGAAAAAAAGAAATGTAAAGAATATTAAGAAATTTAGCAATTTTTTTTTTCAGAGTAGTTATATTAAGTACATGAAACGATAATAATTAACATGATAAATAAAAGGAAGAAGAACATGAAAAAACTTTTAAGTACAACAATTGCGGTCGGAATCTTTGCATCAATGAGCATTTGTCCTGCAATTGCAGATGTAGCAGCAGGTGCTCTGCCTACATTAAATAATGCTGTTAATGCTGATATTACTACAAGCGGCTCTAATATGAATGTTCAAATCAATGCCGGTACTAACGGTCTTGGTACCATCAATTGGGCAGATTTTAACGTCGGTAAAGATGCTGCTGTTAACTATGAATTTACAGCTCACAATCAAACTGCTTTAAATAAAGTAGATGCTGCTGGCGGTCTGTCTCAAATCTACGGTAAAATAACTTCTTCAGGTTGTGCCGGATGCGGATATGACGCTACAGGTAAAGTTATTTTGATTAACCCAAACGGTGTCCTCTTCGGAGATGGGGCTAACGTTAATCTTAACTCCTTCACCGTTTCTACTATGGATGGTTCTTATGATACTAAAAATAATCAATTAAACTTAGATAGAAATGCTACCTCTCAATACGGTATTATTGTTCAAAAGGGAGCTAAAATCCACGGCGATAAAGGTGTTACTTTCGCTTCTGATAACGTTTCTTTATATAACGGTTCTAAAATCACTACTAATGTCGCTCCTAACGTTGATGATGCTTCCTTCGGTAAAGTTAAAATCGTTACTTCTGACGGTGTTAACTTCACTTATTATCAAAATGGTGCCGTTAAAGAAATCTCCGGTATTAAAGGCTCTAGCGAAAAAATGGTCGTTTCTGCCAACGGTGAAATTCATTCCGGTAACATTGATATTAGAAATTATTCCAGCAACGTTGACAGCGAAATTAACCTCAACGGAGCTGCTTTAAAAGCTACTAAAGCTGTTACCGGTAACGATGGTAACATCTGGTTAACTGCTTCTAATAAAGTTGTTCTTGAAAATGCTGATTTAGATACTGTTAATTTCTCTGATGCCGCTGCTGACAGAAATACAGGCAACATCAGAATCTTAGCCGGTAATAAAGCTTCTATTACTACAAGCAACCTTAATTCCGTAGGCAAAGTAGATATTACTTCTCAAAACGGTGATGCCATTGTTGATAAAACTACCGTTGTTGCTGGTAAAGACTTTAACTTAACTGCCGGTAATATCGCTTCTGTTCAAAAGGGTTCTGACGTTAAAGCTCAAAATGTTAATATAAATAGTGTTGCACGCAGCCAGGTAGTTGATTCAAAAGTAGCTGCCGCAGATAAAACAAAATCTAAAACAGGTAATATTAATGTAAATTCAGACAACAATGTTTGGTTCCATAATGCAGACATTACTGCAGCAAATGAAGTTAATGCAAAAGCTTCAAATGGATATGCATTAGTAGAAAATACTTCTATAGCAGCTAACAAAATTACAATTGATGCGGCTACTAATGTAACAGGTTCTGCTGACCTTAAAAACAGTCAGGCAAACATTTCCGCAGGAAATGATATCGATTTAACATTAGCAAATGTAGGTAACAGACAAAACGGTCTTGTTGCAAAAGCAGGAAACAACATGACAATAACTACCGACGGTACATTATCCGTATCTGATTTAAGAGCAGGAAATGATATGACCTTAAATGCAGATAAAATTATTGCGGGTCTTCCTTATACAGGCGAACAAAAATTACCTGATGATTTAGTAAGCGATCGTTCTTACATTGAAGTTGGCGGTACATTTACTTCAAATACAGCTAACGACAGCTATGAAGTAACTGCTTCCGGAGAACCTACAGCTGACGGCAAGTACAATCAAAGACATCATATACAATATGGTAACGGTAATGAAAAAATATTACTTGTAAATAAAAGACCATTTGTAGCTCCTCCGCAGCCAGATCCAGAACCGCAACCGGAACCGAGTGATGATCCTAACATTAACGAAGAACAAGCTCAAATGCTCAACAAATTACCAAGACAACCTGAAACATACAGCAACATTGCAAATATAACTAACGGAAGAACAAATTTTGTAGATGTATTCGCTGCAGCTAGTCAGATAGAAATTGTTGAAGATGAGGAAGAATAATTAATAACAACAATAACAAATAAAAAGGAGTCATAAGACTCCTTTTTATTTGACTAATTTGGCTAATTAAGATAACATAAAGATAGATTGTTATGAGGTTTTTGGTATGAAGTTAAAACTTATTTTGTTACTTATTGTCTGCTCTTTCGGGATTGAAGCTTTAGCATATAATTCTATAGTAAATAAGAAAAATTATTCTTATTTAGATCAACCATCAAGCATTGTAAGAAGTTCTCATTATAACGAAACTTCTTCTGTATATGATTTAAATATTATTATAGATGATTTAAATTCCGAAATAAATAAAAATCCTGAAAATTATACATTGTATGTTCCACTGGTTGATGCATACATAAGAAACAAAAATTTTAATGAAGCTTTTGATATTCTAAAATTATTACTTGAAAAAAAAGATGAAGGGGCTTTATCACAGGAAGTTATTAACAATATAAAAACTCTAAGTAACAGAACAGCGGCTGCAAATAAATATTCATTATATCGTTCACCAATAAATATAAATCTTGCTGTAATGAACCTTATAACAGACAATTTTAGTCAAGCCGAAACATGCATAAAACGTTCTGTTTCAAATATGAAAGATTACGATTTGCTATTGAATGCAATACAGCTGGTTTTTGATTATACAGGTAATAATGATGAAGCAATAGCGGTATGCAATTTTGCCTCATCTCTTTATAGAGATGATTTATCAATAAAAATACTAAAAATAAATTATTTAATTCCAAAAGGAAATCTTCCGGCAATAATAACCGAGTATAATTATATATTAGCAAATGGCGAAGATATAAATGAATCCGCAAAATACAATATTTATAAACTTATGGAAACACAAAAAGCTTCTGATAAAGAAATATTTAATGTTTTATTTAAAAAGGACAAAAATAATGAAGCAGCTTGCTATCTAAACCTTTACACACTTCTTGTTAATGCTGAAGATTATGACAGTGCAAAAAAATATATGGAAAAAATTCAAAAAGAATATCCGGATTCACTTCAAATGGCACTATTAAATGTTGAACTTTTAGTTGGGCAGGGAAAAAGAGACGAAGCAGAAAAAATCTTAACTTCAGTTAAAGACAAAATTGAAACAGAAGAAGATATAATTAGATATAATAATGCTCTTGCAAAATTTTCTGAACAACCGATACAAGAAGGAGCTCAATTGTTTTGGGCAGGACACTATGATAGAGCATTAGAAATATTTAATGCAATTCCAGATTCTCCTCTAGTCCTATCCCAGCGTGCAAGATGTTATATGGAACTAAACAGAATGCAAGAAGCAATAAATACGCTAAACAGGGCTTTAAGTATGACAACAGGAGATGATCCATCCGTTAATTATAATTTTGCAGTTTATTATTTTAAAAATAAAGATTATTCAACAGCAAGAGAATATGCAAAAATTGTAGAGAAAAAGAAAGACTCTTTCAGCAAAGAATTTGAAAAAGCATTTTATTTATTCATGAATCAGCTAAATGCGGCAGATGCTGAAAAATACATTAATCAAATAATTTCTTCATTCGATGCACAAAACCACGCAGAAACAATGCGGTTAATAGATGAAGCACTTAAAATTGATCCAAATTCATCTGTTCTATACTTTTATAGAGGTTTAGCATATATTGATCAAAGTAACTATGCCGCTTCAACAGCTTCATTATATAAAAGCATAGAATTGGATCCTAATAATGCTCTTGCATATTACTTTTTAGGTATTGCTTTTGATAATTTATCAGAATACAAAAATGCACTTATATATTATAAAAAGTTTTTAGAAATTCTACCTGCAAATGAACTCGGAGAAAGTGAACGTGCAGAATATGCCAAAACAAGAATAAATGCACTTAATAAGTTAATGTAATCTTGTGGTCACAACCTACTCACAGCCTGCACTTCAACCCAACTCAGTTGCTTATCATTTTAAGCTGTACACAAAAAAATTCACTCAATACTCCAGGTTATCTTGAATTTTTTATCAATATAAATAATTTACAAAGTTCATACATAAGTACCAAAACATGTTCAAATTTGATATTATATTATCAATGGACATACTAAAAACATTTGAAATTTTTTTATCTGCGCCATTGAGTGTTATTCACAAGCGTAATATAAAAATAATGCACATAGAAACAAATATTTTTGCACAAAAACTTCCTTTGGATATAAATCTGAATGACAGTGATATTCAGCTGACTGTATATAACAATCAAAAAGTATATAAACTTCTTTCAAGTGTAATTTATAAAAGACGGCATAAAGATGAAAATAATAAAAGCGAAATTCATAATTAGTGCACCTTCATTAAAAGAGTGCCCCATTTTTTCTTTACCGGAATTTGCTTTAATAGGACGTTCTAACGTAGGGAAATCGTCATTTATAAATTCAATCGTAAATATAAAAAATTTGGCAAAAACCAGTAACACCCCGGGAAAAACAAAATTAATTAATCTTTTTTGCATCAATGATAACTTTATAATCTCTGATTTGCCCGGATACGGTTATGCTAAAGTTAGTATAAAAACACAAATTTACTGGCAAAAAAAACTAGAAGAATACTTATTAAAAAGAAAAGAAATTGCAAGTTTAATTCACCTTATTGATTCACGACATGATTTGCAGTCAAATGATATACAAATGGCAGAATGGATAAAATATAATAAGCTACCCTGCTTTATTATAGCAACAAAAGTTGATCAGATAAGCAAATCTCAAATTTCAAATGTATGCAATAAGTTTGAAAAATACTTTGAACTACCTGTCTTTCCTTTTTCAAAAAGCAATTCTTTTTATAATCAAAAAATTCTTACAAAACTAGAAGAAATTATAAATAAAACAAAATAAAATTCAATTTATTTTGTTCTTTCAAGAAAAGTTCTTATGCTTTCTTGTAAATTTTCAGGTGTTTCAAGTTTATTATTACTGCTTACAAATCCTGCATTTCTTTTCTTTTTTAGTTGTTGTTGAGTATATTTATTTATTGATTTATTAGAAATCTTACGGAGTATAGCAAAAATTGTAATGATTAACAGAATGCATAACCCGATAACCAAAAAAGAAGAAAGGCGACTTCCCATTAATAAATCCTGAACAGAATTTTCTTCCTGTAAAAAATTTGTCTGTTGTGTCGTAACAGGAACAGGTTGAAAATTAGGAATTTCAATATTAAATAAGTCCTCATTTTGTGCAATATAAAGATTATTATACATTTAGCTGCTGTTCGCTTTCTTTTTTCGTATTTTTTCTTGTCTTACCAGGTTTTCTTCCAGGCTTTTTCTTCAAATCACTTTGTTTTTCTACTTCGACAACATTTAACTGAACAACATCATTCGTCTTTTCATTTATATTATTATCAGATTTTTTCTTTTTTGATGTTGTTCTTTTAGTTTTCTTTACTGGTTTTTCCTTTTCTTCAACAATTTCTTTTTTATTATTATTATCTTCTATATTTTCAACAATATCGACTTTTTCATTTGAAATAATTTTCTCATCTTTACTCTTATTTTCATCAATATCAGTTAATTCTTGTTGAATTTGCGTCTGCTGGTATTCGCTGTTTTTATTATTGAACTTAAAATTTTTCTTTTGTTGATTATTTTGGAGCAAATTATTTCCATTTTGTGCCAATTGTTCCTGCTGCTCAACAGCTAATGGATTATTGGCTTGATTGTTAAACACTTTATTTTGTTTATAGTTAGGTGTTTTATTTTTTATTTGTTGAACAGGAATTTTCAATTTTGCTGCTTTTGCTTTTATTTCACCTTCAGCTACAGGTGATGAAAATAGTAAATCATCAGCAATAAAACCTTGTCCCTGACAATGAGGGCATTTTTTACTGAAAAGTTCTGACAAACTTTGTCCTTGTCTATGTCTTGTCAATTCAACAAGTCCAAGATCAGATAACTGTCCTACTTGAGGTTTTGCTTTATCTTTTTCCAAAGCAATCTCCAATTCTTCCATTATAGCAAGTTTATCGTTTCTGTTATTCATATCAATAAAGTCAATTATGACCATACCACCAATATTTCTTAACCTTAGCTGCCTTGCTATTTCGTGAACAGCTTCTTTATTTGTTTTTAAAATAGTTTCGTCCTGGGTATTTGAACTTACAAACTTGCCGCTATTAACATCAATAACAGTAAGAGCTTCTGTAGTTTGTATAAACAAATATCCTCCGCTTGGAAGATTAACCTTTGTTTGCAGGGCAGATTTTATCTCTTTAATTATACCTGATGCCGCAAGTAACGTTTCAGAACCTTTATAAACATTAACAGAAATATTTTTATTCATATTCCAATTTTGCAAAATTTGCTGGGTTCTATGTACACCGTAAGAAGTATCCAAAATTATTTCATCAACATCTTCACTGCAAGCTTCCCTCATAACCCTGTATAATAAATCCTGATCTCTGTATAAAAGACTCGGAGCAGGTCTTGTCTCTGCTGCTGCAATTATTGTATTCCATTTTTCAAGTAATATTTCTAAATCTTCCTGAATATCTGCATCTGACTGCCCTTCAGCTTCAGTTCTGACAATTACGCCTATACCAACAGGTTTTAAAAGGCTAATTATAGATTTTAATCTTGCTCTTTCTTTTGTTGACACTATTTTCTTCGAAACATTTATTCCTGTTTCATGAGGCATCAAAACAAGAAATCTTCCGGGTAAACTAATAAGGGTTGATACTCTTGGTCCCTTATGGCCCACAGGCTCTTTTACAACCTGTACAATAATTTTTTGTTTTGGCGATAGTTTTTCTTTTAAAGTACCTTTACCTATTGCATCATGTGCGTGCAAGAAACCCATTTTATCATGCCCGACATTAACAAATGCAGCATCAATACTGGGCAGTATATTATCTACAGTAGCAAGGTAAACATCATTTAGCAGCATGTCTCCTTTGTGTACATAAAACTCGCATATTTTGCCATCTTCTATAACTGCTGCAATATTATCTCTTTCTGCTACAACTATCGCTTTTGACATATTTTTTCCTTTTCTAAATTACAAACCTTTTATAACTCGTTCATATTTTTGTCATAAAACTTCCGGCGAATTATCCTGAAATCCACATTATTAATATACAATTTTATAACATCATCAGGTTTCACAGAGGGAATATCTTCTGACTGTCCTGTCTTTAAAATCATATAAATAACGTCATCGTTAACTTCTATGGATTTTATTGACTGTTTTATATTTACAAGTTTTTTTATACCTTTTTTGTTTATCTTCTCTATAAATATTTCATTACTTGAAGATATCTTATCTTTAATATACAACAAATCTTCATTTTTTAAAATACCCTTTTTAAAAGGAGAAAAAGAATATAAAGCCCACTGTGCCAATATATCAATAGACTCAGTCT
This sequence comes from Candidatus Gastranaerophilales bacterium, assembly GCA_944325525.1. Lineage (GTDB taxonomy): Bacteria > Cyanobacteriota > Vampirovibrionia > Gastranaerophilales > Gastranaerophilaceae > Avigastranaerophilus. The sequence continues at coordinate 36,750 of CALVAK010000012.1, forward strand.
GTTTAGTTATTTTCTTTATTTCCTTTACTTTTATATTTTCAGGTAATATTCTATTAAATATACTTTTTAATTCTTCTACACCTCTGTTATCATATATATCAATATCAATCAATTCACAATCACTCTCAACAAATAAAGGAAGAGCTATTCCTAGTGAAATTTTTGGAGTAGGATTAAAACCCTGGGAAAAACATAAGTTTAATCCCGAACGATAAAGCATTTTTATTATTGTATTCTGCCAATCTAAATGCGAAATATATCTTAATTCATTCTCTTTTGAAATTTTTACTCTATATTTAAATATTTCTTGCGGGGTATTTGTTTTTTGAGGTAACTCTGAAATATTTTTAGTATATTTAAATGGTTTATCCAGTATCTTTCGTGTATTAAATCTTTTACATACGCCACAATTCACACATTTAAATTCGCAGGGCACAATATTTACAGAATTTAATGCATTTTTATATTGTTCAATCATCCATTCTTTTGTTATTCCAATATCTATAATATCCCATGGCAATTTTTCATCGGTTTTATATTCTCTTTGTGCTTCATAATCAATATCGATACCGCATTTTTCCGCTATATCAATCCACAACTGTCTATCAATATTTTCATCCCAGGTTGATAAATATACTCCCTGTTTATTCAATTCATAAAGAAATTTATTTAACCTTTTATCCCCTCTTGTTAATACACATTCCAATTTCGAAACAAAAGAATTATGATAATTTATTTTTATGCCTTTTAGAGTTTTTATTGATTCTGTCAAAAACTTAATTTTTTCTCTAATTTGTTCATGACTATTTTGCCCGAACCACTGAAAAGGGGTAAAAGGTTTCGGAACAAATATTGAAATTGTACAGGTAATATTCAACCCTTCTTGCATTTGAAGCTCTTTTTTCACTGCTTTACTTTGCCATCTTATTTTTTTTAGAAGTTCCACCATCTCTTCTAAATCTTCAAATGTTTCAGTAGGCAGACCTATCATAAAATAAAGTTTAATATGGCTGAACCCGTTTTTATAACAATTTAATATTGTGTTTATAACTTGTTCTTCTGTTAAATTTTTATTTATTACATCTCTTAATCTCTGGCTACCGGCTTCAGGTGCAAGTGTTACTGTAGTTTTTCTAACCCCTTTTACAAGACGGGCAAGATTCTGGCTATAGCGGTCAATTCTCTGGCTCGGAAGTGAAACCGAAATTTTTCGTTTGTTTAATTTATCTGATAAGCATTCAATAGTACTTTCAATATTAGAATAATCATTTGAGGATAAGGACAACAGAGAATATTCATCATAACCTGAAACTGATACAGACTCTTCTACCTTTGATATTATATCTTCTGCATTTCTTTCTCTTATAGGTAAATTAACATGACCTGCCTGACAGAACCGGCACATTCTGCCGCAGCCACGCCTTATTTCAATTATAGTCCTATCGTGTATGCTTGATGAATACGGTATTGGTGCTTTTGTTATTATATCATCAGGTTTAAAATAATATATTCTTTTTTTAGTTTTTTTTGGATATTCCGGTGAATATATCCCTTCTATATTTGATAGTTCATATATTATTTGATTTCTGTTTTTACCTGTACTTTTCATCTTGTAATAACAATCTAAAAGGTCGATTATTACATCTTCCCCGTCACCAATCATAAATAAATCAATAAAATCTTCTATCGGTTCAGGGTTAAAACAACAAGGGCCTCCAGCAACTATTAAAGGTATATTTTCATGTCTTTCAGTTCTATAGAGAGGTATTTTAGACAATTTAAGCATTTCCAGCATCGCAGGATATGCAAGTTCATACTGCAATGAGAAACCAACTATATCAAAATCATTTATGAATCTTTGCTCTTCAAGAGAGGTCAATGTTTCATTATTATCTTCAAGAATTTTCTTATAATCAAAATCCGGAGCATAAACCCTGTCTGCCATATATTCTTCATGCAAGTTCACTTTTGAATATAATATTTTTTGTCCCAAATTACTTATAGCAATTTCATATTTATCAGGGAAAGCAAAAACCATTTTAACTTTTGCACTATTAAAATCTTTATTGCTGCTTAAATATTCGGAACCAATATACTGATACGGTTTTTTAACATTAAATAATTCACATTGTTTATCGACAGACAAATAACTCATTTAAGCAAGGTCTTCCGGAATATATCTTTCTATATCAATAATTTCGCCATAAATAGTATTGTTTCTGAAAATATTAAAAAAATCCAATAAAGAAGAATACGGTACCTTATACTTATAAAGAGAGACACCAACAGAACTGTCTTTCATAACACTTACAATATAAAAACATCTGTTTGCGTATTCTCTTAATGATTCTTCTTTGAAATAATTCCCGTTATCATCTTTTGATAATTTCACATATTCAAATTCTTTAAACAGCATTTGCTGAATATCATTTTCAGCACCAATCTGCTTATTAAACAGGTTAATTACTTTATCATTACTATCATCAGACATAATATTATTGAATAAAAATTATCTAAAACAGTCAAGTTATTAACATTTTTTAATTTTATACAATAGATTCAGAATGCAATTTATAAGCAAGATCAGGATGTCTGGCTGCCAGTGTCTCATCAACTTTTTTTACCGGAGTATTTATAGGATGATTTAAAACCAGGTCAGGATTTTGTTTAATTTCTTCAGCGATTTCAATCATAGTATCTATAAAATCATCAAGCCTTTCTTTAGTTTCAGATTCTGTAGGCTCAATCATAATTGCCTCATGTACTATCAACGGAAAATATACTGTAGGAGGATGAAAACCTGAGTCCATGAGTCTTTTTGCAATTGCAAGAGTATTAACACCCGCATCCTTTTGCTTTTCTCCTGACAAAACAAACTCATGCATGCATTTTTTGTCATACGGAAGCAAATAATATTGTTTTAATTTATTCATCATATAATTTGCATTTAATACCGCATTAGCACTAACATTCTTTAACTCTTTGCCCTGTAGTAAAATATATACATATGCTTTCACCAGAACAGAAAAATTTCCGTAAAAAGCTTTCATTTTACCAATTGTATGTTTAATATCATATTGCCTTTTATAAGTCTTACCATCAAATTCGATAACAGGAGAAGGCAAAAAATCTTTTAACCTGTCAATAACACAAACAGGTCCGGCTCCAGGACCGCCACCTCCGTGAGGAGTCGAAAATGTTTTATGCAGGTTTAAATGTACAATATCAAACCCCATTAACCCTGGATTTGTATACCCCATAATCGCATTCATATTTGCTCCGTCATAATATAACAAAGCACCATAGTTATGAACTAATTTTGATATTTCAGTTATATTTTCTTCAAATAACCCGAGTGTATTAGGATTTGTAAGCATTATAGCTGCTGTATTGTTATCTAAAACAGACTTTAAAGAATCAATGTCAACTAAGCCGTTTTCGTTAGATTTTATTTCTACAACATTAAACCCGCACATTGCCGCACTAGCCGGATTTGTTCCGTGTGCAGAATCAGGAATTATTACATTTTTTCTTTGTTCACCGATTGTTTCAAAATATTTTTTTACAATCATCATTCCGCACAATTCACCGTGAGCACCGGCTGCAGGTTGCAGCGTAACAGCATCCATTCCTGTTATTTCTTTTAAGGCTTCTTGTAAATTATACATTATTTTTAATGCACCCTGGACATCTTCATCAGCTTGAAAAGGATGTATTTCCGTAAATCCTTCAAGAGAGGCTAATATTTCATTAACCTTCGGATTATATTTCATTGTACAAGAGCCAAGAGGATAAAACCCCTTCTCAATACAAAAGTTTTTATCAGATAGTTCTTTAAAGTGCCGCATCACCTCAAGTTCTGTCATTTCAGGCAGAATTGATTCATTGTTATAATTTAAATATTTCTTATCAATAAAATCAAAACTTACCGGTATATCAGTCAGATTTATTCCGTCTGTACCTTCTTTTGACTTTTCAAATATCAACTTTGTCATTATTTTCCCTAATTTCCTTTTACAATATTATAAGCCTTTAATGCCCTTTGCGTAATTTCTTCATAAGAGGCATCTTTATACAAAGCCCTGCCAATTCCAACAGCTTTTGCACCTGCGTTAATATACGCTTTTATATCATCTATTTTAATACTTCCTGCAGCAATAACATTAATAAATTTCATTGGTCTTAACATATCTTCTATATACTCAGCACCACCCATTGGATGAGCAGGACTAATTTTGATAAGCTGAGTTCTCGCTTTCCACGCAGAATATGCTTCATTTGGAGTTGTCGCTGTCATTATGAGCGGAACTTTTTCACTTTTACACAGCCTTACAAGATTCATCTGAAAAACAGGAGAAACTATAACATCAGATCCTGCATCAATTGCTATTTGTGCCTGTCTTTGAGTGATAATTCCGCCTGCCATAATAAGGGGGCGATCTTGTTTCTTTGACAATTCTTCAACAAAGTATACGGTTTCAGGTTTTTCAATTACAATTTCAATTACCTTTATACCTCCTTGAGATAATGCATTTATTATATTTCTCAGTCTATCTGTATCTGTAATACGAAGAACAGCAAAGATTTTTTCTTTTTCAATTATTTCAATAGGGTTCATTTTATTTCTTTCTTAACTTCAATAAATTAGCCATAAAGGCATTTTCAATCCTTTCATTAGATTCATTGGAAATTATTTTTTCCAAATCTTCTTTGAATTTAGTTATGTCTTCATATTTCCTCAATATCCCGTCGATAGCGACCGAAATGTCGCCGGTTTCCTCTGAAACAACAATACAAACAGAATCAGATATTTCACTTGCTCCTATTGCAGCTCTGTGTCTTGTTCCGTATCTCCAGCTCAATTTTGGATCTTCAGTAAGTGGAAGAAGAACGCCTGCTGCAAGTATTTTATCATTATGTATTACCATTGCACCATCATGAAGAGGCGTATTCGGGAAAAAAACAGTTAGAATTAATTCTGCTGATATATCTGCATTAATGGTGGTACCTACTTCATTATATAATGATTTGTCTTCTGATCTTTGAATAACAATTAAAGCTCCTCTTTTAACTCTGCTGCAATATTTTACTGCTTCAGTCAATTCTTTAACAACATTTGTTTTTTGTTCATTATTGTTATTCTTAAAAGAAAAAAAGTTTTTAGCATCAAACTTTGTTTGTCCTAAATGTACAAGCAACTTTCTTAATTCCGGCTGGAATACAATAACCATTGAAAGCAAAATACCGCTAAGCAAATATTGGGCAGCCTGTCCTAAAATTTGGAAATTCAAAGCAATCAATACAGCACTAAATATCCAAGCTGTTATAATAAACAACAAAATACCTCTTACCAATTTTTCAGCCTGAGTGTTTCTGATAAATTTGATATAAAAGGAAATAATAATAAGTATAATTATTACAACCTGAGCAAAATCTTTGAATGTAAAGGTAGCAGGGTTATTAACCAACTCTCCGCTGCTAAAAAAATTTCTGTACATTTCAAAAATAGTATCAAGCATCAATTACCTAACTCAGCCTATCGGGGATTACATCCAACCCGCACAAATCTTCATAAGTCTGCCTATTTATTATAATATCAGATTTTCCATTATTTACAAGTACTGCAGCAGGTTTTAAAACTCTATTATAATTGCTTGCCATAGAATAACCATATGCTCCTGTATCATAAAAGCAGATTATATCTCCCTCTTCAATCTCAGGAAGTAATATATCCTTTGCAAGTATGTCTCCGGACTCACAAAATCTACCTGAAATTGTAACTTTTTTATCTTTATTTTCATTAGGCTTGTTTGCAATATCAACAGTATATTTAGCTTGATAAAGGCTGGGACGGGCATTATCAGCCATTCCGCCATCAACCGCCTGATATTTTCTTCCCTTAGGCACCTGTTTTGAACTTCCAGCAGTATATAGAGTTACACCTGAAGTTCCTACTAAACTTCTTCCCGGTTCAATGAAAACAACAGGTTCTTCTATTCCGTATTTTGTACTGTGAGTTTTTATTGATTCTATTATTGTTTGAGCTATTTCATCCACTGAAATCGGCTTGTCAGAATCAGTATATTTTATTCCTAGCCCTCCACCTAGATTTATTTCTTTTAACAGAATATTGTGTCTATCTTTTATTCTTTTTATTTCCTTGAAAATAACATCAACTTCATCAAAATAAACTCTTCTCTCAAAAATTTGAGACCCGATATGTGCGTGAAGCCCGACTATATTCAAATTATTATATTCATTTTTTATTAAGTCTATTGCTTCATCAACTTGAGTTAAATCAAATCCAAATTTAGAATCAAGATGACCGGTCTGTATATATTCATGAGTATGACATTCAATCCCCGGTGTTATTCTAAGCAAAATACGAATTTGTTTATTATATGATTGTGCAGCATTATTTAAAAGAGCAAGTTCAAAAAAATTATCGACAGATATTGTGCCTATTCCGTATTCAATAGCCATATTTATTTCTTCAGGAGATTTATTATTTCCGTTGAATAAGGTTTTTGACATATCAAATCCGGAAGTTTTTGCTGTAAATATTTCACCACCGGAACATAAATCAAGGCCAAAACCTTCTTCTTGCATTATTTTACATATTGCCTTAGTCATAAATGCTTTGGCAGCATACATCATTCTCATTTTTGGATATGCTTTAAAAGCACTCTTATAGCTTTGTGTCATAGAACGAATTGTCTGTTCATCAAAAACATAAAGCGGAGTTGAATATTTTTCGGCAAGTTCAACTAAATCACATCCGCCTATTTCTATATTTCCTTTTGAATTAATTTTTGTTGTAACAGGTCTTATTTCCTGATTTGCACTCTTCATTTTAACTCCTCTCTCCGGCTAATACATAAGTTATTCTTATGATATCATAAAAGACTAATAAACTTGATAAACAGAAAAAAAGTATTATTATATAAATTATGAAGAAGAATCTATTTTTAATTATCTTTTTTATATTTTCAGCACTTCCGGTTTATTCATCCGATCTTGATTTAGACACACTTTATGAGTCGGCAGAACCGTTTTCTTCAAAGTTATATAACGATATTGACCCGTATCAGGATGAAGATACCATCCGTTATGCCTGGTCGCCGTACCCGTTATTCAGAACATCAGCAGAGCTTTACTTTAAAAATATAAAAATTGAACCGGGTTATTATTTATTAACCCCGAGAACTTTAAAAGAAAAAGATTATGTTTTATTCAAACAAAACGGGAAAGTTGAACATATAATTCCCGTCGTAAAAAAAGAAGCAACACCGTTAAATTTTTATAATGCAAATACCCCTCAAATAAAAAAAACAAAATGGCAAAAATTTACACAGGCAATTAGAAAAAAATTCTACAATACAGCTAAAGACTCAGGAAGATCAACTCCACCCAGCTCTTTAATTAATATTGATGTTGAAACAAAATATATTATTATGAATTTTTATTACGGAGAAAATAAATATATTGTTTTATTTAAACGCAGCCCGTATTAAAAATTCCTGAAAAAATATTATTGCTGTCTCTTTTTCACTTTTTTTTTGATTTTTTTATTACGTATCCGCACTTTGAACACGCAAGTATTTCACCTGTTGAGTCAATTGGCATGAAATTATGCTGACATGTGACAAAATCTTCAATTTCGTCCGGATTTTCCTGAAAAGCTATGGTTCGTTCTTCTTTTTTTGTTAAGGTTAAATATAATTTAATCAGCTTTTCTATTATATACATTTAATTAACTCCATCAATAACAACAGCTATACATAATAATATTGTAAAAGCAGATAAAAGATTTCTTACGATTAAAAATTTCAACATAAAATTTTTTTGATTATAATCAACATTTTTCAACTCTTTTAAACTTCCCATAAAAAGATTGGGTTTAATTAGTCTATCCTCTTCATTAATATGAATAAACATAACTCTAATTAAAGTATAAGCCATAGGTAAACTTAAGAATGTAATTAAATAAATATAATTTAATTTATTGTAAATACAACAAAAAAGAATATTTAAATATGCACACATGATAATTGTACACAAAAGATAATACGCATTTTTCTTGGACTTACAAATTCTGCAAAGAGTTATTTTTCTGTTTTTAGCATCATAATTATAATCTAAGAGCATATGATTATGAAGAACAGCAACTGAAAGAAGTCCTGTTGAAAAAGATAAGAGCAATATATCAAAAGAAAAATATCCCTTCATAACAAAAAAAACACCTAAATATATAAACGGAGAAAAAATAACCGCTACAATAAATTCACCAAAGCCCAAAGAACCTAATATAGGATACAACATACATAGAAACGCAGCAGGTAAAATAATATATAAAAGTTTAAACCCGTATATTGAAATAAAAAATATGCCGGTCAACGCCGCAAATGCAAACAAAATGAAAGAAAATATAAAATAGTGTTTTATAGTAAAAGTTGAATTAAAAATACAAATACATTTTCCTTTTTGAAAATTAAAAGAATCTTTTTCTCCTTTATCAATTTTTCTTTTTGCAATGACATAATCGATTGCGTCATCAAAAATATTCGTACCCAAATGGAGAAAAATTATTCCTGTAAGAGCAATAATACCGTATAAAATATTTCCACCGTCAAGTGCAGCATATAAAAAAGGAACAAACCAGGACATAACCGAAATTGGTAGTGAATATGTCCTTAAAGCCAACATTAAGTCAGATATTTTTTTTATTACACTATGCATTTATGCAAATAATAACCCAATATAATATAAGCATACATCAAAAATTTACATTTTTTGTTAAAAATTGTTAAAATTAATTTTGACGTATAACACATTGTGACATAATATTATAAAAACAATTATTTGTATTGAGTTTAAAAATTATAAAAAATGTGTAAATTTACAAAAAAATGTGTTATTATAATAGAACCTGATACGATAAAGTGTTCTGAGTACATTTTATCAAAAAAAGAAAATAATTGTTAATATTTTGTAATTAAAGACTAAAAAAAGACAATAATTGAATAAAAAAATTTTTTATATATTAGTGAAAGGTAAGTAAGTAAATTTTTTGTCGGAGGAAGAATGACAATAAGTGTGAACTCTAGAAAAAAACAAGCAAAGAAATCTTTTGATGAACTTTTAAAAGATTTAAAGACAAGTAATTCAGAAAAAGTAAGATATAATGCTGCAAGAATCCTCGGAGAAATGGGTGATTCAAGTGCTGTTGAACCGTTAATTGATGTATTAAAAAATGATAGAAACGGTTCAGTTCGTTTATACGCAGCAAGAGCATTAGGTGAACTTGGCGAAGTTTCTGCAACTACTCCGCTCATTGAATCGTTAAGAGAAGATCGAAATGTTGATGTACGTGTTCGTGCAGCTCGTGCTTTAGGTCGTTTGGGCGGTCGTGAAGTTGTTGAACCTCTAGTTGAAGCATTAAATGACGAAAATCCTCAAGTTTGTATTACTGCAACAGATGCATTAATTGAAATCGGTGATGTTGCAACAGATTCTTTAATTGAGTCTCTTGACAGCGAAAAAGTTAATGTTAGATGTGATGCCACACGTGCATTAGGTGAAATAGGCAACCCTAAAGCTGTTGATCACATTATTAAAATGCTTAAAGATGAATGGGTTAATGTTAGAATTTATGCAGTTACATCTCTTGGTAAATTAAATGATACAAAAGCTGTTCCTTCTTTAATTGAAGTTATGAAAAATGAAAAAGAAAATGAACTTGTTAGAGCAGGTGCTGCTGCAGCTTTAGGTGTTCTTCGTGATCAAAGAGCTCTTCTTCCTTTAAGAGAACTTATTGTTAAAGCTGATGAACTCGGTGAACTTGAAGATACAGCTTTAAAATCATTTAAAAAGATTATGGCCGCTAACTGGAAACCTGTTAATGACGGTCAGGCTAAAAAAATCAGTGCCTAAAATTTATAATTAACAACAAAAAAATACTCAGATATATCTGAGTATTTTTTTGTTAAAAATAGTCTATTTTTTGACATTGTTAATTGTTTTATTTAAAGTTATATATATACACTAAATTGTAAAATAGCAGCTTTTAAATATAAAAACTTAATATTTTAACATAATAAATAAAAGGCAGGTAGTATAATATGAAGATAAGAGCTGAGAATCTTGTTAAAATATATAATGACAGAACAGTTGTAAATGATATTTCAATAGAAGTTAATAAAGGGGAAGTTGTCGGACTACTCGGACCTAACGGTGCAGGAAAAACAACAACTTTTTATATGGTCGTCGGACTTGTAAGACCTAATTCGGGCAAAATATATATAGATGATATTGATTTAACACAAATGACTATGAATTTAAGAGCAAAACACGGTATCGGCTATCTGCCGCAGGAAGCTTCTATATTCAGAAAATTATCAGTTGAAGATAATATTAAGCTTGTTCTTGAATTAAATGACAAATTAAATAACAAACAAAAAAAAGACAAACTTGAAGAATTACTTGAAGAATTCAGTATAAAAAAATTAAGAGATACATCTGCCGTTTCTCTATCCGGCGGAGAAAGAAGACGTGTTGAAATTGCAAGGGCTCTTGCTGCCAGCCCTGAATTTATTCTTCTTGATGAACCGTTTGCAGGCATTGACCCTATAGCTATAGGAGAAATTAAAGACAATATTAAAATATTGTCAAACAGAGGGCTCGGTGTTTTAATTACTGACCACAATCCTAAAGCAACTTTATCTATTACAGATAGAGCATATGTAATTTTTGACGGTAAAATTAAAATTCAAGGTACACGTGATGAAATTGCAAATGACAAAGTTGCTAAACAGTTCTATTTAGGAAAGGATTTTTCACTTTAATGAAGATAAAGCTGCTTGACAGGTATATTTTTAGACAGGTTTTTCTCGCTTGCTTCGCTTGTGTCTTTATATTTATGATTATTTGGATAATGCCTGAAATCTTTCTTAAAACCGTTCAAAGAACTTTAAGCGGTGATTATACTGTTTCTATGGCAATTTCAATTCTTGTAAATGAGTTACCTAAAGTTTTAAATATTGCTCTTCCTGTCGGAATGCTTCTTGGGTCAATTTTAACTTTTGACAAGTTAAGTAAAGACTTTGAAATTACTGTATTAAGAAGTTCCGGAATCTCTTTTTTCCGTATAATTTCCTCTGTAATTGTTATTAGTATTTTTGTTACTATTTTTACCTTCATAGTTGGTTCAAAACTCCTGCCTATTTCCGCTTGCAAGCTAAAAGTAATCAAACAGGAAAACAGAGTTTCGCAGTTTGTATTTCCCGTTAAAAACTCTGATGACTCTATGCAGAAAATATTAATTATTTCTAATTTTGATGATAATAATATTAGAGATGTAATTGTGTTAAACTTTTATGATGAAGTTTCAGATGGATCAAGCCTGCTTTCAAGCATAGTTATTTCAGATTTTGTCAAGTATGACAACAACGGGCTTTGGACTATTAATACCGCTAAAAAATATGTAATTTCAAAAGAAGGTATTTTCAACAACATTGAAGTTGTAAAAGACCTTAAAATTTTGGAAGGTAAAAGTGCTATTAATGCTTATAAATTAATGAAGTACTCTGTATACCGTGACAGAGAACTTACTAATGCTCAAATTTCAGAATATATTAAACTTTTAAAACAAGAAAGAATGGATGATGAGTACAGATTTATGTTAAATAAATACATACAAAGGTTTGTACATTCTTTCATGTGTATATTATTCGCAATTTTAGGATGTCTTCTCGGTTTTTCTCAACCTAGAGAACAAAAATTCCTCGGTATGCTTATTGCTGTCGGTGTAATATTTTTATATTATATTACTATTCCATTCTTTGATTTACTTGCAGAAAAGGCTGTTTTATCGCCATGGGTAACTTCAATGATAGCACCGGTTTCTGCATTTATACTTATTATTATATTAAAAAGGATTAAAGATTTATAATGAAAAAATTTTTTTATTTTATTTTAATTTTTATATTCTTAATCATAACCGGAAAAGCCGAAGCCAAAATAGGTTTATGCCCGTATAGAATTGTTCATGATCCTCAGGGAGTTTATGTTATTGAAATTATTTCATCCAGAGCAAAAGATCGAATCATTCCATATTTTTCAGAAAGTCTTGAAACAAACAGACAAGTATTTGATAAAACAAAAGCCAGGCTTGTTGTAAATGCAGGTTTTTTCGACCCTAAAAATCAAAAAACAATATCTTATATTGTTATTGACGGAAAAACAGTATTAGACCCTTCTTTAAACGAGAATTTAACAGGGAATAAAGCTTTAAAACCTTATCTGGATAAAATATTTAACCGTTCCGAATTTAGAATTTTACAAGATATAAAAGGGAAAATAAAGTATGATATTACTGCTCATAATGCTCCGGTAGAAGAAGGGTTTAAAATTAAACACTCTATTCAAGCAGGACCAATGTTATTTCCTGATTTAAGATTGGAAGAAGAATTTTTTGTACTTATGAGAGATGGCAAGATTATAAGTGAATCAGCATCAGCTCTGCACAAATATGCCAGAACTGCTATTGGGATAAGAGAAAACAATGTATATTTATTTATAGTTACGAATGATAACCCTATGACTTTAGAGGAACTTTCCGACCTTACAAGAAAGTGGGGAATGGAAAAATCAATGGCATTTGATGGCGGAGGTTCAACTTCTTTTGACTCACAGGAACTACATATTATCTCTGAAAAAGATAATCAGGCAAGGAAGTTAAAATCATTTTTAATTTTAAAATAAACTACCCTTTTAAGTAATCAAAGGCAGCAATAAGACCGAGTTTATAGCTGTTTATACCAAAACCGGTAATCTGTCCTATACAGGCAGGAGCGGTCAGGGATATTTTTCTGAATTCTTCTCTTGTATGTATATTTGAAATATGTATTTCTACAGTTGGAACCTGAACAGCAAGAATAGCATCTCTTATTGCAACACTTGTATGCGTATATGCCGCAGGATTCATAACTATAGCATCAAAATTACCTTTTGCAGCTTGAATTTTATTTACAATTTCTCCTTCAATGTTACTTTGATAAAACTCAACTTCTATATTAAGTTTTAATGCTTCTTTCCTGATAAAAGCTTCAATATCCTGCAAAGTATTATTACCGTACTTATCAGGCTCTCTTAAACCTAAAAGATTCAAATTTGGCCCATTCAAAAACAATATTTTCATAGTCCTCCGCAATATTCATTAACAAGTTCTTTTGTCTTTTCTCTTATTTTCTCATCTTCACATAAAATATCTTCAATTGCAGGATTTTCAACCGGGATATAACCATCTAAGATATTTTTTGTTATTTTATAAATATCAGTAAATTTAATTTTACCGCTTAGAAATGCGAATACAGCCTCTTCATTTGCAGCATTCATACAAACAGGGAACGTAGCACCTTTTCTCCCTACATCAAATGCTAATTTAAGAGAAGGGAATTTTTCTGTATCCGGTTCATAAAATTCAAGCTTGGCTGCCCTTACGAAATCAAAACTTTCTGTTTCTATTCCTGCCATTCGTTTAGGATATGTAAGAGCATACTGAATAGGAATATGCATACTTGGTATACCTATCTGGGCTATTATACTTCCATCGTTATATTCGACTGCACTATGTACATAACTTTGAGGGTGCACCACTACTTTTATATCATCATAATCAAAATCAAACAGATGATGAGCCTCTATAACTTCAAGCCCTTTATTCATCAATGTTGCTGAGTCAACTGTTATTTTTCTTCCCATATTCCATCTTGGATGTGCAAGTACTTTATTAAGATCAGCATTATCCATTTCTTGTATTGTTGAATTTCTAAAAGGACCACCTGATGAAGTAATAATTAAATGTTTTGCCTCATTTCTGTTTTTCAAACATTGAAAAATTGCGGAATGTTCACTATCTACCGGCAGAATATTTACATTTTTTTCTTTTGCCAGCCTCATTATTATATCGCCTGCCATTACAAGTGTTTCTTTATTTGCAAGAGCAATATCTTTTTTATTATTTATCGCCTGAATTGTCGGTTTAAGTCCGGCTTTACCTGTCACAGCAACCAGCAAGATATCTATATTATCAGATTGTGCAATTTCTAATAATCCTTCATCGCCATAAAAAACATCCGTACCACTATATTTTTTTCTTAATAAGTTTGCGTCCTCTTCATTTTTTACACTAACCATTTGCGGTTTATATTTTTCAATTTGTTCGGAAACGAGCTTAATATTATTACCTGCAGCCAGTGCAATAACTTTTATTTCACAATTTAATTTATCAATTACTTCTAAAGCCTGAGTACCTATTGAGCCGGTTGAACCTAAAATTGCTATCCTTTTCATTTTATACTCTTCCGTATATATCTTGTATTCGTTCTATATCATTTTCATCAAGAATTTCACCCTGCTGGACTTCAAGTACTTTTAACTGTTCTTTTTCAAGATTTTGAAGTGAGTGTATTTCTTGAGCTGCGATATCAATACTTTCACCTGATTCTAGGACTATTGTTTCATCTCCTTTTATAACAGTAGCTTTACCTTCAAGAATAATCCAGTGTTCACTTCTATATTTATGTCTTTGCAAACTTAATTTTGAATCAGGATTTACTGTTATACATTTTGTAAGAAACCCCTTCCCATCTTCAAGTACAGTATAATACCCCCATGGTCTGTAAACCGTTTTATGAATTTCTTTCGCTGATGAATTTTTCCCGTTTAATTTTTTATAAATATTTTTTACACCGTTTATTTCGTTTTTATCACACACAAGTACAGCATCTTCTGTTTCAACAACAACGGCATTATCTAAGCCCATTGTTGCAACTAGTTTTGATGTTGAATAAATTAAAGAATTTTTTGAGTCTATATCAAAAACATTACCTGTGACATAATTCCCTTTTTTATCCTTTTTTCCGATTTCATAAATTACATCCCAAGAACCAATATCCTGCCATTTTATATCAAAAGGAATCGTTACAAGTTTTTTTGTTTTTTCCATCAAAGCGTAATCAACTGAAATTTCCGGCATTTTTTCGTACTGATTCAAAGAAATTGAAGGTATCGAAGACTTTATCTCTTCATCTTTTATTATTTTATATATTTCTTTTGAACACTTTGCAATTTCGCTTAAAAAAGTTTTAGCAGTAAACATATATATACCTGTATTTATATATATACTACCTTTTAATTTTTCTTCTATTTCTTTTTTTGATGGTTTTTCAATAAAAGAAACAACTTTTAATGCACTTTTTTCTATTTCTGAAATTTTCGGATTTTTTCTGGTTTTTATATATCCGAAATTTTCATTTATTTCCTTTGTTTTAGTTGAAAAAGAAACTATATAGCCGTTTTTTGCAAGGCTAATACCTTTTTCAATAAGCTGTGCAAATGTTTCTCTGTCATGTATTATATGGTCAGAAGGTAATGCCAGAATAACCGGTTCATCATTATTAAAATGTTTTATATCATGAATATACTTAACAGCTATACTTAAAGCAGGAGCAGTATTTTTACATATTGGCTCAGATAACACTTTATATTCTCTGTTTCTGCAAAATTTATTTTGTATAATTTTCAGTTGTTCTTTAATAGCTGAAATATGTTTTACATTTGTAGTTGTTATTATATTTTTATCATCCGTTACACTTGCAAGCCGCAAAAATGTTTGTTGAAAAAGAGTATATTCATCCTCTATTTTAAACATCTGTTTAGGATACATTTCTCTTGATAAAGGCCATAACCTGCTGCCCGAACCACCTGCTAAAATTATAGAGTATAATACTGACATATATCTCCCCTGTCTAATTTTAAATTATACAATAAATAATATAATTTATGAAATTATTAAGTTCTTTGATTATTTAACTTTGCAGTCGTATAATTTTTTTATGAAGAACTTTAAAACCATTATTTCTATGATGTCGGGGACTTCAATTGATTCAATTGATTCGTGCCTGTTAAAAATTTTTGATGATTTGTCTTTTGAAATAATAGACAGTTATTCTTATATATATCCCGACGAAATAAGAGAAAAGCTTCTTATGCTGGCAAACAATCACGGCAGTGTAAAAGATGTTTGTTTTATGAACTTTATTACCGGCAGACTATTTGCCAGGACAGCAAATTTATTATTAAAAAAAGCCTGTTTTAAAGCAGAAAATGTAGATTTTATTTCAACACACGGACAGACTATATACCACATGCCTGAATATAGCTCAATTTCAGACATTAAAACAAAATCAACTTTACAAATTGGGGATATTTCAGTAATATCACACGATACCGGAATAATGACAATTGGGGATTTTCGCACAAAAGATATGGCAGCAAATGGTAACGGTGCACCTTTAGTTCCTTTCGCAGATAAATTAATATTCGGAACAGAAAAAAACAGACTTATACAAAATATTGGCGGCATTTCTAACGTAACTGTTTTATCCAAGATTAAAGAAGTCTTTGCCTTTGACAACGGGCCGGGAAATATGCTGATTGATTATTTTACTAATAAATTTTTTGATAAGAAATATGATAAAAATGGGGAAATAGCAGCCTCCGGACAAATTGACAGACAATGGCTAAATAAATTATTAAATGAACCGTACTATAAGAAACAGCCGCCAAAAGCAACCGGAAGAGAGTTATTTAATGATGATTATGCCGAAAAAATTTTAAAAGATGCCCCTTCAAATAAATACAATATTATTTCTACAATTACGAATTTAACCGCTAAAGTAATTGCAGATTCATATAAAAACTTTATTTTTAAAGAAATAATTCCAGACGAAATTGTATTAGGAGGAGGCGGGGCATATAATTTAACACTTATAAGTTATTTAAAAGATTATTTACCGGGTATTAATATTAAAACACATGAAGATTTCAATATACCTAATAAATTAAAAGAGGCTGTTGCGTTTGCATTTCTGGGCTATTATACTCTGCTAAAAAAAACAAACAATATAATGAATTGTACAGGAGCTGATTCACCTGTTATTATGGGAAAAATCTCCTTTTAAACATAATAAAAAGAAAAGGCTTAAATTTAAGCCTTTTCTTTTTTATACATCTATCTTTTCCATTAACTCATCCGGAATGTCAAAATTTGAATATACATTTTGAACATCATCATGCTCTTCTAATTTTTCCATTAACCTGAGTATATTTGTCGCAACTTTTTCATCAGTTATTTCAATAAGATTTTCAGGAATCCTTGTAAGTTCTGCAGATTTTCCTTTAAATCCATTTTTTTCCATGGTTTCAACACAAGTCTGAAAATCTTCTGGTGAAGTTATAACCTTATAAATATCATCTTCATCAAGAACATCAAGAGCATTTGCTTCTATGGCTGCTTCAAATAACTTATCAAAATCAGTTGTTTCTTTCTCAAATTCAATAGCACCATACTGCTTAAACATCCATCCGACACATCCTGTTTCACCAAGATTACCACCAAATTTTGAAAAATAACTTCTGATATCACCTGCTGTTCTGTTTCTGTTATCGGTCATTGCTTCTATAAATATTGCTGTTCCTCCTGCCCCGTATCCTTCATACGTTAATTCTTCCATATTATCTGAGCCTGATGAACCGGCTCCTTTTTCTATTGCTCTTTTTATATTATCGTTCGGAAGACCTGCGGCTTTTGCTCTATCTATAGCTGTTCTCAGTCTAAAGTTACCTGCAGGATCAGGTCCTCCCAATTTTGCTGCAACTATTAGTTCTCTTGAAAATTTTTGAAATGTTACACCTCTTGCTGCATCTACCGCTGCTTTTTTATGTTTAATGGTTGACCACTTGGAGTGTCCTGACATATATTATTCCTTTCATCTATTGTTATATTTTTCTTTTATTGTAATATAAAATTATGGAAAATAAAATAAATGTAGACTTACAACAGGCTCTGGATTCTTTTAAAGCAGGTGATTATGCTAAAGCTGCCGAATCATTTTTAAAAGTTTCTGATGTTGACAAAAATAATCCAAATATTTTAAATAATATCGGTTTATGTTATGCGAAACTGGCTAAAGATGATTTAGCCATTGAATATTTTATGAAAGCGTTGTCTTTCAATCCTAAATCAGTTCAAACATATATTAATTTATCTGATGTTTATTATAAAAACAAAAATATAGTTGATGGTATTAACCTGCTTGAAAATGCAGTAACATTAATGCCTCAGGAAATAGCTTTAAAACACTATTTATCAAGATTTTACCTTGATGACTGCCGTTATGATTTAGCTATGGATCAATTATACGAAATACTTGATATAGACAATGATAATCTGGATGCATTCTGGGATTTAGGCAACATTCAATTCGAACTTGGCGATTATGATAGTGCAGCAGCAAATTATGAAAATGTTCTTAATCAAATTACAGATAATGCTGTTTTATATTATCAAACTGCTATTACATACGAGGCTAATGATAATATAGATAAGGCAATATCAAATCATCTAAAAGCAATTTCTGTTAATGAGAACTTTCAACCTTCTTATAAAAAACTTGGTATACTTTTTATGGCAAGAAATGATTTTGAAAGTGCTTCTGAATATTTTCAAGATTATTTAAATTTTGATTTGCCTCCGGAAGAAAAGCAAAGTATTAAAGATATACTAAATAGAATAAATCATTAGTTATACTCTTTTGTCTGATAAACTATATTTTTAATCATTTATAATCATCTTATATTAGTTAATTATGGTGATTATATGAAAGATGTAATAATATATACGGTCGATTATTGTCCATTTTGTAAAAAAGCTGAAATGCTTCTTAAAAACAAAAATATTCCATTTAAAAGAATAGATATTTCAAATAACGAAAATGAATATAGAGAAAAATTAGGTAAATATTACGATATAAAAGGCCGTGTTACCGTTCCGCAAATTATAATCGGAGGGAAAAGAATCGGCGGATTTGATGTTCTGGAAAAATTAGATAATTCAGGACAGCTTGAAACTTTGTTAGATGATTAAGGTTATTAAAATATGTGCAGATTTTTTAATTATTACAGTTCTATTTGTACCGGAGAAAATACACCGGCGGCATTCACCTATGATCCTTTTATTATTTCAATAAAAGAAATGCTCGTCTCTGAACTACAGCAAATTGTCTATTATATTGAGAAATTAAAAGATTTAAATATTAATATGTCAATATACACAGATAAAGTTATTGATTTTATCTCTACATTGATAGTAAATCTCGATTTTAAAAAAGAAAGCTTTTTTATTATCATTGAAGATCTTAATACCAATAAAAAAAATTTGGAGAAGATGTACCTCACTGAATGCGAAAATAGAAAAATTCAAGCTGAACTTCTTGAAAAACAACCAATTGATTTCTCTTCAAAAAAATCCATTTTAAAAGCATTAAATAAGAATGAAAAAAATATAAATGTTAATAATTTTCAGTTGAATAAAAACAAAAAAACACTATATGAAATAATGATTAATCTTGTTTTAAACGCTTGTAATTGTCTGATAGAATTGAAAAAATTCAATTCCGATTTTCCGCAGGCAAAAAACATGGTCCTTAAACTTTTAAACAGTTCCAATTCTCCTTCTCTTAATGAAAATGATTTGATTGATACAATAAGAGATTTTTCTAAATGTAATTATCAGATTATGAAACTTATATACGAGAAAATTGTAGAAAAATTCGGGCCTGTTATAAAAACAAAAGTTCCGCTGCATCAAAAAAAAGGAAAAGCCATACTTGTTTCCGGCAGCAGTTATTCTGATTTGGAAAAACTTTTGAGTGCCTGCGAAAAATATGATATTAATGTTTATACTCACCGCAATATGATATCTGCTTTTCAATATGAAAAACTTACTGTGCATCCGAATCTTACAGGCAGCTATGAACAATCCGAAAATAATATGTTTATTGATTTTGCTTCATTCCCCGGACCTATTTTTGTTTCAAAAAATGCTATTCTAAAAACTGATGTTATAAGAGGTCAAATCTATACATCTGCAAAATATCCGGCTTACGGTATAGGCAAGATTGAAAATGATGATTTCTCTCCTGTTATACAATACGCATTAGAAGCTAAAGGTTTTGAAAAAAATGAAAAAGAAAGAACATTTGAAGTCGGTTATTTTGAAACTGATGTTGAACATATGCTTTCTGAAATCATAAATAAATATAATAAAAAAGAGATAAATCGCATTTTAATTATCGGATTATCAGACGGATTTAATCAAAAAGATGATTATGTTAAATCATTTATTAAAGATGCCTCTAAAGATGATTATATTATTTCTTTTGCATTTAATGCTTCAAGGCATAATTTTTGCCATATAAATTCTTATTATGACTATTCGCTTCTTTACAGAATTATTGAAACATTATTTGAAAAACTTGAAGATGCAAATTCTAAACTGGGAGTATTTTTTGCGGATTGCTGTCCTGATGTAATTTCTCATATTTTTAATTTAATTTCTTTAAATGTGAACAATATATTTCTGGGCCCATGTTGTCCGAATGTTATAAATCCTGTTTTATATGAAGGATTATCTGATATATTTTCTGTCAATGAAATCACTGAGCCATTAGATGACATAGAAAAAATTTCGTAAAAAGAGGAAGGTTAAACCTTCCTCTTTTTATTATTTAATTTATAGAATATACAGTTCCAATTGCAAGTATTGCATTATCTACGGTTTCTTGTCCGAATTTATTAACCAGTTGTTCATAACTTGCATTTTCTTTTATAGCCTGCCAAACCTTTGCTGCTGTACCACTTATTCCGGATGGGATACTTTTTGCCGTTTTAATTGGATGTCTTAATGCATCTAATGTTTTAGTTCCTACATTGCTAAGTGTATTACTAATTTGTGATTTCGCTGTTTCAATGTTATTTAGGACTGTTTTTGTTGAGTCACTTGCAAATGTTTCTCTTATCTCAAGTTCTTGTAACAATTTGCTTTCTGCATCAGTCGTTGCTCCTTTAATATTGCTTGCTTTATTTCTTAGTGAATTTATTTTGGCTGCTTCTTTGTATGACCCGATGTTTTCTTTTATATCAGCTCTCACAGAACTTTTTGTCTCTTTTACAAGTTCTTTTGCAGCTGCAATTTCGTCTGCATTACCTGATTTTTTTGCTTCTTTTAATAGCTCTTTTGATGTTTTTAGGTCGCTTACATGAGTTTCTGAAGCACCTGCTTTTGTTAATATATTTGTTTTTATTTTTGATATGTTATTTTTTGTAGAAGAAATGGCATCTTTACCAAATGCATTTACCTTTTTAAGCAGAGACGCATTTTTCCCTACCTCACTAAGTGCACTTCCTCCATTTGTACCTGCAGTTGAGGATGCCTTCACTGATTTGACACCTGCTTTCGCCCCTACTACTGAAATAGCTGCAGTAAAGGCACCTCCGCCTATATTCTGCCATGCTTCTTTTGCTTCAGCATCTGTTTCAGCTGTCGCTGCACTATATATGCCCTTTCCAACCTGTACGGCACCCATTACTCCGCCAACGGCACAAGCTGCAACACCAACTGCAGGTACTGCTATACATAATGCGACTGTTCCAATACTAAGAAGGGTTTTCCCAAGAGAAAATTTTCCTTCAGAATCAGTAAACATTCCTTTTACACCATTAACTATTGTTTTACCAATCCCTTTAATAGCATTACCTATTGCACCGAAAAAGCCAATTTTACCGTCATCTTTTCCGTCTGTACATGTTTCACCGGACTCTGAAACGTAATAATCGCCTTGTGTTTGCTGTGTTAAATATGAAACATTTGCTTCATTAGCATTTTGATTCTGATTTACATTTGACAAAGGTTGCCACTTTGTGTAATCTATACTACCAACATAATTCACTGTCATACTTTATATCCTTTCCCCAACAATAAGTCTTATATATGTATTAAAATTTTTTCGCTGTTGAAATTTACTTTTAAAGAATGATAGATTAAGAAATGTAACAAAAAAAGAGGAGATGATAATCATCTCCTCTTATAATATAAATTCTCTTACTAATTGTATTTTTTATAAATTAATACAGCATTATGTCCGCCAAAACCAAAAGAATTTGTCAGAGCAATATCAACAGGTATCTTTTCAGCTTTATTCGGTACATAATTTAAATCCGCAACCTCTTCATCCAGATTATCAAGGTTAATCGTCGGCGGAACAATATTATTTATTATAGAATTAATACAAATAACAGATTCTGCAGCACCTGAAGCACCGAGCATATGACCGGTTTCTGATTTTGTTGAACTGACTCTTAATTTAGGATTCTTTGATTTATCGCCAAAAACTTTTGAAATAGCAAGTGTTTCTGCTATATCGCCAAGATGGGTACTGGTTCCGTGAGTATTTATATATTGAACATCTTCGGGTTTAATATTTGCATCTTTTAATGCCAATTCCATAGCTTTTGCGGCACTTGAACCATCAGGACACGGAGCAACAACGTCATAAGCATCACCTGTTTGACCGTATCCGATAATTTCAGCATAAATTTTAGCTCCTCTCTTCTTGGCATGCTCAAGTTCTTCTAGAACTAAAATCCCTGCACCTTCTGCCATAACAAAACCATCACGATCTTTATCGTAAGGACGTGAAGCTTTTTGCGGCTCATCATTTCTTTTTGAAAGAGTTTTTGCAGCAGTAAAAGCACCTAAACCAATTGTACATATTGCAGCTTCACTACCACCAGCAATTATTGCATCAGCTTCATCGTATTGTATTGCTCTGAAAGCATCTCCTATACAATGTGCAGCGGTCGCACATGCAGTTATTATAGCTTTGTTTATACCTTTTGCTCCAAATTCTATTGAAATTCTACCTGCACTCATATCTGTGATAAGCATAGGAATTGTAAACGGAGAACATTTTGTTGGCCCTTTTTGAAGCATTGCTGCATAGCTTCTTTCTATTGTGTGGAAACCGCCTGCTGCAGAGCCAACAATGACTCCAAAACGAAACGGATCTATATCAGACTCTTTAATTTTTGAATCATTAACAGCTTCTCTTGCCGCAACAACAGAATATTGTAATACTTTATCCAACCTTTTTGCTTCTTTTGGCTCAAAATAGTCAATAGGATTAAAAACGGACTCTTTTATTTCACCGCCTATTAATACAGAGTGTCCGCTCATATCTCCCATATTCTCAATTCTTGAAACAGCACTTCTTCCGTTTATAACACCGTCCCATAACTTTTCAGAGCCGACTCCATATGGGGAAACTACTCCCATACCTGTTATTACTACACGTCTTTTTGTCATTTTTTCACCTATAAATCTACCTTCAAAAGAATGAGGAGAACTTGCATATCAAGAACCCCTCATAAATATTTTAATTAATAATTATTTTTGGGCGATTATGAATTTGCTTCAATATAATTAACCGCATCTTGAACAGTTGCAATCTTTTCAGCTTCTTCATCAGGGATTTCACATCCGAATTCTTCTTCAAAAGCCATAACTAATTCAACTGTATCTAAAGAATCAGCACCTAAATCTGCTGTAAAACTAGCTTCAGGAGTAACAATACTTTCGTCAACACTTAATTGGTCAACTACCACTTTTTTTACTCTCTCAAGAACATCACTCATTTTTTCTACCTCATTTTAACTAATACTTACTAAATATTATGAATTTATTATACTATCTACATATAATTTTGCAAATTTGTAAATTATATAACAAGTCCACCGTCAACACCTATAACCTGTCCTGTTATATAATCAGTATCAACTGCAAGAAATTTAACAGTTTTCGCTATATTTTCCGGTGTACCAAGTTTTTTCAGCGGGATTAATTCTATTATTTTTTCTGTATTTAAATCTTTAGTCATATCTGTTTGAATAAATCCAGGAGCCACAGCATTAACTCTTATTCCTCTTGAAGCAAGCTCTTTTGCAAGTGATTTTGTAAAACCTATCAAGCCGGCTTTTGCTGCAGAATAATTTGCCTGACCTGCATTGCCAAATACACCTGCAATACTTGACATATTGACAATTGCACCGGAGCGCTGTTTTATCATTATTTTTGATACCGGATTTGTAACATAATAAGCACTGTTCAAATTTGTATTTATTACGCTTTCCCAGGCGTCTTCCGTCATTCGTATAAACAGACCGTCACGTGTAATTCCTGCATTATTAACCAGAATATCTATTCTGCCATATTTCTCAATAATTTCTTTTACAGCAGTTTCAACTTTTTCTTTGTTTGAAACGTCAAATTTCATTGCAACCGGATTTGTATGTGTTAAGTCTTTAATTTCTTTAACTGTATTATTTGCAGCTTCTTCATTACCGGCATAATTAACAATTACATCATAACCGGCTTTTGCCAGTTCTATTGCACAGGCTTTTCCTATCCCTCTTGAAGCCCCTGTTACAAGTGCCACTTTGTTTTCAGACATTATATAAGCTCCTTTTCTTTGCAATCCGAAACTTCCTCTATAACAGTATTTAAAGAGTTATAATCAAATATATTAAAAGTCTTAAGTTCCGGATTTATTTTTTTATTTAAACCGGCAAGAACCTTACCGGGACCTATTTCAATAAAATTAGTAATTCCATCATTTACAATATTATTAATTGTTTGAGTCCACAAAACAGAAGAATATATCTGTTTTGGCAACTTATTCTTAAATTCTTCACCGTTAAATGTCTTTTCAGCATCGACATTTGTATAAACGGGTACCTGCGAATTATTAAAATTAAACTGGTTTACAAAATCAATAAATATTTCTCCTGCTGTCATCATTAAGGGTGAATGAAAAGCTCCTGAAACCGAAAGAGGAATAACCCTTTTTGCACCAGCTTCTTTAAAAAATTCAATACTATTTTGTATTTCGTCCTTATCTCCGGTTATAACAACCTGCCCGGGAGAATTAAAATTTGCTACATAAACATTTTTTAGTTTAGAAACACAAGAAATTACACTATCATTATCTAACCCGAGAACTGCAGCCATTAAACCATTTGAATTCTCTGCAGCCTCATTCATTAAAAAAGCTCTTTTTTGTATTAACTTAAGAACTGAAGGTAAATCAATGACACCTGCAGCATATAATGCTGCATACTCTCCAAGACTATGTCCGGCACAACATGCCGGTTTAATACCTGTTTCTTCTTTAAAAGCTTCATAAGCAGCAAGAGAAACTGTTAATATACATGGCTGAGAATTTATTGTTTTCATCAACTCTTCCGAGCTGCCATTAAAACAAAGCTCTGAAATAGAATATCCCAAAGCATCATCAGCAGTATCAAAAACTTTTTTTGCTGCTTTTGAGTTTTCGTATAAATCTTTTCCCATGCCGGTTGTTTGTGCACCCTGCCCCGGGAATATAAATGCAAATTTATTCATTAGGCAATACCTTCTCTTAATCTCACAACAGTTGTACCAACAGTCATGCCAGCACCAAAACCGGTAAGAATAGCACTACAAGGAAGTTTCATCTTCCCTTCTTCTATAGCTTCAACGAGTGCTATCGGTATTGAAGCGGCAGACGTATTCGCATATTCATTTATATTAGATATTACATTTTCAGGATTAAAATCGAGTCTTTTTTCAAGAGCTTCTATTATTCTCATATTTGCTTGATGAGGAACAAGATAATCAATTTCACTCATCTTTAATCCCGATTTTTCAACGCATTCTTCAATATAGCCGGGAAGTTTTGTAACAACATATTTATATACTTCTTTCCCATCCATTTTAACAAACATTTTTTCTTCATCATTAGGTTCTACCAGAGGACAATTTTTACCGGGAATCGGCATCGTTATAAAATGACCGAGATGTCCTTCTGCTTTTAATGATATTGAAAGAATGTCATCCTGGTCATCATCAGAAACAGTCAAAACCATAGCACCTGCTCCATCACCAAACAGAACACAAGAAGCTCTGTCCGTCCAATCCAAACACCTTGACACAGCATCGGTTGCAACTATTAATATGGTTTTTGCAGATTCTGACTTTATTAAAGCTCTTGCAATCCCCATTCCATATATTAATCCCGAGCATGCCGCAGTTATATCAAAACATGCAGCATTAACCGCACCTATTGCAGCTTGAATTTCGCAAGCTGTTGAAGGATAAGCATGTGTTTCTACACTTGCAGGAGCAATTATATAATCAATATCTTCAACATTTATTTTAGCTTTTTCAATTGCTTTTCTTGCTGCCCCTATTCCCATTTCTACGGCAGATTCATTTCCGGATAACACATGTCTTCTTTCTATACCCGTTCTTGTTCTAATCCACTCATCTGATGTATCAATTATTTTTGTTAAATCTTCATTAGTAACCACAGCTTTAGGAACTTGAAATCCTATTCCGGCTATTTTTATAGGAATGCTCATTAATTATATCTCCCCGTAATATGATGCAATTTTTTTATTTATTCCTGCTTCTACAGCATTATATGCAACTCTAACAGCATTCTTTATCGCATAAGCTGAAGAACGTCCGTGACAGATAACGGTTATTCCTTTTACTCCAAGAAGTAACGCTCCGCCAAACTCTTCATAATTAATTTTTACATATATTCTTTTTAAAACCGGTCTTACAAGTAACCCGATAATTTTTGATATAAAGTCGTGATAAAACTCCTGTTTTATCATATAAAAAAGCATTCTTGCAACACCTTCTATTGTTTTTAACGTAACATTACCGACAAAACCATCACAGACAATAACATCACAATTACCAAGAAATATTTCTTTTCCTTCTGCATTACCTATAAAGTTTAACTCATCTTTATTTTCGTCGAATAATTTATACGTATCTTTTGCAAGTTCATCACCTTTTCCAGCTTCTTCACCAATATTAAGTAAAGCAACTCTTGGATTTTCTATTCCTAAAACAGATTTAGCATATACAGAACCCATTAATCCAAACTGATATAACATTTCAGGAGTACAATCAGTATTTGCACCGGAATCAATAAGAACAAGAGGCCCCTTCATTGTAGGAATAACAGTTGCTATTGCGGGTCTTTCTATTCCATGCAACCTTCCAAGCCCAAAAAGACTTGCACCCATTGCTGCACCGGTAGAACCAGCGGCAACAACAGCATCGGAACTTCCTGTTACTACAGAATTTACTGCAAGTACAATAGACGAATTTTTCTTTTTCCTTATTGCCTGTCCGGGAGCTTCACCCATTTCAATAACTTCAGATGCATGAGTTTTCTTTATATCAAGATTTTTAAGATTAACCTTTATCCTTTTTGGCGGAAAAATACCTCCACCAACAGAACAAACTATACCTTCCTGATCAATTCTGTCAAGTTCTCTTTCTATATCATAAAGTTTTCCGACAAGCTCAATAGGAATATTATATTCCATTGCAGCCCACACAGCCCCTTCAACTATCGCCTTGGGTGCCTGATCTCCGCCCATTGCATCTATAGCTATCCTAGTCATACTTTTCTATATCCCCGCAATTTCTACTTATTTTATTCTTCACTCTTCTCTGCTGCTTCGGGTTTCACTTTTTTACTTACAGCTTTTCCTTTATATGTTCCACATTCTGTACAAACAGTATGGGTTAATACTGTTGCTCCGCAATTTGTACATATTGTTGTTTCTGGAACTGAGCCTTTCCAATTTGCTCTTCTGTGACCCTGGGCTGATTTACCCGTTCTTTTCTTTGGTACTGCCATAATTAATTATCCTTTTCTATTTTTATTTTTTTAAATACTTCTAACCTTGGATCTGAAAAATCTTTTTTTAAATACTTATTTAAATTTTCATCTCCTTTACAATTTATATCACAAACAAGTTTATTTGGTATATGTAATATTACACTTTGGTAAACAAAATCAGTTATATCTATCTCATCTTTTCCGTTTAAATCCTCGGTAAAACTATCAAATTTTAACTCAAATTCCTGACTATAGCTATCTTTCAGACTATACTTATTGTATGTTTCTTTAACATCAAAATTAAAATCTTTTGTAAAGTCTTTTAAACATATATCACAAGTTAAATTAAGTTTTGCAGAAATTTTACCCGAAATAATTACGATGTTATCAAGAACTTCAACTTTTAATTTTGCATTTACAGGTACATCTTTATTAAACTCTTCAATTATTTCTGAAAAGTCTATTATTTGATATTTTTCATCCCTATTTTCTATATCTGAAATTTTAATCTTCATTTACTTTTATTTTAAATTGAAGATGTTTTTTGTCAAACTGTAAAAACCCAGATTCATAATATTATTCAATAGTAAGTTCAATATAATCAAAAGAATTTTATTGAGTTAAGACTCAACCTGCTAAATATGATTAAAAGAATCAGTGCTGCATGAGCAGCTATAAATGGAGTTTCGTTATTTTTTTATCAAAACATTATCAAAGCTTTATCTGTTTAGGACGTCAGCCGAGCTGCAATGCTTTTAGTTGAAATTACCGAAATAGAAACGAAACATCTAAGCTGCGATTATCTCACTGCTTTCCTTAATTTTGATTATTTTTGTTGGGCTAAAAAACATTCAGTATAGGACTATCCGCCGAAATTATAAGAGAAAGACCGCTGGATATTTTGCTGCAGAGCCTGGTCTGCAGATTGAAGTTCTGTATTTGCAGCTTGAAGCTGTGCTTGGATTTTTTGCATTCTTATATCCAGCTGCTTATCAAGATTTTCTAATTCAACTTTTCGTGCTTCCAGTTTCTTTACTGCTGGAGAATCCGTATTTCCTAAATCACTTATCTGAGAAGATAATTGTGTTATAGTCTCTGTTAAATTTAATTTTTGAGATGTTATATCATTCAACCTTCTTTCAAGGCTGTTGATATAATTAGTTAAATACATTTTTCTGTTAAAGGAAATCAGAAATCCCATTTTTACCTTACCTTGTCTGGTTTAATGACCTGCCTCGCAAAAACACGTGTTCTGAATTTTGAGCCAATATCAGTTCTGTTTTTTTGAGTTTGTATTTTTCGAAGTTAATGCGATTCTTTATGTTTTTGAGCTTTTTGTCTACAGTTAACAATTCTTTGACTGATGCTATTGTTTGATTGACAAACATTTTTACAGGGTTTTTTTTCTTTAAAAATGCTTTTGTAAAGTTCAAAAAATTCACTAACTTACTTATTTCTTTTTGTAGTTTTGTCTTTGCCGTAGAGTTTGCCACGCAGCTTTCTCCTAATATGACAAGACTACATGAATACTAAAACAAATAACAAAATATAATTGCCTTTTTTCAAATTAGTATTTTATAGTCTTATCTTTTCCGTTATATTCCAAAATGCTTTACCTATATTGGTTTATATCGGTTTCTTATTTTATATTCTTTAATTAATTTTTGTTTTTTTACAAAAAAAATTTACATTTTTTTACAAAATGCAAATTTTTTATTTTGTATTACAAATAAATATTTTATTTATAAAAATTCATAATATCATTAACAAGATTTATTATTCTTGTTGAAATTTCTTCTATATATTCAGCCGAAGTCAAACCATTTATTACAATATCAGCATTTTGCATTGTCGGTCTTATATATATTCTGGCAGTTGTATTAACATCATTAAACTGATGCTGGGCTGCTGCACCTGTTTTACCTCTTAAAACAGCTCTTGCAAACCATCTTTCTTTTATAGTTTCAAACGGAGTAAACACATATACTTTTATATCAAACAAATCAACCAGTTCTTCACCTAAAACATATAAACCTTCAGCCAAAATAGCCCTTGTAGGGTTTTTATATGCCCGATTAGGAATACTTTCACACGTAACAAAATCATATTCAGGAGCATTAACTCCGCAGCCATTTTTCAAACTTATAAGATGTGCCCTCATTAATTCAAGATTTATTGCTTCGGGTTTATCAAAACTGAAACCAGTTTTATATAAATTTTCATAACTGCCGGCTTCTTTTAGCTCTTCTGATGTATCTTTATAATAATCATCACAGCACAATGATGTATATGATTCATTAAACAATTTTTTTCTGAGGGCTTTTGTAACATAATTAACGAGTGTTGTTTTTCCTGAAGCAGACTCACCCGTTATACCTATCATGCATTGTCTTTGTTTGTTATTTAAAAATTCTTTTACTGTTTTTATTAATAACTTTTCATTTACCGAAAGAAAAAGCGGTTGTTTTTGCTGACGGTCTTCTTCCAATATATCTTTTATTCCGTCTATTATTTTAAAAACAATAATATTGCTATCTTCTTTTTTTCTCTGTAAACCAGTTTTTTCACTCTCAATGATGCTTTCGCTGCTCATTTTTTTCTCCGCTCTTATTTTTACTTATATAAATTACAAGTATAAAATAATTTGTTAGTTTATGCACACAATCTTAACAATTATTACTAAATTTTGTAATATATTTTTTTAATTCTACTATTCTTTTTTCTAAAAGATTTGTTATAAAAATAGTCTTTTCCGTAATTTCTCTTTTATTTTCAAGCTTTCTGGCAAATAAAAAACCTTTTTTTATATTCGTACACAGCAACTCTTTTAATTGTTTTATTTGTAAATAATAATATTTATCTATGTATAAAGAATTATCATAAGAATCAGACAAGATTTCATTCAAAGAACAAATAATCTTTTCAAAATTCGACTCTTTAATTAGTTTTAGACATAAATTTATTTTTTCATATATATACAGGTACTTTTCAATTAGATTTTTTTTCTTATAAACCAGTGTTTTTTCCAGATAGTTTTTTGTAATATAATAACCTTTTTCAATTAATTTATTTTTAGTTTCATTATCAATATTAAAATCAAACATAATGATATCTTTTGTATCAATAACAATATAATCATATTTATCATTTTCGTGATAATCCTGGAAAACATTTTCCGTAGACAGGTACCATATAGCATTTATAATAGAATTTATATAGTCCATCGGATTTTTTATATCTGTATTATCTCTTGAACCTTCAAGCCTGAATTCTAAGAGTCTTGATTCCGAATTATTAAGTTGATTAAATATTTTCCATGCCGGCCAGCTTTTGATTAAGTCGCCGTCGACAAGTATTGAATCACCATAATTCACAGGTTTCATTAAACCCGGTAAGCTTGCAGAAGCTCTTACAGCAATTGCAACTTCTTCATCCGGAGTTGTTTCTTTTGAAAAAACAAAAGGCGTATTAGTATTTAAATCTACAGTTAAAATATACAATTTTTTATCTAAATCTTTAAATTTAACTTTGTTGTCAGAAGATATTTTTTTAACTTTTTTCAGCTTTGTACTTAATTTTTCCCTGAGCCAGTCTAAGAATATTTCGCCTTTACTTATAGAAATATCAGGAGTAAATATAGTTATATTTAAATCTCTAAACATATTCAAGTTAAAATCCAAAAATATATCTTTAATTTCAGATGTTGAGTATCCTGCAGTAAAAAGGGAAGCGAACACAGCACCAACAGAAGATCCTGCAATAGCATCTAATTCTATACCGCATTCATTTAATGCATCAACAGCACCGATATAGCACATTCCTCTTATACCGCCGCCACCAAAAATACAATTATATTTTTCTTTCATATATTCCGGCAAAACTAACCTCTGCTCAATAATAAAATAAACAGCCCCGATAGAAACAAATCAGGGCTATTTATTTTTTAGTTATTTTACGCTTTCAGCTTCTTCTGGTGTAACCCCTTTTATTGTAAGACTGATTTTACCTCTATCATCAACTTTAACAATTTTAACAATTACACTGTCGCCAACATTAAGTCTACCTTCAATTGTATCAATTCTTTCATTGCAAACTTGAGAGATATGAACCATACCGTCTTTACCCGGAGCAAGTTCAACAAAAGCACCGAATTGAACAATTTTAACAACTTTACCTTTGCAAACCATACCTTCCACAGGTTTAAATACAATTTGGTTAATCATATGTTTTGCAATTTCGGCACCTTCTTTATCGTTAGAAGTAATTGTAACTTTACCATCATCCTGTATATCAATTTCAGCACCTGAAGCTTCAATAATACCTCTAATATTCTTACCTCCAGGTCCGATAACTGTACCTATATCTTCTGTCGGAATAGTCATTGTGTAAATTCTTGGAGCGTATGGAGAAATTTCTTTAGCAGGTTCAGATATAGCCTCTCTCATTTTTGAGAGAATATGAAGTCTGCCCTCTTTAGCCTGAGCAAGAGCTTTTCTTAAAGTATCATTAGCAATGCCTTTTGCCTTCATATCCATTTGAAGAGCCGTAATACCATCATCATTTCCAGTAACTTTAAAATCCATATCACCGAGGAAATCTTCGATGCCTTGAATATCAGTTAGAACAACAGGTTCACGTCCAGGTTCTGTAATCATACCCATAGCAACACCGCCTATCATACACTTAACCGGAACCCCAGCGTTCATTAAAGCCATTGAACTTCCACAAGTTGAACCCATTGAAGTTGAACCGTTTGATTCAAGGACATCAGATGTAACTCTTATTGTATAGCCAAATTCTTCCTGAGAAGGAAGTGCCGGAACATTTGCTCTTTCTGCTAAATTTCCATGACCTACTTCTCTTCTTCCGGGGCCTCTCAATGGTTTCACTTCGCCTACTGAAAAACCGGGGAATATATATTTGTGCATATATGTTTTTTTAGTTTCAGGATCAACACCATCAAGTTCTTGAGCCATACCCGGACCTGCAAGTGTAGCGACTGATAATATTTGAGTTTGACCTCTTGTAAACACGGCACTACCGTGAGCTCTTGGAATAACACCTACTTCGCACCATATAGGTCTTACTTCATTTGGTTTTCTTCCGTCAGCCCTTACACCTTCATCTAAAATCATTGCACGCATTATTTTCTTTTCGGCAGCTTTAAATTCTTCAGCAACAAAGTCTATACCTGTTTCTTCAATAATTTTATGTATATAATGATCTTCCGGTAATGCTTCAACTTTTTCTTTTACAAGTTTTTTTGCTTCATCAAGTTTATTTTGTCTGTATTCTCTGTCAAAATTATGATATGCATCAAAAATCATATCGTGTGCAACTTCATCTATAATATTTTTAAGTTCGGTTGTATCATATGGATTAACAAATTCTTCTCTCTTAACGCCGCATTCTTGAGCAAATTGAATTTGGGCTTCACATTGTTTTCTTATTTCTACCTGTGCAAATTCAACAGCTTCCATAATATCATCTTCGGTTACAAATTTACATCCCGCTTCAACCATTATCACACTGTCGTGCGTACCTGCAACAACAATATCTAAATCGGACTTATCTGCTTCTTGATGGGTAGGATTGGCGATTAGTTTTCCATCCAGCTTAGATACTCTTACAGCACCTATAGGTCCTTCAAAAGGGGCACCGGATAGCATAAGAGCCGTTGACGCAGCTAACATAGCCAAAGTGTCAGGCTGATTTTCTTGATCATAGCTGAATAATTGTGCAACAATTTGTATATCGTTTCTGTAACCTTTTGGAAACAACGGTCTTATTGGTCTATCTATTAAACGTGAAATCAAAATTGCTTTATCGCTTGCTTTTCCTTCACTTCTGTTATAACCGCCAGGAATTCGTCCTATAGCTGACATTCTTTCTTCGTAATCAATTAATAAAGGGAAGAAATCAATACCCACCCTTGGTTCCGGGCTTACACAACAATGTACGAATAACATTGTATCACCACATCTCACCGTAACCGAGCTGGTAGCTGACTTCGCATATTTACCCGTTTCAATGGTAACAATTTTCTCACCTACGGGAATTTCCATTCTTCTTGTTTCTACCATGATTTTCTCTTTTCTTTTTTATACACTTCTATTTTTCGTTTTAATTATATCGTAAATATGTTTTTATGTATATTTTCTTTCTTTTTTTAAATTATTGTTATATCATTTCAAATATGATAGGGCGTATAATAAAGATATTTTCGGATTTTTACTATGTTGAGACAGAAAAAGGGCTTGTGGAAGCAAAGCTCAGAACTGTTCTAAAAAAACAAAAAGAAGATGTATACACGGGTGACTTTGTAGAACTTGAACAAGTTGATTTACAATCAATGCAGGCTTTTATATCAAAAGTTGTACAAAGAAAAAACCTTATTACAAAGCCCAAAGCTGCAAACATCACAAGAGTTATTATAGTTTCTGCATTAAAAGAGCCTGATTTGAATTTTGAACAACTGGACAGGTATATAGCTCATAGCGAATATCATAAAATAATTCCTGTATTATGTTTTAACAAAGAAGATATTGATGACAATGAAAATCTTAAAAATGAAATATTAAATATATATAAACCTTTAAATTATCAAATCATATTTACGTCCGCATTAAAAAGAACTGGAATAGAAGAGTTGAAACCTTTGCTAAAAGATAACACATCTATACTATGCGGAGCTTCAGGAGCAGGAAAATCATCTTTAATTAATGCCATTTTAAACAGTTCCAAACTAAAAACACAACCTGTAAGCGAAAAAACAAAAAGAGGGATTCATACAACAAGACATTGTGAACTTATTGAGGTTAAAAAAAATTCCTTTATTGTAGACACTCCTGGTTTTTCACACTTAAAATTTGACTTTCTTCTTCCTGTTGAAATACAAAATTTGTTCAGGGAATTCAATAAAAAACTTTTTAACTGTAAATTTAAAGATTGCCTGCATATAAA
Source organism: Candidatus Gastranaerophilales bacterium (assembly GCA_944325525.1). GTDB lineage: Bacteria > Cyanobacteriota > Vampirovibrionia > Gastranaerophilales > Gastranaerophilaceae > Avigastranaerophilus. Next base: position 71,357 of record CALVAK010000012.1, read on the forward strand.
AGAAACCGGATGCAACGCCTGTAATATTACCGAAAATATGCATAAATCAAGATTTGAAAGCTATAAAAAATTTATTTCTGAGGCAAAATTATATGAAGAAAGAATTTCAAAAGAATCGTTGAAAAATGAATCTAATATAAAATATAATAAAAATAAAATTATGACAAAAATTTCACACAAAAAAAGAAACACATCAAGAAAAACATTAAGACAACAGACAGACAGAGAAGAACAATAAAATGAAAGAAGAAATAAAAAACAAATATAATAAATTAAAAAACATACTGGAAAAAAATCTAGATAAATCTATTAAAATTATTTACCCTGAAAGCATATACGAATCAATGAGATATTCACTTCTTGCCGGAGGCAAAAGACTTAGAGGGGTCATGGCAATAGAAACCGCTCTTATTTTTGGTGCAGAAATAAGTGAAATTATACCCGCAGCATGTGCAATAGAAATGCTGCACTGCCAGAGTTTAATTCATGATGACCTTCCATGTATGGATAATGACGATTACAGAAGAGGAAAACTTTCAAATCATAAAGTCTTCGGAGAATCAATAGCAACACTGGCAGGTGATGCTCTGTTAAGCTATGCTCCTATGTTTATTATAGATAAAACCCCAAAAAGTATTACAGCCGAAACAATAATAAAGGTATTGCGTGAATTTTTTATAGCAGCAGGTGTTGATGGGATTATCTCGGGGCAAATTGTTGATATAGATTCAGAAAAGAAAAAAATATCAAAAGACACACTTAATTTTATATATGAATATAAAACAGCTAAACTTTTTAAACTTGCGGTAAGAACCGGAGCCCTAATTGCAAATGCAGATAACGAAAAGCTTAATGCTATTACCGATTTTGCTCAAAAATACGGATACGCATTTCAAATATACGACGATATTCTAGATGTTACTTCAACTCTTGAGCAGCTTGGCAAAACCCCCGGGAAGGATTTAACAGCAGAAAAATCAACATATGTTTCAATGTACGGACTGAATGAAGCAAAACAAAAAGCACTATTCCTTTGCAGCGAAGCTTATGATATACTTAATTCAAAGGGAATCAATTCCGATATTTTGAAGGGAATTGTGTCAGACGTTTCCGAAGGGATAGAAAAATGTTGTTAAACACAAGTTACGAAATAATTATAAACGGTATAGAAGCTGCCATTTTAGCCCAACTTTTAAAATTTATAGGGCATATTTTGACAACAAAAAAAGTTGATTTTCAGGTTCTTGCAACAACAGGAGGGATGCCTAGTGCACATACAGCAGGCGTTGTAGCTTTATCAACAACTGTAGGTTTAATATGCGGATTTGATTCGGTAGAATTTGCAATAGCACTTGGATATGCATTAGTTGTAATGTATGATGCCGCAGGACTAAGACGTTCAACAGGAAAAATAGCAGCCTGCCTTAATAAAATCAGAGATGATTTTTATGCCCACGGGCAGATGCCGGCAGAACGGCTTAAGGAATTATTGGGACATACCCCTCTGGAAGTTTTTGTCGGTGCTTTACTGGGAATATATATTGCCTACGTTAATCACTTCTTTTTATTTCAATAGAGGAAAATGAATAATTTTAATTTTTTAAATAATTTTGCAGATGCAGTTTGTGTGTTTTCCGAAGAAAAAATTCCGGTATTTAAAAACAGACAATTTAATCTTTCATTTCCCTTTTTTAGCAGCATTGAAAAATTTAAAAAATATTTTAATTTTAATATCTGCTTTTTATCGTCTGAATATATAAATAAAGTAACACCAATTGATATTATTCTTAATTCGGAAGAAAACTCACATACAATATGTTCGTATCAGAAACAGAATGGAGACATATTATATTATTATATATATTCTTTTAAATTAAATAATTATAAAGTCGTTATTTTTAAAGATATAACATTAGAAGAATCTTATAAAAACATAAACACAAAATATATATACTTATCTGATAAATATGAGCAAATACAAGAAACAGCTGAAAAATATTCAAAACTTCAGGAACATTCACAATCACAAGTATTAAAAATGGGAATAATAAACCGTATATCGCTGGTTATAAGAGAAACTAACGATATGGAAAAAATAATTTCATTTGCCTTAAATGAGATTAATGAGCTGTTAGGTTCATTCAAAACATATTTCTCAATGAAAGAACACTCAGGTTTCAGAATTACATACAGTATTAACGAAAATAACAATATTAACACACTGACAAAATATGAAGATAATCTTGTAAAACAAATACGAAATAAAGATATTATAATATCATCCTGTCTGAAAGAATATTTAAATGCCAAAACCTTTCTTCCAGAAGGTGTAAAAAGAATAATTATCCCTGTTTATAATAACAATAAACTTCTGGGAATTATTGTCACTTTAACAAAACAAAGAATGTCAATAAAGGAAAACAGAGAAATTCTCCAATCAATTTCCGTACAGTTGGCAAGTTCTATAATGCAAGCGGGTTTAATAAGCCAGCTTAATAAAAAGAACAAAAGGCTTCAAAAAGCCTTAAATGATTTAAAAGAAATGCAATTACAACTCATCAACTCTGAAAAAATGGCAACATTAGGCCAATTAATATCAGGAGTTGCCCATGAAATAAATACACCGCTGGCATCTATGAGTTCAAACAACTCTCTTATCTGCAAATTAATAAAAAACAAAACATCATTAAATAACAATGAAATTGATATTCTTCAAGAATTAAACAATATTGATTCCGAGGCTCTTTTGAGAATTTCAGATATAGTTAAATCACTAAAACGATTTGTCCGTCTTGATGAAGCTGAATTTCAATCCGCAGATATTAATAAAGAACTAGATTTAACACTAAAACTTGTTGCCCATGAAACAAAAAATAAAATAACAATAATAAAAAACTATTCAGAAATTCCGCCTGTATATTGCAGCGTAAATATGTTGAATCAAGTTTTTATGAATATAATAGTAAATGCCTGCCATAGTATTATTAATAATGATGGAAAAATAAAAATAACAACATTATCTGATGATAAAAATCTAATTGTAAAGATAAAAGACAATGGAACGGGGATACCGCTTGAAATCCAGCCAAATATATTTAATGTAGGATTTACAACAAAGAAAAAAGGAGTTGGCACCGGTTTCGGGCTTTCTATATCAAAGAAAATCATTGAGATTCATAAAGGAACAATTTCTTTTAATTCCACTCCGGGAGAAGGAACAGAATTTATAATAACAATTCCATTAAGACATGATTAAGAAAGAAGTTCTTCCAATGTTTTCTTTTCCTGCTGTGAAGTTTCAAGATTTTTGACAGTCAGATAAGCGTTTTTAATTTCATCTTCACCGAGAATAATTGCAAATTTTGATATTTTTGCAGCTTTTTCCAACTGTTTCGAAAACTTTCTAGAATTATAATCAAAATCAGCAATATAACCTGCATCTCTTAATTTCAATACAAGTTTAACCGCTTCTTTTTGATTATCAGAAACAACAAAATAATCAATTTTTCTTTCTTCAATTTGTTTTATTAAAGAAGATAATCTTTCAACTCCCATTGCCCAGCCAACAGCAGGAGTGCTGACACCGCCAAGCATTTCAACAAGTCCGTCATATCTGCCGCCGCCGCACACAGCATTTTGAGAGCCTAAATCGTTTGATTTTATTTCAAAAACTGTTTTTGTATAATAATCAAGTCCTCTTACAAGAAAACTATTTTCAACATATTTTATATTTAAAATATCAAGATATTCTTTTAATTTCTTATAATGAGAAGCACACTCATCACACAAATCAATACTTGATACGGTATTCTTTAAATTGTAATCTTGAAACAGTTTATTACAATTTTCATTTTTACAATCAAGAATTCTCAAAGGATTTTTCTCATACCTGTTTTGACAATCTTCACACAAATCTTTTAGAAAAGGTGCTATAGCTTTTTTCAATTTTTCTTTATATTCTTTTCTGCAAACGCTACAGCCTAACGAATTAATTTCAACAACAAGATTATTAAGTCCTAAAGCATTTAAAAACTTTGAAGCAAGTAAAATACACTCAGCATCAGCAGAAGCATCCTGCACCCCAAACATTTCAACACCAATTTGGTGAAATTGTCTTTGTCTTCCTGCTTGAGGTCGCTCATACCTGAACATAGGTCCTTTATACCATAATTTTACCGGCGGACTTTCTCTGAACATATTGTGTTCCAAATACGCTCTTACAACACCAGCTGTATTTTCCGGACGCAGAGTTAAAGAACGATCACTCTTAATAAAGGTATACATTTCTTTATTCACTATATCGGTAGTTTCTCCAACTCCTCTTTCAAATAAATCTGTATCTTCAAATACAGGAGTTCTTATTTCTTTAAAATTTGCTCTTGAAAAAACGTCTGAAGCTGTTTTTTCTATATTCTGCCAGGTTAAAATTTCTTCAGGCAATATATCTTTTGTACCTTTTGGTGCTTTTATACTCATAATAACCTCTCTAGAGGAAATTATATAATAAATAATATCTGATTCAACATGAAAAAAATTATAAATTTAAAATAATATACGTTAAAAATTGAGACAACGATATAATATAGTGTCGCAATTTAAATAAACTCACTCACGCCTCTTGCTTATCGTAAATTTCTTCTCGAACAAAGTTAAATAAATAAATGTTTTATTGCACTAATTTCTTCAAAGTCAGCACCGGCTTCAAGCAATTCTTCTATGGTAATACCGAATAAACCTATCAGTTTTTCAGTTTCTTCAGTTATTTTACTGCTTTTTATATTATGAAGAATTTCTTCTATGACTTTGTTTCTTTTTAAAATGATACCTTTTTCATCGGTATTTTTATTAAATATTCTCTTCTTTGATTTACCCATGAATAAACATATTCCTAATAAAATATATTAAATGTAATTTATTTTTTTAACAATCTATTATAAAAAATAATTAATGTTAAAATTTGTAAAATTTAAAGAGCTATTTTTTATTAAAAAGCAATTTTTTTTGTTTACACGTATTACATTTGTAAGATAATTCTTATCATAAGGAGAAGGAATCAAATGAGAATTAACAATATCTCGGTTAATATACCAAACAGACAACCTGTAAATATAAAAAAAGCAGAAAAACAATCAGCAAATAATGATATTTCTTTTCAAGGAAAAGGTAAAGAAAGGGCAAAAAGAGCAGCTGTAGCAGGGACTGCCGTATTAATGACGGTACCTATGCTATCAAATTGTAATGTGCCTCAAACAAATATAATAGATGAATCGCAGGTTCAAACACCTGAAGATATAGCAGCTCAGGCAGATGCTTTAAGAGAATCAGGCATTCTTGATAAAATAATACTTGCTGATATTTCATTAGCTCCTATGCCGGTTACGGAATTTTATTTTACAAATGACGGTGAAGAAGTAGTATTATACCCTAACGAAGATTTACCGAGAAATGACGAAGGAACAATTATTGTTACTATTTCAGAATACACTTCAGACAGTGAAACAAGTGGAAATACATTAAACGAAATTATTTCAAAAGTGTATTCAGAAGCCTTAGAACAATATGATGAAGATGAAAGAGAAGCAATAAAAAATAAAATTATAGATGAAATAATACAAAGCAATCCATCATTAGCTGAGTATGTAGCAAAAGAAATGGGTGACAAAGCAAGAAGCTATAAAAAAATAGCAGGATTAGATTTATATAAAGGTGTATCCAGCAGCGACCAGCTTCTTGATACAAGATTGCTTACAATGCCGACATCAATTGTTTATCAGGTACAGGGAAAAGAAAATCCTAAAGTAAACTATTTTTCAAGTTCAGAAGTTCATGTTCCCGCCTCTTCAACCGGTAGTGTAATAAAAGACGAAGAAGAAGAATTACTTGACGGAGAATATACTTCTTTTTCAGACTTAATATACGGAATGTACGGAGAAGATATTTCAGATGAAGCGTACAGAGATATTGTTTACGCTGTAGTAAATGCACCGCAAAATGCAGCTGATTTTGAATATATTATAGATAAAATGGATTTCAACGATATTATTGAAACAGCAAATATAAATGACTTAAACAGAACATTAGATGAAAATACAGATAAAGAGCTTCTCGGTATATTTCTTCCTACAGTTACTACATTAAGAACAGTTGCAGGAAATGCAGATGTTGAAAGTGCTGATAAGGACGGCATTATATATCAAATTTCTCCTGTTGCATACGTAAACGGTCAAAATGACAGAGTAATCTCAATTCTAAGCAATGAAAGAGAAGACGGTTTAATGGAAGAAGGACAGGTATTTAAAGCTCTTGATGTTTTACAGTTTTACAATTCTCCTGATGGAAACGGCAGATTTGCAAATGTTGAAGACGGAAAACTTGAATTAAATACCTCCGTAAATTATGTTGATGAATTTGCACTTCAAATATTACAACAAGTTGCATATGCCAATTTAAATATCTTTGCAGCTGAATATGAAGATGAAAACGGTATATACAATTACGGTGTATTTGATGTAAGAGACGGTTATGATACAGAAGGAAAGTCTCTTGAAGAAATAATACAAAATTCAACAATTAATATAGACAGATTAATGTCATATTCTTTTGTTAACGAAAATGGCGAATCTAAGTTTGAAGACGGAGTAAAACTTAATTTACCTCAATTCAATTACAGAATAAACGAATGTTCGGCATTTGAATGTCAAAGACCTACCCAGCCAACATGTCCTACCCAGCCGACTCAACCTACAACCCCAACTCAACCGACTCAACCAACTCGTCCAACTGAGCCGACAACTCCTACAGTTCCGACTCAACCTACAACCCCAACTGAGCCAACTGTTCCGACTCAACCTACAACCCCGACTGAGCCAACCGAGCCAACCGAGCCAACTGAGCCGACAGAACCGACGGAACCAACTGAGCCGACAGAACCTACAAGGCCTACTAGACCTACAAGACCTACAAGGCCAACTCATCCAACACATCCAACATTCCCGACGGAACCGACAGAGCCTACGGAACCAACATTCCCGACAGAGCCAACAGAGCCTACGGAACCAACAACTCCTACGGATCCGACCTGTCCAACATTCCCGACAGAAGAACCTACGGATGAAACCGAACCAACTTTACCGACTGATCCGACAGAGCCTACAAGCCCGACAGGACCAACCGGACCTACAAGTCCTACTGATCCTACAATAGATCCTACAGATGGCGG
>CALVAK010000013.1 GCA_944325525.1 Candidatus Gastranaerophilales bacterium
CCTACAAGTCCTACTGATCCTACAATAGATCCTACAGATGGCGGAACTGAAGTTGTTCCTGATGAACCGACAGATCCGACAGAGCCAACCTGTCCAACATTCCCGACAGAAGTACCGACGGATGAAACTGAACCAACTTTACCGACAGAGCCAACAGAGCCTACAAGCCCGACAGGACCAACCGGACCTACAAGTCCTACTGATCCTACAATAGATCCTACAGATGGCGGAACTGAAGTTGTTCCTGATGAACCGACAGATCCAACAGAGCCTACAACTCCTACGGAGCCAACAGGTCCTACAGCTCCTACAGAGCCAACAGAACCGACAACTCCAACGGATCCTACATGTACGGAAACACCAACAGAAACACCTACTGATGAAGAGGAACCAACTCTGCCGACAGATCCAACAGAACCTACAACTCCAACGGAACCGACAGAGCCAACGACTCCAACGGAGCCAACAGAACCTACAACTCCAACGGAACCGACAGAGCCAACGACTCCAACAGTGCCGACAGAACCTACTCAACCGACTGAAGACGAAGGCTGTGATGATGATCCTTCCTCAGAAATACCTGTAGATGAGGATGAACCGACTCTACCGTCACCATCTTATGATGATTCTACAGAAACTCCTGACCCAACAACAGAACCGGATGAACCTACTAATACGCCGGATCCTACAAACGAGCCTGAGGAGCCCAGCGGTTCAACTGAAGATGAAGATTGTGACAATGAACCGGCACCTGAATCCCCGGTTGATGAAGATGAACCAACATTAACAACTGCAAGTGCAGCAAGTGCCGCAAGTGTAGTCAGTGCGGCTAGTGATTCATCTATTAATACGGAAAATTCCATACAGTCTAAAGCTAAAAAACAGACTCTTGAATCAAGATTAACCTCATTCATTCTGTCAAAGCTTGGCAATTCTTCAGCAAAAGATAAAAATGATTCAATTAACTATTACGTATAAACAAATATACTAAAACAAAAAACACATATACATATATAAAGTATATGTGTTTTTTTATTGGCTTTAACTAATTTCTGTTTAAAGTATAATATTTGTATGAAAAATGTATATATTGAAACTCTGGGCTGCCAGATGAATAAATCAGACAGTGAAAGAATAGCCGGTATTCTTTCTCATTTCGGCTATATTGAAACAAACAACGAAAAAAATGCTGATTTACTTATCATTAATACCTGCAGCATAAGACAGTTATCAGCCGATAAAGCATACAGTCAGCTGGGAGTGTGGGGAAAAAGAAAAAAAACAAATCCTGAAATTAAAATTGCAATTTGCGGCTGTGTAGCTCAGCAGGATAAAGAAAAAATAAAAAAAAGAGCCCCCTACATTGATTTAATATTCGGCACTCACAATATATATGAACTTCCGGAGTTAATTAAACGGGTTGAAAACGGTGAAAAAGTTTGTTCAATAACTAATAAACCCTATATTGCAGACCAGAACAATTTTAAAATAATAAGAAAACCATCCGTTAATGCCTGGATACCTATTATTGAAGGCTGCAACAATTTTTGTACATACTGTGTTGTTCCTTTTACAAGAGGACGTGAAAGAAGCAGAAATCCGGAAGAAATATTAAAAGAAGCACAAAATATTATTAAAGAGGGGTTTAAAGAAATTACCCTCCTCGGGCAAAATGTCGACAGCTATGGCAAAGATTTAAATGACAACAATATTACGCTTGCTAATCTATTAAGAAAAATGAATAGTCTTGAAGGAGATTTCAGAATTCGATTTGTTACTTCATATCCGTCAGATATTACCGATGACTTAATAGATGCAGTCGGTGAATGCGAGAAAGTCTGCAAATATTTTCATATTCCTATGCAGTCAGGAAATTCCAGAATATTAAAAGAAATGAACAGACATTATACAAAAGAACAGTATTATGAAATAGTTTCAAAAATACGTTCACGTTTTCCGGATGTTGCAATTACAAGCGATTTTATTGCAGGGTTCCCCGGAGAAACAGAAGAAGAATTTCAAGATACATTAAATGCAATTGAAGAATTAAAACTTGATTATTCAAACACTGCAGCATATTCACCTAGGGAATTCACAAAAGCAGGAAAAATGATTGATAAGTTTTTACCTGAGGAAGTTAAATATGAAAGACTTGAAAGATTAAACGAAAAAAATCGTGAAATGTGTTTAAAATCCAATGAAAAATTTATCAATAAAAAAATGAGAGTTCTGGTTGAAAATAAGACAGAAAAAAACGGAAAAATCACATTAAATTCACGTGCTGACAATAATAAAATTGTACATTTTGAATCAGATAAAATAAATATTGGTGATTTTGCCTATGTAAAAGTTACAAAAGCTCAAACATGGTGTTTATACGGAGAACCGGTTTAACAAAATACGACATTTGATTAATTTTTTATTTTTTACATGTCGTGATAATCTTTTATTATGAAAAGTTTAAAGAAAATATTTTTTATACTTATAATAATTTCAATTATTCTTGTTTCCTGTTTCAGGATAGACAAAAACAATGGTAATAATGATATTAAAACTTCATCGACAGGAATTTTTGATATCCCGATAGAAAAAGCCGGAGATTATCTTCCTGTAAATACTATTTTTTATGAAGGAAGAGATTATAAAATGTCACGGTCAAAGCCCGGAAAATACGGTGGACAGATTGTTGTTTCAACAATAGGAGAAGGGCCGAAAACATTTAATCCGTGGGTATCCAAAGATGCAACATCAACAGAAATCGGAGCTTTAATGTATGATTCATTATTTAATACAGATCCTGATACAGGAGAAGTTATACCGGCTCTTGCAAAGGAATATTCAGTCTCATCAGACAAAATGACATATAAGGTTACTCTAAGAAGAGGTATAAAATGGACTGACGGTAAAGAAATTACTGCTGATGATGTTGTTTTTACGTGGAACGATATTATTCTCGCCGGATACGGAAATACATCATTAAGAGATTCCGTACTAATTGACGGAGAATACCCTAAAGTAAAAAAAATAGACAAGTACACTGTTGAATTTAAAATTAAAAAACCGTTTGCACCTTTTTTAAGACTTGCCGGTACACAAATTGCACCTAAACACATATTTAAAGACATAATAGCAAAAGGTAAAAGATATTTTGATACGTATTTGGGCACAACAGTAAAGTCTGGAGATATTGTTTCATCAGGACCTTTTATTCTTGAAGAATATGTTCCTGCACAAAGAGTTGTACTCAAAAGAAACCCTGATTATTATGCTATGGATGAAAACAAGAATAAACTTCCATATCTAGATAAATATATAATTTTAATAGTCGGCGATTTAAATAATGAATTATTAAAATTTGAAGCGGGAGAACTTGATGTAATCTCAGTACGAGGCAAGGATTTATCCAGATTTAAAGAGAAAGAAAAAAATTCAGATTTCAAATTATATAATTTAGGTCCAAATACAGGCACAATGTTTCTTGCTTTTAACCTTAATATAAGAAAGGACAAAAAAGGAAGATATTATGTAGATCCTATTAAACAAACCTGGTTTAATGACCTGAATTTCAGGACTGCAATAGACTATGCCATTGACAGAAATGCTATGGTATATAACATCGCAAATGGAGCAGCACAACCATTATATACAGCAGAATCACTTTCTTCTATTTTTCTTAATGAGAAGTTAGCATCAGGTCATGAAAGAGATATAGAATATGCAAAATCACTTCTAAAAGACTCCGGTTTTTATTGGGATGATAAAGGTTTTTTACATGATAAAAACGGAAACGATGTCGAATTTAATTTGTATACAAATGCCGGACAGACAGAACGTGAAGCCTGCGGAGTAATGGTAAAAGAAGATCTTAGAGACCTAGGAATTAGAGTTAACTTCAAGCCTATAGAATTCAACTCTCTTGTAAGCAAAATAATGACAACATCTGACTGGGATATGGTTTTAATGGGGCTTACGGGCAGCCCGCTGGAACCTCATTCAGGCAAAAATGTATGGTATTCAAAAGGACATCTGCATATGTTTAATATGCGGTTTAAAGACGATACAAATGATAAAATATTACCATGGGAAGAAGAATTAGATAATATTATAGAGCAAGGTGCCCTTGAACTTGACTATGATAAAAGGAAAATTATTTATGATAAATATCAACAAATTATATACGATCAAAGACCTTTTATTTATTTGTATTCACCTTTGATTATAACGGCAGTAAGACAAAAAATTAAGAATCTTCACCCGACCCCTCTTGGCGGAACAATGCACAATATTGATGAATTGTATATCGAAAATTAATTTTTATGAAAATTCTGAAAACACTTCAGGTTTTTTTCTATCAATTTGAAAGTCCGCATAATTCTTGGTAACCGAGTTATCGGCAAAAAGTGTAACATCTTGAAATTTTTTAAAAGCAAGCATCGCAGCAATTTTTTCCGACAATTTTTGTTGTTTTGTAAGAAAAGCCTCAACAAATGCAGCAGGAATAAATGCCACAACAGCTCCCAGACCGGTTAGCAATCCGGAGATTTTTTTATCAGGACATTTTTTTGCAAGTCTATTTCCTATTAGACCTCCTATTGCAGTTGCAGCTATGTCTAAAGGACCTAATATAGTTTCAGATAAAGTTTCTATACCAACAGATTGATCATATAAATTTTCTCTGTGATTATTAATTACCATAGATGTATTTTTTTGAAGTATTCTTGCTTCACGTTCCTGAGCTGGAGATAATTCGAGCCTGCGTTTTTCGTCCATCATTGCTCTTAATCTCGGCAGTTCAGTTTGTGAAAATTTATCATACTCTTTCATATCATTCAGAGTATTTCTTATAAACGCAATCAGATTTTCATCTTTCTTTTCTTTTTCATTTGAATATTGCTGAGGATTTTCAATAAATTGTTTGAGATGCTTATACTTTGTGGCAAGAATTGCTTTGTTTTCTATATCAGATATATTTTTATTTAGAACGAGGTATGTTAGGAGAGGAACTCCTATTTTCATACACGCTGCAAGTATTTTATTTTTTACTCCAAGTAATTCAACCAGCTTATCTGAAATAAGATACTCTAAAAAACCGCCGGTAAACATTGCTGAATACGATATATTCGAAATGGTTTCAACCTTTCTTAAGGGTTCAAGGGCATCATGTTCAACATTTTTTATTAAACTTTCAAAGAGAATTTTATCTTCATGTGCCTGTTCATACTCTTGTTTTGTTAAGTGTTTTTTATGTGATTTTTTTTGCTGTTCAAAATATTCATTCTTTCTCTTTATATATTCGGGATAAGTTCTTTTATATTCAGCTACAGATTGAAAAGAAGAATTTATATTTACTTTATCTTTTATTTTATCCACAAAAACATTTTGTGTTTTTTCATCGTAATTGACATTTGATATAACTTTATTTTCCTGTTCAGGAGATAAGATTGCAAATAATTTATAATCATTAATTAAATTTTGAGTAGCATCAAATCCAGCTTTTCTAATTAAACCCAGCTGTGATTCCATTGAATTTTTCATACCGTTGACAAAAAATGTACCGCCAAGTATTACGGAAATTAAGGAAGCTGCCTTAGGTAAAGCAATATTTTTACCGGCTATATTTAATGAACCATTCTTATATTTATTAAGAAAACATGCAATACGATTTATAAATTTACTTTTACTGGCATGCTTATTAAAGAAAGGAATCAATTTAGTTACAGCAATAGGTAAGGAACAAATTGCTCCTGTAACAGACATTAATTCAATATTTAATGTTTGAAAAAAAGTTTCGGAATCTTCTGCTTTTTCATGTTGATAACTATCAAGCAATAATAAAGGTGCGGAAATTGTTTTAGCTTTTTGTTTTAATGATGATTGTGAAACATAGTCTGGCAATGGCATCTGGTTTCTTTTAGAAGCCTCTGCATTCCATTTATTATATTCATCAATATGTTTTGTATATTTTGTATAATTTGAAAATACACTATTCATTTAAACATAAAAAACCTTCCATCACTGTTTTATTAAAGCCGAAAATATAATAATTTTGTTATTTTTTATGAGTAATATTTAAATATTTTTACATAAAAAAACAATTTACTTTAAGTATAATGTTTTTTTAGTAAAATTATTATTAGTATTGAGTGAGGGATTTATTAATGTCATTAAATTCATATCTGGGAATAGATGTAGGTTCGGTTACTACAAAAGCTGCCATAGTTGATGAAAAAGGTACTTTTATAGACGGCTATATGACAAGAACAGCCGGAAAACCTGTTGTTGCAGTACAAGATTCACTGAGACAACTTGTAAAGCAAGCAAAGCAAGAATATAACATATTAGGAGTAGGAACCACAGGTTCAGGCAGAAATCTTGCAGGAGCACTTGTAGGTGCTGACGTAATAAAAAATGAGATAACAGCACATGCTGTTGCAGCAAGCACCTATGTGCCCGGAGTTCAAACAATTCTTGAAATAGGCGGACAAGACAGTAAAATTATTATACTTCGTGACGGGATAGTTACAGATTTTGCAATGAATACAGTTTGTGCAGCAGGGACAGGAAGCTTTTTAGATCAACAAGCTTCACGTTTAAATGTTCCAATTCAAAACTTCGGAGAACTGGCATTAAAATCCAAATCACCAGCAAGAATAGCAGGCAGATGCGGAGTCTTTGCAGAAAGTGATTTAATTCATAAACAACAACTCGGATATCCTGTTGAAGACTTACTCTACGGATTATGCCAGGCACTTGTAAGAAACTATTTGAGCAATCTTGCTTTGGGAAAAGATCTTCTTCCTATCGTTACTTTTCAGGGCGGTGTAGCAACAAATACAGGAATGGTTAAAGCTTTTGAAGAAGCTTTAAACACAAAAATTGTTGTTCCCGATAATCATCAAACAATGGGAGCAATAGGTGCAGCTCTGCTTGCAATGGAAAATCATCAGTTTAATGATAAGGAAACTTCTTTCAAAGGGTTTAGTATAGGAGATATGTCATTTAATTCATATACAAATCAGTGTAGCGGATGTTCGAATAACTGCGAAATTATTACTATAGTTGAAGGTGAAATAACCTCTAACGAACTTAATAACAAGTCAGATAATATAATCGCTCGCTGGGGCGGTACCTGCGGAAGATGGGATATAAATTAATCTATTGTTAACTATTGTAAAGTAACAAGTTAAAAATACTTAAGAATTTTGCCTTTTATGCCGACATAGTTAATACAACAATATATATAAAAGGAGTAAATAACTATGGGATTAGCAGCATCACAGGGACGTTATTTATGTTTGACGGCGAGGAATAGTGACTTGATATATGAAGCACAGCAAATCTCTCAGCAAAGGCTTGCACTGGCTTCTGAAAGTCAGGCTGTTTCAGAAAAATATAACGAAGCAATGAGTAATACAATAATGCAGGCAACTACTCCTGAAGGCGGAACACAAAGACTTACCTATGAAGTTATAACGAATCAAGATCCGTTTACAGGTTTGTGCATGAGAATTGTCGACCTTAACGGTAATGTAGTTGTTCCTAAACAGTCATATTCTCTAAGTGTTACTTCAAAAAATGAAAACGGAGATGATATAACAGCTTCTTTTTCTTCAGCTTCTGATTTTATTAAAAAATATATGACAGACTTAGATGGAGATAAAGCTAATGAAATGGGAAGCTGGAATCTTTCCGATATCTATAAATACTATACTGATAATTATTCAAATTCAGGAGTAAGTGTTGAACTTAAAAGCAATATAAATTCTTCATTAAAAAATGATGATGAAAGATATTTATACGATGAAAACTGTACTGATCCTGATTATTTACAGCAAATGTTAACATCAGGGGAATGGATATTGCAGCAAGTTTCAACAGAAGAAGAATCAGGATGGGAAAATATTGTATGGCAAGGTTCAAGTGCAATTTCTGAAACATACGACACAACAGATGATGCGGCAGCTCAAGCTGAATATGAATCAGAAATAACCGAAATACAAAAAAGAGATAAATTACTTGAACTACGGCTTGAACAAGTGCAAACACAGCAAGAAGCAGTTCAAACAGAAATGGAATCAATAAAACAAGTTATTGATAAAAACATTGAAGATTCTTTTACAACTTTTGCCTAATAAACCTTAAAACAAGGTGAAAGTATTCCTAAAACTTCATTATCCTGAGATATAATTTCTCTTTTATATATATTGTTTAACGGGCTGGAAGATATATCTTTTTCTTCCAGCCATTTTAATTGTTTTAACACGGTTATAACAGTAAAAGATCGAGCTTCCATGTTTGAATCGGCAACTTTTACAACAACACATTCTTCCTTTTTTAAATTTACAACAACACACAAACCACCTGCTCCGACTTTTGCAATTAAATTTTTATTAGCATTAATTATTTCTGAATCTAGTCTTTCTTTTCCGCCAATTAAATAAGGATAATTAATAAATGCCTGCTTAAATACTTGATATTTTGGATTTAAAAACAAATTTAAATAACCCTTCCCGAGATTTTCAAGAGAAGAAGCTATAACTGGAAGTCCGCACCCATCTTTACTTATTATATAGCCGCCGTTTGATATTTCACATAATTCAGATACTTTATTAATAATTATTTCAGTAAGCGGATGTTTATAATCTTTATAATTATTTATATTAAAGTTTTTATGCTTACATATTGCCAGCATTAAAGAATGTTTTCCGGAACAATTGTTATGAATTTTCATTACTGGCAAATTATTTATAACTAATCTTTTTTGTTCTTCCTTGCTTAATGGTTGAATAGGAGGACATAACAAATCATCTTCTGATGATTCAATTTTTTCTAGAACAGAAAGGATTTTTTGCTGATGGATAACATCACCTGTATGAGAAGCACAGAAGACAGCAATATCTTCTAATGTAAAGTTGTACTTTTTATGCAGATTTAAATCCACTAATATAGCTGCCTGCAATGGTTTCATACAAGATCTGTAATAAAAGGGATAATTATTGTCCTCACCAACTTTATTCAATATTTTTTCACGGTTCATATGAATTATTATTCCGCAGTGAACCTGCTCGACTAAACCGTTTCTTTTATATTCAACCAGTTTTTTATAATCACAATCCGCTCTATCATTCATAAGAACATTTTATATTAAAGAGTTAAAAATATACAATATACATCTACAATTTGCGTATGATTTGTATTAAATACTAAATGTTGTATAATAAAGGTTATCCAAAAGGATAATTTGTCTGTCATAAGAGGTGTGGATGCAGCTTTTTGAAGTAAAAAATGATATAGCTAAAATCATATATAATCCGGCAGAAAACCATCTTCTTCCGTACGATTTTTTATTGATAGAAGATGTAAAACAAAAACTTATAGCCAGAATTATTAATATAGAAACAAGCAATAATCAGAATAATGATAATATTGCTGTTTTAAAATTATCTCTTTCCATAGATAATGAAGATAATCTTTCTTATTATAACGGCTATATCCCTTCAAAAAACTCAAAAATAATTTATATAAATCCAGATGAAATCATTGAATTAATAAAGGATGACGGAAATAATATATATTTCGGAAATTTAGCAAATCATTCAACCTGCTTTGTAAAAACAAAATTATCTTTTCTTGATGATAAAATTCATATTCTCTCCGACCGAGACGACAAAACTTATACAGTAGTACAAAATATTATCACCGAACTTCAAAACAAAAATAAAAATGTTATTTTACTTGATTTCGACGGCAGGTACTCCGGACTTAAAAATGTTGAAAGGCTTAAAATCTCAGATAATTTTAAACTCCCTTTAAATATTGATGCCTTTAATACCATTTTAGAATATGATATAACAGAATGTCCTATTGAAGATAAGGCACTAATACAAAGCATTGTGCTAGAACTTAGAGGTTATCTTCAAACATTGGAGGATAAATACATACCGTTTACAATGTTCAAAAATGTTGTGGATGACGAATTCTTAGCAAACCCTATTTCTGGTCTTATGCTGTTTAGAAATAAGTTGTGCCTTTATATGCAAGAACATATATTTGCTGAAAGTAAAGACCAATTTAACATTACAGAACTTTGTCAATCAAACAAACCAATTGTTATAGATGCTTCAGGCATAACTGAAAAATGGTATAAATATATAATTCAAACCATAGCAAAATTAATAAGCAAAAATTATTACCTCTTTCTCTTTATTGATGATGTAAAAGCTGATAAAAAATTTATTATAAATTTATATAATCAACCGGAAATTATACCTATAATTTCTACATCATACAATAGCCCATACAAACAAATTTTGAAATCAATCTGCAAAAATCAAATTTTGTGTAAACCAATGAACATAATAAAAGAAGATGAAGAATACGGGGCTTTATTGAATAAAATAAACACTGATGAAATGATTTTATGCGGAGAAACAACTCTGTATCTGCCTTTATTAGTAGAACTTCACTCATTCACTCCTTCAACTACAGATGAAATACTTGATAATGAAATAAAAAAAGATGTGGATAAATTATTATTCTCCACAAACTCTGTTATTCCGCAGATTACAAATACTCCGGCAGATATAACAAAAAATATATATTCTAATGAAATTATAGAAGATGACGGATTAACAGACAGTGACCTGGATTTTCTTGATGAAACAATGTATTCCGAAAACAAACTAAAAACGGAAGAAACTTCGTTTACAGTAGATAAACCCAGGGAAGAAAACAATGAAAAACCAGAAACAAAACAGATGTTTCCAGAAAATGAAGAAGAATATGAAAATGAAAAATTATCAGTAAAAGATTCTAATCCAGAAGAAGCACTTAATTTGTACAATACTTTTCATCCAATAGCAGAAGAGGAACAAAAAAAGACTGGGGAAGAAACATTAAAAACAGATAATATACCTTCAAATGAAAATATTGATGAAGAAGTAAAAGCACAAATACTTGAAAAAGAATTTGAACAAGCAGATATTTTACCACAACAGAAAGAACAAACAGAAGAAAACAAAAATATAGAAACTGACTCCATTAAAACAGATAACAAAGAAGAAAATAATTTACAAGACACAAATTTGTTAGAAACCGATAACAAAGAAATCATGTCTGACAAAGTTAATACAGAAACTGTTATAGACAACGTTATTTCAAATATAGAAGAAAGATTCTCCGAAGAAGAAACTAAAGAAAAAACAGATAATTTTGTAGTAGAACTGGAAGATGATGAAGACGAGGAAGAAGAACAGCAAAAAGAAATCAAACATCCAGAATTAAAAGAAAATATAAACGAAAAAGAGGCAAAAGATATACCTGTATATGAAACAGATAATTCAGCTTTTGATTTAACTTCTGAACTTCCCTTTAAAATCGGAGACAGAGTCTATCACCCAAAACATGGAGAAGGTACAATTGAAGGATTTGCAAATTACAGCAACAAAATACTGTTTTGTCAAATAGAATTTGACAATGTCGGCAGAAGAATTTTAGATCCGAGAATATCAGGAATAGAAAAAATTTCATAAAAAATATCAAGCAAATAGCAGAAATTAGTAAACAGGATTATAATTTTTTTACAAAAAAAAGGAAGCTCTTTTTGAGCTTCCTTTTTGAGGAGTTAAAAATTTATTCTGAGAATTATGCATTAGCCTGAGTTGTATTTGCCGCAGCATTATTTGCTGTATTTGCATTATCAGCCGGAGTTGAATTTAAAAGATTTAAAGCTTTAGTTGCAGCTTCTTGAACCCTGGTATCTTCATCAGCTTTAGCTAATTCAAATATTGTCTTGAGATCTGAAGAATATTCAGGTCTAGCGATGTGAGACAATGCAGCAATAGCACTAACTCTTAACATCGGATTCGGATTTGCTTTAACAGTATCAATTACATTTTCAATACAGGGTAAATCTTTTAATTCTAAAGCTGTTCCGTTTCTTTTTACTAATTCATTATTTAATCTTTCTTGCATATAAGAAATAGTATACAGAGCATATTGTTTATTTATTTCTGCCATTTCAAGAGGGGTCGGTGTTGTTGCTTTTGCTTTATCCTGTTCAGATAATTCTTCTTGGGGTTTTTGTCTTAACTCAAGTATTTCAGGGGTAGGCCCTTGAAGAGAAGATGTATCTTTGTTGATAATATCAATTAAAGCATCAAAAATTTGTGTATCAAGGAGAACAGGAGCTAATGTATCATCCATTTTTACAGCTTCTGCAACTTCTTCAATGGCATTTTTTTGAGCATTTAAATCATTAGCTCTTAATTTACCGGCAAAAGCTTCGGGCGAATGAGCTGCATCAGGTGCAGTTGTCTGCGGTTGTCCTATAACCGGAGCTGCTGCTTGAGGAGCAGTTGTTTGAGATGCCGCAGGAGTTTGTACTGTTGCCGGTTGTTGAATTTGAGGAGCCGGAACTGCCGGAGCAGGTGCTGCCGTTTGAGCCGGTTGAGCTGCAGGTGCCTGAGGTGCCTGAACTATTGCCTGCGAAGCAGGAAACGTTTGCGGCTGATAATAAGGCATTACCTGAGGTGTCTGTACCGGTATAAATTGTGCCGGCATTTGTACATAATTAGAAGGAGTTAAACCTTGACCCTGTGGATTTAATATTTCTATATTTACACCATTAAATTGTGATTTATTATTCGGTTGTTGAGGCAAATAACAACTTGTTGCAGGATAATTGTATATTGTTCCCGGAACTTGTGTTTGATTATATTGAACTGCATTATTTGCACCCTGTGTCTGATAACCCGGCTGTCCGAATGTTGTCATCGGCATATACTGTGTATTTGGTGCTTGTATCATTTTTAACTCCTTATTAATACTATCTTATAATTACTAACATTTATTAATGTTCACAATGATAAATGTTTCTGAAATAAAAAAATTGCTAACATTAAAATCATTTAAGAAAATTTTTATCTTAAAAATGCCGAAAAATCAACAATTATAATGTTAAATCAATGTTTACAAAAATTAATCTTTTTAAGTTTTTTTTAAAAAGATTTTGTTTTTTTGAGAAATTACAACATTTTTTTTTTATTTAATGTAAAATATGACATGTAGAGTGTTATATTATTTTCAGGGTATGAGTTCAGAAGATAAAACAGTTAATAAATTTAATATAAAAGACTATCAGGAACTGATAGATACTCTTGCGAAAGTTGAATATAAAAAACTGTCTTCAAAACATTTAATAGATTTTTCTGAACTTGTTAACATAGGGACACAAGTTGTACACAAGCTGTGTTCAAATACACCGCCTGATACATACAACAAGTCTTATATTTCAACCGCAATCAAATGGGCAATAAGAAATGAAGTTCGAAGAAGATACAAATGGTATGTTCTTAAAAATCAGAAAGATTCTTACATCGATGAAGAAAATCAATCAAATATAAGAGAAGCTGTATATAAAACCATTTTGTCTGTTGATGAAATGGCAGAAGGAGATAATCCTACACAAATAAGAGATTTTAAAAGAAATCCCGAAGAAAAAATTTTATTTTATGAATTAAGTGAAAGTATAAAAGAGGCAATAAAGAATCTACCGCCTAGAGAAAGAGAATTAATTGAATGTAAATTCTTTGATGATAAGAAGCTAAGAGAAATTTCAGAAGAGTTCAACTTATCTCCGTCAAGAATATCAAGAATCATACAATCAGGTTTAAATAAAATAAGAAAGGAATTAGTTAAACAAAACTTAGTATAGAACAATGCTTGTGCATTGTTTTTTTGTGAAAAAAAGGAGAAAGATAAATGTCAAAATTAATGAGCGGAATTATGTCTTATATATTACCACCTTCGAATGATGTCTTTTATTCATTATTTGAAGAAGGAACAAAATTTTGTAAACAATCAGCGGAATTATTTCATGAAATTCTTGAAGAAGGCGTAACCGAAGAACATATTGCAAGAGCAAGACAATATAAGCATGCCAGCAATAAAAACATTAAGAAAACTCTTGAAGTTCTTGACACCTCTTTTGTTACACCTATAGACAGAGAAGATATCCAAAACATATCAGCTCTTTTAAATAAAATCACAAAGAAAATAGTAAAAGCATGTGTAAATTTAAAGATATACAGATTAGAAGGTTTCACTGATAATTTAAAGAATCAGTCACAAACATTAATTGCAGCAACAAATGAGCTAGAACAAATCTTTGCACATTTTAAGAAGCCTACTATTTCAGATATGACTCAAAGAAATTTAAAAATGAAAGAAATAGAAACAAGAGGCGATGAAATATTATTTAATGCAACAGAATCACTATTTTCAGGGAAATATGATGCATTAAATGTAATTAAACTTAGAGATATTCATAAAGATTTAGAGAATGCTCTTGATTCTTGTTATTCTGTTTCTGATGCCGTAGTAAGCGTTGTTTTAAAGATGAGCTAGTCTGGAGTACATATGGATTTATCATTAATTTTGTTAATAGCAGTTATAATTACGGCTTTAGCTTTTGATTATATAAACGGTTTTCACGATTGTGCAAATTCTATAGCATCAATTGTTTCAACAAAAGTACTATCACCAAGACAGGCTGTATTGTTCGGAGCAGTATTGGAAGGAACAGGAGCACTCCTTGGAGTCAATGTTGCAAAAACAATAGGAGCAGGAATTATTGCAAGCAATACAATTACTCTTCAAGTAATACTCTGTGCATTAATTACAGCAGTAATATGGAATCTTATAACATGGTGGTTCGGACTTCCTTCAAGTTCATCCCACGCTTTAATAGGAGGTTTGCTGGGTTCTGCATTTATACACGCAGGTCTTGACCCTATAAACTTTATAGTATTAATAGATAAAGTCATAATACCAATGTTTGCATCACCTGTTATAGGCTTTGTCTTCGGCTTTATGGTAATGTGTGCTTTCTTAAGAATGTTTTACAAAATAAAGCCAGATATAATTAACAGAAGATTCAAGCGAATTCAGCTCATTACATCAGGCTTAATGGCACTAAGCCACGGATTAAACGATGCTCAAAAAACAATGGGGGTTATTACTATGGCTCTTGTTACAGCAGGAGTTCTAGTTATGCCTGCAGGAGAGTTTTATATACCGGTCTACGTTAAACTTATTTGTGCCTTTACTATGGCAATGGGAACAATGGCAGGCGGATGGAAAATAATAAAAACAATGGGAAGTAAAATAATCAAACTAAAACCCATTTCAGGTGCTGCAGCAGACTTTTCTGCCGCCCTTATCGTACTATTTGCTTCTGCAGTAGGTATTCCTCTGAGCACTACCCATGTCGTATCAACATCTATTATGGGTGTTGCAACAGCAATTAAAGGTTCTGGCGTTAGAACAAATATTATCAGTAATATAGTCATAGCCTGGGTTCTTACCATCCCTTGCTGTGTTATAATGTCGTTGTTAATATATTCTGTATTAAGACATATTCCGCACTAGCGGCAAAAAAGGAGTATTTATGGCATTAAAATCAATTCAATACAGAACCCAAGGCACATGCTGCGGATTAATGAATGTTGTACTTGATGAGAATAAAATATATGATATCGAATTTATAGGCGGATGCCCTGGAAACTTAAAAGGAATAAGAGAACTTCTTAAAGGAATGGATATTGATTCCGTTATAGAAAAATTTCAGGGGATTACATGCGGAGCAAAATCTACAAGCTGTCCCGACCAGCTAGCAAAATGTTTAATTGAATTTAAAAAGCATTCTGACAACAGCCTTGTAAAATAAAAATAGGTATTTTTTATTTTTTCATTTATAATAATCTTATGAAAAAGAGGATTATATTAAAGTGTCTATAGAATTGGAAAAAAAGCAAGGATTAATAGCCGGAAATGGTCAATTACCAGTACAATTGGCAAAAAATGCAAAAGAAAACGGATTCGATGTTGTCGCAATTTCCTTATCTTCAGATAATAAAGCCGAATTAAAAAAGTATTGTGCAACTGTTTATGATTGTGCTCCTGGTGAAGTTTTAAAAATTAAAAATATATTGTTATCAGAGAAAATAAAGCAACTCACTTTTATAGGTAAAGTATCAAAAAGCCTGGTCGTAAAAAGACCGAGATTTGACTCTCTGGCAATTGAGTTTTTAAAGCAAGCAACAAGACTTAATGATGATGCTATTATGCTGTTTCTTGTAAATGAACTTAATAAAATAGGCATAACAGTTCTTGATCAAACCATTTTTATTAAAAATCTTATGGTTCCAAGGGGAGTACTTGGTAAGATACAGCCAACCCAAGAACAAATGTCAGATGTAGAATACGGTTATAAAATAGCAAAAGAAATGGGTGAGCTGGATATAGGACAATCCGTTGTAATTAAAGACAGAATGATAATGGCAATAGAAGCCATTGAAGGTACGGATAAATGTATCAAAAGAGGATGTAAACTCGGTAAAAAAGGTTCTATTATAGTAAAAGTTTCAAAACCAAAGCAAGATAAACGTTTTGATATTCCGGCTTTTGGATTAAATACATTGAAAACAATGAAAAAATATAAAGCCTGTCTAATTGCCGTTGAAGCAAATGAGACAATTTTGGTTGATTATAAAAAAACAATAGATTACGCAGATAAAAACAATATTATTGTAATGGCAGTATGAAAAAATTATTTATTATTACAGGTGAATACTCAGGAGATAAACACGCTGCCGATGTTGTAAAACATTTAAAAAAAATTAAACCGGATATTCAAATTGAAGGTGTCGGGGGTGAAAATTTAAGAAACGAAGGCGTGAAGCTTTTTTGCGACCATTCAAAAATGTCTGCAATGGGTTTTAATCTAAAAATTATTTTAACTCATATAACATTAGGCAAAAAAATCGCAAAATATCTGAAAGACGAATATAAGCCGGATATGGTTTTGCTAGTTGATTATGGGGGCTTTAATCTCAATCTTTCAAAAATTCTTTCTAAATACGGATTTAAAATATATTATTATATTCCTCCACAAATATGGGCTTCAAGAAAATGGAGGCTCAATACAGTAAAAAAGAATATAAACAAAGTGCTTACTATTTTTCCTTTTGAAAAAGAAATGTATGAAAAAGCAGGTGTTAATGTTGAATTTGTCGGGCATCCTCTTTTATCTGAATTGCCGCCAAAAGCAGACAGAGATTCTTTCTTTAACGATTACGGTTTTAATAAAGAAAAGAAACTTGTTTCTATTTTCCCGGGTTCCAGAGTTTTTGAAATAAAAAATCTTTTAAGATTATTTTTGGACTCAGCAAGAATATTAAAAGAAAAGGATAATAATATTCAATTTGCTCTGGCACAGGCTCCAAGCATAAAAGATGAGTTAATATTACCTGTAATAAAAGAATATGATGACTTAAATATAAAAGTAATGAAAAATAAGAACTACGAACTTCTTTCAATTTCTGATGCATTAATTCTTGCCTCTGGAACTGTTGCCCTTGAAGCATCTTTATATGAAACACCGATGATTATAAGTTATAAAGGCCCCTGGTTCTTATATTTCATATATCTTCTTGTAAGGTGTATAAAAAGAGTTTCTCTGCCAAATATTATTTTAAATAAAGATGTAGTACCTGAAATCCTCCAAATAAAAGCTAAATCCGATATTATTGCAAATAATATATATAAAATTCTTTATGATGAAGAATACAAATCAAATATGAAAAATTCTTTGAAAAATGTTAAGCAAAAATTAATGTCTTCATCAGCATCGCTTGAAGCTGCAAACATAATAAGCAAAGATATCTAAAGGATATACTTTTTATTTTATTGGTCAATTTTTCCATTTATGTTAAGATAAAATTGTAACAGTTTATTACAAAAACGCAACTTTTTTGATTTATAGATTTATAATAAAACGTATTCAGGAACCAATAATGCAAAAAGACCATCAATTAAAAGAATCATCATATATTAGTGACAGTTCTCTTCCCAAAACAAAAAATAAAACAACAAATCCGATAGATAAAAGCGGATTAATTGCCAAAATAAATGTGCTGGGAAGTGGTATGACTCCGGGTAAAATTTCAAACGGGTTTACACACCATTCTGAAAAAGCATACGGAGCCATAGATTATCTTGCATTTATTAAACAAACAAATGAAATTATAAAAAATCATAAAGATTTAAGAGAAACACTAAATTCGCTGCATAATATGTTTGTTACAAGATTAAACTGCACATATACAGCATTAGGTGTTATCCGGGAACAGTCTAATACAATAAATATGAAGTTACTGGATAAAAACTCTGCAGTATATTCATTTAAGGTTTTTATGAATGACAATGAAAATGAAATAATGAAGGCCTTAAATACAGGAGAAGTAATTGTATTAAATGACTCTTCATTCCTCAAAGTTCCTTCTCTAGTAAATGTTCCCTCAGCAATAATTCCTATAAAAATCAACGGAAGAAATATATGTGTAGCAATTGCAAGCGATTATAACGTACAAAATCATTTAAATTTATATCAATTTGTTGCAACAAATTTCGGACTTCTTGTTGAAAATTCTTCTTTGTACGAAAAAGTTTCACAAAGTTCATATATGGACAGCTTAACAAATCTGTACTCACACAGAAGATTTCACGAATTATTAACACAAGAACTTGAATATGCATCAGCAAGTAATACAAAAGTCTCTGTTTTAATATTTGATATTAACAATATGGCACAGATAAACAGAGATTACGGACACTCAAAAGGTGATGAAGTAATAAAAACAGTTGCAAATAAGATAAATGAAAATATCAAAAAACAAGACATAGCAGCAAGATACGGCGGTGATAAAATTTCCGTAATTTTAAGAAACATGAATGCAGAAGAAGCAAAATACATGGCTGAATACCTTACATACTCTCTTTCATGCTGTCTTGTAGATGACATAGGTCCTGTTAATAAGTTATCCGTAGGAATTGCGACATATCCTGATGATTCAATGGATAAAGAAAAACTATTAATTCTGGCAGAACAAGCAGTTCTTGTTTCAAAGACAAAAGGCTATAAAAATGGTATGTCAACGATTGTATCGACACAGGATTATGATTTCTGGGATGATACAGCATTAAATTCGTTTGCCGCAGTTATGGCAAAAAGACATTCTCAACTGGGAATTAATTTTGAAGAAGCACTTGTAGAGCAATTCCAAAATGAAAATATATTATCACAAAACCACTTATTGGAAGTTGTAACATCTCTAGCCAGTGCAATAGATGCAAAGGATAAATATACAAAAGACCATTCCTCTTCAGTTTCCAGATATTCAGTTGCCTTAGCAAGAGCAATAAATTTACCGGAAAAAGAAATTGAACGCATTAAACTTGGAGCTCTTCTTCACGATATAGGTAAAATAGGGATACCTGAAGATGTTTTGACAAAACCGTCAAAACTTACAGATGAAGAATTTAAAATAATTCAGCAGCACCCTACAATAGGTGTTGAAAAAATACTTGAACCAAACCCGCTGCTACATGATTTGATTCCTATTGTAAAATACCACCA
Source organism: Candidatus Gastranaerophilales bacterium (assembly GCA_944325525.1). Taxonomy (GTDB): domain Bacteria; phylum Cyanobacteriota; class Vampirovibrionia; order Gastranaerophilales; family Gastranaerophilaceae; genus Avigastranaerophilus. Next base: position 19,478 of record CALVAK010000013.1, read on the forward strand.
CGAACAATGGAATGGAAAGGGTTATCCTTCAAACTTACAAGGAGAGGACATCCCTCTTGCGGCAAGAATAGTTGCAATTGCAGACACATATCACGCTTTAATAAGCGATAGACCATACAGAAAAGGAATGACTGTGGAAAAAGCCTGTTCTATATTGGAAGAAGGTGCCGGTATTCAATGGGATAAAGAACTTGTAAGACAATTCATCGCCATTGCTCCTTCTCTTGCTACAAAGATATAGAAGCTCGTTCTTCGTTTTTATGATAATAAGGCAGTTCTTTATTTATATCTAATTTTTTAGCATTTTTTTTAAAAATTTTTGACTTATATAGTCCTGTATATGCAAGAAAATACTTTATGCTTACACCTAAAACACCAAATCCGTATTTACAAGAACGGGTAAAATTAATAGAAGAAGCCTCAGGGAAATATTTGGTAGGACAGCTTATTTCACCTATTTTATACCCGTAATATGTAACAAGTGCCAGCATTTCATTATCGAATACAAAATCATCATCACAATCTTCAAGAGGAAGGGTTTCAAGCACTTTTCTTTTGAAACCTCTAAAACCTGTATGATATTCTGACAAATGCTGACCTAAAAATAAATTTTCAAATGCTGTTAAGAATTTATTAGCAATATACTTATATAATGGCATACCACCTTCAAGAGCATTAGAAAGCATTCTTGACGCTATAACTGCATCATATTCTTCAAAAGCAAGCATTGAAGCAATTGCAGGAATTAACTTTGGAGTATATTGATAATCAGGGTGAAGCATAATTATAATATCAGCACCTGATTTTAATGCAGCAGTATAGCAGGATTTTTGATTTCCACCGTATCCTTTATTTTCCTTATGAACTATTGTTGTTATATTCAAATCTCTTGCGAGTTCCTTTGTTTTATCGCTTGATTTATCATCCGTTAAAATAATTTCATCAACAATTTCATGATAAATATCATTATATGTTTTCTCAAGCGTTTTTTCCGCATTATATGCAGGCATTACCACAACAACTTTTTTACCGTTTAACATAAAATCCCCTATACCGGCTGACAATGTAAATATTATATTCTAATTTTTAAAAAAAGTCTAAAAGCCATAGAAAAATTCACATTTGTGTATTATTAACTTTTGTAAAAACATGATATAATACAATTAAAGTTTTTTAATTTAAAGTCGATACCAAAGTTATTAATAGAATTGGTGATAGTTAATGAGTTCTTGCGAGTTAAGAGAAAGCTTAGATGTAGTATTAAACTTTCTGAATAATGATGAAAAGCACACTGTCCTTGTTGTTGATGACGAAGAAAACAATCTTCAACTTTTAAAAAGGACATTAAGAGGACAATATAATATTTTAACTGCACATAACGGGTCAGAAGCTCTGGATATAGTTAAACAATACGGAGATAAAATTTCACTTATCGTAAGTGACCAAAAAATGCCTGTTATGGAAGGTACAGAATTTTTTAAACATGTCAGAGAAACAAACCCTCAAATTATAAAAATATTACTAACAGGACATGTTGACACAGATATTATTGTTTCTTCAATAAATGATTGTGATTTATTCCAGTACATTTTAAAGCCTTTTGAACCGGAAGAACTTAAAATTGCGGTAGAAAGCGGAATCACAAAATATTCTATGTCCTATAATAATAAGATATTTTATAAAGAATTAAGAGAACTTTTTTATAAAACAATAAGAGCTATATCAAATGCTCTTGATACAAAAGATTCATATACAAACGGGCATTCGCTTCGTGTTACATTATATTCTATGATTCTGGCAAAGCAATTAGGACTTGATGAAGATTATATGGAAGATATAGAGATAGCCGGTCTGCTTCATGATATAGGTAAAATTGCTATGCCAAAAAGTATCTTGTGCAAAAACGGTAAATTAACAGATGAAGAATTTGCCATTATGAAATCACATCCTGTAAGAGGTGAAAAAATAGTAATTAATATAAAAAAATTACAAATGATTTCAGAATGGGTAAAATCACATCACGAAAGATGGGACGGAAAAGGATATCCAGATGCTTTAAAAGGAGAGAATATTCCTCTTGCCGGAAGAATTATTGCTCTTGCTGATACTTATGATGCAATGACATCAACAAGACCGTATAGAACAGCACTCTCGCATGAAACTGCAATTTCAGAAATTAAAAGATGTGCCGGCACCCAATTTGATCCAAGATTAGCTGATATTTTTGTTTCACTTTCTGATGAAATTGATGATGCACGCAAAAATCCGGAAGAAGCTTATAAAAAATATTCATTCCTTGCAAAAAACATTAATTTTAAAATATCAAAAGAAACAACTACTCAACAGAGTTAACAACAATATTCATATAATTTGAAAATTGTTTTTCTAATGTTTGAGTAAGTTCATTTGAAGCTTTAAGCCAAAAATTAGAAGAAACAAGAACTTTTTTTTCTTCGCCGTTGTTATCTGTTTTAAAAACAAGAGGGTCAGTACCTTTAAAAGCAGAAAGGGCATCTTTTATGGCTATAATAGTTTCAAACTGAACATCTTTATTCAAAGAAATAGTAATTATATTACTGTTATCAACCGGTTTTACATTATCAACTATTATTTGCGAAGAACTTTCATCTCTTTTTTGATACTTACCTGAAATAATCACTTTTTTCTCTGGTTCAATCAACGAATTAAAATTTTGCAAAGTTTTATGAAAAGCAACAAATTCAGTTTCACCTGTCAAGTCTTCTATTACGCCGGCTTTCAAAAACTTTGTCGGATCTTTTTTTGTTGCGATTTGTCTTACGGAACTTAAAAGTCCGCACACCGTAACATAAGTATCATTAGGTAAATCTTGTAATTCACTAATCGTATGAGTAGTTAAAAAAGGAAGTTTATCCCTAATAGACTGCAAGGGATGGCTTGTTACGTAGAAGCCGAGATACTCTTTCTCAAATTCCTGTATTTCTTTATCTGAATACTCTTCATCACTTCCATACAATTCAAAAGATTGCATTTGATAGCTGTTTCCGCCATTATTTCCTGAAAGACCGGCAAAAAGACTGACCTGTCCAAGTTCTCTGGCTTCAGTTTCTTTTGCTGCTGCATTTAAAATGTTTTCTATATTATTAAACAATTTTTTTCTGGAAGGTTCCAGACAAGAGAAAGCTCCCGATTTTATGAAATTTTCCATAGCTTTTCTGTTTATATTCCGGGGATTGATTCTTCTTGTAAAATCTATAATTGATTTAAATTCACCGTTTTTATTTCTCTCTTCTTCTATTTCTTTTAAAACTGCCTCTCCTATTCCCTTAATAGAATTAAGACCGAATCTTATATTATTTCCGTCTGGAGTAAATTCAGAATTAGATTTATTTATATCAGGCGGAAGTATTTTTATTCCAGTTTTCTGAGCTTCTGTTATATAAAGTTGAATTTTATCAAGATCATCTTTTGAATTTGAAAGCATTGCACATATATATTCAACAGGATAATGTGCTTTCAAGTACGCTGTTTGATAAGCAACAAAAGCGTATGCAGCAGAGTGAGACCTGTTAAAACAGTATTTTGCGAAACTTTCAATTTGTTCAAAAAGTTCATTTGCGGCGTTTTCAGTCATTCCTTTTTTTGAAGCGGCTTCAACAAAACGAACTTTCTGTTTTGCCATTTCTTCTAGTTTCTTTTTACCCATCATACGGCGAACCATATCAGCTTCGCCAAGTGAATAATCAGCAAGAACCTGAAATATTTGCATAATCTGTTCTTGATAAACAATAGTACCGTATGTATCTTTTAATACATTTTCAAGTAATGGATGGGCATAAGCTATTTCCTGCCGTCCGTGTTTTCTTTTTACAAAATCTTCTACCATTCCTGATTCTAACGGCCCCGGACGAAACAATGCAACAAGAGCACCTAAATCTTCGAAAACCGTAGGTTTTAAATCTCTTACAAGTTTTTTCATGCCTGCCGATTCTAACTGGAAGACACCATCTGTATTTCCTGATGCAAGCATTTCATATGTTTTTTTATCATCAAGAGGTATTTCATTTATTTTAAGGTCAATTCCGTGACGTTCTTTTATTAAATCTAATGTCTGCTTTATAATTGTCAAGTTTTTAAGTCCGAGGAAATCCATTTTTAAAAGACCAATTTTTTCGCAGTCTTCTTTAGGATATTCCGTAATGACATTTCCTTCTTTGGCGTATTGAACCGGAACTATTTCATCTAAAGGCTTATGAGAAATAATAACCCCGGCGGCATGCATTCCTGTGTTTTGTTTCAACCCTTCAATATTTCTTGCCTCATCAATTATTTGACGAATAAGAGCATCTTCATCATAAATTTTCTTAAAGTCGGGTGAAACTTCAAGTGCTTTATCTATAGTCATTCCTACTTCAGATGGAACATATTGACTTACTCTGTTTGAAATTTCAAACGGCAAATTCATCACTCTCGCTACAGCTTTTATAGCTGCTTTTGCAGATAAAGTACCAAATGTTATAATCTGACAAACTTTATCTTTTCCATATTTTTCAGTAACATAATCAATTACTTTTTCACGTCCGTCACCAAAATCTATATCTACATCAGGCATAGTTACACGTTCCGGATTTAAGAAACGCTCAAACAATAGATTATGTTTAATAGGATCTAAATCAGTAATTCCAAGAGCATAAGCAACAAGGCTTCCGGCAGCAGAACCTCTGCCAGGTCCTACTGGTATTCCGTGAGTTTTTGCATAATTTATAAAATCCCATACTATTAAAAAGTAAGCATCAAATCCCATTTTATTTATAACGCCAAGCTCATAATGGCACCTTTCTTCTAAATCCGGCGTTATCTCCTTATATTTTTCTTCTAGCCCCTGTCTTACTTTTAAATTCAAATAGGACGGGATAGTATGATTTGAAGGAACTTCAAAAGAAGGAAGAATATTTTCACCCATTTTAATTATCACATGGCATTTATCGGCTATTCTTGCAGTATTTTCAATTGCTTCTTCAAAAGTTTCAGAATCGAGCCATTTAAAAGATTCTCTTAATTCTTCAGGTGTCTTAACATAAAATTCACTATTAGGGAATTTAAATCTGTTAGTTTCTTCTTTTAGAGCATTTGTTTGAATACAAAGAAGAGTATCGTGCCATGAGGCATCTTCTTTTTTTAGGTAGTGGCTGTCATTTGTTATTACAAGAGGAATATCCAGTTCTTTTGCAATTTGTATAAGTTCTGGATTTGAACGTTTTTGATCATCTAAACCGTGGTCTTGTAATTCTATATAATAATCATCTTTAAAAAGGTCTTTATAGTATTTAGCAACTTCTCTTGCTTTTTCACTGCTTCCATGCAGCACCTCCTGAGCCAGTTCTCCCTGGATACAGGCAGAAAGACATATTAATCCTTCGGAATGCTGTGCTAATATTTCTCTATTTATACGTGGTTTATAATAAAAGCCTTGAATATGTGCAATACTTACAAGTTTTACAAGATTCTGATAACCTGTGTTGTTTTTTGCAATAAGTACAAGATGATAGAGTTCTCTGTTTGATGCATCTTTTGTTGTAATATCTCCGTGCAACACATAAAATTCACAACCTAATAATACTTTAAATTGACTATCTTTAGATAACCTGTAAAGTTCAATAGCTCCGTACATAACACCGTGATCTGTCACAGCAACGGCATCAAAATTATTCTCTTTTGCAAAATTTATAAGCTCTTTATTTCTGATTGCTCCGTCTAACAAACTGTATTCAGAGTGCACATGCAGCGGCACGTATCGCATTTAGCATATCCCTTTCTCTAAATCCCGAAAGATTTTACATATATAATTTATCATAGCAATATATAGTATGTAAATTAAAAATAATGTTATGTAACGATTTTTGCCGTTAATTTTTCATTATCAATAGAAAATCCAGTAATTAAAACTTTTTGTATTGTATCTTTATATTTATCTTCATCATCAATTAAAACATTTATATAATTTCTTGTAACGCCTTTTAAAAGGTTTGTTTTTTTATCACGGTTTTTTTCAACAATCACTTCATTTTCGGTTAATATATTACTGTTCAGGAATTCTTCTATTTTCATATTTGATATATACTGTATTTTCTTTACTCGATTTTTCTTTTCTTCTTCATTTGTTTGATTCGGCATTTTATCAGCAATAGTTCCTTTTCTTCTTGAATACGGAAAAACATGGATTTTAGATATTTTAAGATTTAATAAATTATTATAAGTGCAAGAAAAATCCTCTTCACTTTCCCCTGGAAAACCGACAATTATATCACTGCCAATAAACGCATTTTTAAATTTTGAATTAATATTTTCTACAAGTTCTATAACATTTTTTTCTGCATAATTTCTGTTCATAGCCTTTAAAGTCTTATTACATAATGCTTGAATGGACAAATGAAAATGAGGACAGAATTTTTCGGAATTTGAAAGAAAATTAATAAAATCATTATCAAGCTCGAGCGGATTTAAAGACCCGAGTCTATATCTTTTTATATTAGATTTTTCTATTTCTTCAAGAAGATTTTTAAGTGTTTTTTTATTTTCAAAATCTAATCCCCATTGACCTATATGTATACCTGTTAAAACAGTTTCAAAATAACCTTCTTTTGCAAAAATATTAATTTGTTCAACTATATTTTCTATACTGTTCGATCTGTTTTTACCCCTTGCATAAGGAATAGTACAGTAACTGCACCTGTTATCGCATCCGTCTTGAATTTTTACGGAAGCTCTTGTTCTTTTCGTATGGTACAGTTTTTTATACCTAAAGCTATTATGAGCAAATATATCCGAAACACTATATTTTTGATTACTATTCAAAATCTTTGCTATATCGTTTTTTTCATAGTTTCCTATTACTATATCAATATTATCATTTTTTAATAATGATTCTTTTTCAAGCTGAGCCATACACCCTGTAAGTACAACGATAATTCGGGGATTTTCTTTTTTTGCATGTCTTATATAAGCCAGATTTTTTTTATCCGCAATATGAGTTACAGAACAAGAATTAATTATGTAATAATCTGCTTCACTTATATCATTAGTTTCAATATAATTATTGCTGATAAGAATCTCAGCCATCAAAGCTGATTCTACCTGATTTGTTTTACATCCTAATGTTTTTATGACAAATTTTTTCATACATTAAAGTAATTATATCAGAACCAAAACGATATTATCCGAAAATCTCAATTTTAGAATAAAATAGAATAGAAAAGATTTGAAAAGCTATGAAATTAATTAAAATATTTCATAGCTTTTTATTTTTGAAATGTTACTAAATTTGTTACTTATTTTATTTTTCTCTCTTCTGATAAAAACATATAAATAGGTTAAAAGTGTCTAAAAATAAGCAAAAAAAAATGTTTGCAAGTATTGCAAACATCAAATAAACACGAGGATATTAAGAGAGAGAGTAAAAAAATTGTTTTTCAATCATTTTGCCTGAAATGGCTGATTATTTTTCCCTTAACATTGCCTCTTAGTTTTTTTGAATTTGAGGTTTTCTCCTTTCATAATCTCTACATTTATATAAAGTTTTTTGTTTTTGTTAAATTGCTCTTTTGATTTCTGGTTCCTTAATATTTCTTAACACAATCTTTATTTTTTCTTTATATCATACTCATTGACATATTAACCTTATTAGTCATAAAATTTGACTGTTATGTGCAGAATAGGAGCAATAAAATCTAAAAAATATTTACACCCGTCGATAGCCTTAAAATTAATGCGTTCACAGCAAAAAGGGCACGATAATTCCGGTTTTGCATTTGTAATGCAAGATTTAGGCGGAATATTTTCTGCATATAAAGATTTACCGACATTATCTATGGCTGCAACAGTAGAAGGAACGAGAAGAGCAGAAGACATTTTACACAACCTCGGCTTTACCAGAGTTCTTCAATGGTCACCGGAAATTAATAATGAAAAAGGGTTAAAAATAGAGCCAATGCCTAATTATATTTTTGAAACCTTTCAATATCCAAAAAGCCATAAATATGCGACAAAAGAAGAAAAAGAAGAACTTCTCGTTGACACTGCTCTTTTATTAAGAGAAGAACTTGATAAAGATAATTCCGGTTTTATGTACTCTTTTTGGCCTGATGTTCTTACACTAAAAGAGATAGGGAGTCCAAAAGATATAGGAACTTATTTCGGATTATGGGAAGAGAATGAAGAACTATGTGCCAAAATAATTACAGCCCAATGCAGGCAAAATACAAATTATGATATTGTAAGGTACGCTGCACATCCATTCTTTCTAGACGGATATACCATACTTGCAAACGGGGAAAATACATTTTTTGAAAAAAACCGTGATTATCAGCAGTCGCTATATAAAGGATACATAGGTTTTGAATCGGATTCACAATGTTTTTTATATACTCTTCATTATATAAATAAAATATTAAACTGGCCGCTTCAATATTATAAACATACAATTACGCCTCTTTCTTATGAAGAAATAGAGAAGAGAGAAGACAAAGATATTCTATTAAGAATAAAAGCTTCCCTTTCACATTTGGAAATCAACGGTCCTAATACTATTTTAGGCGTCCTTCCTGACGGGAAATTAATGTGTGTTTGCGATTCAAAAAAATTAAGACCTGTTGTTGTGGGCAAAAATAACGATATAGTAATTATGACTTCAGAAGTTACAGGAATTAATGATATTCTTCCTGATAGAGATTTTTCTCAGGATATATATCCGGGCGAAAAGGAAACAATAGTTGTAAATAATGATTTAACGGTGGAAAGATGGCAGCAGTAAAAGTTAATGAACTACATTTAGATGATATACCCTGGACTATTGAGTATGACGAATCAAAATGTATTCAATGCGGAAAATGCAGTGCTGTTTGTTCTTTTGGAGCAATAAAACCTGTTATTGAAAAAAGAAGAAATAAGCCGCAAGGAATACAAAAACCATCTTTTTATAACATTCTTGTTATAAAACAACAAATTTCTTTTAAGCATCATTGCAGAGGATGCGGAATGTGTTCAAGAGTATGCCCTACAGGTGCAATTAAAGCAGTAAGAAATACAAACGACAGATATTCTGTAAGATACCGGTCAGAAAAAGCCCAATCATTAAAAAAAGGCGGGCGTTCAAACCTGAATACAGAAGGAAGAACACTTGATAAAATAAAAATCGGAAGAATTTCTCAAATGACAGATCCTTCTTTAGACGCTGCAAGACATGAATTTGAACTAAAAACACCTTTTGGAAGAATTTTATCTGCAGATAAACTGAATTTAAAAAATGTAGACGGAAAAATTGAAATATCAGAGAAACTTCCGCCCAATAGATGGATATATCCCATATTAATGGGAGATATGTCTATCGGAGCAATTTCCTGGAGAATGTGGGAAGCAATGGCTATTGCTACTGCATATCTCAATGAAGTTATAGGTCTTCCCGTAAGAATGTGCACAGGAGAAGGCGGTATTCCAGTAAGACTTTTGAAATCCAGATATCTAAAATATATGATACTCCAAATAGCTTCCGGCCATTTTGGCTGGAACAGAATTATACAATCAATGCCGGAAATGACAGAAGATCCGGCAGGAATACTTATAAAAATAGGTCAGGGAGCAAAACCCGGTGACGGCGGACTATTAATGGCAAGTAAAGTAGCACGTTATGTTCAGGAAATAAGAGGAGTACCGAGAGCTGATTTACTCAGTCCCCCGACACATCAAGGGCTGTATTCAATAGAAGAAAGTGTACAAAAAATGTTCTTATCAATGAATGCAGCATTTAATTTCAAAGTTCCGGTAGCAATAAAGGTTGCCGCTTCTGTTACTAGTGTAGCTGTATACAACAATCTCTTAAGAGACCCTTACAATATTGTAGGAGGCTTTTTCCTTGATGGATTAGCCGGCGGAACCGGAGCGGCTCATGAAATATCATTAGATCATACCGGACATCCTATTACATCGAAGCTAAGAGACTGCTATTTAGCTGCGGTACATCAAGGAAGACAGGGAGAAATACCATTGTTCGCAGGAGGCGGACTCGGTCAAACAGGAAGCTTTGCTGCTGATGCATTTAAATTAATTTGTCTGGGAGCAAACGGAGTATTTACAGGCAGACTGCTTCTTGAAATAGCAGGTTGTGTAGGAAATGATACGGGAAAATGCAACGCCTGTAATACAGGACTATGCCCGGCAGGAATTGCCACTCAAGATTTATGCCTCGCAAAACGGCTTGATATTGATACTGCAGCTCAAAATATAGTTAATTATTTCATAGCTACAGATATGGAATTAAAAAAACTTATGGGTCCAGTCGGCAATTCTACTCTTCCTATCGGCAGATCTGATGCACTTATAACAGTCGACAAACATATTGCAAACAGACTGGACATCCAATATGTTTGTTAATATACGGAAATCTCAATTATGCAAAAAGAACCACTAAAAATTAAAACACTAAAAGATAATAACAGAATGTCTACTCAAGACCTTCTTCAATTAATCACAGACAAAATAAAAGAAGGATATACAGATTTTGAAATAGAAGGGTGCGGGCAGCATAATATTGGAGGCTCCGCCTGGGCATTAAACAAAGATAATAAATTAATATTTAAGATTTCTAATCCCGGACAAAGAGTAGGTGCAATGGCACTGCCTAAAACAGAAATAATTGTAGAAGGATCAGCACCGGCAGATGTCGGATGGTTAAACTCAGGGGCTGAAATTACAATAAAAGGAGATTGCGGAGATACAGCAGCTCACTGTGCTGCAGGAGGCAAAATATATGTAGCAGGAAGAGTCGGTACTCGCTCCGGTGCCTTAATGAAACATGATCCAAAATTTGAAATACCGGAATTCTGGGTTTTAAAAAATACAGGTTCCTTCTCTTTTGAATTTATGGGCGGAGGAATTGCTGTCGTTTGCGGATATGACTGCGAAAATATGAACTCTGTCCTTGGACACCGCTCTTGTGTAGGAATGGTCGGAGGAATTATATATGTCAGAGGCAACATTGAAGCTATGTCTGACAGTGTCGAAATAAAACAGCTTGAAAAAGATGATATAGAATTTCTTGAAAAAGGAATGAATATTTTCTTAAAAAAAATTGAGAAAATCGATTTATTTGACAGTCTAACAATTTTTTCAGAATGGAAAAAAATAGTTCCTGTTGCCAATACTGAAAACAAATATAAAATTTCTGTTTCAGAATTCAGAAAAAACAAGTGGATTGATGGCGGTATTTTTGGTGATTTTATACATGATGATTTTGAAGTTTATTCAATACCTTCTACAGACAACGGAAGAGTACACATTCCTGTATGGCATCAAGAAAACTGCATTGATTGTAAAATTTGTTTCAATAATTGTCCTCAAAATGCGATTATTCAAAATAATAAATTATATTCTCACGACAGCAAAAAATGCATTGGCTGCGGTATATGTTTTGCTGTCTGCCCTAAAAATTGCTGGATTATGAAAGATAACAGACAAGAAGTTTCATAGTTTCTTAGGAAAATTTTATCAAAAAAGATAACCGGACAAAAAATATTACTTTTTGTAAATTTTTTTTTATTTTGTTACTAAAACTTAAAGAAAGACGTTAAAAAATCCGATAAAAAATATATAAATATCGATTAAAAGGAGTCTTGTATGAGTGGAAGTGTAAACATCAATTCTTTAATTGCAAAGTATCTCACAAACAATAACGAAGCTGATTTTGAAAGAGTAAGCAGCTCTATTGCAGATCTTACAACAGCTTTTAATTATCAAGACAGATATAAAGAGATGTTTGATAACTCTATTTTTACAATTGATGAAGACATATCTCAGGAAAAATTTCTTGACATAATGAGTCAAGCTACAGGCAAAGACGCATCAGAAATTGAAGAAGATGTTAATGTTCTTTTTTCAGTTCTGGATAATGACGAAAATGGAGCAGATGGAAGTTTATCAGCTTCTGAATTTAAAACTTTTCTCGGTTCAGATGCTGAAAACGTTAGGGGTTTTGACATATGGAATAAATTAATGAATATAAATGAAGATGAAATAACTTCAGCTATAAATCAAATTAAATCGGATTCTGAAACCCAAGAATCCGGCGAAAATAATGCTTCCGGAGAAAGTGAAGCAACAACGGATAGTGGAACAACAACTGAAACTGGAGCTGCTGACAGAAGCAGTGAAACTGATGAAAGCACAGATGTTGGAGAAGCTCAAGGTGCTGACGAAGTTGACGATACTGACGGAAACGAAACTGTTGACGAAAGCAGTGAAACGGATGATTCCGGCAATAATAACGAAAATAACGGTAAATATGATTTTACTAATAAATCAGAGGCAAGAAAGTTCGTTGAAACATTTATTGATGATGACAAATTAACAACTCCTGAAAAAGTTATTAATTGGCTGTTATCAATAGGAAGTGTTACGGAAGAAGAAGCTGATTTATTAAAAAGAGCATACGCAAACTATTCTGATGAAGATCAAGCGAAAATTGATGCTTTGATGAAACAAGGATTAACATACGAAGAAGCAGTAGAAGAACTAACTTCTTCAGGTATTATAAGTTCAGATAATTCAGACTTAACAGAAACTGTTCAGAAACCTGAAACAACAATTAGCGAAACAGCTGCTAAATTATATGCCGAAAATCTTTATGATTCAATGAAAGGAGGAATCTTTGGAGGGCTGGGAACCGATGATGAACAATTTAATTCAATATTTTATAATGACGACCTGACCCCTGATGATTGGGTACTTATAATTAATAACTATAATAATTCTTATGGAAGTTTTATAAAGGATGTCGACGGTGATTTCTATGACACAGCTCAAGATGATATTCAAACAAAAATAGCTGATCGACTTCTTGAAGCGGCCGAAAACGGCAATGAAAATGCTGTTATGCTCTTATGCAGCGAAATATACAACGGCACAGCAGGAATTAGCTTTGGAACCGCTGATGAATTTGTAACACGAGTTTTTGATAAAGCATCTGATAAAGTACTTACTGAAATTGTTCAGAACTATAACAATGTTAACAACTCCATTTTGTTAACGGATATTAAAAATGATTTTTCTTTTAAAACAGAAGACAACATTGTTGCAAGAATTAATGAAGTTATTGCAAATATTAATGATAATTAAAAGGACTGAATTCAGTCCTTTTTTTCTTTAAAGTTTATATTTGTATTAAACTTTGTTTTATTATAATACTCATCATTAGGAACAGGGAGTAAATATTCAGATTTAACTGTATTTGAAGGAACAAATACTCCTGCTATATTATTTTCAAATACTAATGTCCAATCCTTATTTTTCATAATTTCATTATATACAGGGTATTCTTTTTCTAAAACCATTACGTCAGTTTTAAAATCCCGTATTATTTTATACCAGTCATTTTTCAAAAGATGAAAATTTTTTAATTCTAATAATAAATCCGGGTTGTATACTTCTTCATATCTTCCATCCATAACAATTAAATTGTCAGGATACAATTTATATGCAGCATAACTGCCCCAATCAAAATTTATAAATAAATTTCCTTTTAACTGATTAATTTTTATAAATTCAATTGCATATCTTGGGTATTTGGTTTCCGTTATTCTTATTTCTTTGTTTTTAGCAATTAATGGAGGCAGGGAAAGAATAATAATAAAGAAATACACACATACCTCTTTCAGTAATACTATGCTTTGCACCACATCTTCATTATTAAGCTTTATTTTCTCTCTTATAAAACGTATTAACGAATTAAATAAAGAATAAAACTCATCATACAATAACGTTCCTACAGTTAATACAAAAAACGACTGATGCCTTATATGAGTAACAGATAAATATATCATTGTTATTATTATTATTAATTTTGTTTTATCAAGCTTCTCATAAGTAATTTTATTTTTAATCAGCCATAATATTTGTACTACAATCATTACAAGTAGATATAACTTATACTGCATATATGCATTTATATATTTTGAACAAAAAGGACTTGCCCACTCAGAAATATATTCTCTTTCCATTCCTGCGGCAAAAAACAAGAATTTAACATATTCGATACCATACGGATTTATAAATAAAGTTAAAAGACAGACAATAAGAGTTATCACATACTTTTTCACGGGTTTTTTATTTAAAAATTCACCTATGCAGTATAAAACTATTAAACCTATACCGCTCATACACCCGCCGTGTATATTCCCCCAGAATACCATAATCACAGGTAAAAAACACAAATATTTATCCTGTCCATTTCTTACTTTTTCAAGGAGATACAAATACAAAGAGAAAAATAAACACGTGAATAATAAACACCTTATAGTTGGTCCAAGCGATTTATATACAGCAAGAAACATAATTGCAAAATACAAAATATTATAAGGCAGTGTTGATTCAGGCTTTCTTACTGCAACTGTTTTATAACATATCAAAATTACAATCGCTGTGAGTATTCCTTTTAACAGAATTAACCCTGAATCCCCGAAATATTTTAAAGCCAGATAGAAAAAAACACTCGCACCCCATTCATGGTCGTACCAAATATGTGTCGGAGTGTAAGAAAGAAAGTCATGCTTTAAAATACTAAGATTTTCAACAATATGTCCGCCGGCTATCAGTCTGGCCCATAAATCATTATCAGGAATATTACTAACACAACTCATCCCCACACAAAAAATAGTTATTGAGATGATAAACAAATACTTCAAAAAAATATTTTCTTTCTTCTCCATCTATTATTCTTCCGGATTTTCTTTTGTCTTCAATCTCAATACAACAATAGCATCTTTTTCTATATTAATCTCCTGCCCTTTTTCAGAATACTTAAGAGGAGTGCTTTGATATAAATTTCTTCCGGCCGACTGCAATCTGTTCTGATCCGGATTAGGTTTTATTATGCCTTTTGACACGGCAACCGCCTGAGAAAACCCCGGAACTTTAAGTATATGTCCAGTTATTGCAACGCCTGCACTTTTTGCTATCTCTTTTCTGTCTTTCTTTTCAGAAAGCCTTAATGTTCCGTATATATCCATATCTTCGACATTTTTTATCTTATTGTTTTCAGAAGGAATAGTATATTCAACTAATTTTATCTTTAGATATCCGTTCCTCTGTCCACGTTTCGGCTCAACATATTTATCCAGTCTTACAGTTATTACCCCATCTTTTTCAACATATTCCGTTTCTGATACAAAATATCTATCCAATGATTGAAAGGATATATTTTGCCCCTCATACATACTCTCTGCCATTACGTCACAGTGAGAAACAGCATAAACTTTATGAGGAACAATTTCTGCAATAACAGCTACAGGAAACATAGCAATAATTAATATTGTTAATATAAATTTCTTCATTTATAAAATCTCTCCCTCTTTTAAAATCTTTTTCGATTATATCATTTATGAAGTGTAAAAAAAAGGAAATAACAAATTGTTATTTCCTTTTTGTCTTAAATCGACCTTCTTATTACATTTATCCTTTTCATACTTCCTGTATTTTTTAAAACATATACAGGATCCATTGTCTCAAAATTCTCTTTCCATTTTTTTCTAAAAACTTCATTTTTCATTAATTCTTCTGTTTCATTTATATTTTCACGTAAAATCATTGCTTTTTTTAAAACGTCAGAAATATAACCTTCATCATTTTCCGCTAATGCTTGCATGTAATGGCTGTACAAACTTTCTTGATATTTACCCGAAGTTTTTTTTAATCCTTTTTTACTTGCTCCTACAATTTTAAAAAATTCCTTTTCACTAATTAAATTTAAATATGGCTTTATTGAGTTTGAATCTATCGAAATAAACTCAAGAGAACTATTTACTTCATTATTAAATTTATTTCTATTTGTAATATTTTTATCATTTTTTAAATGATTTAATTTATCAAAATTTTCTTCACCCAATATTTTTGAAATAAAATTTTCGATATTTGAAATTTCATTAAAATCGGTTTGAACATTATTTACAACAGAACCACTTACTTTTATATCACCTTTTTCTACTGCCATTTAAATCTCCTTTAAATTAAATAGATTGCATATTTTATCTATCGGCACTATTTTGTCTATCTTTAGTCTTTATTTTTATTATTTTTATTTTTTTTCATATATCTTAATATTTTAATAAAATCACGCAATTATATATTTTGTATATACTTTATATATAAAGAGGTGGATATGAAAGCATTACTAAATTTTTTATACAGAAGAAACAGATTTACCGTATTTGTATTTGTTAACATTTAAACATATACATAAATCGTAAACATTATAATAGTTTCTATATAGCACGAAACATATTAGTTTAAATCTTCTTTATTATCACTTTTTATTTCACGTTGAAAATTTTCTATTATTTCACGCCACGATTCAACAACTACATCATTTTCACTTAAAGCATCTTTAGGTATTCCAGCGTGATGTATTAAAGGCAAAAGCTGTTCTTCGCTTATTTTTACAAGCTGATCTATATTATCATCAGTATCATTGCAAATAAAGAATCCATTACCGTTTGCATCTTGTTCATAGCCTGTTATTGTTATTTCATGTCCGCCATCTACTTTATTATCGGCATCCATATGTGTATATCCGATAATAACATTATGTCCTAGTTCTAAAGATTTTAAAATATGCTGTTTTGTTTCTTCAGGCGTACAATTATATCCTGTAAGATAACCGTTTTCATCCAACGATTGATACACAACTGAAATTTTAGGAGTATTAAAGACAACTTCTTCAACAAAAGTTTTTTCAAAGTCCGTCAAACCACTTTTATCAGGATTGAATTTTCCTGTTCTTTCATCCGTTAAAGCATCATAAGTATTCTGTGAACCCAAATTTAACAGTGCAGATTGAATAAGAACATCTATACATGAACGTTCGTTAGGATCTTTATATGAGGTTTGCACTCTTGCTCTTACAATAGCATTTCTGTCAGGTTGGAGTTTTATTGAAACATCCTCCCAATTATTAGATATTTCACAATTTGTATTAAATTCTCTGAGTTTCCATAAACATTCGGCAGTTCCTTGAGCAATATCAGACATTTTAATATTTTTTACTACAGAATAATCACGTCCGCTTAAACCTTGAGCAAATCTTACAAATTCTGCCGGTTTTCTGCTTGCAAGATTAAATTCCATACTGGCAACAACACATGAAGAAGAAATAACATTTAAAGCCTGCTCAGGAAAAGGAGTTCCTGTTTCCTGCTGTATTTCTTGAGCAACATTTACCGGAATGTCTCCGAATTTTTGTGTTATTGATGCAGGATTTGACAAAGCTTTAATTACTTCTTTCAGTATAAGTTTATCCGATAAGCCTCTTATTCTTGGCTCTGTTGCAATCAGATATAAATTATCTAATACTGTAGAACCGTCATTAGAACTATTATCATCCAAAATTCCTTTTGCTTCCAAATCTTCTAAAAGTTTAATATCGGTTTTATCCAGTTTAGATTTTATTGTTCTTAGCTGTAAATTTCTTGAAGGCTTTTCTATTGCTGAATCCTGTGTTTTTGCTGTAAATGATGGATTATATGCTTTTAAATTTTCACTGCTTACTTTTGTTAAATTTATAGGATTACTTGCAGCAAAAGAAAAATTTTCAACAGCTGCAGGTTGATTTTGCTTTACAGCTTTATTTGAATATATTCTTTGTATATTATTGGTTTGAGAAATTTCTAACATAGCAATACTTATACCTTCTTATATTATAAAAAATATTAAATTTAAAAATTGCTAAAATAATATTTTTTATAACTAAATAAGTTAAACTTTGTAACACGTTTTGATAGCAAACAGCCAAATTAAATTTGATTTTTTCCTTCTTTCAAGCCTCTTGCCCTGTCATATAGTTCAACTTTCATATTATAATTTTGTGCTTTGTCAATAATATAATTAATTAAATCAAGATAATAATCAGATATGTTAGCTCTGTTCATCTTATACCATACATCTTCAATATCAACTGCCAACCACTTACCACCAATATTTTTAACACTTTCTATCCACAAATCAATTTCTTTTCTGTTGTCATTTATATTAGGAATAATAATATATTTTGAAGTCATAAGCCCGTAAGCGTTTTGATTTGCAGCCGCATATTTTTTCATATTTTCTATAACTTTTTTATACGAATTAACATTTTTAATTTTTTTATATGTTTTTTCACAACCAGAGTCAATGGAAATTACAACGTTAAGTACACCTTTTTTTATTGCTTCTTCGATTGCAGGAGAATATTTGATACCAGAAGAATGTATTCTCATATTTTTAAAACCGTTTTCAGTAAGAAGTTTTATCAATTCTTCAAACTCAGGAGCAATAGTCGGCTCACCGCCTCCGAAAGAAACTTCACCTCCTGGTCTTAGAATGTTTTTTTCTATCATTTCTTTTACAACGGGAACACTGTCATAGGGTTTAATTTTATCAAACATTTTTTTATTTTGTACTTCGTAGCAATATCTGCACTTACTGTTACACTGTATCCAATAATTAAATTGCAGGAAATTTATATAATCATCATCATCCCAATCTTTTTCTTCCAAAAAAACACAACCTGTGCAGTTCGGAGTTAAGTTACCGTTTTTATGTGCTTCTCTGTATTTTCTTTTTAAAGCAAACAATTCATCCCAATCAATTTTTTCGCCTGAATACTCATTTTTCAATGTAATCATTCCGCCGCCGGAATGGCAGGTAAAACAACAAGTTTCAAGCCTTGTATGCTCAAAATCCATTCCGTGTTCTATATATCTGCAACTTAAGTATCTCAATTAAAAAGTCCCGTATTTCCATTATTAAAGTATCATTATAGTTTTTTTTAGTCAAGAATACTACTTTTTTATTTCTTGTTTTAGTTTTTTCTTATATGTATAATAATTATTGTATTTTATTATTGATATAGGAATAAATTTTGAAATATATTAGTTGCATACATCTTGAGCATGGTATTACTTTTTTTTCTAATTCGGTGCAGATTTGTTGTATCAGCTCACATCCCGGCGGAGGAAATATTATTGAAATTAATAATTACAAAGGGGAAATTATTAACTGGGATGAACTTTTTAAGAAACGCAATGTTATGCGTGAAAAAATAAGAGAAGGAAATATTCCTGAAAAATGTTCAGGCTGCTATTATTTAAAAGAATCCGACTGGAATACAGACAATTATATAGATGAAGTATTAATAGGTCACTTCACACATTGTAACTGCAATTGTATTTATTGTTATACTGATAAAGATAAGAAGTTCTTTAATACAAACAAGACATATAATATATACCCCGTTATAAAAGATATGATAGAAAAAGGAGTTCTTTCCAAGAATGCAACCATAACTTTCGGGGGAGGAGAACCAACAATACTTGATGAATTTGAAGAACTTGTATATCTTCTTTTAGATTACGATGTTTATAATATAAGAATTCACTCTGACGGAATAAAATATTCACCCGCTATTGAAAAAGGACTAAAACTCGGAAAAATAACCTTAATTACCTCTGTGGATTCAAGTTCTGCAAAAGTATACGAAAAAATAAAACGTGTTTCTTGCTTTGATAATGTCTGGAAAAACCTTAAAAAATATGCAAAGACAAAAAACGGACTTATTCGTACAAAATATGTTTTAATGCCGGGAGTAAACGACAATCTGCATGAAATAAAAAACTGGATGAAAATGACTTATGAAGCAGGAATTAGAAACATTGCCTTTGACATTGAAGATAACTGGTTTAAAGCAAATAGAAACTCTATTCCTCAATACATATATGTTATCTTTGATTTTGTTTTTAATTCATATCAACAGTATAATCTTGAAAGCTGTGAGTTATATGAAAGAGCCTCAAATCTTAAAATTGACCGGGATAACAAAATAAAACCAGAAAAATAACGGAGTTTATATTATATGTTTACGAAAATAAATAAATTTCTCCGTGGTTTGCTCTTTCAAATACAAGGAAGGAAAAAGTTCTTAAGCTGTCCGTGGCTTGAACACGGAATTATTTTTGACCATGCCGGAATAATTAGAGTTTGCTGTGAACAAAGCCATGAAGGAAAAGGAAGATATATACTTGACTCTGAATTTAACGGATTATGGCTTGATATAGATAAAATAAACAATAAAAAAAAGAAGCAAAAAGATCTTGTAAGACAAGGCCTTGTTCCTGAGGCTTGTAAAGGATGTTTCTTTTTAAAAGAAGATTACTGGGACGATAAAAATTATTTTTCAAATGTTTTATTAACTCACTGGTCTAAATGTAATGCAGAATGCATATACTGTCCGGCAATAAGAGACAACAATCTTTCAGATGACAAACACTATAACATCATACCTATACTTCAGCAACTATTTGATAAAAAATTAATAACAGAAAAAACTCATTTTTCTATCGCAGGAGGCGAAGCTACAATATATCCTGAATTTGATAAACTGTTATATTTTTTAGTTGATTCAGGCATTACAAATATAAATATTAATTCATCCGGAATAAGATATTCAGCTTCTATTGCCGATGTAATATCTAAAAATCTGGCAGAAATCGTCATTTCAATTGATTGCAGCTCTCCTGTTATTTATCAAAGAATAAAAGGTGTTGATAGATTTAATACCGTAGTAAACAATATAAAACGATATCTTGAAGCCGAACAAATAAATGAAAAAAGAGTAATTGCTAAATTTATTATGCTAAAAGGAATAAATGACAGTATAAAAGATGTATTAGACTGGTTTTTATTGTGTAAAAATCTTGGAATAAAAAAAATCGCACTGGATATCGATATTGCCTGGTATAATGAAATTGGAAATAATATACCTGAATATATTACAGAAATAATTAAGTTTGCTAAATATATTACAAAACTAAATAATGTAGATTTAGATTTATATGACAGAGCATACATGATATATAAATCAGCAAAATTGACTTAAAATATGTATAATGATAACCTTTATATTTGAAAGGCGATAAATGTTTATATATAACGAAAAATTTGTAAGCAAAAAAGAAGGTTATTATTATAGCTGCCCATGGATAGAACACGGTCTTGTATTTTTCCCTTACAAACTAACTATGTGCTGTAATTGCGGTCATGAAGGTGGCGGGCATGTTATGGTCAGGGACAATTTTTCCGGCAAAAATTTTGATATAAACCGGATATTTAAAGTAAAAGAAATATACAGGCGTTTTCATAAAAAAGGGAAAATAAATGTAAACTGCATGAATTGTAATTATTTGAAAGAAGAAAAATGGAACAATGAAAATTATCTTGACCACCTGTATATAAGCCACTGGACAAAATGCAATTCAAAATGCATATACTGTTATGAAAGTAATTTTCCTGAAGACTTCAAAAACAAAAATTTATATGAAGTATTGCCAATACTTAAAAATCTTTATGAGCAAGGATTACTTAAAAGAGAAGCAAATATCGCCTTTGGCGGCGGAGAACCAACTTTATTAGGCGAATTTGATGATATAATTAAATTTTTTATGGACAATTATTTTATCAGATTCAGAGTACACACTTCAGGTATTAAATATAGCGAGACTCTTGCACAGGCTATAAATGCACTTATTGCTTATGTTGTTGTATCTATTGATGCCGGTACAAAAGAAACATACGAAAAAATAAAACAGGTACCGTGCTATGAAAAAGTTCGTGATAATGTAAGAAAATATGCACTCAATACAACATTTCTCGGACGAGATTTAATTAGCACAAAATTTGTTATTATACCGGGAATTAATGACACAAAAGAAGAAATAGAAAAATGGCTTCAAGGAAATAGAGAAGACGGGCTTTATGCTTCTGTTCTGGACATTGAAGAAAATTGGTATCTTGAAAACAGGTATAAAATACCCAACCATATCTATAAACTGATAGAATATACAGAAAAACGTTCAAAACAATTAAATACATATTTCCAGACATACGAACGACTTCAAAATCTTTTATGTGATAAACAAAATAAAAAAAGTTCATTTTTTAGAAAAAAAAGGATTAAATAAATGTTTATTTTAAATCCTAATTTAATACAAAAAAAAGAAGGTTTTTATTACAGTTGTGAATGGATAGAACACGGTCTTGTTTTTTATCCTTCGAAATTAACAATGTGCTGTTTTTGTTCTGATGTAAAAAATAGTCATACTCTAATTCAAGACAACTTTAACGGAGACAATTTTGATATAGAACGACTTTTTACAAACAGAGATATTTTCAGGCGTTTTCATAAAAAAGCAAAAATTCATGTAAATTGTTTAAATTGTCCTTCATTAAAATTAGAAGCATGGGATGAAAGAAATTATATAGACAGCCTTTATATAAGCCACTGGACAGAATGTAATTCAAAATGTTCATATTGTTATGCTAACTGCCATCCTGAAGAATTTTCTAATAAGCATTATAAGATTTTAAATATATTAAAACAATTGTGCACAAAAGGAATCCTGAGACGTAATTCAAAAATCCTATTCGGGGGTGGAGAACCTGCTTTGCTTGATGAATTTAATGACATTATTACTTTTCTGTTAGATAACGGATTTCAAGATATAAGAGTTCATTCTTCGGGTATAAAATATATTGATTGCCTTGAAAGAGGACTTAAAGAAAATAAAATTCATCTTGTCATTTCAGTTGACTCAGGAAGCAGGGAAATATATAAAAAAATCAAAAATGTTGACTGTTATAATATCGTAAGAGAAAATATAAAAAAATATGCACTAAATAAAAATCAAAATAATGAAGCTAACGTTAGTGCAAAGTATATCATCATACCCGGAATAAACGATTCAATAGACGAAATAGAAAAATGGATTTCTGAAAATATTAACGCAGGATTATCCTATAGTGTTCTCGATATAGAAGAAAACTGGTATAACGAAAATAAGAATAATATTCCACAAAAAGTATATGATATAATTGAATACTCAAAATCCCGTTCTTTAGAGAACGGTATGCATTTTGAACTTTATGAAAGAGTAAAAAAATTATTTTATTAATGCCTGTAATTCTTTAAATGCAGGATTTTTAGAACCTTCCAGCCATTCAAACAGAACCATTTCAGTTGTAACCGTCTGGCATGAGGCATGACGAAGTCTTTGAAGAGCCGTTTCTTTGTTTTCCATATTTCTTGAACCGGATGCACTACTTACCACAAATACCTCATACCCGAGATTTATAAGCTCAAAGGCTGTTTGAAGAACACATATATGTGTTTCTATTCCGCAAATAATTATTTGTTTTTTTCCGTAATCACTTATCTTTTGAACAAAACCAGATTCTTTTAATACACTGAAATATGTTTTTTCAATATACAAAGCATCCGGAAGTGATTCTCTTATTTCACTTACAGTAGAACCAAGTCCTTTCGGATATTGTTCTGTTATAATCGCAGGTATATTTAATATTTTTGCTGCCTTTGCAATTTTTATTGCATTTTGTTTTACACTTTCATCATTTAACATATTTGAAAGTTTTTCCTGGATATCAATTATTAAAAGAAGACTGTCTTTGTGATTTATCGTATTCATATACTCTCCTGTTTTTATTATTAGTTTATTATATAATAACGCTATGGAAAAGATAAAAAATATATTAAATAATAAGAAATGCCTAAAACTTATACTGGGTGCAGGAAATGAAAATTTAAAAGAAATATTAAAACTTGTTTTTGTATATTCAAAAGCAGGTTTTAATATGTTTGATGTTTGTGCAAAAAAAGAAGCAGTAGACATGGTAAAAAATGCCTTAAAACTTGCGGAAAGAGAAGGTTTGATATGCACAAGTGTAGGTTTACAGGAAGATGTTCACGTAATAAAAGCACTTATAAACAAACAGCACTGTATTCAATGCGGTAAATGTATTCAGATATGTCCTCAAGATGCAATTTTTATGGAAGAAGAAAAATATATTATTGATGAAAGAAAATGCATAGGTTGTCTTAAATGCAAAGATATATGCCAGACTCAAGCAATAATTACAGAACACAAATACAAGCAGCCGTATACAATGCTGCTACCGCTTATTTCCGAAGATATTGACTGTGTTGAATTCCATTGTTCTGTAGATAATACAGAAAATATTATAGATAATTTAAATAAAATAAAATCTGTCTATAAAGGAATAATCAGTATATGTCTGGACCGTTCTAAGCTCGGAGACGATACTATTATAAAACTGTTAAAAGAAATAACATCAAAAGAAGCACCTTTTTCTTTTATCATTCAAACCGACGGAAAACCAATGTCAGGAGGCATTGATGATTATAATTCAACTTTGCAGACAGTAGCATTTGCTCAATTAATTAATTCTTATAACATCCCATCATATATACTTCTTTCCGGAGGAACAAACTCGAAATCAACTAAATTAGCAAAAGAATGTAATGTAAATATAAACGGTGCCGCAATCGGAAGTTTTGCAAGACAACTCGTAAGAGAAGAAATAAGCCGCAACGACTTTTTCAATAATGAAACTTTAATAAATTCTGCTGTCAGTAAAGCAAAAAAGCTTGCATCAGATTTACTTCTTTATCTTTAGTATTTGGATATTTCCTCAAAATAACGTTCAATAGCTTTATAACCTGAGTATATTTCGCTTGTAACACACGTATACCTTGAAGCGACTAAATATTTTAACTCTTTTGCTCTTATTTGTATAATTTCATCGGCATCACTTCTAAGATTTTTTTCAAGAGACATAGACCAGCGTTTTAAAAAAGAAAGTTCTTCATTTATCTGCTTAATAGTTGAATATTCAAGCGGATTAAAATCATATTTTGCTAATAATGCACGTTCTTTATTATTAATACGAGGCTGAACTACAGGTGTACCGTATATTTTTTTAATAACCATGTAATTATCAGCTGTTCTTCTGTGTACCTCAGGAACTTCACCTCTGGCCAGCATCGCCGACATACTTAGTGAACTGAATTTATCATCATTCCCTGAAAGAGAACTTAAATTTGTGCTTTCAATAAAGAATTTATTATTTTTAGTTAATACAGAATTATTAATTGTCCCCATCTCCATATAATAATATAAGTAATTGATTGATTTAATCATAAATCTTTCATTTAATTTTGTCATGGTATTTTGCGTAATTATTAAGCTTTTTTGTCAAATTTTTTACAAAAGAAAAATTAGTATTTTTAATGTTTTTTTTTAGAATATAATTAAAATATGTTTAAGTATGATGTAATAGTTGTAGGTGCGGGACATGCCGGATGTGAAGCAGCTTTAGCCTGTTCAAAGCTTGGTGCTAAAACACTTTTAGCATCATTAAATCTTGACAATATAGCCCTTATGCCGTGCAACCCTGCAATAGGAGGCCCGGCTAAATCCTGCCTTGTCAGAGAAATAGATGCACTGGGCGGAGTTATGGGGATAGCCGCAGATGCAACATATATGCAGCTAAAAACACTAAATTCATCAAAAGGGCCTGCGGTAAGAGCTTTAAGAGCACAATCAGATAAAAAAGAATATATGCGATTTATGCGGCAGCTTTTAGAAAAAGAAAAAAACCTTTCTTTAAAACAGTGTACAATGACAGAACTTATCGTTTACAATAACTGCGTAGCGGGTTTAAAAGATGAATTCGGGCTTGAATATAAAGCTCCTTGCGTAATTTTAACAACAGGAACATCTCTTGAAGCAAGGATATGGGTAGGACTGCAATACCTTGAATTTGGCAGACTGGGCGAAGCAAGTGCAAAAGGATTATCACCTTCTTTAAAGAAATTAGGATTTAACATAGGAAGATTAAAAACCGGCACACCCGCAAGAGTTGACTCAAGAACAATTGATTTTTCAAAGATGCTGATACAGCCCGGAGATGAAAATCCATCATTTTTCTCTTTTCTACCCGACAGACCAGTAAGAGAACAATATCCATGCTACTTAACGAGAACGACCGAAAAAACACATGAAATAATAAGGAACAATCTTGATAAATCTCCGATGTATTCCGGATTAATTCACGGTATAGGTCCAAGATACTGCCCTTCTATAGAAGATAAAGTTGTAAGATTTGCCCATAATCCATCACATCATATATTTATAGAACCTGAAGGAAAAAACACTTATGAAATGTATGTACAGGGCTTTTCGACAAGTCTGCCGGCTTCAGTGCAGATTCAAATGCTTCAATCTCTTCCGGGATTAGAAAAAGTCCATGTTATGAAACCGGCTTATGCTGTTGAATATGACTATATGCCTGCAGTACAGTTATATCATTCACTTATGACAAAAAATATAAAAGGTCTTTTTTGTGCCGGACAAATTAACGGTACATCAGGATACGAAGAAGCAGCGGCACAGGGCTTAATTGCCGGAATTAATGCCGTTAATTTTCTTCAAAATAAAGAAATGATTGTTCTTTCAAGAGAATCTTCATATATAGGAACATTGATTGATGACCTTGTTACAAAGGATATTGATGAACCCTATAGAATGCTAACCTCAAGATCAGAATACAGACTGCTGCTAAGACAGGATAATGCCGATGAAAGATTAACAAAACTCGGCTACGAGTCCGGGCTTATCAGTGAAGAAAGATATAAAATGTTTTTAGAAAAACAAAAGACTATTGATGAAGAAATCATCAGGCTTAAAACCGAAAAAATTTCTCCTTCCGAAAAGGTCAATAGTATACTGGCTAAATACAATGAATATATAGACAGAGGAATGAAACTAGCCGAATTAATAAAAAGACCGAATATCACTTATGAAATATTAAAAGAAACAGATAAAAAAACAAAAAATTTAAATCTCACAAAAGATATTTATGAACAGGTTGAAGTAAAAATAAAGTATGACGGATACATAAAACGTCAAATTCAACAGGTAAATATGTCCGGTAAACTTGAGAAAATAAAAATTCCTGAAAATATTGACTACAGTAAAATAAAGCATATTTCAACAGAAACTAGAGATAAACTTGCAAAAATAAGACCTGTAACATTAGGCCAAGCTGCAAGAATCGGAGGTGTTAAACCGGCTGATATTTCAGTTTTAATGGTTATGATTGAATCTCATCAAATAAGTTTATAAATTTAACTCTTTTACAAGTTTGAAAATAATTTTATTTGATGACAAACAAAAAGGACAGATGAAAAAATATTTTTTCATCTGTCCTTTTTAACAAATATATTGCTTATTCAATTTCAATAGCATTAACAGGACAGCAATCAGCAGCCTCTTTAACGCAATCTTCATTGCCTGCAACTGCAGCTTCGTTTACTTTTGCTACATCTTCAACAGAAAATACTGCATCACACACTGATTCGCAAGCACCGCAAGCTATACAACTATCATTAACTGTTACTTTCATTTTTTCTCCTTTTTATTTAACTTTTGTTACTAAATATAACAATAAAATTATATCAAAAAATTTAAAAAATAAAACACTCTTTATCAGATAAGATTTTATAAATATGTTCAGCAATTTTCTTGTGTCCGGTTTTAGTATAATGCAATCCGTCTATTTCTGACACTTCTGCTATTTTATTTAAGTCTACTAATTCATAATTGTATTTTCTTGATATATCTTTATAAATTCCGGGCAAAAATTTTGATTTTTCTATAGAGGAAGAATCAAAAGCAAAAGAAAAATTACTGTTTAAAATATTATCTTTAATAACGGAAGGTACTATTAACATTATTTCAGTATCAGTACAATTTTTTCTTATTTCTTCAATAAAATTTTCAAATTTTTCTTTAAAATCTGCAATTGAGTTATTATAACCCGTTTGTAAATCGTTAATACCAATCTGAAGAATTATCATATATAAATTATTTTTCAAATATTTCTTTATACTTTTAAACCCGCAGCAATCTATTGAATCATTTAAACTAAAAGCTGTTCTGTTATTACACCCTGCCTCTATAATATCAAAACTGTTTTTGGCAAGTAATTTTAATATGCCGCACCATCTTTCTTGTTCAGGAAACCTTCCTCCTGTTTCGGGATTATAGCCGTATGTATTACTGTCGCCAAAACATAGTACTTTTTTCATTTTTAAATATTAAACCACTCTTTTATACGGTAGGATATATAATTAAAAGACCCGACTGTGCCTATTTTTCCCGGAGTAATATTTTTCGAGTATATTATTAACGGAACTCTTTCTCTTGTATGATCGGTGCCCGCAGTAGTAGGATCGCAACCATGGTCTGCTGTTATAATTAACATATCATCTTCAGTCATATTTTTTATTATTTCAGGAATATAAGAATCTATTTCTTCTATTGCTCTTTTATAGCCTTCAACATCATTTCTATGCCCGTAGAGCATATCAGTATCTACAAGGTTTGTAAATATTAACTGTTTATCATATTGATTAATATTATAATAAGACGATGTTTTTAATTTATTTAAATCCAGATTATTTTTAATTGCATTTAAAGTAATTTCAAGACCATCTTTGTTTGAAGCGGTATGAATTGCATGTGAAATACCTTTTCCTACAAAAATATCTTCAATCTTTCCTATACCTAAGACACTTCCATTATTTTTTAATATAACATCAAGAGTTGATTCTTTTGGAGGAACTACAGAATAATCTCTCCTTAAAGCACCTATTCTTACAGGTTTTCCGTCTACAATATGATAAGGGCGTGCAATTACTCTTGAGACATTATATTTATCTGTTAAAATTCCCCGTGCTATTTCACAATATTCATACAACTTTTCAACCGGTATTATATCAATATCAACCGCAATTTGAAAAACACTATCAGCACTTGTATATATTATCGGAAATTTTGTTTTTATATGTTCAGTGTGAAAATCCTCGATTACTTTTGTACCGGATGCCGGATAGTTTGCAAGAATTCCTTTACAATTTGTTTTTTGAATAAATTTTTCTATTATTTCAGAAGGAAAACCATTTGGATAAACCTTAAATGGATTATCAAGAATAATATCCATCATTTCCCAGTGACCGGTTGTTGTATCTTTTCCTTTTGATTTTTCAAGCATAATACCGAATTGAGCAATTGGATTAATATTTTTATCAATACCCTTAATATCATCTAAATTTCCCAGACCAAATTTATACAAATTAGGAGCATTTAATCCTCCTGAAACTTTTGCAACATTACATAAAGTATTACACTCAAAAGAATCGCCGTATTCTTTACAATCCGGCATGGCTCCTATACCCATTGAATCTATTACTATTACAATTGCTCTTTTCATTTTTTTCCCTTTTAACAGTATACATAATAAGTATAAAGCATAATAAACTTTTTGTATTAAAAAAGTTCTGCTTCAACAGAACTTTTTGTTTCCCCTAATCTCTTCCTTTTGACAAAATCTTTTTTATTAAAGTCTAACCTGTTTTTTAATTTTTTTCCCTTTACATTTTCTCTCCCAATAGTAAGCTTTGCCATCACTCCTTCCGCAAGCCGTTTTTCTTTGTTTCTATATAGTAAAACGTACAATTCTCCCAGACAAGGAAATATTTTTTAATTAAATTTTACAAATGACCATGCCCTTACAAACAAGTGCCTAAAAAAAGTTTTACAATAGTTAATAATGGTCTTTTTGACACTTTTTGATTTTTTTTACTTGACAGTGTCATGTTCAGATATAATACGAATATTCACTTTATACTATATTTATAGTATTTTTTTTCTTAACATGTCATGAATAAAATATTAGGATTAAAATTTATGCTATAATTTTTTCGTTGTCAGAGTACAGGATAGAGTATGATTTTTAGATTTTTAACTTCCGGAGAATCACACGGAAAATGTTTAACGACAATAGTAGAAGGAGTACCGTCAGGTATCCGTATAGATATAGAATTTATTAACAACGAATTAAAGAGAAGACAGGTTGGATATGGCAGAGGCGGAAGAATGAAAATAGAATCCGATTGTGCCGAAATTTTAGCAGGAGTCAGACATGGTTTTTCTACCGGAGCTCCTATTTGTCTTCAAATTAAAAATAAAGATTGGGATAACTGGACTATACCTATGAGTCCATACCCTGTTGAAGATACAAAAGAGAATAAAGAAAAAATTGAATCTAAAAAAATAATAAATGTAAGACCCGGTCATGCTGATTTTGCCGGTGCATTAAAATATAACCACACAGATGTAAGAAATATACTTGAAAGATCGAGTGCAAGGGAAACAGCAGCCAGAGTTGCTGCAGGTGCAATCGCAAAATGCATTTTAAGTGAATTTAATATTGAATGTCTGTCTTGTGTAATGCAAATAGGTTCAGTTAAGACGGATTTTCCTTCAGATATTTTTATGTATAAAGAGAAAATAGAAAATTCTGATTTAAGAACTGCTGATTCTGAAGCTTATGAAGCAATGAAAAAAGAAATTGATAAAGCAAAAGAAGAAGGTGACACTCTGGGCGGAAAATTTAAAGTCGTATTTAAAAATATGGTGCCGGGATTAGGTTCTCACGTCCAATGGGACAAAAAACTTGATGGACTATTAGCCCGGGCGGTTATGAGTATTCCTGCCATAAAATCAGTAGAAATAGGTTTAGGCAATGCGGCTGCAGAAACAGCCGGCTCTATGACACATGATGAAATATTTATTAAAGACGGCAAATATTACAGAAAAACTAATAATGCCGGCGGAATTGAATCAGGAATAACCAACGGAGAAGATATTATTTTTTCAGCAGTGATGAAAGCAATTCCGACATTAAGAAAACCGTTAAATTCTATTGCTATTGATAAAAAAGAAGAAGTATCAGCTCATTTTGAACGGTCAGACACCTGTGCGGTTGCAGCTTGTGCTGTTGTTGCTGAAGCAATGGCTGCAATAGTTATTGCTGATGCAATGCTTGAGAAATTTTCACATGACAGCCTTTTTGAGATGAAGGTTAATTATCAAAACTATCTTAAAAGAATTTCAGAAAGGTAATAAAATGAACATTTCATTAATAGGAATGATGGGCAGCGGAAAAACTACAATAGGAGAACTTCTTACAAAAACGCTGACAGAATATTCTCTTATTGATACCGATAGCGAGATAATAAAAGCTGAAGCCTGTTCTATAAATACCATTTTTGAAGAAAAGGGGGAAGAGTATTTCAGAAAAAAAGAAAGTCACTTATTAAAAAATATTTTAGAAAATGATAATCAAATTATATCAACCGGCGGCGGAATTATAAACAACCCAAAAAATATTGAATTATTAAAAGAAAAATCTATAGTCTTTTATTTAAAAGCATCACCTGAAGAAATATATAAACGGGTAAAAAATAATAAAGAAAGACCCCTGTTGAATGTTGTTGATATTAATAATAAAATTAATAAAATATTATCTGAAAGAGCTTGCAAATATGAGCTTGCTCATTTTACAATTAATACAGACGGGAAAAAACCTGCTATGGTAGTTAGTGAAATTTTAGGAAAACTGGATAGTTATGGAACAAATTAATGTTAAGATAAGCAGAAACAAAGATACATCATACCCTATACTAATTGGAGAAAACCTTCTTGATAATGCCTATCATTATTTCAAACAGGTAACAAATGCGAACAGATTTCTTATTGTTACAAATGATAAGGTATATTCTCTTTTCGGAGACAAGTTAAAAAATAATATGTCAGAATTTATTATTGTTCCTGATGGAGAACAATATAAGAATGTTGATGTCTTAAATACAATTCTTGATAAAGCATTAAAAATAAAACTTGAAAGAAAAGATGCCATAGTAGCACTGGGCGGCGGTGTAATCGGAGACATGGCTGGTTTTGCGGCTGCTGTATATGAAAGAGGTATTGATTTTATACAGGTTCCTACAACTCTGCTCGCTCAAGTTGATTCTTCTGTCGGCGGTAAAGTTGCCGTTAATCATAAATTAGGGAAAAATGTTATAGGTGCGTTCTATCAACCCAAGTTAGTCCTGGCTGATACTAATACATTAAATAAACTCGACAATAGACAATTTAAGACAGCACTTGCTGAAATATTAAAATATGGATTTATTGAAAAATCCTGTAATGCTTCAAAAGATTATCATCTCTTAGACTTTCTTAAAGAAAACAGAGAAGAAATATATAAAATAAATCATGAAGTTTTGAAAAAATTAATTAAGATTTGCTGTTTATTAAAGTGCAGTGTTGTTAATCAGGATGAAAAAGAGGAAAGCGGACTAAGAGCAATACTTAATTTCGGACACACATACGCCCATGCGATTGAAATTGTTACTGATTACCGACTATATACCCATGGAGAGGCTGTGTCCATCGGAATAAAAATGATTTTTGACCTTGCAAAAGAACTTAATATGATAACTACAGAATATTATGAATTTGCTGTAGGTCTTATAAATGAATACGGTCTAATAACCGAATTTGGAATCAACCCTGGTAAAGAAGTTTTTTATGATGCTTTAAAGTCAGACAAAAAAGTAAGAAATAATGCTATAAATTTTGTAATGCCAATAAGAGAACGAGAAGTTACAATAAAGAATGATATTGATAAAAATCTTATACTTAAGGGTATTTTATAAAATAGAAAATAATACTTTCTAATAAAAAACATAATGAAAAAGGAGTTCTTATGAAAATATTGCTTTCTAATGATGACGGGGTTATGGCTGAAGGAATTAAAGCATTAACTATTGAACTCAGTAAAGAACATGAAGTATATGTTATTGCCCCTGACAGAGAAAGAAGTGCAGCAGGTCATTCTTTGACTTTACATACCCCCATTAGAGTTGAAGAACTTGATTCACGATTCGGAGCAAAAAGGATATGGATTACAAGCGGAACTCCGGGTGACTGCGTAAAAATAGGCATAAACGCAATATTAAGTGATGAAGAAAAACCCGATTTAATTATATCTGGAATTAATCATGGGCCTAATCTTGGTTCAGATATTTTATATTCAGGAACAGTAAGCTGTGCAATGGAAGGTGCTATGATGGGGTATCCGAGTATTGCAGTTTCTCTTGCAAGTATGACAAATGACCCGGAATTGTTTAAGAATGTAGCAGCTTTTATGCTGAAATTTGTCCATAAAATTAAAGATTATAAATTCCCGCCAAAAACAATTTTAAACGTAAACGTACCCGGCTTAATGCCCGAAGATTTGGGCGGTGTTGCAATAACACGTCTCGGCGGTAAAATGTTCACTGATGAATATGATAAAAGAGTTGACCCTAGAGGCAAAGTATACTATTGGATGGCAGGAGAGCTCATAAGACATTGCGAAAATGATGATTCTGACATAAATGCTTTAAGATGGAACAAAGTTTCAGTTACTCCTATAACATTTGAAATGACTTTAGATAGTGTCATTCCTCAGCTTGAGGCTGCATTATGCACTGATTCTTTAAGCGACTGGAATTAAAACTGTCCTATATCTTTAATATGCTCAATAATCGGATTTGTTAATCCGATTATTGCTATTGCATCAAATCGATAGGATTTATATTTTACTTTTTTTTCTGACATATAAGCGGTTATTGCTTTATGTATTTTCTGTATTTTTTCACTTGTTATTGATTCAAATGGATGCCCGTAATTTAATGATTTTCTTGTCTTTACTTCAATAAAAACAAGTATTTTTTCTTTTTCTGCAATAATATCAATTTCAGCATTTTTTGAATAATGCCAATTTCTTTCAATTATCTTATAGCCTTGATTCAATAAATAATCTGAAGCTATTTTCTCACCCGTTCTTCCTGTTTTTATATTATTATTAAACATAATTTGATTATATCAAAATTTTATGATAAAAAATAACTTGTTATGAGCAATAAAGATAAAATAATATTTATAACAGGTGCTTCCTCCGGTATAGGAAGAGAAACAGCCCTGTATCTTGCGAAACACGGATATAAAGTTTTTGCAGGTATCAGAAAAAAAATTGACAAAAATGAACTGGAAAAATTAAATAAAAACATTACAGGAGTCTATATTGATGTCACAAACCAATCAAGTATAGATAAAGCATTCTGGTTTATTTTAAAAAACACTGAAAAAATTGATGTACTTATAAATAATGCAGGTATTGTTACAGCAGGTCCAATTGAAATTATTCCGATTAAAAAATTAAAAGAACAATTTGATGTTAATACTTTCGGTGTTATTTCGGTAACACAGAAATTTATAACTTTATTAAATGACGGGCTTATTATTAATGTCAGTTCTATGGCTTCATATGGCATTTTTCCGTATATTGCCCCGTATTGTGCTTCAAAAAGAGCAATGGATATTTTACTAAACTGCTTAATGCTTGAAAATAAAAATAATATTAAAGTTGTTTCTGTGAAACCTTCAGCAATATCAACTCCAATATGGAATAAATCAGTAAAAAAAGCAAGAAAAGATTTTGAAGAATTAAATAATTCTTCAAAACATAAGTATGAAAAAGAATTATTATATCTTGAAGAAAAAGCTTTAAGTAATAACAAGAAAGCAATAAGTCCTGTTGTTGTAGTAAGAACCATTGAAAAAATTATAAACACTAAAAATCCTAAGCCATCATATACAGTAGGGAAACAAGCTGTATTTGCAAGATTTTTATCTATTTTGCCGCAATCTTTTGTTAATTTCTTAATTAAACATAATTTAAAAAGAATATCAAAATAACTTATTAGTCTTTTTTATAGCTATTCGGGTTATTGTTCTTTAAAATTATTTTTAGTTTTATATTTTGTATGAAGAAGTTATATGTTTTTTTTGTTTTAGTTATTTTAGCAGGCATTTTCTTTCTGTTGTACCAGAAATTTGCTTATCTGAATATTGTTGTTAAATTTGATGATCTTGAGCCGTTAGAAAAACAGATGAATGTTTATTATAAAGGATTTAAAATCGGAAAAACAACAAAAATATATCCCGATAAAAACTATCAAAATACATATTTAAAATTAAAGATATTTCCACATAACATAAATTTACCTGAAAATATCAGTGCAAGAATAAAAAAATCAAGGAATATAGCATATATAAGCATTCTCTATCCGGACAATCCAGCATTATCAAAAATAAAAAATAATG
The DNA here is from genome assembly GCA_944325525.1 of Candidatus Gastranaerophilales bacterium. Classification (GTDB taxonomy): domain Bacteria; phylum Cyanobacteriota; class Vampirovibrionia; order Gastranaerophilales; family Gastranaerophilaceae; genus Avigastranaerophilus. The sequence goes on from CALVAK010000013.1 coordinate 54,463, forward strand.
TTGTTATTAAAGGTACATTAAGCAAAGATATTAATAGTATTCTAAACGAAAAATTTGATGATGACGGTATTGACGAAATTGTTGATGATGCAACAACATTAATGGAAAGTGCAAATATAACCATACAAAATCTGGGAGATATCTTCCTTGAAATTGACGAAATAATAAAAGAATCAAAAAATGATATAAGAAGTACAATTTCTTCATTGGCAGACAGTGCAGAAAATCTTGAACAAATTTCATCAAATCTTAAAGAATCACTAAAAAAAGAGCAAATGGCAAAATCTATCGGCAATATTGAAAAAACCACGGAAAATATAAATGAAATAACAAAAAATTTAAATAAAATAACATATCAAATAGATAACACCACTCTGCCTATCGTAAACAGCGTATTATGCGAAACGAATTCAACCGTAAAAAATGTTGATGATATTACTTCAGGTATAAAAAATACATTAAAAAAGAGATTCGGTCTTGGAAGAATTATGTTCGGTAAACCTATACAAGATACCCAGTATTGTAAATATTAAAATACTTTTAAATTATTTTATATATTGTACAATTATGATATGGATAAAGTTCTTTTAGTTTTACCGGACAATAATAAAGGGAAATTTATAACAAAAGGTTTTTCTTCTGCTTTTAAAGATTCTTCTTTTTTTGTTATAGAAAAAAAAATATATGACCTGAATACAGATGAAATCAACCGTATTTTACCTGATATTATATTTATTTTCTGGTCTGACATAAAACAAACAAATGTATTAAAAGATATTTTCGGATTATATAATAATAAAAAAACTGTATTTATAAATTATGCCGAACTTTTAACTGACATCCCTGATATGTTTTATGAAAAAGAAAATTCATATTGCTTTTCATGTGACAATAAAGATAAGAGATATAAAATATCTCTTGCCATAATGCCAAAAGATTACAAAAGAAAATTTACTGGATATAAATATAATATTACTTTTGCAGGAAATCCTTCTTATAAAAATAGAGAATTAATTTTAAGCAAATTAGTTTATAATTTTGGAATTATTAATATTTTTTGCAGATCATACGACTTTTACAAAAGTGTAGATGATATATACAGAGACAATTTGTTGAACTCAAAATTTATTGATTTATACAGAGAATCATACAGAGGTTATGTTGACACACAAAAAGAACTTTCATATATATATTCATCAACAAAAGTAAATATAGATATATTAAATCCGGAAAAAGATTCTTTATCATACAGATGTCTGGAAGCTGCAGTATCCGGAGGATTTATGATAGCACCATATAGTGATGCATTAACATACAATATGGAAAACGGCAAAGATATTGAAACATATAAAGAAGACTTTGAGTTAATTGATAAAGTGAGATTTTATCTTAATAATTTAAATCTTGCACAATTAATTGCATTAAAAGGTAAAAAAAATACAGTAAGCAACCATTCTTTTTATGATAGACTAAAAGTAATGTTAAAGGAAATATATGGCAAAAATACTGGTAATTGATGATGATACAGCAATAAATGAACTTATAAAAGTCAACCTTGAGCTTGCATATTATAAAGTTATATGTGCTTTTGACGGAAATAAAGGATATGCACTTGCAAAGCAGGAACTTCCTGACTTAATTATTCTTGATGTTATGATGCCGGAAGTAGACGGATACACTGTAGCAAAAAGAATAAGGGAAAACGAATCAACAAAAGATATACCTATAATTATGCTTACAGCATTAAGTATGCTTCAAAATAAAGTACAGGGCTTTAATATAGGTATTGATGATTATCTGGTAAAACCTTTTGAAATGGAAGAACTTATGGCAAGAGTCAAGGCACTCCTTAAACGTACAAATAACATTCCAAAATCTGTTGCCGTAAAAGAAGTATTAACTAAAGGTGATATAACTTTAATACCTGAAACATATTCAATAGAAATTAACGGGAAATCGGTTAAAGTTACCCCAATAGAATTTGATATAGTAAATCTTTTAATGCAAAATTACGGAAATATGGTATCCAGTGCAAAAATATTAAACGATGTTTGGGGATATTCGTCTGATGATGCAGTAGAAACAATAAGAGTACATATGCGGCACATTAGAACAAAATTAGATAAAATATCAAACGGGAAAAAATATATAGAAACAATTTACGGCGGCGGATACCGTTTAATACCCGAAGGCTCTCAAAATACCGTAAAATAAGATATAATATAAATATGAAATATTTTATTATATTCTTTATACTTGTTATATTCCCTTCTTTTGCACTCGCTCAAGATATACAAAATACTGAAAAAAAAGCAAAAAATGAAATTATACTTGAGCTGGCTGATGAAGATAAGAATTTTTTGCATAACAGAGAAATACAAACCGGAAAAGTTATATATAATAATTTTGATGATAACAATAAATACAAAAACAGTTTATATGAAAAACTTATTTATCAAGATGTTAACAGATTAAGACCTGAGAAAAAAACATTTTCCAAAACATTAGAAAAAAATATAGGAGAAAATACCTCTTTCGGCACAAAATACAATACTACAGCCTCTGAAACAGGTTTAAGCAAGTCTTTATCTTTATATTCCAGATATAAAAAAGAAAGATTTGCATTTACTTCATCATACAACCAAGATAAATTAAATTTAAGAAAGAATCACTCATCAGGAACAATGTCTTTTTCTCCGGAGTTAATTTTGAATAAACATATTTCTTTAAAAAATGTTTATTCTGATAATTTAGATAACAGGCAGAAAAAGAATGAACTTGTTTTGTCTTTAAAACCTTTTAAAGACGACAGGATGGATTTAAATATAGGAGCTGGTCAAACATATTCAACAAATAATCGTCCTGCAAAATCTCAGTTGAACTTTTCGACAAATTTTAAATTCTAATTTTTTTAAAATGTAAAAAATAATTGTTCATACAATATGAAAACTATTAATCCTCCGGACAATATTGTATAATTTAAAATAGCAAAGAAAAAGGAGTTTATTATGGCAAAAGAATGCAGTTTTGATATAGTGTCAGAGTTTGACAAACAAGAGCTTGTAAATGCCGTTGACCAGGCAAAAAGAGAATTAAATTCAAGATTTGACCTAAAAGGTTCAAACTCTGATATTGTTCTTGATGCCGATAAAACAATAACCATAACAACAAACGATGAAATGAAATTAAAAAACATTTTAGATATACTCCAAACAAAAATGATAAAGAGAAATCTAAGCATTAAAATATTAGACCCGCAGTCAATAGAAAATGCGTTAGGGGGAAACGTAAGACAAGTTTTTAATTTAAAAAAAGGACTACCGCAGGAACTATCAAAAAAGATTACTGCTGATATAAAAAATACAAAAATAAAAGTACAAGCTTCAATACAAGGAGATCAGGTAAGAGTTTCAGGAAAAGATAAAGATGATCTTCAATCAATAATAAAAATGCTAAGAGAAAAAGAAGATTCATATAATATTCCTCTTCAATTTCAAAATTACAGATAAAATGAACTTTCTATATTTTCTCTCGTTATAAATAACAAAATGTTTTGTTTTCGAAAGGTATTTATGGATTATAAAATAATCATAATATTAATAATGGTAGTGTTATTTAACGGTATCTCTTCACAGGCAAATACCGGAAATTTTTATACCCAATCATTAAATGTCGGAGGTGATGCAAATGAATATATTCAGCAAAATAACAATAATTACTCTATTATGGATGAAATTGATAAAACCGCTGCCGATAAGAATAACAGAATCTTAAATACAGATACAAGTGCAAGTGCAATATTAAAAAGATATGATGAACAAAATATGCAGCAATATCCGCAAAATCAAATAGTCAGGTACACCAGAATATATCCGCCGTATTATAATACTGGTCAATATGTATATTCAGGTCCTACAATATATACAAATAAATTCGGGCACGCATATAACTATGGCAGCATGGGGATATGGATAAATAGACCTGTATATTATCCGAACTACAGACCGAATTTTCCGCCTCCTCCGCAAAGACCGGGAGGTGGAGGTCATAGACCGCCCGGCGGCGGACATAGACCCGGAGGTAGTCATGGACATGGCGGAAGATAAATAAAAAAAGACTCCAACAAAATGTTGGAGTCTTTTTTTTGATTTTAGAATTAATATCTGTAATGAGCAAATGCTTTGTTAGCTTCAGCCATTTTATGGGTATCTTCGCGCTTTTTACAAGCGGAACCAACGCCGTTTGAAGCATCCATAAGTTCATTTGTTAATTTTTCAACCATAGATTTTCCGCTGCGTTTTTTAGCTGCTTCAATAATCCATGTTGAACCTAAAACCATACCTCTATCGGCTTTAACTTCAAGAGGAACCTGATAAGTAGAACCGCCGATTCTTCTTGCTTTAACTTCCAATAAAGGTGTAGCATTTGTTAACGCTTTTTTGAATATTTCCAAAGGTTCATCTTTAGATTTTGTTTTTAAGTTTTCTAATGTTGAATAAAAAATTCTTTCCGCAACAGATTTTTTACCGCGTCTCATCAATCTGTTTATAAAGCTGGCAATATCAACGCTATTATATACAGCATCAGGAGCGGGAATTCTTCTTGCGGGTTTACTACGTCTTGACATTTCTAATCGCCTTTCTTATTACTTCTTTTTAGCTCTTTTAGCGCCGTATTTAGATCTTGATTTAGCTCTGTTTGCGACGCCTGCTGTATCTAATGTACCTCTGATGATGTGATATCTGACACCGGGCAGGTCTTTAACCCTTCCGCCTCTGATTAAAACAACAGAGTGTTCTTGTAAATTGTGTCCGATACCCGGAATATATGAAGTAACTTCAAACCCGTTTGTTAATCTTACCCTTGCAACTTTTCTGAGTGCAGAATTAGGTTTTTTAGGAGTTGTTGTATAAACTCTTGTACAAACACCTCTTCTTTGAGGGCAATTTGTTAACGCCGGCGATTTAGTCTTATCAGTTGTTCTTTTACGTTCTTTACGTACTAACTGTGCTATTGTTGGCATGTTTTCTCCTTGTTATTTATTTTCTTATAAGTGGCTGCTCAGCACAAACAAAACCACTCACTTTCATCATTATTTATATTGATACTACAAGCAAAATTCAAAGTCAACCGTATAATACACCTTATATGTACTTACATTAAGGAAACAACAAAGCTAAAATTCTGCTTTGTTGTTTCCTTGTTTAATAAATTTGCTATTTATTTTATTTTCTCATTTTCTCTAGTTTTTCTCCTAATTGATACATTAGTTCATCTATTGCAAATTGTGGATGTGCTTTTAATTCCTCTTTTGCGGCATACATTATTGCTTCTTCTGGAGTATAAAAATTTCGACCAGTACTTTTTGATAGTTCTTTCATTAACCCGTTCATTTTTGGCGTAGCATTTCCTGCTTCGTCTAAGAATCCTTCTTTTATTGAATCAATAATATGTCCATATAAATTATCTTGTTTAATTTTCTTTAAAATTTCTGGATGATGATTATCTTGTACAAAAGCATCATGGGTTATTTTCCTTGCTTTCTCTTCCAAATCAAACCAATGTTTATGGAATAAAGCTAAATCACTAGGAGAAAGAGTTCCTTTTCGTGCCGCATTCATATTTAACCATCTAGTTTGTTGTGCAAATACAATATCTCTTTGTATATAAGCACGCCTAAAAGGGTCTTTACAATTTTTCAATTTATTTTGTAATTCTTTAATGTCTTGGGTACATTTTTCAACAATCTCATTTCTGCCTTGAGGCATTTTTGATTGTTTTATAGTCACATCCGCGACATCATCAACTGCACCTTTTACTGCATCATCGGCAGTATCTTTTACTACTTTCCCAACATCGTCTGCTGCACCCTTTGCCGCTTTGGCTGCATCATCTGCAGTGTCTTTTACTACTTTTCCGATATCGTCAGCAGCATTTTTGACTGAGTTTTCTAATTTCGGCAAATTGATTTTACCTTTTTTTGCAGCTACCGCAACTCCTACTCCGGCAGCTGCAGTTGCTGCTAATGCAGCCAAAGCCATTGCAATTTTTTTATTTCCGTCTTTCTTTGGTTCAATATTAGCTGAATTTATTTCATTATTTTCTTGTTTTGTAACATTCAAACTATTTTTTACGCCATTTACGGATGAAATTTCCATAAGCACTCCTTTACTTTGTAATTTTTTTGCACCTTGTAGTTATAAAAAAGTTCTAAAAAAGAAAATTGATACGTCAAAAATCCCCCCCCCTCGAAGAGGTTTTCAGGGGTTGAAAAAATCGAATTTACAAAAGTTAACAAATGTTGAGTATATTTTTTAAAACAGTTTTTTCTTCCTTCTTACTGTTTATTTTTCAATGCATTATCAAGTGCTATTTCAAGAGATGCAATTTTTCTCTGCAATGCTTCTTTATCATCAGTATCAATTTCGTTCTGCTGGGTAAGTTTTTCTGTTTTTCTGGCATAAAATTCAATCTGATCCCGATATCTTTCACCAAGTACAATAGAATATACAAATCCTGATAAAACACCTATACAATAAACTAAAATTATTACAAAGAAAGTACTTAAAACTATATAACTTCCATCCTGAGTAAATGAAAACTGGGAAGTTGTATTTGAATTGAAATTTATTATCATAATATAAATCAATACAGCAAATATGATTGTATCTAGAGTTATTAATACCGGTTTTATTTTCATAGATTACTACTCCTTAAATATTTTAAAACCTTTTCAATATCACTATCAGGTTTTATTTCAAGTTCAATTATATCATCATTTAATTTGTCAATACAACTTTTTGCCGCTTTATAGGCATTAGAATATTTTAGTGCACTTTTTAAAGGAGTAAAACTCAACTTATATGCTTGTAAAACCTGTTCTTGAGTTTTAACTTTTAGTATATTACCGCCATACAATGAATCATTTACAATAGGATGATTCAAATAACTTAAATGAACACGTATTTGATGAGTTCTGCCTGTTTCAAGCGTAAGTTCTATAAAGGAATACCCTTTAAAGGTTTCAAGTACTTTATAATGGGTAACAGAAGGTTTTCCTCCATCGACAACAGCCATCTTTTCAGGTTTTGAAGGATTTCTTCCTATAGGAAGATTTATAGTACCTTCATCATTTTTAAATGCACCGGAGATTACAGCAAGATATTTCCTAACTGCCGTTTTATTTTTTATTTGCTCTGCTAAAAATTCATGAGCCGGATTATTTTTAGCAACAAGCAACAGTCCTGAAGTATTTCTGTCAAGTCTGTGAAGTATTCCCGGACGCAGAACTCCGTTAATATTTGATAGTCCGTCATATCCGTATTTATATAAAAGAGCGTTTACAAGCGTGTTTTCTGTTTCTTTGTTTGTCGGGTGAGTAAGCATATTCTTAGGTTTATTAACGACAAGAAGATTCTCATCTTCATATACAATATCCAGAGGAATATTTTCGGGTTTAATTATAACTGAAGAGTCATCACTTAAAATTATTTTAATATTATCATCGTTTTTAACAAGAAAAGAAGCTTTTCTAACTTCACCGTTAACAAAAACCTGTTCTTTCTTTATTAAATTTTGCACCTGAGAACGGGAAGGAAACAAATTACCGTTTGTTAAAAAGGTGTCCAACCTTAAAGGTTCACTTAAAGATTGGACACTAAAAATATATTCTTTCGACATTATATTCCTATCTTCTAGTCAAAATAGCCATAATAAGACCAATAGCACCACATACAATCATTATATCAGCTGTATTAAAAACAGGAAATGACGGCAAGAAATTACAATCAATATAATCAATAACATAACCATATTGAACTCTCTCAGACATGTTCATTGCAATACCTGCAGTTAATAATGCCATTGCAGAAATAGCTGTTTGAGTAAGTTTTGTGGACATCATTATAACAATAAAAGCCATTACGGCAATAACTAAAAAAGAAGCTATAATGAGCATTTCTGGCTGTCCCTGAAATAAATTAAAGGCAGCACCTGTATTATGAACTTCATACAATGTAAGCATACCGTTGCCGACTTGTCCTGTTGGAGAAGCAGCTGTTGCCATTTGAACAATTGTACGCATACCAAAAATAATTACCGCAAAAAGTATAGATAAAGCAACATATCTTATAACAGTATATAAATCGAATATTCCTTCGTCTTCTTCTTCTCTATATCGACGCCTTGACATCCTCAGCCTCCTTTTCTATTTTTACATTATTGTTTACCGGTAAGACATTAACTCTTGTCATAACAAAAGCCATACCTGTCATATTAAAAACTACGGCAGGCGGTTCAATTGAAGCTCTTGTAATGCCAATTGTAACAGCGGCATATTCATTATGACTATCTTCATTTGCTTTTAATATCCGTTCTATAACATCAGATTTAACTGATTTAAATTTATCTTTATTTTGAATTTGAGGAAATACAATCTGTTCATTAATTATAGAGCCGATAACGAGAACTCCGTCAGGAGATTGGGTTTTAACTTTTACATCATAATCTGCACCTGCAGAAATCATTTTAGGTGCTGTAATTTCAATCGGCATATTTTTGGCTTCACCATATTTTAGAGCAACTTTTTCAGATTTCACGACTGTAGCGGCAATTTTCCATTTATTTCCTTCTTTCACAAGATTATCTGTATAATACAAGTCTGAAGTAACAAGCCCGTAATCATTTAAATCTTCCTGTTTCTTTGCAGTGCTGCCTATTGCAACCTCATGTACATCAACAACAGCATAATTACCTTCCACACTTATTTTTTCGATATCTGTAATATATTCAACTTCTTTATATGAATCAGAAGCCATTGACATCATTTTAAAGATTGTTTCTTTGTTAAATCCGTCATTATTAACATATGAATCAGAATATAATGATTTTAATTTTTCTATGTCATTTTTTTCAGAATATTTATTATAATCTTTGTAGAAACTTTTTATTTGAGCTTCAGTAGACCTTTGAAATTTATTTCTAAAGCTAAACTTTTTAATAAACTCAGCTTCCTCGGTGCTAATGTCTTTAACGTCAACGCTGACAGAAACGTTTGCAGCTTTATCGGCAGCTGCCGTAATTGCATTTGCATTGTTTCCAAAATACAAGATAATAACCACCAAAAATAATACTTTTAATAAATTTCTTTTTTTCATAGCGTCCTTTATTTTTTTTCTTCACTACTTCTGTATTTTAAACATAAAATTAAATCAGTACTTACTAATAATAAGTTTATAACATACAACCAAAAAACGATATCCATAGAATTAAGTATTTTATTAATCATTCCACAAATATAGCCTACTATAACAAGAGAAAGAAATAAGCGGCTTTTGCCTTTCACAACTTTTGTTCTGTATGTTTTCAAAACAGCAAAAGGCCAGCTTGCACCAAAGCATAAAAGCATGCCTGCCTCAAAAACACTCATTGATTTTATTTGAAAACTTTGTAATAAAAGATCTAACATCATTAACTCCTTTAAAATTATGTATAAATTGTAACATAAAATACAATCTGATGTTTTGTAATAGTGTCAGACAATAACTCACATTTAGAATTGTTAGGGTAATATATTTTTGTTAGAATACAGAAAAATAAAAGAGGTAAAAATGTTATTAGTAATCGATATAGGAAATACAAATATAACACTTGGCATATTTAAAGAAAATAAAATTGTACACTCCTGGCGTTTAGCAACAGATATAAGAAGAACCGAAGATGAATACGGTGTATTTTTAAAAAATCTACTTCGTGAAACAAATCTTGATAAAGAAATAGAAAATGCGGTTATATCAAGCGTTGTAGTACAATTAACAGAAAGAATAGAAATTGCCTTAAAGAAATATTTAAAAGTAAATTCATTTATTATTACGCATAAAATAAAAACGAATACAGCAATAAAAACAGAAGAACCGGCAGAAACCGGTGCTGACAGAATTTCAAATGCCAGTGCTGTGGTACAACTATATACAACTCCTGCTATAGTAGTTGATTTCGGAACAGCAACAACCTTTGATATTGTAAACGGAAATAATGAATTTATTGGAGGGATAATAACTGCGGGCATGAAGCTTCAGGCCGAAGCTTTAGGGACAAAAACTTCAAAACTGCCAAAGTTAAACATTGAAACTTCTTCCAATGTAATAGGGCATAATACTATCGATGCAATGTTATCAGGTATAGTAAGAGGACATGCTGCAATGATTGACGGGTTAATATTAGAATGTGAAAAAGAACTTGGACAAAAAGCTGCTGTTATTGCAACAGGAGGATATTCTACCATTATTTCTAAGTATTTAAAAAGAAAATTTGACTATATAAATCCTGATTTAACTTTAATCGGTGCAAAAATATTATTTGAATTAAATTGTCCGAGAAGAAATTCACAATAAACAAAAGGCATGAGTGAATTTCTTTGAGTGGCGTTTTGAAAAGGTGAGTAACTGTATAGCAGCAATGAGCGAAAAGGAATTTCAAGACAACGAAATTCCGGACGGACTATAAGTCCGGTAAGCGAATGCGAAGCTGTCGGCAACGGAGTGAAGACAGCGACAGCAATGAGCGAAAAGGAATTTCAAGACAGCGAAATTCCGGACGGACTATAAGTCCGGTAAGCGAATGCGAAGCTGTCGGCAACGGAGTGAAGACAGCGACAGCAATGAGCGAAAAGGAATTTCAAGACAACGAAATTCCGGACGGACTATAAGTCCGGTAAGCGAATGCGAAGCTGTCGGCAACGGAGTGAAGACAGCGACAGCAATGAGCGAAAAGGAATTTCAAGACA
>CALVAK010000014.1 GCA_944325525.1 Candidatus Gastranaerophilales bacterium
GTTCGACTTGCATGTATGAAGCACGCCGCCAGCGTTCATCCTGAGCCAGGATCAAACTCTCCATTGTCAGAAAAGTTATGTCCATCATCCACTTTCGTGGATTGCTCGACTTCATTTTTTGTCCGTTTCATTTTTTCAAAATCAACAGGTATTTATCGTCTTCAGCTATTCTGTTTTCAATGTTCCATTTCTTTCTCTAAATTTAAAGTCAGCAAAATTAACCATTCATCTCTTCCGCATTCCTTTAAATTTATCAGTCGCTCTCTTTTGCGACATCTCTTATATTATCACCTCAATTTTTATTGTCAACAACTTTTTATTTTGTTTCTTTTTTGAGGTCGTTAGAGTTATTTTTTAGTCTCACCATAACACTTTTCAGTGTCCTATCAGCCTCGGGCAAATAAACTTTAATTTAATTTTCAGCTTTCGGCTTCGTGGCAACTTCCACATTTTATAATGTATTCTAAACAAAAAATTAAGTCAACACATGTTTTACTTCTTTTTTTTATTTTTTTTTATTTTCTTTTATTTTTCTCATAAACCCTTTTAGATTAAGCACTTTGACAGTTCATAAAAATTAATATTTGTTTCGTTATCTGATTTTTTGGTTGGAATTAACAAAATAAAAACAGAATATCTAAGTTGTGATTATATCACTGCTTTCTTTAATTTTTATGATTTTTTGTTGGTTAAAACCAAAACTACGGAATTTCGCATTAATTTTTAATTGAGTTATAATAATATATAGTTTAATATATTATTATTTATATTTTATAAAGGATATTTATATGGCAAGAATAGTAAGACCTACATGGGCAATCAGATGTGTACAATCAGGATGTAAATGCTTATTTGAAGTTGCAATACTTGAACAGGGGAAACAGCAAGAAGTTATCTGCCCTAATTGCGGTGAACACTACGTTTATCCGGCTCTTGAAAGTCAGCAAGATAACTAATGTTTTTTTATAATACTAACAAAAGATACAATCGTTTTAGTGACCATCTTAAAAATTTATACGGAGTAAAAGTCTATAAAGTTACTCTTGATGCCGGTTTTACATGCCCGAATCGTGACGGTACTATATCCTATGAGGGCTGTGTTTTTTGTGACAACGGCGGAAGTTTCTCTCAACTTTATCCTAGCAACATTTCTGTCAAAGAACAATTAGATTTAGGTATTACTTTAGCTATAGACAAATATAAAGCAAGAAAATTCCTCGCTTATTTTCAGGCATATTCTAATACTTATAAACCGGTTAATGAATTAAAAATTATATATGATGAAGCTCTTTCGCATAAAGATGTTATCGGCATGTCTATAGGAACAAGACCTGATTGCGTTGACAGCGAAAAATTAGATTTAATTAAAGATTATACAAAAAAACACTACATCTGGCTTGAGTACGGACTCCAAAGCATTCATGAAAAATCGCTTAAGTTCATTAACAGGGGACACTCTTTTGAAACATTTTGCCATGCTCTTAAAGAAAGTCAAAAAAGAAACATTAATGTTTGTGCACATGTTATATTAGGACTGCCTAATGAAACAAAAAAGGACATGCTTGAAACGGCAAAAGTTCTTGGAGATTTAGGAGTTAACGGTGTTAAAATTCATCTTTTATGTGTTTTAAACAATACAAGACTGGCTAAATTATATTTCCAAGGGAAAATTCCCATGATGGAAGAAGATGAGTATGTTGAAACTGTTTGTGATTTTTTGGAATACCTCCCTGCTAATGTTACAATCCATCGTTTAGCCGGAAACGGGCTTAAACCCAACATGCTTGCTCCCGGTTGGCTAAGTAAAAAATTTATTGTATTAAATAAAATTGATAAACTTTTAGAGAAAAGAGATTCATATCAAGGGGCTAAATATAAATAGCAAATTATTTATTTACGATTTTTTATTATTATGCATCTAATATAGGATTAAATAATGAAAATTACAAATATCAATACCTTTAATACAAATTTTGGAGCTTATGTTAGAATTGGAAGAGACGAACTCGACAAGAGGGATATTGCAGCTAATTTAGCTGCTTTGCCTCAAGAAAAACAAGATTTATTTATTAGTGAATTAAACAGATTGAAACTATCTCTTCAAGATGACATACATAAACCTTATAATCTCGCAATTAGATATCACTCCTTCCCTGAGGCAGATTTTAATTCTCATTTAATATCAGTAATAGATTTAGACAATCCGTATTATGAAGAAATAGATGTTATAAGAGATAAAGAAGTTTCAAAAAAATCACTTGCTTCCTTTTTTAAAGAAATTAGACAAAAATGGATTGATAAATTATCTAAATCCGATCCTTCAGAAACAAGCAAAATTAATAATGTTTTTAACAGATTATCTTAAGATTCTTTTATTTTTTTTAATTTTAATAATTCATTAACCTGCTTTTTTGATAAATAATGACATCCGCCTATATTTTTTGTTACAACACATACTTTTGCATAATATTCAGCGGTTTCCATTTTTAAAAATGCCTGTTCTAAATTAGAGCCTACAGCGATAGCCCCATGATTCGCCATCATTACAACATCTCTTTTTTTAAAATATTTAACCGTTTTTTCTGCTAACTCTGCTGATGAAGGCATTGCATATTCAGCTACTGGTATATCCTCAAAATATAATATGTTTTCTGACATTATAGGTTCATCAAGCGGTTTATTGCATACGGCAAACGATGTTAAATAAACAGGATGAGTATGTATTATTGCATTTACATCCTTCCTCAATTTATATATCTCAACATGTAATTTTTTTTCTGATGAGGCTTTTCCTTGTGATATCTCTTTGCCATCTTTATCTATTAATATAATATCTTCTTTTTTTAGACAGCCTAAAGAACTCCCTGAGGCTGTAATATATATACCTTTCTCTGTTTTGACACTTATATTTCCGGATGTCGCAACTGTTAAATTTTTTGAATATAATCTTTTCCCAATTTCAATGATTTCTTCTTTTCTCATTTCCATTTTATCTCGATTACCTTATTATTAACTCCTAAAATTTTACTTTATGATATCTTTGTTTGTGCTTAATTCCAAAATCTAAACCATAAACACATATAAATTCATTGTTGTTTAATATAAATATTTTAGGTGTAAAAGTATTATCTAACTTTATACCATAAGACTTTTTCAACTTATCTGTTTTTATGTTGTAAAAATTTATTTTATCATCATACCCTGAAAGTTTTATACGCTTTTTACTAATTAATGAACCTCCCGTTATAATTATTTTACCATCAGCAGTTGATACTATTGAAACTTGATTGTCATGTTTATATTTACTGTTTTTATTTATATCAATTTCTTTAAATGAATTATCATCAGGATTATACAAAACTACGCAAGGAACAGGATAGCCGGTGCCCTCATCTATACTGCTTGAATATTCCCCAACCCCATTTTCTTTTTTATCTTCTATCTTTGTTGTTCTTATAACAACTTTTCCATCCTCTAATAAATATAATTTATCATTTCCATAATCAAACCTTTGATTAAAATTAAGTAGAACCTTTTCAAATACATCTTTGTTTATATCATATATTTCAATACTATCATTACTTGAATAACCTCCCCAAATAAGAACTTTTCCGTTTCTTAATTTTATAATCTCACAGCCTCTTCTCGGTTCTATTGTTTCAGATTTTTGTTCTATACTATTATTTTTTATATTATAAATATATGTTTTCTTATCAGAAGCAGCACCAACTACAAATATTCTTTCTTCATCAATATCAACAATTGCAGCCTGATAAAAACTTATTTCCTCCGGAAGTTCAGCCTGCCATACTATCGCATTTTTCTTCGGAGAATATATATATGCATATGTTTTTAAAGACATATTTTCTCTGCTTTTAGACTGCATACAATTTCTTATAAATACATCTCCGTTGTTTAATTTATCGAACAACGCATAGTTAAACGCTTTGACATATCCATCTGGAATTGGCTTTAATTCAGGACAATCTTTTATTAATAAATCTTTTTCTATATCATATAATGCAAGTTTATTTTCTTTAGCAGAATATAACAAAACTCTGTTTTCATCCAAAACCGTTTCTATCCTTAGCTTAGACTTTTCTAATGCAGGCAAAGGATCTATTTTTATATGCACAGAAGTAAAATACAAATATAAATTAATAACAAATACAATTAATAAAGAAATAAATATCATCTTTAAAGGATTTGATAATAATTTTGTAAACGACTTAAATATTTGTTCTGTCTTGCTAAATGTCATTAAAAAATCTAAAACAAAATTAAACAAATAAAATATAAATCCGCCGGCGATTAACCATATCAGAAATTTCATTGCAAGAGCTATAACCATGCTTTGACCATAATATATAAGAGTTATCATTCCAAATGGAGAAGTAAGCATCCCTTTTGATAAAAGACCTATTTCTAAACATAAAAATAGAAAACTATATAAAAGAGCAAATAATATACTGTCTTTAATGCTAAATTTCTTTGATGTCGCAATTGTAGCAATTGTAATAACTAACATTAACACACATAATTCATATAACAGAACTTTTTTCATAAAAAAGAACGGTACTATACTTAAAAATGCAATGCCTAACTTACTTTTTAAGATGTGCAAATATATATTTTTAAATTTCTCCATTACAATTCCTCCACGTTGAAACATAACTAAATTATAAAAGTTTTTCAGAACTTAAACAAGATAGTTTTATAAATTTTTGATATAATACATCTATGTTTATTAAAAATTTAAAACTTAAAAACTATAGAAATTATGATGATATAGAAATTTCTTTTGACTCAAATAAAATCCTTTTTATAGGGAAAAATGCCCAAGGAAAAACCAATCTTTTAGAATCCATCTATTACTTATCTGCTCTTGATTCTTTAAGAGCTAAATCAGATAATGAATTAATAAGCTGGGGGAAGGATTTTTGCTGTATTAAAGCTGAAATAAATAAATTTGATGTTAATACGGAGCTTGAAGTTTATATTAATCCTCCGTCCAGAAAAAAGCTAAAGGTTAACGGCATAAATAAAAGTAAATCATCAGAATTTATAAGCAATATTTCAACTGTCAGCTTCACAGTAAATGATTTACTTCTGTTAAGAGGAACTCCTGAGGACAGAAGAAAATGGCTCGATGTTGCTATTTGCCAGATTTTTCCGGCTTATATTGAACGACTTTCAAAATATAATAAAGTCCGGATCCAAAAAAATAACTATCTGAAAAACTTAAAAGGAAATATTAATGCCGATTCTTCTATGCTTGATATATGGAATGAACAACTTGCCATTACCGGCAGTAATATTATATTTATAAGATTAAATTTCCTTTATGAAATACAAAAAATAGCAATGAAAAAACATAAACTTATTGCGGATAATGAAGAATTATCAATCATTTACAATTCAACAATTATTGATGATATAACCTTTTCAGAAAAAACAAATCCAATATCGCAATCTATTGCAGGCTCATCGTCATTGTCCGATTGCTCATCTGCTAAAAACACTACCGGAGAAAATATCCTCACTACATCTATATATAATGAATTTTCCTCCGGAAATGTTACAGTTGAATATATTTCCGAAAAATTCAAACAAAAACTAAATGAAAAAAAATATGAAGAAATTGTCCGTGCACAATCTGTAATAGGACCACATAGAGATGATTTATCTTTTTATATTAATAATATTGAATCAAAAAAATTTGCCTCGCAAGGACAGCAAAGAACTATTGTTCTGTCATTAAAACTTGCAGAACTTCAGCTTATTAAAGAAAAAATTAATACAAATGCTATTTTACTTCTTGATGATGTCTTAGCTGAATTGGACGACCTGAGGCAGAATTTCCTGCTTGATGCAATAGGTGATAAAACACAAACTATAATTACTTCCGTTGATACTCTCCATTTTAAAAATGAATATCTTAAAGATGTAGAAATTTTTGAAATAAAAGATAATAAGGTTATAAAAAATGATGGAAAATAGAAAAAAAATATTTATCCCAATTGTTTTAAGCATATTTTTTTCAATAATTATTTTTTTAATAGCGGACTGGTTATGTTTTAAAATAGCAAAAAATTATTTGGTATTTAAAAATTTAGTCAAAGCTGATAATAAATTAAGATATAAAACTTATGATAAAATTAATGAAAATGATATAGGAACAACTAATACTTACAAATATTTTTTAGAAAAAAAATATTATAGAAATCCTGTTATTAAAAAAAGTAATAAACCTTCAATTATATTATTTGGCGATTCTTATACTTATTATAATCAAACTAACGGATTACAAGTATTGCTTTCAAAATACACAAATAGAACAGTATTTAACTTTTCTTATTTTGGTTGGAATGTTCAACACATGTATTATCTTATTAAAAATCCGTTATTATATAATATTATCAATATGTATACAGATAAAAACCCTGAATATGCAATCTATACATACATCTGGTTTCATAAGGACAGATTGAACCCTGTTACAGCAAACTATATTATGGATATTGAACCTTATTTAACATATGAAAATATTAATGGTAGCTTGCAACAAAAACAATACTCTTCTATATACAAATTATTTTTTCGCTTCTATATTACAAGAGCAATCTTATATAAATATACCACTATAACAAGCGATAGAAAAAAAGAATATGAGCAGCTGACAAAAACAATAATTGAAAGTGCTAATGAATTAAAAAAACATTACCCTAATATAAAATTTATAATATTTGAGTATTCACAAAAAAATTATGTAATCCCTGAAGAAATAAAAATGTTTGAAGAATTGCAGAAAAATGGAATTCACTATATAAGCAGCAATAATATTACAAATGAAAATTTATCTGATGAAAATATACTATTGAAGATGGATACCACCCGAATGCAAATGCCTGGAAAATATTAAGTAAAAAACTTGCTGAAACAGTAGAAAGCATATAAAAAAGAGAGATAAAAATCTCTCCTTTTTATAATAATTTATTTTTAACTCTAGAAGTTTAAACCCGCTTCCCTTGCTGCATCAGCTAAAGCAGCTACTCTTCCATGATATAAGAAACCGCCTCTATCAAAAACAACATCCTTTACACCGGCTTTTAATGCTTTTTTTGCTATTGCTTCCCCAACAACTTTTGCTGATTCTATGTTTCCACCGTGTGCTAAATCTTTTCTGATATCTTTATCAAGTGAAGATGCTGAAGCTAAAGTTACACCTTTTACATCGTCAATGATTTGTGCGTAAATATGTTTTGTACTTCTATAAACAGCTAAACGTGGAGATTCAGTCGTTCCAGACAATTTTGCTCTTAATCTTTTATGACGTTTTTGTGTTTGAAGTTTTTTGTTTGTTTGTTTTATCATCTTTCTTTCCTTTCACCCAAACCTTCTTATTTTCATAAGGGTTTATACTGGCTATTCTTTACTATATTATTTCTATTTCTTACCTGTCTTACCGGCTTTTCTTCTAATATGTTCGCCTTCGTATTTAATACCTTTTCCTTTATATACTTCAGGAGGTCTCTTACTACGAATTAACGCTGCAATATCACCTACTAATTGTTTGTTAGCACCTGAAACAGTTATTTTAGTGTTTTGATCAACTTCAATTTTGATTCCTTGCGGTGCAACAATATCAACAGGATGAGAATAACCTAAAGATAAATTTAATGTTGAACCCTGCATTGCAGCACGATAACCTACACCAACTATTTCAAGTTTTTTAACGAACCCTGTTTTTACCCCATTTACTGCATTTGAAACCAATGTTCTTGATAATCCATGCAATGAACGTGATTTTCTTTCATCGTTAATTCTTGTTAAAACAATAGTATTGTCTACTTTTTCGATTTTTATCTCCGGACGAACTTCAACTGTTTCGGTTCCTAAAGGCCCCTTCGCAGTTACAACCTGTCCATTTATTGTTACCTCTACACCTTCCGGTATAACAACAGGTAATTTACCTATACGTGACATCTTATTATCTCCAATTTATTATTACTTTTTTATATCTTATTCTTACTTTTAATTGACCGTTAACAAATAAATGTATCCGGATTTATATGATTTTTACCATACATAACAAAGAATTTCACCGCCGACATTTTCTTTTTTAGCTTTCCTGTCAGTTAACAAACCTTTGCTTGTTGATATTATTGCTATTCCCATTCCTCCAAGTACTTGAGGTATGTTTTTAGCCTTACAATAATTTCTTAATCCCGGTCTTGAAACTCTTTTTAAATTTGATATTACCGGTTTTGATTTTTCATCATACTTTAATGTTATTTTTAATGTCTTAAAGTTATCTTTCTCTTCTATTGAATAATCTTCAACATAACCTTCAGACTTTAATAATTTTGCTAATTCTATCTTTAACTTTGAACCAGGCATTTCTACTTCTTGTAATGAAGCCATATTTGCATTTCTGATTCTTGTCAGCATATCTGCTATCGGATCTGTATTCATTTATCTTTTCCTTTACTTTTTAAGACGATTACCGTCAACTACTTACTGAAATTATTCCGGCAGTATAGAAAAGTTTCAGGAATCAATTAAAATTGATTACCAGCTTGCTTTTACTACACCGGGCAATAAACCTTGATGAGCCATTTTTCTCAAGCATATTCTGCAAATACCGAAATCTCTGTGGAATCCGTGAGGACGACCGCAAATTGAACATCTGTTATGAAGTCTTACTCTCGGGTATTTTCCTTTTGCTGCCAATGCTTCTCTTTTAAGCTCTTTATCTATCATTGCTTTCTTAGCCACGTTTTACTCCTTTTGTTATTTTTTAAATGGCATACCAAGAGCTCTTAATAATGCTCTTGCTTCTTCATCAGTCTGTGCTGTTGTTATTATTGAAATATTCATACCATGAACCGCATCTAACTCATCATATGAAATTTCGGGGAATAATGACTGCTCTTTTAAGCCTAACGTATAATTTCCTCTGCCGTCAAAACTTTTTGTGCTTACACCTCTGAAATCACGAATTCTCGGCAACACTACACATATTAGCTTTTGAAGAAAATCATACATTCTTTCTCCTCTAAGCGTTACCATTGCACCAACAGGCATTCCTTCTCTCAATTTAAAAGCCGCAATTGACTTTTTCGCTTTTGTAGATAATGCCTTTTGCCCTGCAATTTTAGTTAATTGATTAACTATTGCTTCTGCTAGCTTTGAGTTATGACATGCTTCACCAACACCCATATTTAAAACTATTTTGCTTAATTTTGGTATTTGATGAGCATTCTCATACTTAAACTCATCTTGAAGAGCTTTTTTTACTTCCTCATCATATTTTGTTTTTAAGTTTTTTGTTACTACTGTCATATTTTCTTTCCTCTTTGTAGAATGCATTTCCCTTACGAAATACCCATACTGTATTTTCTATTGCTCTATTAGCTCTATTTTAACTAATCAAGCTTCTCTCCGCACTTTTTACAAATACGAACTTTTTTATTGTCAACTACATCATATTTAATTCTTGTAGCTTTTTCACATGCAGGACAATATAACATTACTTTTGATGAATCCATCGCTGCTTCCATTTTTATTAAGCCGCCCTGGTTTCCACCTTGAGCCCTTTGAGCTTTTGTTACGATATTTAATCCTTCTACTACTACTTTATTTTCTGATGTAATTACTTTCTTAACGGAACTAACTTTGCCTTTATCTTTACCTGAGATAACTACAACTTTATCTCCGCTTTTAACATGTATATTATGTTTTTCAACTGTTTTTTTGCTGTTTCTCATTTCACGTCTCCTAAATTACTTCCGGAGCAAGAGAAATAATTTTCATAAAGTTTTTATCTCTAAGCTCTCTGGCAACCGGTCCGAATACACGTGTTCCTCTCGGATTACCATCTTTATTTATTATTACTGCTGCATTTTCGTCAAATCTGATTACACTGCCGTCAGCCCTTTTTATATCTGCTTTTGTTCTTACAACAACAGCTTTTACAACCTCAGATTTCTTTACAGCCATATTCGGTGTAGCATCCTTTACCGCTGCTACTATAACATCTCCTACATGTGCATATTTCTTGTTTGAACTCCCCATTACACGGATACATAACAATTCTTTTGCACCTGTATTGTCTGCTACTTGTAATCTTGTCTCTTGCTGTATCATCTTATTTCATCCTTTGAAAATTACTTGACTTTTTTACTTAACTTTTTCAACAATTTCAGATACGACCCAGCGTTTTCCGCCTGAAATCGGTTTTGACTCAACTATTCTTACAATGTCACCTTCTGAACATTGATTTTGTTCATCATGTGCTTTATAATTCTTTGTTGATTCTATAATCTTTTTATACTTTGGGTGCTGATTATAAGAAGCGACCTTTACTACCGCAGTTTTTTCCATCTTATTACTTACTACAACACCTTGTTTTTCCTTCTTAGGCATTTTTTATAACCTCATTTTTTATGCTAATTCTTTTTGTTTTAATACAGTTTTTACTCTTGCTATTGTTTTTCTGAGCTCTTTCATCTGCGAATTTGCTCTTCCTAAATCAGCAGCATTTTCAAATTTATTTGTAAACTTCTTAAATCTTAAATCAAATAATTGTTTCTTAAAATCAACAACCATTTCATTTAATTCTTGTACCGTTTTCTCACGTATTTCTTCGATTTTCATAGTTATTCACCTGTTTTCTCAACAATTTTAACCTTAATCGGAAGTTTTTGAGCTGCTAATTCAAGAGCATGTATTGCAACATCTCTTTGAGGATAATCTAACTCAAAAAGAATTCTTCCCGGTTTCACAACAGCAACCCAATATTCCGGATTGCCTTTTCCTTTTCCCATACGAGTTTCTGCAGGTTTTGCAGTTATCGGTTTATCAGGAAATATCTTTATCCATACATTGCCGCCTCTTTTTATTTCACGAGTCATTGCTCTTCTGGCAGCTTCTATTTGTCTGCTTGTAATCCAGGCAGGATCCTGTGCCTGAAGTCCGTATGAACCGAGTTCTAACTTTGTTCCTCTAGTTTCATGACCTTTTCTTCTGCCTTTCATCATTTTACGATATTTAGTTTTCTTGGGCATTAACATGATTGTTTTTCGCTCCTAATTTACTTATTTTTCTTCTTCTACTGCCGGTGCTGCTGAAGTTTCAGGCTGCTGTGTTGAAACCTTCTTTTTTCTTCTGGCTCCTACTGCCTTTTCTTCAAAATTATTCGCACCTGCTTTCTTTGCTTTTATATTTTGATCTGCTATTTCTCCCGGCATCAAGTTACCTTTGAATATCCATACCTTAACACCGATTTTTCCCATTATAGTATCAGCTTCAGCAAAACCGTAATCTACATTCGCTCTTAATGTCTGCAAAGGAATTCTTCCTTCTTTTGCCCATTCGCTTCTTGCTATTTCAGCTCCGCCAAGTCTTCCGGACACCATAACTTTTATTCCTTGAGCACCAGCTCTCATTGCTCTTTGCATTGCCTGCTTCATTGCTCTTCTGAATGCTATACGCTTTTCTAACTGAAGTGCAATAGATTCGGCTACTAATTGTGAATCGACATCAACTCTGGCTACTTCAACAACATCTATTGTTACAGTCTTATTGATTAGCTTCGCAACTGAAGCTCTTAATTCATCAATTCCTTGACCACCACGTCCTACTACGACACCTGGCTTTGCTGTTACTACAGTTACTGTAACATTTTGAGCTTTTCTTGCTATTAATATTCTTGAAATGCCTGCCGCATATAATTTCTTTTTAACAAATTTTCTTATCTTTGCATCTTCCGCTACAAATTCGGGATAATCTTTTTTTGCAAACCATGTACTGAACCACGGTTGTATTATTCCTACTCTAAATCCGGTTGGATGTGTCTTTTGTCCCATATCTATTACCTTCTACTTCGATTCGTTTGTTACTTTAACAGTTAAGTGAGATGTGCGTTTTACTCTGGAATATATTCTTCCCTGAGCTCTCGGTTTACCTCTTTTAAGTGTTCTTGATTCATCTGCATATATCTCAGATACTTTTAAAGATTCAGCCGTCGCACCAAATTTCTCTGCCGCATTCGCTACTGCCGCAGTAATATTTTTCTCTACTACTCTTGCAGCAAAGTATGGCATAAATTTCAACATACTTAATGCCTCTGATGCTGATTTGCCTCTTACAAGATTTATTACTCTGCGTAACTTTCTTGCCGGCATTGTTATATCTGTTTGTCTTGCCTTAGCTTCCATAATCTCTATTTCCTTTTCGCTGTTTTATCTTGCCCTGCGTGGCCTCTAAACATTCTTGTAGGTGCAAACTCACCTAGTCTGTGTCCGACCATGGGTTCAGATATATATACAGGTACATGTGTTTTTCCGTTATATACTGCTATTGTATGTCCTACCATGTCGGGATTTTCTGGAGTAATCATAGACGCTCTTGACCAAGTCTTTATTACTCTCTTTTCTTTATTTGCATTTAATTTATCTATTTTTGCTTTTAAAGAGTCGTGTACATATACACCCTTTTTTAGTGAACGTGCCATTAATTATCTCCTTTATTAGCGTTTTCTTCTTCTAACAATTAATTTGTCAGATGTCTTTTTCACATTTCTTGTCTTACGACCTAATGCCGGCTTACCCCAAGGTGTCTTCGGATTACCACCAGGACCTGTTTTACCTTCACCACCACCGTGCGGGTGATCGCAAGGATTCATTGTTACACCTCTTACTGTCGGTCTTATTCCAAGGTGTCTTGTACGCCCTGCCTTACCTATTTTGAGGTTCTTAAACTCAGCATTACCTAAAACGCCTATAGTTGCCAAACATTCTTTTCTTATCATTCTCATTTCTGAGCTTGGCATTTTTATGGTTACATAATTACCATCTTTTGCCATTAATTGTGCTCCGCCACCTGCTGTTCTTACCAGCTTTGCACCTCTTCCGGGAATTAACTCAACATTGTGAATTACTGTACCTAAAGGTATCAATTCCAATGGAAGTGCATTACCTACCTGAACTTCTGCTTCTGGTCCGGATACAATCGTATCACCTACATTTAAATTATTCGGTGTTAATATATATCTCTTTTCTCCATCTGCATACCATACCAGTGAAATTCTTACGTTTCTGTTCGGGTCATATTCAACGGTTTTTACAACTGCCGGTATTCCGAATTTTTCACGCTTAAAATCTATTACACGATATGCTTGCTTGTGACCGCCACCTTTGTGACGGCATGTTATTCTGCCTGTATTATTTCTTCCGGCTTTCTTTCTTATAGGCTTTAACAAAGATTTTTCAGGAGTAGATGTCGTTACTTCCGCAAAATCACTTTTTGTCATTCCTCTTTGTCCCGGAGATGTAGGATTTATCTTTCTTATACCCATTGTTTTATACTCCTGCTAATTCTTCAATAGGATCACCTTCAATAGTCACTATGGCTTTTTTACCGGATTGTGTTCTGCCTACTGAATACCCTACTCTTTTTGCATGTGACGGCATATACACCGTTCTTACTTTCTTAACTTTTCTGTTAGGAAATGCCAGCTCTATGGCCTGTGCTATCTCTACTTTTGTTGCATCTTTTGATACTTCAAATGTATACTGAGATAAACCTGCTGCTGTCATCGACTTTTCCGTGATTATAGGTCTCTTTATGATGTCGTATAATCTCTCTTTATTTTGTTTCATCGTACTCATTATTTGGATAACCTCTCAGTTATTTCTAATATTGCCGCTTCTGTCATTACCAGTGAATCTGCTTCAAGCAAATCTTTTACATTTAAGTTTGAAGGAAGTATGATTTTAACATTCGGAAGATTTCTTGCTGCTAACCCTAATTGGCCGTTTTCAGCAGCTTGTACATCAGCTATAATTAATATCTTTCCTTCTACTTTAAGTGCTTTTAACGACTCAGCTACCATTTTGGTTTTAGCTTCCGTTATTTCTGAAAAATCTTTAACTAAAACAGTATTGTCTATTCTCGCCGATAATGCTGATTTTAATGCAAGTCTTCTTGCTTTCTGTGGCATTGAGAAAGAATAATCTCTCGGTTTTGGTCCGAATATTACACCACCTCCGGCAAACAAAGGACTTCTTATTGAACCTGCTCTAGCACGACCTGTTCCTTTTTGTTTCCAAGGCTTTCTTCCTCCGCCAGAAACTTCTGCTCTTGTTTTTGCACAAGCATTTCCGCTTCTTGCATTATTTAATTGTCTTCTTAATGCCATATGCATTACATGCAAATTTGGCTCTACACCGAACACCTTCTCATCAAGAGTAATCTGTCCGACTTGTTTTCCGCTTGTGCTTAATATTGAAACTTCTTTTGTCATAATTTTTTTCCTTTTAATTGAACTCTTTTATTAGTTCCATTTAACTCTTGACGGTACAACAGTAACTAATTTTCCCTCAGGTCCAGGTACTGAACCTTTTACCAGAAGCAAATTGTTTTCATTATCTATTCTTACTACCGTGAGTTTTGATATTGTTACTCTTTCGTTTCCCATATTCCCGGCCATTCTCTTTCCTTTTATTACACGGCCTGGAGTTGTTCCTGCACCGATAGAACCGGGTTCTCTATGATTTTTTGAACCATGTGCCATCGGACCTCTTCCAAAGTTCCATCTCTTTACAGTACCTTGAAAGCCTTTTCCTATTGATGTTCCTGTTACATCTACTTTTGTACCTTCTTTTAATACACTTAAATCAATTTTTTGACCTACCTGGTATTTTTCAGGATCATCTAATCTAAATTCTTGCAAATGTCTGAAATTTTCAAGTCCGTTTTTCTTAAAATGTCCAATCTCAGCTTTAGTTAAATGCTTTTCTTTTGCAGGTACTACACCTACTTGAATCGCATTATACCCATCCGTATCTAAAGTCTTTACCTGAGTTACTGTTAACGGATCTACTTTTATTACTGTTACGGGAATTGCAAGACCCTTTTCATCAAATACTTGCGTCATCCCAAGTTTTTCACCTATTACTCCCAGTGTCATATTTCACCTTTCTTTTGTGAGCGCTACGTTCTTTTGCTTGCTTCGTAGATCACATTCAATTTATTTGGAGTTCCCTCTATTAAATTGTATGTGCCTGTTGTTTTCTACAACTTGACTTCTATATCTACTCCGGCAGGCAAATCCATTCTTGTTAATTCTTCTGTTGTTTGTGCTGTCGGATCATAAATATCTATGATTCTTTTGTGTATTCTCATCTCAAAATGTTCTCTTGATTTTTTATCAACGTGAGGCGAGCGGAGTACACAATATAAACGACGTTTCGTTGGTAACGGTACCGGTCCTGCAACTCTTGCATCCGTTCTCTTTACCACTTCTACAATTTTACTTGCAGACAGGTCGATTAATTTATGATCATAAGCCTTTAAACAAACTCTTATTCTTTGCTGCTTGCTTTCGTTCATTTCCACTTCCTTTTGTATTTCTTTTTGCTTTTGGACTCCCGTTTTCTCAACCGGATTATACACATTACGTGCATCAGTTCATTAGTCTTACCATTATTTTAATGCTTTTCTTTTTAGCATTATAACGAGTCTAATATACGATTGCCCTCTTAGCATATTAAATTTATATTAAACATAACCTGTCGTCAACAAGTAATTTTCTATTTTTTATTTTTTGCTTAATATTTCTTTATTTTTATGTAAATTTCTTGACTTTTTTAAAAAATCACAACAATACTGACTCCTGCCGGATTAAATTTGATATTAACTTTTTATACACTCATTTATCTAATCCGGTATAGCATCCTGCCGTCAGAACTACACTTCTATAGGATTCTTAAGTATTAATTTTTTTGCTTCTTTTGCGGTTTTTTCAAGCTCTGCATAATATTTCTTATCTTCATCAGAATCTGAAGCATCCGCTCCTGTATGAGCAATCTCACAAATCTGATTCAATAAATCAATTGTTTGTAATATCTTTCTATACACGCTTCCTTCATCATTTTCTTCTTTTGGAAGATATCTTAAAAGCTGTATCCAGTTTTGCATACTTGCCTGACTTATTTTATTTAAATATGCCCAGTTATACAATATCTTTGCTGTATTAATACTGTATTTCCCAGCACTTTCCGGCAATCCTTCTCTCTTTTCCTGACTACTTACTTCCATATTCTTTCTTATTAATGAATTCATAAACGAAGCAACCATCGGACAATTCTTATCAATATTTATATCTCCAGAATTTATTCTCTTGTATTCACTCTCTTCCAACGACATAAGACCTTTTATTTCTTCTATTAATGTATCTTTTAATGCCTGTCTTATATACATTGATTCAATATCATCACATTTTTGTTTAACAACTTTCGGCGGGTTTCTTTTTATAAATTCATAATTTGAATTAAGCACCTGAACAAGATTTTCATCAAGAAACTTCATTGTTTTTGCATAATTTAAATCTTTTTCAAGTTCTTTTTTCAATCTTTCAATTCTTGCACGTGCTTTATTTCCCTTCTTTTCCGTATCTAAAGACGATACTTCCGCCTGTTGTCTTTCAATATACGCATCTATACTTCCGGTTTTTATTCGTTTTTTATAGTTTTCTACTTCTTTAAGACATTCTTCCAATACTCTCGTAGGAACAATCTCTCCATTCTTTATATCCCTTGCAACATCTTCTGGCAAAAATTTTGCTTTTATCTTCGTTATTTTATATATTATATTTCGTATTTCCTGCATTTGTACAAGCATAGCTTTCAATTCTGCTTCTGATTCTTCCGGTTTGGGTAACGACTGCACAAAATCCAGCATTTCCTGATATGAACCAAAATCACTTATTTTTTTGTATAGTTTTCTTAATTTTGAATCTACGGAATCCGTTAGTATCCGGTAAAGTGTTTCTGCATTATCCTGTGTTTCTTTGAATAACTCTGATAAATCAGCGTTATATACTATTTCATTTTCTCTTGGTTTTGCAGGATTTGCCATTACACCCGCTATCATAGCAAGTGATTCAGGCGTAATTCCTTTAAATTGCTTTTCTGATATCATTTCTGTTAATGAAATAGTGTCGTAACCTTTTACTTTAGATGCCATTTTTCCGGTTATTGAAGGCGAAATTCTTCCGTTTGAGTCAACTTGTAAAAAGCCTCTTTTTACCAGAATATTTATTTTTTTATCACTTATATCTTCAAGTTCTTTTAAATGTTTTTCTGAATCTTCCTGTCCGCAAGCTTTTACATAAAAAGTTTTTGAGAACAAATCATTTAGCTTTGACCTGTCATCACTCCATTCATAAAAAGAGCTTAAGAATGAATATTGAGGAGTATAGTGACTTTCAAGGTCATTAGAGTCCATTGCTTCCATTGATAAAAACTCTTGTTCGGTATGTTTATCAACCGGCATTGTGTATACATAACCTATGTCATCTATTCCTCTTCTTCCGGCTCTTCCCGCCATTTGTTTAAATTCATTCGCTGTTAATAATCTGACATTATCTTCTTCTTTGTTATCATCAGGTTTATACGGAGACGATATTACCACTGTTTTTGCCGGCATATTAATGCCTGCTGCAAGTGTTTCTGTTGAAATTACAACTTTTAATAATTTCTTCTGGAATAATTCTTCTATCATTTCTTTCTGGGCAGGAATAATTCCAGCATTATGAACCGCATATCCTTTTTTCAAAGCTTCAATATTTAAATCAGAACCTATATATTTAACACTTCTATATTTATCAATAATTTTTTCAATTTCTTTTTTTTCATCAGAAGATGTTAAATCTTCTCCTTCTTGTTCCATGTATTCAAGCAGTTCTCTTGAAAATTTTCTGCTGAATATAAACAGAATAACAGGCAGTTTTTCTTGCTGCTGCAACTCTTTTACCAGATGTTTAAAGTCACTTAATGAAGGCTTTGAAATTTTGTTTGATTCCGTATTCTCTTTAACATAACCCTTTTTCTCTATCTGTTTTTTTATTCTTTTTTCTTCTTCATTATATGAAGCAGTAAAAAAACTGTTAAATTCAAGCGGAACGTGTCGTTTTTCAGATGGAAGCACTACCAGATCAATATCTTTATATCCTATCTCAGACATCCATTCTTTTAATTCTTTATAGTTTCCTATTGTTGCACTTAAAGCAATAACCTGAGCTCTGGCAGGATTTGAAGAATTAATATCTCCGTTAAACATAATTGATTCTTCCCAGACCGGACCTCTTTCCTTATCTCCTATATAATGAAGTTCATCAAATATTACGCTGCCAAGATTTTCCATTACAGGATTAGGTTTTTCAAAAGTGTCCGCTAATGCCATATTCCTATACACTTCCGTCGTCATTATCAAAATTGGTGCCGACGTATTTTCTCTTCTGTCACCTGTTAATATACCAACATTTTCTTCTCCGTATATCTTTCTGAATTCATTTAGCTTTTGATTGCTTAATGCCTTTAACGGAGTTGTATAAAATGTTTTTTTACCCTCTTTAAGGTTTCTTGACATTGCATATTGGGCTATAGCCGTTTTTCCTGTACCCGTTGGTGCTATAGCCAGTAAATCATGATTATTGCTGATTGCATAGCCGGATTCCATCTGAAATTCATCCGGTTTACAACCCGGAGGAAGTTTAAAATATTCGTTATTAGCTTCTTGCTCTTTTATGAAATTTAAATTGTTTGATACCAAAACTTTTCCGTACGATGAAGAGGCTGGAACATAATTTGGCAGCGTACCTGCATCTTGTTGGTTATTTATACCTTTGTTTTTCCCTCTGAATGATATTAACCTCACATTATCGTTATAAAAAATTTTTGATATCTTCATTATTTTTGCTCTCTTCGCTCTTATGTATAATTTATTAGAATTATACTGAAATAAAACCTGAAAATATTTTTTTACCGCAAAAACAAAAAGATATTAATATAATGTTACATTATACAATACCAGTAAAACGTTTTAGTTCATTCTTATCAAATACTTCTATACTTTTTGAATTATGAACAAATACTATACAGGATATTAAAGGTTTAAACATTTCAAAATCGTTATAAGAAAGTTTTTTTATCAAATCTGCCATATTGTCTGCTAAAAATTCCGTTATTATTACTTTATCCTTAAATATAAGCGAACTAAAATAATCCAGTGCTGTTTTACTTGTTATTCCTTCAAAGTATATAATATCAGGCGATTGAAATTCAATAAATCTCATAGCTTTATCCATATTAAACCCTATATTTTCATTCAGCTCGCATTGATTAACATTCTTCAATTTATATTTTGCAATTGATTCTATTGTCATAATATTCTTTTTTGAGTCTGATAAATCAGAAAGAATGGAATAAATAACATGCGTTTTCCCTGAAAGTGAAGGACCGCAGACAAGAATAACTCCTGCTGTCTTAACTTCATTTTTTACCGTATTTATCTGAGAATCTGATAGTCCTATTTCTTCAAGCCGCTTTGGCGGTTTATATATTTTTAAAGAAATTCTCTCTCCGTTAATTGTTGGAAAAGCTGAAATACTTGCAGCTAAAACCAAATCATCAACTTTAAAAATCAACTTACCAAGTTGGGGAAGCTCACATACACTCGCATCTAAACCGGAAAGTGTTTTTAACTTTGAAATAAAAGGAACTACAAGTATATTCGGTATTTGTCCGGTATTTACTATTTGAGAGTTCATTCTGAAATTAACACTTAATCCGTTTGGAACATGCTCAAAAAACAGTTCATGCACATTATTCAATATAGCCTGTTTCAAAATCGCACGTATTAATATTTGGATGTGTTCATCTGATAAAATATCATTATTAAGTTCTTCCTGCCAGTCAAATTCCGTTTTTGTATCTTCTAAATTTATCTCACCTACCGAACTGTCACTTTTATAATATTCTTCTATCTTCTTTAACACAAGAGATTCTGCCGATACAACAGGTTCTATATCGCAGCCTGTCTTTTCTACTATTTTATCTATGGCAAACAAATCAAGAGGATCAGCCATTGCAACCGTTAGAACATTTTCTATCTTAAATAACGGTATTATTTTATATTTTTGTGCATCGTTAAAATTTATATATGAAAGACATCTTGTATCAAGTGTATAATCTTTTAAATCAACATAAGGAATGTGCAGTTTACTTTCCAAAAATTTAAGAAGTTTTTCCTCTGAAATTAAACCTGATTTAATTAAAACCTGTCCTATATTTATATTTTGTGAAACCGCAAGTTCATGTGCCTTTTCTATATCTTCATAGCTTATCAACCCGTCTCTCACAAGGTCATATTTTAATTTTTCAAGAGTTTTATTGGTAACAAGTTCCATTTTATTATCCTAAATAGTTTTTAACTTTCTCAAGAACATAATCTACCTGAAAAGGTTTTGTAATATATTCATCAGCTCCGGTTTCTTCGCCTATTATTTTATCCTCCTCCTGAGATCGTGCCGTTATCATTAGAATGGGAATGTTCTTATATTTATTATCATACTTTAATAATCTGCTTATTTTATAACCGTTTATCTTTGGCATCATTACATCTAATATTATTAAATCCGGATTAATTTCTCTTGCAAGATTTAATCCGCTTTCTCCGTCTGTTGCCGTAACACATTCATATCCTTGTGCTTCAAGAACAAACTTGAGTATTTCTATTATATCCGCTTCATCATCAACTATCAGTATCTTTTTCATTGATTACCCCTTTTTGAAAACTATTCAATTTCACTATCATATCATTAATATTTTCACTGTATTTAGGATATAACAATGCCGAATATACTATATCATTTTCAGGATTTTCACTATCAATGCTTTTAATAAAACCTTCCAGCTTTCTAATTTCAAAATCAAAAACAAAAGAATCCATATCAACCGTATATATATAATAATACCTTTTATTCTCTTTTATACAAGTATATTCTTTATATACATTAGTTTTTCTTATTATATCCTCTTTCAATATTGTATTTATTATAGATTTTCCTTCAACTATATTCTCTCGAAGTGACACACAGGCAATATTTATATGTTCTTGTTTCGCTTTTTGCATTTCCTGTTCAAGAGAATGAATAAAAATTTCTTCCTCACTCATAACCGGTATTGCTATATAAAATGTTGATCCCTTATTTAATTCGCTATCAAGCCATATAAAACCTTTATGTGCCTCTATTAGTCTTTTAGATATAGGTAGCCCAAGACCTGAACCGCCTACTTTTCTACTCAATGAATTTTCAATTTGTTTAAATTGCTCAAAAACTTTACTCCAATCTTCTTTAGCAATACCTATCCCGTTATCTTTTACTGCTATTTTTACATATTCTTTGCTCATTTTCTCCGGCATTTTATCAAAAAACGAATTATTTCTTATCTCATCAGCACTTATTTTGGATGTCGTTATATCTATTGTTCCGTTTTCTTTTGTAAATTTTATTGCATTTGAAACAAGATTTGTTATAACCTGTTCTATTCTTTGAGTATCAATATATACAAGTTCCAGTGTATTATCCAGATTCAGATTTATTGTTATATTTTGCTCCTTTGCCAAATTTTCAAGAGTATTTTTCACAAGTTCTACCGGTAAATTTATATTCGTTTTTTCAAATCTGAACTCCATTTTTCCGGCTTCTATCTTCGATAAATCCAACAAATCATATATTATTGCAGATAACCTTGTTACATTTCTTTTCGCTAAATTTAAAAATTTCTCCATTGCATCATTAACTTCCCCGGTCGTTCCTTTTAAAATAATATCTAAGGCACTGTTTATTGACGTTAATGGTGTTCTTAACTCATGAGATACTATAGAAATAAATTCGGATTTTAATCGTTCAAGTTTTTCTAATTTTATATTGGTGTCTTTAATTTCTTCATACAAAATAGCACTTTCAAGAGGCAGTGAAACCTGCTTCACAAGAGTTGTAAAACATTTTGTATCATCAGGCATAAAATCATTATTTCTAAACACCTCAATTATTCCGTAAAATTTATTTTTAATGTTAATCGGAGCAAATAAATTATCAAAGCCGAATACGTTTAAATCATATTCCCCGTACTGATCTTTTGTATATTTAATCATTTTTATATCATTAATCGTAGGATTTATTGAAAAAAGATTCTTAAAGTTTATCAATGCTCTTAACTTAATAGCATTTTCAAGCTTCGTTGATATTGGAAAAAGCGATTTTACAATTAATTTTATATCATTTACTTCATTAAGAATTAATGCATAGCATAATGATAATGATAAACTCTGATCAAGTCCGTCTGTTATTATTTCTACCAGATTGGTTTTATCTAACGAACCAGCAAGCTTTGCACTTGTTGTATATAAAACATTTAATTGATATAAACTCTTTGCTAAATCATTGTTATTTTTAGAAAGGACTCTGAATGTTTCACGCAGCTGAACACATGAATTTAATGTAGATATAAATAATTTTTCATCAACAGGTTTTTTTATATATGTATTTGTATATTTTAAACACTCATAGTCTATATCTTTTTCGGGTAAAACAGCAATTGAACGTATATCTTTTGTCTGTAATTGTAATTTTATTTTTCTTAAAACGGAAATAATATCTTTCATTCCGGCATCAAATATCATTACATCAGTATTATCAGATGATAATACTTCTTCAATTTTCGAAATATCACTTATAACTTCCAAATTAAAAGAATTAAGATGTGATATTTTCTTTATTTCCTCAATTATTTCACTATTATCTGATACTAAAGCCGCATTTACCATAATTTTATTACTATTCTGATTACTAACCAATTATTGCATTATTCTATTTTCTGAAATACTTAACTACAATCATACCAGTATTTTAAAAACAAGTTTAACTATATACATTTCTTAATTAATAAAGATATTTGTATTTTGTAACAAAATGTTAAGAATTTAAAAAGTTACGCAATTTGAAAATTAAAAATTACTTTATATAAATACGAGGATTCAATTAAGTTTTAATTAAGATACAAATTTAAACTACATATTCATACTTACCTTACTTACTACCTTTACTAACACACGAGGAAATTGAAAAAGATTTCAGAGGAACCCTAAAAAAGTTCCTTTTTTTTTGCCGTCTGCCATAGGTTATCCCATTCTTCAAGAGATAAATGTTCTAATGGCTTTTTTGCCGCACTTTCCATTTTTTTAAATCTTTCAATAAATTTCTTATTAGCCTTAATAAGTGCTTGTTCGGCATCAATTTTATTCCATCTTGCAAGATTTACAACTGCAAATAAAATATCACCTAATTCTTCTTCCTTATTTTCGGTTGTATTAGCCCGTCTAAATTCTTCAATTTCAGAATAAACACACTTATATAAAGAATCTTCATCAGGCCATTCAAATCCCACACTAACGGCTTTCTTGCTTATTTTCTGGGCTGACATTAAAGCAGATTGAGATTTTGATATCCCGTCCATGATTGATGTTCTATGCGGTTTCTCTTCTTTTTTTAACTTTTCCCAGTTATCTAATATTTCTTCTGTTGAATCAGCTTTTACATCTCCGAAAACATGAGGATGTCTGTGAATTAATTTATCAGAAATTCCTTTTGCTACGTCATCAATATTAAAAGCTTTTTCTTCTTTAGCTATTTGAGAATGCAAAACTACCTGCAATAAAACATCTCCAAGTTCTTCTTTTAGATGTTTAAAATCATTATCATTAATAGCATCAACTGCTTCATAAGCTTCTTCCAGCATATTTCGCTTTAATGATTCATGGGTTTGCTCTCTATCCCATTTGCAGCCGTTCTCACTCCTTAATATTCCTATTATTTCTATTAATCTTTCTATATTAGGATAATTCATTATCTCACCATCTGATCCACCGTCATAATAAGTATTCCTTTACCGCCAAGCTTTTTAAGCTTATCTATACTGTCAAAAACTTTATCTGCATCAACAACTACATGCATTACAACATTTTTATCATCACCTGCAAGTGTCATTATAGTGGGTGAAGACAAGCCGGGAAGAAATTTTGAAACCTCATTAAGAGCACTTTTGGGTATATGTGCCATTAAATATTTCTTCTCACGTGCATCAATAACAGATTTTAAAGCTCTTAACACAACTTCGGTTTTGTCTTTTTTTGAATCATTAAGTTCTCTATTTGCAATAACTACTGCTGTTGATTCTAATATTTTATCAATAATTCTTAATTTATTTGACTTTAATGTTGAACCTGATGAAGTTATATCAACAACAACATCTGAAAGCCCAAGACGGGGAGTGATTTCTGTAGCACCTGAAACTTCAATGATTTTAGGTTTTTTCCCTACTTTTTCAAAATATTCTTTTGCTATATTCGGAAATGATGTTGCTATCTTTAATTCCTCTGGTAAATCATTAACCGTCTGGTATGTATCTTCTTCTTTTACCGCTACAACCATTTCACAATAACCAAAATCAAGATCCATAATTTTATCAACTTTTGATTTTAATTCTGTTAATATATCAAAACCGGTAAAACCAATATCTGCAATACCATTTTCCACAAACATCGGAATATCCTGCGTTCTTACAAAAATTATTGAATATTTCCCGTCTTTTGTCGTTACTTGAAGCGTTCTTTCATCCTTAGACGGGAATACCAATCCTGCACAATTTAACAAATCATATATTTTTTCCGACAATCTTCCTTTATTGGGAATTGCTATTTTTAACATATCCATTACATATTCCTTCTGATATAAATATTAATACACAAATTCATCACTCTTAATTGTAACAAC
This sequence comes from Candidatus Gastranaerophilales bacterium, assembly GCA_944325525.1. GTDB lineage: Bacteria > Cyanobacteriota > Vampirovibrionia > Gastranaerophilales > Gastranaerophilaceae > Avigastranaerophilus. Next base: position 24,683 of record CALVAK010000014.1, read on the forward strand.
AATATCACTTGTTGTACAAAAATTTCTTACCGGTAAATGCACAAAATGAAATTTAGCGATTTCCGGTATTTTTTCTCTCATTGATTTTATCATATCATTTGAAATCTGGGTGTTATAACCTATAATTTCCGACTCTTTAATTTGTGTAGAACGTCCTATACAATTTACTTCGTATCCGAGATTTTTAAACTGCTCTTTTATTTTCTGTGCCTCTATTTCTTTTGATTCGGGGAACATTATACCAACAGCAATATCTTGTTCGGATAAACCTGTTTTTTTTCTGTATATTAATCTGTTAATTGTCTGCTGTGTTTTTTCAGGGTCTAAAATCCAATAACTGATTATACCCTTTTTATTAGGAGCACCGGGAAGCATTACGAATTCAACCTTATCTAAATCTATTTCTCGGGCAATTGCAGCATATTGAGACAATTGATATAATGTTAAATCAGTTCTTGTATATAAACTCGCTATTTTTAAAGCCTCAGGAATATGTCTTACAGCCTCGGGGGTTTTGATTTTTTCTATTAAAGCTTTGATAAATTTCTGCTGACGATGAACTCTGCCTATATCTCCCAGCATGTCTTTTCTGAATCTTAAGTACCCTTCTGCTTCTTCACCGTTTAAAACATAATCTCCTTTTGAAAAATCAATATGCAGTTTGCCTGAATAATCATTATAATGCATACCATTATCAATATGTATAGGTACACCACCTATAGCATCAATAAGTTTCCTGACACCTTCAGCATTTACAATAATATAATTATGAATTCTTATCCCGAGTGTTTCCTCAATTGTTTTTTTGGCAAGCTCAATACCGCCAATTGCATAAGCCGCATTTATTTTTTGTATGCCATGTTCATCTGCCAGATAAACTTTGCTGTCTCTGGGAACAGAAATTGCATTTATACTTTTTCCATTCATATCCACACTTATAATCACAATAGTGTCAGATCGAACACCTGAAAATGGCAATGTATCAGGACCATTTGAGTCAACACCAAGCAGCAAAATATTTTGATATCTGTTCAGCATTTTAAAGTTAAACTTGGAAGGAGTTAAATCCGGTTTTTGCTGAACTTTCACTCCCGCTAATTTATTATCGGTAAAGCCTTCTATTATTGCACAAAGGCTGTCATAATTGCTTACAATAAACATTGTAAGTGCAGTAAGAACAACAACAAAAAATGATACAAATATTATCCTCAGCGTAACTATAAATCTGTTTTCATCATTATTTTCTTTATATTTTAAAAATACGCTATATTGCTCTTCTTTATCTTTAAGTTCAGCCATCTTCTTATATCCTGTATACTTATATATTATTTTACTTCAAAAACTTTAAAAGTAGTATATGCCGGATGGGTGATTTAAATATTTCATTGATAATAACAGTTTTTTGTGATTTCATTAAAGTATGAATAAAGATACTATAGTACAAAATGCCGAAGAAAAAGTAAAACAATACTTTGACCGGATTGACAACATAAAAGAATACAATCAGGAAAAAGTATTAAAAGCATTTTATAAAAATAAAATAGGACTTGAACATTTTTCAACTGTATCAGGATACGGTCATGATGATTTGGGAAGAGAAGCCCTTGACAGAGTTTTTGCAGATGTTTTTAAAGCAGAAAAGGCCATTGTAAGAAATCATTTTGTATCAGGAACACATACTCTGGCTTGTTGTCTTTTCGGAAATCTCAGATATGGAGAAAAACTTCTTTCTGTTGCCGGTGCTCCTTATGACACGATGGAAGAAGTTATTGGCAAAAGAGGCGATAAAAGAGCGTCTTTAATCGGGCATGGAATAATTTATGATGAATTGCCATTAATTAATGAAAGTGACGTTGATTTAGAAGGATTAGAAAAAAAAGCCGACAAAACAACAAATATGGTTCTAATCCAAAGATCACGAGGATATTCACTTAGAAAATCTTTAAATATAGAAACAATAAAGAAAATTATTAATATAGTAAAAAGTAAAAATCCCGAATGCATTTGTTTTGTCGATAATTGCTACGGTGAATTTGTAGAAAAGCTTGAACCGTTAGAAGTCGGAGCTGACTTGATAGCAGGTTCATTAATAAAAAACCCCGGAGGAGGAATCGTTGAGGCAGGCGGATATATTGCAGGAAAAGCAAAATATGTAGATCAGGCTGCATACAGACTAACAGCACCAGGCATCGGAACAAAAGGCGGTGCAATGTTAAATCAAACAAGATTAATATTTCAAGGATTATTTATGGCCCCATCTATTGTTTCAGAAGCAATAAAAGGAGCCGTTCTTGCTTCTCAGGTATTTGAAGATATAGGATTTATCTCTACACCAAAACCGGATGAACCGAGAACAGATTTAATTCAAACAATAACCTTTAATGCTCCTCAACCATTGATTGATTTTTGTAAAACACTCCAAATGTACTCACCTGTTGAGTCATATTTAACTCCAATTCCGGATGAAGTTCCCGGCTACGATGATAAGCTTATTATGGCAGGAGGTTCATTTATAGAAGGTTCAACAATAGAACTTTCGGCAGACGGACCTTTAAGACCGCCTTATGCTGCATATATGCAGGGCGGATTAAACTATGCCCATGTCAAAATAGCCCTGAAGGGTATTGTTGAAAAACTTATCAGGTAACTAATTTACCGATTCATAACCGGCTTCAAAAGCATGAACATTTCCTTCAAGCATTTGAACCTTATTTCCGGTTAGTTTCTTTTTCATAGCAGCCACTATACTTTCCTTTTTCACAACCGGAAATACTTTTAAAAACGCACCTAAAGATACAATATTTGCCATTTTTTCATTTCCTATACCATGGGCAATATCTGTCATAGGTACAAATTTATATGTTATATCCTGTCGTGAAGGTATAGCCGTTACTAAAGAAGAATTAACAATCATAATGCCAGAAGGCTTAATTTTTTTTTCAAATCTCTCAAAAGAAGGTGCATTTAAAGCAATGACATTATTAGGTTTATCTACATACGAACAAGCAACTTCATCATCAGACATGCACACTGTACAATTTACAGTACCACCTCTCATTTCAGCACCGTATGCCGGAGACCACGTAACATTTAAACCCTGTTCCATACAAGCATTAGCAAGAAGCTGCCCGATAAACAACACTCCTTGACCGCCAAATCCCGATATTAATACATTTGAATCCATATTAAACCTCACTCACCCTGTCTTTATAAACACCGGGTTTAAATACAGCAGACATTTCGCCTCTTACTCTTGCGTGTGCTCCCTTAGGAGTCATCTTCCAGTTCGTAGGACATGTTGCAAGAATTTCTACAAATCCGGTTCCCAAGCCCTTTAATTGAGCTTCAAATGCTTTCTTAATAGATTTTTTAGCATTCATTATTGCCTGCGGACTATCCAGAGTGACTCTTGCCACATAAGCTGTTCCATCAACCTCTTTTAAAATTTCACATATTTTTAAAGGATATCCTGATATTTCAACACATCTGCCTTTTGTCGTAGTAGTAGTTACTTGTCCCAGCAGTGTTGTAGGACCTGCCTGTCCTCCGGTCATGCCGTAGGTTGTATTATTTATACATATTGCCGTTACCTTCTCGCCTCTTGTCATTGCGTGAATAGTTTCAGCTAAACCTATAGATGCCAAATCACCATCACCCTGGTACGTAAATACAACTTTATCAGGTTTAGAACGTTTTACACCTGTTGCAACAGCTAAAGAACGACCATGAGCAGACTCTACTATATCAACATTGAAAAAATCGTAAGAAAAAACACTACACCCTACAGAAGCTATACCTATAGTTCTTTCTCTTACTCCGAGTTCATCCAGAACTTCCGCTACAAGTCTTACGGCAACACCATGGTCACAACCCGGACAAAATGTTATTTTAAAATCATCTTTGATTGAATCAGGTTTTTTATATACAAGCTGTTCCATATTTTTTCTCTATCATTTTTTTGTAAGTAATTTCTATTTGTTTATATATTTCTTCAACTGTCATCATAACACCTGCAGGTCTTCCGTAAAATTCCACTGTAATATTTGCAACACCTGCAATACTTGCTTTAATATCCTGAAGCATTTGTCCGCAATTTAGTTCAATATCGAGAAATCCATCAATTTTTTGAGCAATTTCTTTAACTATTTTTTCGGGAAAAGGATTAAGCAAAACAGGTCTGAATAAACCTACTTCCAGTCCGTTTTTTCTTGCCATTTTAACAGCAGCTTTTGCTATTCTCGCAATAGAGCCGAATGCCGTAATAACAAGTTTTGCACCTTCTATTTCATATTTTTCAAAAACATTTTCCTTTTCAAGAATCTTATTATATTTTTCAAATATTTTCTCGACTCTCTGCCTTAAAGTTTCCTGATCTCTTTCAATAGAAGCAATATAACGAGGTTCTCTGTCTTTTGCACCGCTAAGAGCCCAATCTGACTGGTCTATTTCTTCATAAGGATATTCACCAACAACAGCAGGCTCCATCATTTGTCCAAGCATTCCGTCAGCAAGCAGACAAACAGGTGTTCTGTATTTTTGTGAAACATAAAAACATTTGTATGTTAAGTCAATACATTCCTGTACACTTGCAGGAGCATAAGTAACTAATTTATAATCACCATTTCCACCGCCTTTTGTTGCCTGGAAATAATCGCCTTGCGAAGGATATATATAGCCGAGTCCGGGACCGGCTCTCATAACACTGACTAATACGCATGGAATTTCATCACCGGCAATAAAAGACAAACCTTCCTGCATCAAAGCAACAGCACACGATGAAGATGAAGTCATCGCTTTAACGCCTGTCGACCCTGCACCTAAAAGCATATTTATTGCTGCAACTTCACTTTCAGAAGATACAAAAGCTCTTCCGAGCTCGGGCATTTTTGTACTCAAATATTCTCCTATTTCGCTCTGTGGTGTAATAGGATATCCAAAATAACTCTGGCATCCTGCCTCAATGGCAGCTTCAGCTATTGCATAATTCCCTTTTAATAATTGTTTTTCTCTTTTCATCTGTACACCTTTTCAATTGCCATATCAGGGCAGACCCTGGCACACATAGCACAACCTACACATTGCTTATCAGGATTTACCTTGACCGGATAATATCCCAAAGCATTAACTTTATCATCAGCCTCTAAAACTTTATTGGGGCAGGCTGCCACACACAAATAGCAGGCTTTACATCTATCTCTATTTAAGACTATTCTTCCCATTTCCTAACATATCCGTTTTGTTATGTTCTTATTTTATCTTACTACTAATATTTTATTTTTGCTACTACATAATTGTTTAATATTAAAAATTAGTAATTTTGCCCGTAAAAAAACTTTATGTTATTATAATGCTGAGGAGATTTTTAGGCTGTGCCAAAGAAAAAATGTATTGAAATAATTTTAGATGTTGAAACAACAGGTTTAGATTATACAAAAGAAAGAATGGTTGAATTTGCTGCCATACGTCTTGAAAACGGGAAAATGAAAGACCGTTTTGAAACATTAATTAATCCGCAACAGCACATAAGAAAATCAAGTATTGCCATCCACGGTATAACAGAAGCTGACGTCAAAGATGCACCCACAGAAGAACAGGTAATGCCTATGATTCTTGATTTTATAGGCGACTACCCTATAGTTGCCCATAATGTCGTTTTTGATTATTCGTTCCTGAACGAAGCAAGCTTAAGACAAACCGGCAAACCTATTACTAACACCAGAATTGATTCTCAAATGATGTTTAAAGAAGTATATCCCGAAATTGAATCTTGCGGTTTAGAAAGTTTAATGAATAAATTCAATGTTGAATTTACGACCCGTCACAGAGCTATGGCTGATACAGAAGGACTGGCAAAAGCATATCCGGAATTAAAAAAATTATACGAAAAAAAATATGCTTGGCAAATGCAGCAAATGGATAATATCGATTATCTTTTTGAAAGGTATTTAAGAATACAGCAGGCTGTACAGATTATGCAGTCTGAAATGCAAGATTTAAAATCAGTTTTTAGGCTTTATTTTGAAAAGGGAGGCGAAAACATTCACTCTCCTCACGGAGAAGTTCTTGTTTACCAATCAAAACAAGGGTATACATACGACTTTATGGAAATAAAAGACGTTCTCGATGAAATAGGGGCTCTTTCGAAAGCAGTTAAACTTAACAATAATTTTATAGACAGGCTTATTGCATCTGGAAGTATAAGTAAAGAAGCAAAAGAAAAACTTGCCAATGCAAGACAAAAGTTAAACGAAACAAGAAATGTCCATATTATTAAATCGGATAAAAAATTTGAACATGTTTAAACCCCGCTAATATCCGACGGATAAACCCGCACAAACATTAATTGATTGACCTGTTATTGTTTTTGCACTATCTGATACCAAAAACTCGCATAATGCAGCAATCTCTTCAGGGGTAACAAATCTTCTCTGCGGAATCGTCTCCAGTATTTCCGCTTTAGAAAAATCTTCTCCTAAAGAATCATTATTTATCAATTCCGTATCAACCCAGCCGGGATTTATTATATTTACGGTTATATTGTTTTGTGCAAGTTCAAGTGCAAGAGCTTTTGTCATACCAATTAATGCTGCTTTTGTTAGAGAATACAATGAGGCATTAGCTTCACCCATAACTCCGGAAATAGAACCAATGTTTATAATTCTGCCCCAATTATTTTTTTTCATGCCTGTAACGTAATATTTTATTAATTCAAAGTGGGATAATGTATTAAGATTTATTGAATTAATTATTTCAGAATGGCTTAATTTTTCAACCGGAGAATAAATATAATTACCCGCATTATTTATAAGAATGTCGATTTCTTTATTTAATTTATTAAAAAGTTCTTCAGCTGCATTTTCTTTTGACAGGTCAATTGTAGCATAACCGCTAAAATCATATTGTTTACACAACTTTTCAAGTTTTTCGCCGCAGCGTCCCGTTATAAACACATTATAATCCGCTTTGAAACGTTTTGCTATTGAAAGACCTATTCCACGGGAAGAGCCTGTTATAAGTATATTTTTTTTATTCATGATCGACATTTGTAATAAAACTCATTAAAGACATTATAAACGAATTTACCAGTTCTTTTCTTTCTTGTTCATCAAGTGTTTTTATAAATTCAATACAAGTATGGAGATTATAATTTTCATCATACCACCTGTTATATCCGGGCGGAGGATTATTAGACATATGCTGAATTGTTGCATCAAATTCATCTTTATATTTTTGAAGAATAATCTGCAAAAAATCCTGTGCAATCAATTCAATATAATATTTATCAACTGTTTCAAGCAAAGTTAATAAAGACTTTAAATCAGGATATTTATCATACCAGCGATTATACATTTCAATAACCCGTTAACCTGCAGGCCAGCTAAATTTTCTGTTTGCCATTACGTGAACATGAACATGAAAAACCGTTTGTCCTGCTGACTCTCCTGTATTAACAACCGTTCTATATTCTTTTATTCCCAATTGTTTTGCTATTTTAGGAACAGCAGAGAACAAATTGCCAAAAACTTCTTCTGAATCAATTTCATTCATGGAAGAATAATGTTTTTTAGGAATAACCAGAAAATGAACCGGAGCTGTCGGATTTAAATCATTAAAAGCGACAACATTCTCATCTTCATAAATTAAATCAGATGGAACCTCTTTATTAGCTATTTTGCAAAAAATACAATCAGAATTCATAATATTCCTCTCGAATTTAGACTGTTAACATTATAATTTTACATCATAATTTCACATTTTGGCTATTTTTTTATAAAACATCAGTAAGTTTATCATATAATAGTAAATAACAAAGCAGGGGAAAAAGTGATTAATAAATTTCAACAAGATACAATTTCGGCGATAGCAACACCTCTGGGTAATGGAGGTGTAAGTATAATAAGAATATCAGGAAATTCAGCATTTGATATTTCAGATAAAATATTCTCTCAAAAAAATCTTATCCCTGGCAAAATATACCATGGACACATAATTGAAAACAATGAAAAACTTGATGAAGTAATTGTTCTTCCGTTCAAAAATCCAAACAGTTATACCGGAGAAGATGTAATAGAAATACAATGCCACGGCGGAGTTTATATTACAAGAAAAATATTAAATATGACTTTTTTACACGGAGCAAGACCTGCTGAAAAAGGAGAATTTACTAAAAGAGCTTTTTTAAACGGCAAAATGGATTTATCCCAGGCAGAAGCTGTCCTTGATATTATCCATGCCAATACAGAAAAGTTTGCAATAAGCAGTGCACGTAATTTATTCGGTAAATTATCAGCCGAAACAAATAAAATAAGACAAATGATAACTGCTTTGCTCTCAAGAATCATTGCCTCAATTGATTTTCCCGAAGATGTAGCTGAACCCGAATATTCGTATATTGAAACAACGATTAAGAATATTATTGATAAAATTGATTTTATTTTAAGTTTTTCAAACAGTTCCAATGTTTTCAGACAGGGAATAAAAATAGTTCTGGCAGGAAGACCTAATGCAGGTAAGTCATCACTGTTTAATACCCTCTTAAATCTGGATAGAGCAATAGTAACCGATATAGCAGGAACAACCCGTGACGTTATTCAGGAAACAATAGATATTGACGGAATCTCTGCAACAATTACAGATACAGCCGGAATTCGAGATGATAAGAACTTAAATAAAGTTGAAGCAATAGGCATTGATTATACAAAAAAATATATTATGGATGCCCATCTTGTTTTGTTTTTATATGATTTAAATGAAGGTTTTACACCCGAAGATGAACAAATATTTAATATTATCAAAAATAAAACTTTTATAAAAATTGCAACAAAAAGTGATTTAACCTCGAACAGAGATAAAGATGCTATATGTATTTCGTTAAAAACAAATGAAAACATTGAAACTTTAAAAAAAGAAATAAAGTGCAAATTATCAATTCAAAATCTTACTGAAGTTGAATTTATAACAAACCAAAGACAGCAGATTTGTCTGAAAGAAGCAAAAGAATCATTAAAAAATGCATTAATTGCAGCACAAAATAAAGAAATTCAGGACTTAATCTCCATTGATATAAAATCTGCACTTATGTATATCAGTGAAGTTTCAGGAGAAGTCATAACAGACGATATTTTGAGCAACATATTTAATAACTTTTGCATAGGCAAGTAGCTATATTATACATACCCTGTCGGGGAATAGAAAAATTCATATTATACTTTAAATTTAAAATACAATTATATTTAGGATTAATAATATGAATTTAGTTTCAAATTTTTTAATAAAAGAACCGGAGTTAATAAAAGAAGCTTTTTCGTATGTTTCAAAATATTCTTCAGATGAATTAATTATTACGGATAAAAAATTTAATATTATATTTCATAATTCAAAATATATAAAAGGTTCAGGAATAAATCTTTCTGACATAGCAGATAATTTTTTAAATAATAATATAAAAAATAATATTGAAGAATTTAAAATTTCAGATAAAAATCACTTATATATAAAAATGATTTTAAACAGCGAAAATGAACTAAGTAATATTCCTGCTGACATTCATATTTGTAAAATCAAAAATACAAAAAAACAGATAAGAGGATACTTAATAATCATACGTGATATAACACAGGAAATAAGAAATAAAATTCAGCGGGAAACATTTATAGATATACTTTCTCATGATTTAAGGAATCCAATCCGTGCTAATGTACAGATTTTAGAACTTATCTTAAACAACAAATTCGGAGAAATTAATAGTAATTTAAAAGTTATACTGGACGAACTTTTAAATTCATGCAGATTTATGAATTATATGGCTGAAAATCTTTTAATAAAATACAAAAACGAATTTAATCTGTACGAATTACATAAACAAAAATATTCAATAGTTAAGCTTATTAAAGATAAATGCAATGCAATGGTGAATATTCTGAACCGTAAACATCAAACAATTGAATTTATAATTAATGGAAATATACATGAAATAGAAATGGATATTAATGAAATAGGAAAAGTAATTAATAATCTAATAGTAAATGCATCTGAACAGAGCAGTGAAAATTCAAAAATAATAATACAAATAGAAAATAATAAAGAAAATGTTAACGTTTCATTTATTGATTGCGGATATACCAGAAAAACAGACAATCCCAATGAAATATTTGAAGAATACATAACATGCACAAACCGGTTCAGAAAAGTTGGCTTTAGTTTAGAATTATATAATTGCCGTAAAATAATAGAAGCACATAATGGAACAATTTCGGCTGAAAATGCTAACAATAAAGGAACAGCCATAACATTCTGTCTGCCAACATTCAGTTAAAATCTTAAATAAATATAAATTTTTAATGATTTTTAAAGAAACACTATTAAACTAATAATAGAAGGTATATTACCTGAAGAAGAGAGGTGTTCTTTAATGATAGATTTTAACAGGCTAACAGATTACACAAAGGAAATAATATATCAGGCACAGCAAATAATGTACAGGTACAATAATTCACAGATGGAACCAGTACATATAATGCTGGCAATAGCAGAAGATACGGAAGGTATTGCAAAAGATTATTGTGCGGAACTAAAAATAGACAATGATAATTTCAAACACAGTATTGTTAATGAAATTTCAACCCTGCCGCAGATACAGTCGTCAAATCCTAATCAGCAGCTTTATTTATCGCAGCTGACAAACCGAATGTTTGATATAGCACAGGAAAATGCTAATAATTTAAAAGATTCATTTATAAGTATAGAACATATATTAATGGCAATGACAGAATTATCAGGTTCCAAGATAGAACAAATATTGAGTAAATACAATGTGACAAAAAACTCAATATTAAACTCAATGAAGAAAGTAAGAGGTAACAGAAAAGTGGATTCAAAGAATGCAGAAGATTCATATAAAGCTCTGGAAAAATATTCAACAGACCTAACAGCAATGGCAAGAAAAGGAAAACTCGACCCTGTAATAGGAAGAGATGATGAAATAAGACGTGTTATACAGGTATTAAACAGAAAGACAAAGAACAACCCTGTATTAATAGGTGAACCGGGTGTAGGTAAAACCGCCATTATTGAAGGATTAGCCCAGAGAATTATAAGAGGTGATGTCCCTGAAAATTTAAAAGAATCAAAATTAATATCATTAGATTTAGGTGCATTAATTGCAGGTGCAAAATTCAGAGGTGAATTTGAAGAACGTTTAAAAGCAGTTTTAAAAGAAGTTGAAGATTCAAACGGCGAAATAATAATGTTTATAGATGAACTTCACACTGTTGTAGGAGCCGGAGCAACTGAAGGTTCAACTGATGCAGGAAACCTTTTGAAGCCAATGCTTGCAAGAGGTACATTAAGATGTATAGGAGCCACTACAATTAATGAATATAGAAAATATATTGAAAAAGATCCTGCTCTTGAAAGAAGGTTCCAGCCGGTTATGGTTGATGAACCTTCGGTTGAAGATACTATTAGTATTTTAAGAGGATTAAAACAAAGATATGAAGTTCACCACGGAGTAAGAATTAAAGACTCAGCACTTGTTGCTGCAGCAAAACTTTCTGACAGATACATAACAGATAGATTTCTTCCTGATAAAGCAATAGACCTTGTTGATGAAGCAGCTTCTTCTTTAAGAATTGAAATTGATTCAATGCCTGAAGAACTTGATATGCTTGTAAGACAAAAAATGCAGTTAGAAATTGAAAGAGAAGCACTAAAACAGGAAGAAACACCTGATAATGCGGAAAAAATTCAAAATATTGAAAATATTTTAAAAGATTTAAATGAAAAAATAGAAAAACTAAAAACCCAATGGGAATTTGAAAAGAAAAATATTCAAGGTGAAGCTGCAATAAAAGAAGAAATTGAAAAAGTAAAAATACAAATAGAAGAAGCTGAAAGGAACATGGACTTACAAAAAGCCGCAGAACTTAAATACGGAAAATTAATTACTCTTGAAAAGCAGTTAAAAGAAGCCGGAGAAAATGCTCAAAATAATAAAAACACATTATTAAAAGAAGAAATAGATGAAGATGATATTGCCGAAATTGTAAGTAAATGGACGGGAATTGCAGTTAATAAACTTCTTGAAAGTGAAAAGCAGAAACTTATAAATATGGAAGAATTTCTGCATAAACGTGTAGTAGGGCAGGATGAGGCTGTTGAAGTAGTATCTGATGCAATAAGAAGAGCACGTTCAGGTTTAAAAGACCCGAATAGACCAATAGGTACATTTATATTTTTAGGTCCGACAGGAGTCGGTAAAACTGAACTGGCCAAAGCGTTAGCTGAATTTATGTTTAATGACGAGGATGCTTTAATCAGAATTGATATGTCAGAATATATGGAAAAGCATACCGTAGCAAGGTTAATAGGAGCTCCTCCGGGATATGTAGGCTACGATGAAGGCGGACAATTAACAGAACATGTAAGAAGAAAACCTTATTCGGTCATATTATTTGATGAAATCGAAAAAGCTCATCCGGATGTATTTAATATAATGCTTCAAATTTTTGATGACGGTCGTTTGACTGATTCAAAAGGTCGTACTGTGGATTTCAAAAATACATTGATAATATTAACAAGTAATATAGGAAGTGAGATAATTCTTAAGAATACCCTTGAATCTATGTTATCAGAAAAACAAGCAGAGCAGACAAAAGAAGAAGTTATGGCATTAATGCAGCAAAGATTCAAACCTGAGTTTTTAAACAGAATAGATGAAATTGTATTCTTTAAAGCATTAACAATGGCTCAACTGGCAAAAATTGTTGATATACAGATTGCTCACTTGCATAAATTACTTGCCGAACAGGATATTACTGTTGAAATAACGGATGATGCAAAAGAATTTCTTGCACAAAAAGGATATAACCCCATCTATGGTGCTCGTCCTTTAAAAAGAACTATAAGACAACTTATAGAAAATCCTTTATCTAAAAAAATATTAAAACAGGAAATTTGTCCTCACTCTAAGGTAACAATTGGAGTTGATAATGATGAATTGACATTCAATCCTGAAAAAAATAACTAATAATTATTTCATCAAGAAACCCGAAGATTATTTGTCTTCGGGTTTCTCTTTATCATCAAAATTTATATGTAAATTTTTCCAGAAGTTTTTAATTTTTGTACCGATAGAGTCCAGTTCTACCATTAAAGGATCTTCTTCATCCTCTTTTTTAGAAGAAAATTCAAAAACATCCTGTTCTTCTTTTTCGTCTTGTTTTTTCTTTTTTTCCTGCTGAAAATAACCCAAATTCCCGGCACCGCCGTCAGTTGTCTGATGCGACTTTTGAATTGCAGGTAAATTATTATCAGGACCATTAATACTAAATGACATCTCTTGCCTTCTTTTTTAATAACATCTCACATACTGAAATATTATTAAATACTTGTTTCCTATTATTATTATATACTACCTTTGTAGGAATTGTAATCATGAATCTGTATGATTATTACAATAAGTAATCAAATTTACATAATTTAAAAATTTAATTAAAAAAATTAAAGATTTGTTTTTTTGTAACGATATAAAAAATATCGAGAAAAAAATATAAACATGGAATGTAGAAATGGAAATATCTTCTTCTTTTAATAATATTCAAAATAATAAGGTTACAAGTGATAAGAATAAAGAAGCTAAGAAAAATCCTAATCCCGCACCTCTAAATAAAGATACCGTGAGTTTCTCCGGTAAAGCAAAAGAAGCGGCAGGCAAAACCGGTGAAGAAAATGCCAAAGAATATTTCGATTTTGATTTTTCTAAAATAAAAGAAATTGAAACGGAGGCTCAATTAACCCTTCAAGACGGGACTACTATTCCTCTTAAGGAATATATAAATCAAATATTATCGCAAGATACCGGCTTTGAAACAGAAGAAGAATACAGGCAATATATTTTAGATAACTTCTCCTCCAATCTTAAAATGATGAAACAAGCTTTTCAAGAACAGCAGGAATCAAACGGTATCGTTTCAAAAGCTTACGATAAACTTAAAGAATTAACCGGATTCGGTATATCCTCAGAAGATGTTGAAAAAATGATCACAGAGCAAGAGGAAATGTTAAATGCTCTTACCGAGGTAAACAATCAAAGCCAGATATTGTTTGAAAAAATATATGAACAATATACCGGAACAAAATATTCAAAAGAACAGTTTGATGAATACCTGAAAATATCAAATGTGTATTCCGCTATTATGACAGGCTGCCGGAATGATAAAGATTTTGCTAAAAATGTAAAAAAAGTAACGGGTAAATCCGTTAAAAAATTATCAAAAGAGTTTGCCTTGGCTCAACTTGATACTTTTGGCAAGACAGCTTCTTTAAAAATTGATGCGGAAAAATATGCTCAGGATAAAGAAACCTTTAAAGATAAGCTTTCGGCTATTATAACAACAACCGGTATGGGCAGTATTGTCATCGGTGCTGTATTAAGCTTCATCTTTCCTCCGGCTGCCGCAGCGGGTGTAGGGTTGATGATGGCGGGAAAATCCTTATCTCTGGGCGGTATGTTTGTTGATAACGTAATGGATTTAGCGGATAGTGCTACCGATAAGGACGGCTTAACAAAAGAAGAGCTTGGCAATCTTGCATTAGAAACAGGGTTTGAAGCTGTTTCATACGGAACAGGGCGTGCGATAGGCAAATTTACAAACGGATTAAATAATATTGTAACAAATAAAACTGCTAATGCGGGGCTTGGATATTTAGGTTCGCATATTACGGGTCAGGCAGCAGAAACAGGAGTTGATGCAGCTATGTCTTTAACCGCCGATTATGTACTTGCCCAGGGACAGTCATATATTACTACGGGGCAGTTTATGAAGGCAGAAGATTACTGGTCATTAGACAGATTTTTAAGCGAGGGCAGAAACCAGTTAATGGGTATATTAACCGGTGTTGCCTCATCAAAAATCAATGCCTTTCAGCAGGGAGTAATTACAACCGCCCAGGCTAGAATTTTAGATGGTGATATAGAGGGAGCAAAAGAACATTTAAAAAAATCGGGGATGAAGATGACCGATGCAAATTTTGAACAGTTTGTTTTGTCGGTAAAAGAAGCGGAGGCTGTTAAATCAAAAGCTGAAATTAAAACTGAGGAAAGCGACCAGACAAGAACTGATACTACGCAAGAAGATACACAAAGATTAGATATAGATATAAAACAAGCATTCCCTAATGTTGCCTTAAATAAGTTTAATATTGAGCTTGCAAAAAAGATTCTATCCGATGAAAGATTCTATAATAATCCCGATTTTATGAAATATGCAGGTGAGATTATAAGGTATACAGACACAAAAGAACGGGCGGAATTAACAAATCGTATTTTATCCGATGAAAGATTATTTAATAATCCTGATTTTATGCAAGAGGCAGTTCGTATTGTATATGATGCAGATACAGAAAAAAGGGCAGAAGCAAAAATAGCACTGCTTGATAAAATTTTATCCAATGAAAGGTTAATCGGGAACCCTGATTTTATGAAAGAAGCAGGCAGTATTATAGATCGTACAAACACAAAAGAAATAGCAGAAGCAAGAATAGCAATTTTTGATAAAATCTCATCCGATGAAAGATTGTATAATAACCCTGAATTTATGACTTATAATGTAGTCAGAATTATAATTTCTACAATAACAAAAGAAAAGGCAGAAATAGCCAATCGTATCTTATCCGATGAAAGATTATTTAATAATCCTTATTTTATGCAAGAGGCAAGTAGGATTATAGATAGTACAGACACAAAAGAAATAGCAGAAGCAAGAATAGCAATTTTTGATAAAATCTCATCCGATGAAAGATTGTATAATAACCCTGAATTTATGACATATAATGTAGTCAGAATTATAATTTCTACAATAACAAAAGAAAAGGCAGAAGCAAAAACAGCACTGTTTGATAAAATCTTATCCGATGAAAGATTCTATAATAATCCCGATTTTATGAAATATGCAGGTGAGATTATAAGGTATACAGACACAAAAGAGCAGGCAGAAATAAAAACAACAATGCTTGATAAAATCTTATCCGATGAAAGATTCTATAATAATCCCGTTTTTATGGAAAATGCAGGCAATATTATAAGTTCTACAATAACAAAAGAACAGGCAGAAATAAAAACAACAATGCTTGATAAAATCTTATCCGATGAAAGATTCTATAATAATCCCGTTTTTATGAAATATGCAGGCGGTATTATAGGTAATGCAAACACAAAAGAACAGGCAGATTTAGCAAATTATATCTTATCCGATGAAAGATTCTATAATAATCCCGATTTTATGAAATATGCAGGCGGTATTATAGGTAATGCAGACACAAAAGAACAGGCAGATTTAGCAAATTATATCTTATCCGATGAAAGATTCTATAATAATCCCGATTTTATGAAATATGCAGGTGAGATTATAAGGTATACAGACACAAAAGAACGGGCGGAATTAACAAATCGTATTTTATCTGATGAAAGATTATTTAATAACCCTGATTTTATGAAATATGCAGGCGGTATTATAGGTAATGCAGACACAAAAGAAAAAGCAGAGAAAGTATTAAATCTTCTTAATAACTACGAAAGAATGGAGATTCTTCCAAATCAAATACTTTTTATGCTTAATGAGGCAGAAAACAATATAAGTATATCGCAATTAAAGAAAGTAAACAGAGTATTAGGAAAACAGGCAGGAAGATTATCGGCTTCCGATACGGTGATTGCAGCAAGTTTCACTGATTTGTACGGAAAAAATAATATCAACGAAATTCCGATATACAAAAAAAGAGAACTTTTAAGAAAACTTGTTGCCGCTAATTCGGATTTATTCCAACAAAGCGAAGATATACAAAAACTATTTCCTCTCTTACCTAAGAATCAGGAGGAATATTGCGCCTTGTTGCCTTCTATCGTTAAATCCTTAGGTATTGAAACTAACTCTTTAACTTCAGGAGAAGTAAAAGCTTTTGAAGCATCCATGAGTGATTTATCATCAACTCTCAAAGGAATTTCCGATTCCTCTTTCAAAGATCTTACAATCACTCAGGAATATCCTAAAGACGCATTTATTAAAGATATTCTTGATAAAGTAAAAGATTTATCTCCCTCGGAAAGACAAAAAGTATACGACTATTTCGGTTTTGAACTCCATAAAAACACAAGGACAAATACAGGCTTTTATATCACGGGCTATCCCGTTAACTTAAATAATGGGAAAAAACTGGCTCAAATTACAGATCCAAAAACAAAAGAAGTTGTCGAGGCGGTAAGAAGTGATGTTGTAAGATTCAGCGAGAATAACCCGATTATATGCTCCGATAAAAATATTGAACAGGCACTAAACTCTATTGTCCAATATCTGCCTGAAATGAGAACAATGATTGACAGAGTTCAGGCGGGTAATGATACTCTTAAGGATAAGGGCGCACACAGCTATGATGTTCTTAAACATTCTTTAAAAGTAATGCAAAAAGTATCTCAGGATGAAAAGTTTGAAAGTTTAAATGATTCTGACAAAAAACTTATGCTTATTGCCTCCTTAATGCACGATATTACAAAAAAAGAAGGGTATACAGATAAAACCCACTATACGGAAGGTGCTTTTGATATGTTCTTTATCTCTCAAAAATTTAACTTATCAAGAGAAGAACAAATTAAACTATATACCCTTATTAAACATCATGAATGGCTTTCGTATGTTAATAAGGCTAAATCTCAGGCAGAACTTGAAGAAAGACTTCAATCAACTGCGTATGATTTAAGACATGATAATATCCTTGATATGTCATTAATGTTCTCACATGCGGATTTAAGAGCGGTAAAAGAAGATGACTCTTTCCACGATAAAAAAGATGGAGATTCAAGAATTGATTTTAACGGACAGGCAAGAAGTTTCGGAGAGGCTTGCGATTTATACGGGGAAAAACTTAAAGAATATATTTCAGAACTCCAAAAATCACAACCCATTCTCCCCGTTACCAAAATTCCTTCCGCAGATATCATAAAACAAAATCTTACCGTAAACCCTGACGGTTCTACAAATGTTAAGGGTGTATACGTTGATAAAGACGGGCTTGTTGTTATTAAATTCAACGAAGTTGAAGACTGGGAAAAAATAGGGTTCCCGAAGGGTTCAGTTTCAAGAGGTATTACACAAACTATGTACAACAGAGAACAGGTTGATACGGGGAATATTAAGTTTATAGCACATGGACTTGACTATGCAAACCAGCTTACAAAGTTTGATGCATTTTCTCTGGTTGATTCAGATGCACTTTTATCCGTAAGTTATGCGGAAAGACCGGAGTCTAAATACAGATTTTTTAGACCTCAGGGAGTTTTATTGGATGTTGATACTAAAAATATTCATGGCGGAGGTGATACCGATGCGGGTTCAGGGTTAGGCAAAAATATTGATACTTTTAAACAAAATTATATATTTGGCGGAGAGAGAGAAAGTGACAGGTTATATATATCGGAACTTGTGAAAAATGCACTCAATCTTTCGGATGAGGAATACATTGATTTTGTAAGAAA
Organism: Candidatus Gastranaerophilales bacterium; assembly: GCA_944325525.1. Lineage (GTDB taxonomy): Bacteria > Cyanobacteriota > Vampirovibrionia > Gastranaerophilales > Gastranaerophilaceae > Avigastranaerophilus. Next base: position 43,209 of record CALVAK010000014.1, read on the forward strand.
AAATGCTGATAAATCGTTTATTGAAATAGAACCTGCAGAAGTAAGAGAAAAACTTATTAAAGCGTTTGCATCTATTAACTCAAATACGAGAAAGGGTAACAGAGAATACAATGAAATGTATATTTCTAACCCGAAATCTCCTATGGCTGTTTTTGCATACAGTATTGATTACAATGAAAAAATAGATGACCCGCTGTCCTTCTTAAACAGAGATGAAGTCAAAGAGCATGAAAGAGGCTTCGGTAATATCAATGACGATATTTCAGTTAAAAACAGAACCGCCTTCCTCCGTCAATATGCCCTCGAGCACAATATCCCATTCTTTATTTTCGGTGATTAATTTTGACTTATTATCTTTTTACAATCCCTAATGCATTTGCAACTTCATAGCTGTCTTGATTCATATATACAGGGATTTCTGTCATGCCTCTATCTTTCATGGCAAAGAATACACAATGGTCAGGCTTATCCGTTCTTTGAGAAAAATTAATATATATAGAATCCGGATTTATTCTCTCTTTGCCAAATCGTTTTATATATTCAAGCATATTATCTTTTCCCATTTCAGGATTAATATAAAGTGTTGAAGCTGGAATTTCATCTCCGCTTTTTAACATAAAGTCTGTGTCAGATAAATAATATTTTTTATAATCTTTTTCACAATGTCCAATATTATTGTCATGTTGAGAAGCAATTAATTTTTCAAGTTTATCTGCATCTATTTTTACCATCTGCATTCCCTTAGGCGGTTGTGCAACTCTGCACATTATTGCCTGCGGAGTCATTAAAGAATCCGTAGAATACTTTTTATAATTTATACCAAGCCTTGCACACATAGTTTCAACATCTTTATCTTGACTATCATCTGCTGCAATTGTTGTCATTATACTATTTCTGCCGTATTGTAGATTATAAGGTATTTTGTCTTGCTCACATTTATCTATCAAATCTCCCAAAGAAACAGCATTATTTAAGTTAAAGGAATGATTAATTTTATATGTACTGCCAAAAGATACGTGTAAACTCATGTTATTCTTTCCTTATTGTATTAACCCGCAATCTTAAATAATTGAAAAAATAAATATTTGCTTTTTTTCCAAAAAATATTAAAAATTATTAAAAGAACAGAGTTACTTTTTATCTGTAATATGTTAATTTATAAATATGTCAAATATAAACTGGAGCCAATTTTTAAATAATTTTTCAAATACGTTTAACGGAGTAAACAATGCAAATAATGTACAAAGAACGCCGTTAAACCAAAATCAAATGCCGCAAATGCAGCAAAATCTACCGCAAAACAACATACTTCCGCATTATATAGCACAATTCCAGCAGACAACAACTCAACTTGCATCATTAAATCAGCAACAAATCACCAATATGGTTAAGGATTTATTGAATTTTGCTAAAAATTTTGATTCTTTTTTATCTCAGCTAACAGTTAATTCGCAAAATATAAACCGGCAAACTGTGTTACTAATGCTGGCTGCAACTATTAACTTAGGTCAATTGTCATCTTTATTAAAAACCAACTCAAAAGAAGCAATGACAAATATCTATCAAATGCTTGCACAATACAATCAAATTGGAGTAACAATAAAAGATGAACAGCTTTCACAGATTACAAAATTAATATCATTCGTTGCTGCATCTTCTTTGTCAGACACACAGAGCCTTAAAACAACAATGCTTATGTATCTTCCCTGGCTTCCATTAACAGACCCCGATGTTTTTAAGCTGGAAATTGACAGTGAGAATGAAGCAGGCGGGAAAAACAGCGATGACAGTATTACAATTTTAATTTCTACGGAAAATTACGGTAATATAAAAGCTGATGTTTATAAAACACAACAGGATGGAATTAGAATAGAATTTACATCTTCAGAAACATTTCCGCAGAAAGAATTTAAAGTTTTAATGCAGGAAGAGAGTATAAAATACAGTATAAATATAAACTTCTTATTTTCAGTAAAAGAATTATTTAATAAGGATAAGAATGAAAAAACAAAAACACAGGTATGCATGAATACAAGTCCCGGTGTAAATCCTTTTTTACTGCTTATATCTAATGCAGTAATAAAAAAAGTGCATATAATAGATGTAAAAGAAAATTTAAAAGAACAAAGAAAAGAGAAACTTGATGGCAAAAGTTAAAACTAAATGGATATGTCAAAATTGCGGATATGAAACACCTAAATATATAGGAAAATGTCCTGATTGCGGCGAGTGGGGAACTTTAACCGAAGAATTTGATATAAAAGATCAAAAACAAACTAAAAATACAACTGTTGATTCAACACCTATATGTTTAATAAATGAAATAGAAATATCTGAAAGTATAAGGATTCTTACAGGTTTTGAAGAATTAGACAGGGTTTTGGGCGGAGGACTTGTTCAGGGTTCATTAATTCTTCTTGCTGGTGATCCCGGAATAGGGAAATCTACCCTTGTTTTGCAAACAGCAGGAAATATATGTTCAAACGGTAAAAAACTCATATATGTTTGTGCTGAAGAATCAGGCTCCCAAGTAAAGTTAAGAGCAAAAAGACTTAATGTAAACTCAGATAATCTTTATGTTTATGCACAAACCAATCTTGAATCTGTGATTAATCAGGTTGATGTTATAAAACCTGATGTTTTGGTTATAGATTCAATACAATCCGTTTATACTTCAAATATTACCAGTTCATCCGGAAGTGTGTCGCAAATCCGTGAATGCACAAATATTCTTATGGATATTGCAAAAAATAAAAATATAACCGTAATTATAATAGGGCATGTAACTAAAGACGGCAATATAGCTGGACCTAAAGTGCTTGAACACATGGTAGATACGGTAATATATTTTGAAGGAGATAAATATAAAACCCAAAGATTATTGCGGTCTATAAAAAATCGTTTTGGCTCAACCAATGAAATTGGTGTATTTAATATGGCAGAAAACGGGCTTGAAGAAGTATTAAATCCCAGTGAGCTTTTTATGAAAGAACGAACAGAAGAAATAACTCCCGGAAGTGTAATTATTGCAGCCAATGAGGGAACAAGAGCATTACTTGTTGAAGTACAGGCACTTGTCGGAACAACATTCTATCCTGCTCCCAGAAGAGTTTCTACGGGTGTTGAATATAACAGACTTCTACAGATTATAGCTGTTCTTGAAAAAAGAATCGGGCTGAATTTATCTAAATATGATGTATATGTAAATGTAATAGGCGGTATTGAAATAGATGAACCTGCTGCTGATTTAGGCATAGCACTTGCTATTGCAACATGCTATCGTGATGTTTGTGTGGATGCGGATTGTGTAATTATAGGTGAGATAAGTTTATCCGGCGAAATAAGAAATGTTTCAAATATTGAAAAGCGTATATATGAAGCACAAAAACTCGGATTTAAAAAAGCAATTATACCTAAACAAAATAAAAAATTCCCGGAAAATCTTGATATAAAAATAATACAAGTTCCAAGATTGATGGATGCTATATCAGCCTGTATTTCCAGAAAAAAATGAACACTGTAAACAAGTGTTCAATTTTAATATAAACAATATAAATTATAAATTAATTACCTTAAGAATTTCTTTAAGATTAGTTTTTGTCTTTTTTACACTAGCATGAGAATATTTTATTGCACTATCAGGATCTTTTAAACCATTTCCGGTTAAAATACACACACATGTTGAGTTTTCTTTAACCATGCCAAGTTTATTCGCTTTAATAAGACCCGCAACAGAAGCGGCGGACCCCGGTTCGGCTAAAATACCTTCAGTTGAAGCCATTAATTGATATGCCTCAATTATTTCATTATCACTTACACAATCAATAGTACCTTTTGAAAGATCTCTTGCCCTCTCAGCCTGTTTCCAGCTTGCAGGGTTTCCTATTCTGATTGCAGTTGCAATGGTTTCCGGATGAAGAATTCTTTCTCCTCTTACAATAGCAGCGGCACCTTCTGCCTCGTATCCCATCATTTTAGGCAGATGAGAAGCTTTCCCCAGTGCAAAAAACTCCTCATATCCCTTAAAATATGCCGTAATATTTCCTGCATTTCCAACCGGAATAAAATGATAATCAGGAGCATCTCCTAACGCTTCTATTATTTCAAAGGCACCGGTTTTTTGACCTTCAATTCTATACGGATTAACTGAATTTACAAGTGTAATAGGTGAATTTTTTGATATTTCAATAACCATTTCAAGAGCTTCGTCAAAATTACCTTCAATCGCAATAATTTCAGCACCATACATCATTGCCTGCGATAATTTCCCGAGAGCAATATAACCGTCAGGTATCAAAACAAAAACTCTTACCCCTGCTTTTGCACCATATGCCGCAGCCGCAGCACTGGTATTTCCGGTAGAAGCACATATAATAGCTTTTGAACCTTCTTCAACTGCTTTTGTAACAGCCATTGTCATGCCTCTATCTTTAAAACTTCCTGTAGGATTCGCTCCTTCATATTTCAAATATAAATTTGCATTCAATCCAATTTTCTTTGCCAGATTATCCGCTTTTATTAAAGGGGTATTTCCTTCATTTAACGTAACAACAGGCGTTGTTTCCGATACCGGAAGATATTGTCTGTATTTGTTAATTAATCCTTTATAATGGTTTTTTTCCATAAAAATTCTCCTAATTCATAACTCTCAATAAGTTATCTATATTCTTTATACAATCAGATTCTAGCATTTCTTTTAATGCCTTTTGAATATCCGATTCTTTGCTTATTTCAGTTATAACAACTATTTCAGCGGTATTATCCTCTTTTATACCGTTTTGCATTATAGTTGAAATATTAATATTATTTCTTCCGCATATTGTACCGATTATACCTATTGCACCGGGATTATTGCTTGCATTAATTGATATATAATATTCGTTATAAGTATCACCTATTTCAATCTGCACAGCATTTTTATCATGGTGGCATATAGTCTGCGGAAGCGGCTTGTCAGAGGCCTCAAGTTCGGAAGCCAAAACAAGAATATCACCTACAACGGAACTTGCCGTTGGTTCAGCACCTGCACCTGCACCAGTAAAAATTAAATCTCCGACAGGATATCCGGTCAACATTATTGAATTAGTTGCATTATCTATTTTAGCAAGTAAATGCTTCTTCGAAACAAGCATAGGATGAACTCTTACATCTATCTTTCCATTTTCTAATACCTGTCCCATTGCTATAAGTTTTATTCTGTATCCTAATTCTTTTGCCGATTTAATATCCTGAGGTTTAATTTTTGTTATTCCCTCTCTATAAATTTTATCTATTGAAACTCTTTGATTAAAAGAAATTGTAGATAAAACAGAAATTTTATAAGCAGCATCAAAACCTTCAACATCACCAGTAGGATCTGTTTCGGCATATCCCAGCTCCTGTGCCTGTTTTAATGCAACTTCATACGATAAGCCCTGTTCATGCATTTTTGTCAAAATATAATTTGTTGTTCCGTTTAAAATTGCTGCAATTTTAGTAATTTTATTAGCCGATAATATTGTTTTTATAGGCATAATAATAGGAATTCCTCCGGCAACTGCAGCTTCATAAAGAATAACAACATTTTTTTCTTTTGCTAGACGAAATAATTCTTCGCCTTTTTTTGCAAGTAATTCTTTATTTGCCGTAATAATATGTTTACCATTTTTGATGGCAGTTTTAAGTAAATCAAATGCAGGATTTATACCGCCTGCAACTTCAACTACTACATCTATTTCAGGATTATTTACAATTTCCTCTGCATTGTCGGTTAAAAGATTTTGATTAAATCCTTCTATATTACGTTTTTTATTAATGTTTTTAACGGCTATTTTTTTTATTTCTATTTCTTTAAATGACTGCAATACCTTATATACACCGGTACCTACCGTTCCAAAACCAATTATTCCAGCTTTTAAATTTTTCATAATGTCTCCAGCATGTTTTACAGATAACTAAATTAAACCACAAGAATAAGTAAAAAACACTAGAAAAATAAGGAAATTTAAACAATACATTAAGAATTGTTACAAAAACAAAAAGTATTGAATTTCACCTTTTTCAAATGTTTTTATATAGATGTAAAACACGAAAAGATATTAGGAGGATAACAATGAACGGTAATTATATTTCATTATTTGCAGCTCAGGGAAATGCAGGATATGTTTCATTGTTGTCATCAAAAAAAGGCGGCTGTGAAACAGCCGGCTCAGTTGCATCAACAACCACAACAAATCCTACAGTAGCATATCAAGGAGGGGAAACAGCAGGTTCTGTTGCATATTCCGGAGGATGTTCGTCTGGTTCATCTTCTGGCGGCGGTTCTTTTTCTGCTGTAGCTTAACTTTACATAATTTAAAAAGATGCCATAAGGCATCTTTTTTATTATTCAATATAATAATTATTATTTGAATCGTTATTGCTGTTGTTGATTTTCTGCTTCTTTTATTGCAGCAAAACAATCTTTACAATAAACTTCCTTCCCTTCTATAGGTTTAAAAGGAACTTTTGTCTGACAGCCGCATTTTGAGCATGTTACTTCATACATTTTTCTTCTGTTCTTTTGTCTTCTTGTTTTTCTGCATTCAGGACAGCGTTTTGGCTTATTAACAAGACCTCTTGATGCATAGAATTCCTGCTCACCTGCCGTAAACACAAATTCACTTCCGCAGTCTTCGCAAATAAGCTTTTCATCTTCGTACATTTTGGTTTTCTCCTTAGTTCTGGTTGTACTTATAAATAATCTTCGTCAATCTTTGAAATTACAAACATAATTATTTATAAAAGTTATTGTATAATTATACAAGGAAATTAGCAAGAATAATTAAATTATCCGATTATTGCATATAATATTAAGATATGTAAAAAAAATAATTTTTCTGACTGTCATATAGCAATAATATTGTTTTAGGATATTTATGATTAAGGGTATGTTTCTGTGAGGAATCAATGGTCTATTCTTTAGGGATTCAAAATCAAAATATTAATACATTAAGAAAACAAGTTTCTTTTGGTAAAGAAGACAAAAAAAGCAAATGTGAAAATAAAGACAGGCTTTTAATTGAAGAAAAAAAGAAACATCCTGTATCCACTGCTGTCAAAATACAAACCGATAAGCTTGTAAATGCGTTTACAAAATATCCGCAAAAAGGACTTGAAGGCAGTAAGAACGCTAACTTTTACGAGTTCTTAACAATGGGAACTGTTCCTTATTTAATAGGCAGTGCTGCCATGATAAGCGTTTTTAATTTAGCAAGTAAATTCTTCAGCACACCCGATGCTGTAAGTGCCTGTAAACTTGGCAAAAAAATGGGCATCGGTGTTATTGCATACGGAATTTTAAAGAACATATCTAAAAAATTTATAGAAGTTCCGGTTAATTTAAGGTACGGAATAGATGTAAATTTACCATATAAAAAAGTAATTAATGAATTACCCGAAGAAAGAAATAAAGATAACCTGGTTAGTTATGAATATCATAAAGCCTATGAGAGTGTTGACTTTCCCCGTTGGGACTTATTCTATGATAATGAGGCTTACGGGAAAGAAAGAACTGCATACTACAAACAGGTCGGCAAAAAAATGGGCATAAGCGATGAAGATTTAGAGCATGCCGATCAAAAAGTAAAACCTTTAATAAAAGAGAAATTAATCCAAACGAAATTATTTTCAACACTCTCTTCATACTTCTGGGCTGCAACCGGTGTAGGCATTGCAATGCAAAAGCCGTGGGAAAATATGACATTAAATCCAAAGAAAAGAATTTTAAATTATAAAAATTATAAACAAGCAGTTAAACAGGCCGGTGATAAAGCAAAAAATGTTGCAAAATATGAAAATATATTCAAAGAATTCGGCAAAAATTTTGTTAAGAGTTTTAAAGAATTTATCAATAATGAACGGAAAAGCTTGAGAATAGCCGGACGTACTTTATTTGGAGCAGCTGTAGGTTTAACCTTATTAGGCAATTTTGTAACACTTTTAAACTTTAATAAAGGTAAGGGGTCAAGAGAAAAAGCAGCAGTTTCTCTGATTGATGAAAGTAAAGAAAAGGTAGTATGTTAGTATGACTAATGTTTTAAATGCAATAGTTTCAAATAAAGTGCCGGAGTCTATAAACAACGGTAATACTCCTTCTTTTACTTATAATACTTACAATAGTGAAGGAAAAATAAGACCGTTAGATTACAAAGGCAAATTACTTCCTTCAAAAATATTCGGTTCTCCGGTTGAATATGCAAAAGATTTAAAACAAGATGTATTAAATATAGGAAAAGCAGTTAAAGGAAGAGCAAATGATCATGAGCTAGGAAGAATAAATGATCTTGCGATGAAAATGGGTTCTTTAGGTCTTGCTGCATACTTATTTGTCAAAAACCCGCTCAAATTAAGCAAAGCAATGGAATTTGCAGGATTCGGCACATTCTTTGCTTCAATGGCTTTATGGCCTAAACTAGCAATTCAACTGCCTTTGAAATTAAGAACCGGTGTTGATATTCATCAAAAATATATTGACTCTCAAGGCAGAAAGAAAATGCTGCATCAGGATCCTCAATACGATTTAACCGATTTATATACAAGAGAAGACCTTGACAGAATGGGAGAAAAACTTCACGTCAATGAAAATCTTCCAGATAGAGATAATTTTATTAAGCAAAGAGCCAAAAAAACAGCAGTACAGGGAAACACAATGTGGATGCTGACTTCAGGGTTTGCAACACCGATATTAAGTGCTTTAATGTGTAACAGGCTCGAAAAACCAATAGGAAAAGCTATTGAATGTTATGAAAACATTTCTTCGTCAATTGCAATGAAAAAAGATACTCAATCAGGATTTATTGCAAGATTAAAACAAAAATTAGCTGATAAGTCCCTGGAAAAGTTTATTCAGTCAAATTCAGACAAAATTATGGACGAAAAATTAATTCATGAATTATCTGAAAGACTTAGTAAAAATGTAAACTCTGCAAGTTTTCAGGATGCAGTTGCCGAAGAACTAAAATTGTTAAAAAACAATATAGCTTTTGATGAAAATTTTGTAAAAGAAGCAGTCAGAGGAAAAATTCCTCAGGATTTATTCACATCTTTGACAGACAAACAAAAAACATTGCTTGATAAAGCAATAAAAGAAGGATCAACAAGAAGCATTTCCGATATACTTGCAAATGCTGCATCAAGCAGTAAACATGAACAAATGAATTTAAGAAAATCTTTATATGATTTATTAGAAAGAGCAAAGAAAACTCAAGAAACACCAAAGCTCTCACAAGTTACAGATAATGTAAAAGCTCTATACTCTTCAGTAGCAAGATTTGCCGCAGAAAAATCAGTTCTCGACAGATTTATTGATGCAAGAATAGGTGATAAATCAGGAACATATATAGCAAATCAATGGAATAGAGTTGGAGAAACTTTAATTAAATCACTGCATCTTAACTCAAAAGAACTAAAAGCATTATCTCAGGGTAATATGGATGTAATGAGAGAAAAATTAATTCAGCTTGCTGTAGATGAAAATTTATATAATAAAGCAATGAGCGATTTAATGAAATTAATTTATGAATACGAACAAAAAACAGGTTCAGAAAAATTCACATCAATAATAGGAAGCAAAGCAAAAGAAATATGTACCCGTGCAAGCCAGAATATGAGAGAAAACGGTTTTGAAAAAATTGCAGATAAGGTTTCTTCTTCATCTATAAAGGGAACTATTGAAAATACAATAAATGTTAATGCGGCAGAAAGAGTTTCCGGTGCAAAATCTTCTTTCTACAGATTAATTCAAGCACTGGATATGTTTAAAATAATAAAAGATAACAATTTTACTGCAAAAATCCAGAGTGCATTAAGTGACAACGGGCTTGATTCACAAAACCATGAAAGAATAGAATATCTTACAAAACAGCTTGAAAAGATTGTAATGTCTGCCACATCAACAGATTATACAGAAAAGTTCAAAACAGCAGGATTCAAGTTAACAGAAAAAGAATATAAAATATTAATGGGCATTCTTTGTGAACCTACAGAAAAAAATATTACAAGAAATATGAACAGTTATATTAACGAAGAAGAATTCTGCAAAGGATTAAATGCATATAAAGATGAGTTTATGAGCAAAGTTGCAAACTGGCAGAACAATATGACAAAAGAATTATCAAGACGTACAGTAACAGGAGCAACAAACGGAGCAAATGCGGTAGAAAGAAACAATCTTGTAGGAAAACCGATTGCATCAATGATTCAAGATATAGCAAAACAAACATACAATTCACAAAAATGGCTTAAGATATTTGGCGGAGCAATGGCTGTATTAACGGCAGTTACACTAACTGCAGGTTTATTTATGGGCAGAAAAAGCAAAATAGAAAAACAGGTAGAAAAAGAAAGCATTAAAAATGGCTAATTATATTGACAAATACATACAAATAGCACCTTCAACACCGGTACAAAAAGTACCGGAGCCTACTTCTGTAATTGCTTCAACTCAAACATCAGAACAAAGAAAAATTCAGCCTATAGGCACAAACATACTGGAAAAATTTCTTCAAAATCAGAGTTTAATTGCAACACCTGCAGTTACCTCAACAAGCGGCAATTCAAATGTATTAAATTATAAAAATACACTAAAGACAAAATTTAAAAATAATGATGCCCAAATTCTGGGAATAATTATGAGAAACTTTGGTGCAAAGGACTTAACCGGAAATCAATTGCTTCGTGACGGAGATATAAAAGGTAATTTCAATAATGCCGTTGAAAGACTTGATGAAATAAAAAATCTTGGAATAAACACCCTGCATGTTCTTCCAGTAAATCCGCCCGGCAAACAAAATGCAATGGGAACAGCAGGTTCTGTATATGCACCGTCTGATTTCCTGAAAATTGATCCAGCATTAGATGACCCGAACGATCCTCGTGATGTAAAAGAAGAATTCAGAAACTTCATAAATGAATGTCATAAGCGTGGAATAAGCGTAATGCTCGATTTGCCGAGTTGTGCTTCTTATGATTTATTTAAAGCAAGACCTGATTTAATGGCATTTGAAAAAGACGGAACTCCTAAAACTCCCGGCGGCTGGAATGATATCAGAATGTTTGAACCCTGGAAAGACGAAACAAAACGAGAGTTAAATCCGGCATTAATTCAAATGCATAAAGACTTTGTTGATATGTGTATAGATCTCGGAGTTGACGGCATCCGTGCCGATGTTTCAAGAACAAAACCAACCGAATTCTGGGATATTTTAATTAACTATTCACATGAAAAAGACCCTGAATTTGGCTGGCTGGCAGAAAGTTACACTTATGAAGATGCATCACCTCAATTAAATATGGATTATGACAGACCCCAGGATGCACTTAGAGCCGGATTTGACTGCTACTACGGACAATATCACAATTTTTATGACTGGACAAAAGCCCAGGATCTTATAAATTATGTAAAAGAAAATATAAATATGTCTCACGAACTTGAATCTGGAAAATCATTAATTGGATCTTTCGGTACTCATGATGACATTTCAATCATGAATCATGGCGGAGTAATATTTACAAATCTTGTATCAGGCATTCAAGCAACACTGCCAATGTTAAACCCATACTATTTTGACGGTTATCAGTCAGGTGACGATTATATATATGATTTTGAAGGAACAACCGATTCACAAACAAATACAGATTCCGAAGAATGTACACTGCACAGAGGCAAACCTGATATATTCAATTTCTCACGTCCTTTAATAGGAGATCATCCCGAATGCGGAGATTTTATGAAAAATACTTTAGACATAAGAGATAATGAAAAATACCATGACATTTTAACAAAAGGTTCTTTCATTCCACTTAATGTCTATAAAAATGGTGAAGATCAGATAATAGCTTTTGCAAGACATTTTAATGGCAGAACACTTCTCGTTATTGCCAATAGAGATGTTAACGCAAGACAAGGCGGAAGTATTGAAGTACCAGGTTTAAAAGAATCGCAGAAACTGACTAACTTATTCAAATCCTATGGTGATAATTCAATTTTGCAGGCTGAAAACGGGAAAATAAATGTTGATTTAGGTCCCGGAAGAGTTCATTTATTTGAAATTGACACTCCGGATATTGAAAATTCCGGTCTTGAAGTACTAAAACAAAACTAACAAGCAGGTTTTAATTATGCAAGTTTCATTTAATTCTAATATATATAATAAAACATCATTTAAAGCTGCGGAACAAAAAACATCTGCGAGCAGGAAAAAATACACTGAAAAACAAATACTGACAGCAAAAACAAAAAAAGCAATATCTGAGTGTGTTGTTGTGACATTAGGTGTCAGTATATTATATTTTGCCTTTAAGCGAAAATTTAAAATAGATAAAGCAATAAGACTTGAAGAAGCTGCAAAACAGCTCAAAGAGAACCATGATAAGCATACACAGAAAAACAGAGAAGCTTTCTTAGCGAACATGAAATCTCTTAAATCTCTATTAAATAAGGCTGAGCCCTGAACTTGTTCCAAGCCTGTCAGCTCCGGCTTGAATAAGCATAATTGCCTGTTCTCCTGTCTTTATTCCACCTGATGCTTTTATTTTTACATTAGTATTTTTTAATGTTTCCGCCATTATTCTTACATCTTCAACCTGAGCACCTTTTCCGTTCTTTACAAAACCTGTTGATGTTTTGGCGAAATCTGCTTTTGCATTTTTTATAATTTCGCAGACTTCTTTTATTTCTTCTTTTGTTAGTAAATCAGTTTCAATTATTACTTTTAACGGTATTTCTCCGATTGCTTTTTTTACTGTTTCTATATCTTTTTTCACATAATCATATTCACGATTTTTTACTGCCTGTATCGAAACAACCATATCTATTTCATCAGCACCATTTTCAACAGCTTTAAGTGCTTCAAAAGCTTTAACTTCACTTAAAGAAGCACCTAAAGGAAACCCAACAACCGTAACAACTATAACATCTGTATTTTTTAAATATTCTTTTGCTTTTTTTACATTTATTCCGTTTACACAAACTCCTTTAAAATTATATTTTTTTGCTTCTTCAAACAGATTTATAAGCTCTGCATTTGTCGCATCCGGCTTTAAAAGAGTATGTTCTATATATTGTGCTATATTCATATTTACCTTATACTTTCGAGTATTTTTGTAGTTTTAAACTTTTTCGGAGAATAATATTCTATATAATTCTTTAAAAGATTAATACAAATATCACAAACTTTTTCAGTTACCAAATCATCATACTTAGTAGTAGTATTAAATTCTTCTTTTGATAAAGTATCTAAAAACTCTGATATTTTATAAGGAATTTTAACCTTTTTGACAATATCCTCCGCACAATCCGCACAAAGAATTCCTCCTGTTTCAATTGAAAAATATATTTCTTTTTCATCAGGAACTTTCATGCATTTTACACATTTTTCAAGTTCAAGCGAGTAACCTGTTATATTCATTATTTTAAGCTGAAATCTTAATAAATACAGCATTATTTGCTCTTTTTCTTTTAGACCTGATATTTTATCAAGAAATGAATAAAATAAATTATAAATTTCTTCGCTGTTCGGATCATTTTCAATTCCGAAATTAGCAACTATTTCTCCTGCATACATTGCATAAAAAAGTTTATTCATATCATGCCTGAGGTTAAAAAATGTATTTAAAGCCTCCGCCTGACATATTGTATCCAAATTTCTTCCTTTATTAATCATCAATTTATTTGCAACGAGCATATCCATCCTGCCGCCGAGCTTACTTGTTGTCTTTTTTATACCTTTTGCAATACCTTTTATAAGCCCTTTTTCCTTTGAATACATAACAATAATCTTATCAGCCTCGCTGATACTATATGATTTCAGATTTATAACATTTGTTGTAAATTGTTCTTTCATAACAGTTTAACCGTTTATTTTTTCACTTCCGGAATAAACACCTCTAATATAGTGCATTAATTCATTAGGATTATCCGAATGTTCAAGAGCTATTTCCTGTGTAATTACATTTTGTTTTAAAAGATTATATAAACATTGATTAAATGTTATCATATCGTTATATCCGCCCTTTTGAACAAGTTTATATATTTCTTCAAGCTCATCTTTAAGAATAAAATCCTTAATAGTAGGAGTGGAGAACAATATTTCAACAGCCGGTACTCTGCCTTTCCCGTTTGCTTTCGGAAGCAGTTTTTGTGATATTGTACCTCTAAACACTTCAGCGAACTGACTTCGGACAGCTTCTCTTTCAACCGGATTAAAGAAACTAAGCACACGATTAATTGTCTGTACAGCATTGAATGTATGCAGGGTTGCAAATACAAGATGTCCTGTCTCTGCTGCATGCAATGCACTTTGAACTGTCTCCATATCTCTTATTTCACCAATCAATATAACATCAGGATCCTGCCTAAGTGCATATTTTAAGCCGTCTATATAATTTGCCGTATCTATTCCTATTTGTCTTTGAGTAAATATTGATTTTTTACTTTTATATACATATTCTACAGGATCTTCAATTGTTACAATATGTTTTTTTTGATTTTCATTTATATGTTCAATTATTGAAGCAATTGTTGTTGATTTTCCGGAACCAGCAACACCAGTTACAAGAACTATTCCGTTTTCGAAATGTGAAAAATTTTCCACACTTTCAGGTAAATTTAATTCTTTAAATGACGGAATATCAAAAGAGACAAGGCGGATAGTCATAGAATGATAACCGAAAGACATTGCAACATTTACTCTAAAACGTGCAGCACCTTCTATTTCATAAGGAAAATCGAAATCATAAGATTTAAATATTTTATCTCTCATTGCACCCGGTGCCATTGTATCAATAGCTTTAAGCATATCATCCTCAGTCACGGGTTCAAGTTTTGCTTTCAAAATTTTTCCATCTATTCTGAAAGAAGGTACTTCTCCTACTATAAAATGCAAATCCGAAGCACCAAGTTCAACTGCTTTTTTTAGTAATGAATCTATTGTATAATCACTCATCCGCCAACTCCTAACGTGTATTCTCATTCAACAGTATATTACTTTTTTTAATATAAGAAAATAATTTTACATTTATATACTTATTTTGCGGGATTTTAACCAAAGAACAAACCGTTAGTCAAAAATGGTGGTGTAAGAACAACTATATATGAAGTTTCTTTATTTTTTTGAGGCATTAGTCAAATTACAAAGCTTTTGGTTAAAATTAACAAAATAAAAAGTCCGGAAAATTTTTCTTTAAATTATAAGTAAAATTTTTGATATGACACTCTAAAAAAATGAGCAATAAGTTAGAAATGATGAAATTTTACCTTATTAGAACACTAGATTTAACGGAACATTTTTGTTGTAATTATATCACTGCTTTCTTTGATTTTTTATTGAGCTAAAACTCAATCCGCAGATTCTCCTGCTTATCATTAATTTTTTCTTGAATGGAATATACCAGATAAAAATTTTCATATAAAAAGATGATTTTTAAGAATATTTTTCATATTTTATTAATTTATATTTATAATAATGACATGTAGATTTTTATCATTATAAATAAATTGTGTATTTAAAGGAGCAGTATATGATTAATGCATTAAAGAATATGGTTTCACAGGTATTTTATACAAATGCTTCTTCACAGACTGCATTAATAAAACAGAACAGCAATTATAATCCTTTTGAAAACCCGTTTATACAGACCCCGTCAAGAAATACCTATGCTGTAAACAGACCGGTAAAAGGCGGATACTTTGCTGGATATTATAACGGCAAACCTAATATTGTCGGAAGAAGACTTTTTATTGAAGCTTAAAATTCATTTGTTCTAGTCTGATTTTTAAATTTTGTAATGTTTGATTGGAACAATAGATTAATGTTACCGGTAGGTCCGTTTCTGTGCTTGGCTATAATAATTTCAGCCTTACCTTTATTCTCAATATTATCCCTGTTGTAATATTCATCCCTGTAGATAAACATTACAATATCAGCATCTTGTTCTATAGCACCGGAATCTCTTAAGTCAGATAACATCGGGCGTTTATCGTTTCTTGCTTCAACCCCTCTTGACAACTGAGAAAGAGCAATTATCGGAACATCCAGTTCTCTTGCGAGACCTTTTAAAGCACGTGAAATAGCAGAAATCTGCTGATTTCTGTCGTTAGGATTACCTCCTCCCTCCATTAATTGCAGGTAATCAATTACAATCAAAGCCAAATCTTTTTCTTCAAGCATTAATCTTCTACATTTAGCCTTTATATCGGTAGCTGTTAAACCTGATGTATCATCAATATAAATACGGGCATCTGCAAATTTTGTCATTGCATCCATCAGTTTTTCCCAGTCTTTAGGCTGCATGTGTCCTGATGTTATTCTTTGTGTATCAACTTCTGCCTCTGAACATAGCATACGTTTTACAAGCTGCTGCTTAGGCATTTCAAGAGAAAATATAGCAACGCCTTTTTTTGCTTTTAATGCAACATTTTGTGCAAGATTTAATGCAAATGCCGTTTTACCCATAGACGGGCGGGCTGCAAGTATTATTAAATCTGATTTTTGTAATCCTGATGTTAATGCATCTAAATCATAAAAACCTGTAGTAACACCTACAAGATCTTCTTTGTTATTATAACGGTATTCTATTTGCTCATAACTTGAAACAACAAGATCTTGAATCGGCACCAAATCAGTTGTATCTTTTTGCGAAGCAATATTAAAAATAAGTTTTTGAGCATTATCTAAAACAACATCCGTTTCTTCATTCTCATAAGACATAGAAACAATTTCGGAACCCGCATTTATTAAAGCTCTTTTAATCTCCTTTTCCTGAACAATTTTAGCATAAAACTCAATATTAGCAGTTGTTACAACGTTCAAAGCAAGATCATTAATATAAGCTCTGCCGCCGGCATCTTCAAGTAAATCTTCGTTTCTCAAATATTCTGAAACCGTTACAATATCTATCGGTTCATTTTTCTCAAATAAATCAAGCATTGCTTTAAATATTATTCTGTGAGCAGGTTTATAAAAACTTTCCGATTTTATATACTCAACAATTTTCCCGAGAGAATGAGGATTAACCAGAATTGCACCAAGTACTGCTTCTTCTGCCTCAATACTCTGTGGTAATAATTTAAGCATATCCGTCTCAGAACGCTTTACAACCTTATTAGCCAAGCCGCCTCCAATTTATTTTATTTACCATTCCTTTTTATTTTTTTATTCAGCAAAAGCCTTCGGATTATTTGAAGATTCACGAACAATTTCTCTTGATTTGCCCTTTTGCTGAGAAAGGAAATCCTGTCCGTTTTTAACTATTCTGTGGATTTGTTCTATATCACGGTTTAAATTATTTAAAACCTGTTCGGCATAAGCCTGAGCACCTTCTTTTGTCTGCATAGCTTCTTGGAAAGCACTTCTTCTCATTGCTTCAGCCTCTTCTGCGGCTTTATTTTTCATTTCTTCACAGCTTGCTTTAACCTGTTCCTGAATCTTGGCAGCTTTTTCTCTTACCGCTCTAATCAATTCAGATTCACTTAATATATTTGCAGCAGTATTTTGAGCTTCACTTATAATTCTATCAGCTCTGCTTTGTGCTTCAAGATAAATATCGTCACGTCTTTTCAATATCATCTCGGCAGTTTTAATTTCTTCAGGTAAAATAGCTCTTATTTTACTCAGGATATCCTGTATATCATCGGTATTCATAAATAAACAATAGCTGCCAACGTGAAATTTATTATCCAGCATTTCATCCGCTTCATCTATTAAATGACTTACTCTCAGTTCTGTCATATCTTTAACCTTTCATATATTTTTCTTCTAAATATTTTGCTACCGACTCCGGTACAAATTTAGATACATCACCTTTCATTAAGGCAATTTCTCTTACAGTACCTGATGATATAAAGTTATATTTCGGTTTTGTTGTTAAGAAAACAGTATGTATATCCGAACATAATGCACTGTTAGCCTGTGAAAGCTGCATTTCATATTCAAAATCCGATACTGCTCTTAACCCTCTTATAAGCACATTTGCATTTCTTTTTTTTGCATATTCTATTGTTAATCCGTCAAAACTATCCACTTCTACATTTTTTATATCTTTTACAGATTCTTTTATAAGCATTAACTTATCTTCCAGTGGTAAAAAACTTTTTTTATTCACATTCACAGAAACAACAACTATAATTTTTTCGAATATTTCGGAAGCTCGTTTAAGAACATCAAGATGTCCTTTTGTTATAGGGTCAAAACTTCCCGGATATATTGCCGTTTTCAATTTTCTTTACCTTGAATACTTAATAACTTACATTACAATTATATTGCAATCATGTTTTTAGGTTTATTTACAAACAATAAATGTTTATGATTATTTACAAATACATTTGAGAAAAATTAATATTATGTAATGTTTTTGACTATTACGTGTATTTGTTGTGTAAT
>CALVAK010000015.1 GCA_944325525.1 Candidatus Gastranaerophilales bacterium
AGTGATGTAAGAGCAGATATATATGGAGTTTCGTTATTTTGTTTATTGAAACATTGTCAGAGCTTTGTCTGTTTGAGACGTAGCCGGGCTGCAAAGCTTCCGGTTGAAATTAACAAAATAGAAACGGAATATCTAAGCTGCGATTACATTACTGATTTCTTTATTTTTTTTATTATTTTTTTATTAGATTAAAAGAAGCAGTGATGTAAGAGCAGATATATATGGAGTTTCGTTATTTTGTTTATTGAAACATTGTCAGAGCTTTGTCTGTTTGAGACGTAGCCGGGCTGCAAAGCTTCCGGTTGAAATTAACAAAATAGAAACGGAATATCTAAGCTGCGATTATATCACTGCTTCTTATATTTTTACTTACAAGCTTGATATTCTTCTTCCATAACAGTAAGACCCTGAAACCGTCTTGAATTTTCCTTACAGCTCAGGCAATCCGTTGCATTTCGTAAAAACTTTTCAGTTTTTACTACATTTCACCTGCCTCTCACCTTTTCAGCATTCCGCTTCAGCTTACGGAAAATTCGCAGTTCAGGGTGACATCTTATTGTTATTTATTTTTTTGGAGGGGAATTATGGGAAACCAAACATTTTTCATAAAATCAAAAATTTTATAAAAATCCGTGATGTAAGAGCAAACCCAGGCCTGCAAGCTATCTCTTTAAAAAATTTAAAACAAAAAAAACTTTATTTAAAGCCATTTCTACTTATTAAAAACTTTTTATTTTTTCGTATCGTTCTTTATTTCTTTAGACAGCATAGCTTTTAGTATTTTCCCTCCAATATAAATAGTTGTACCTATTGCTATTACCGCTGCCGCACTACCCATATAAGAAATTGCAAAAGCACCTGTAAGTGCTGCTGCCAGAACACCTATTTGAAATGTTGTTGATGCTTTATCTTTTAACTTTTCTTCCTGTTTTTGTATGGAGGCCATTTCCTTTGCAGCATTAATTACCTGATTTTGTCCGTTATTTGACAGAGCACCAAAAGTAGCCGACTGTTTTGTCATGCCTGTTTCAAACAACTTTGGAGCCATTTTTTCTAATTGTGCTACTTTACTTTTGACTTCAAATATATCTCTTGTAAGCTGCTTATCCAGCATAACTCTGTCAGAACTTCTTCTGTCATTACCGGAGCGTCTATCTATTGCTACAGGGATATTTTGTTGTCTTCTATCTTGATTTCGCTGATATTGAGGATATAAACTTGTTATTCTATGCATGCCCTGCTTCCCCACTTTAAATTATTATAATTCCAAACACCATTTTTTTTGCTATTATTAAGATATATGTAAATATTTTTTAACTCAAACTGTATTTATATCAATATATTATACTGTTATTTGTTTATAAAATTAATAGGAAATCAATGGTAAATTATGAATATTGAGCCAAATTTTATAAATAAACCAGCAATACAAACTCCGTATACCAAAGTACAAAATTCCGTTCAAAACACAGCACCACAAAATTCATATAATGAAACAATTTCCGGAATTTGTACTAACGGTTTATCTCAAGTCAGTTCAAATGTTCCTGTTTCTTATACCAAAATAGGAGAGATTCCTGTTCCGGGCTTACAGCAAAATGCAAGTGTTTTTAAGCTGGCTAACGGGCAGAAAGTTGTAATTCTGCCAAAAAAGGGACCCACGTTTATCAACACTACTTATAATGTAGGCTCAATGAATGAAACTGAAAATATAAGAGGAATGAGTCATTATATTGAACACAATTTGTTTAACGGCAGCAAAGATCTTTTACCTAAAGAATATAATGAAAAAGTATCCCAGTTAGGCGGAGATACAAATGCTTCAACCGGATTTAATAAAACAGATTATCACATTTGTTTTCAGTTGCTGGAAGAAAATTCTCTCGAAGAAGGAATTAGGCTTAATGCACTGCAGACACAATTTCCGACTTTTCCTGTTAATCAGCTTGAAAAAGAAAAAGAACCTGTAAAATCTGAAATTGATTTATATAAAGATAATCCATATAATGTTGCTATAGGTATAGCCATAAAAAATTTATTCAACATACAAACTAATTCTTCTAATCTTGTTTTAGGTACAAAAGACAATATAAATTCTTTCACAAGAGAACAGGTGCTTGAATATTATAATACATGGTATACTCCGGATAATGCCGTAACGGTAATTACCGGCGATGTTGATGTTAATGAAGCAATTAATCTTGTTTCAAAGTATTACAATAAAAAATCTGATTACTCAAATATTAATAAAAGGCATTCCGAACCAATACAATATACAGAAAAACCGATACGTTCCGATATTGTACTATCTAATGCATCTTGTGCAGATATACTCATGGGGTTTGCAATCCCAGAAGGCACCAAAAAAGACGATTTAGATAAAATAAATATATTATTATCTTTATTAACAGCATCAAATTCAAGGTTATCCAAAACACTTGATAAATACGGACTGTTACTTGACTTTAATATAGAAGCCGTACAGAATAAACCTGATTCAGCCAAGGCAATTCTTGCACATGTTTCTTTGCCGGAAAATAAAATAGAAGATGTACTTAAAATTTTATATGAAGAAATTAATTATATCGCCAATAATCCTCCTTCTAAAGAAGATTTGGATAACATTAAAAAACGTAATATTAATTCTTTAAAAGAAAAAACCGAAAAGTCGATAGATATAAATGCAACACTTACAGATATAGCAATAACCAATAATTTTAATTATTTTGAGGATACAGCAAAAAATATACAAAATATTACTCCTCAAGATATCTCAGAAACGGCAAGAAAATTTCTAAACCTTAATAAAGTTTCTGTATGTGTTTCCCATGAGAAAACCGCATCTTCAGATAGTATTACCCAAAATTATAATGCTGCAGCAAACACAGCTAAAACAATTTCTTTCGGAGCAGCCGCTAAACCCGAAGAAACATTAGCAGAAGAAACAAGTAAAATAAAAAAATTCAAATTATGGAATAATATAGAAACAATGATTGTCCCAGGTAATTCTACAGGAAAATCCGCAATATCTATTAACTTCAATACAAATGAACTAAATTCTGTTTCTTCACCTGCTTTTATGGTGTTAAATAAATTACTTGACAGGGGCAGCGGATTAAGAAACAGTGATGTGTATAAAGATATCAAAAATTCTAAAGATATAGGACTATCATTCCAGTCCGGAATCGACGGGCTTTGTGCCGCTGCTGTTTTTAATGATGAAAATCTTAACGATGTAATGTCACTTATAAAGGAAACTTTATTATATCCTAATTTTTCTCAAAGTGAGTTTGATAAAGCAAAGCAAATAATAAAAGATTCAATACTTTCAGAAAATGTATCAGCTTATGACAAATTGAATAAGGAATTATTTCCTTCTCTAAAGAAATATGATTCTAAAGAAGAAAGATTAAAACAACTTGAGGCATTAACTCTTACTGATATACAAAACTTATACTCAAACATAATGTCTACATCTCAAGTAAGTGCTGTATTTACAGCTCCAATCAAAGAAAAACCTTACCTTCAGGACATGTTTAATAACGGACTTTCTACAGACATGCCGGTATTTAGACCATTCACAAAAGAGAAAAGTACTTCATATAATATATACTCTCCTAATACAGAGAATAAAATATTAACGGCGGTTGAAGAAAAAGCTCAGGCAACAATTCTTCAGGCTTATAAATATAAGAAGACAGAAAATATTGATGATCTTGCAAAAATTGAATTGTTAATATTTATACTTGGAGGAGGGATGTCATCAAGATTATTTAATGACCTTCGTGAGAATAAAAAACTTGCTTATACTGTCGGTGCTGAAAGTACATACGAGAAAGACAGCAGTGCAATTATTCTTGATATAACAACAACAACTGACAGTCCTGACCCCGATGAAGGTTCTCCTGACAATGTATATAAATCACTTGAAGGATTTGAAAGAAATGTTAATTTATTAAAAACACAAAATATTTCTCCACAAGAGTTAGAAAATGCAAAAAAACAGTTAAAAACTATGCTTTTAGACATGCCTGAAACAAATACAGGAAAAACAAGTATTTATAGTGATTCGAAATATTCTCCCTATGATATTAAATATCTTGAAGAAATGATAAAAGCAATTGATAAAGTTAGTGCAGATGATATAAGGGCAGCTGCAAATTATGTATTTAAAAATCCTCCGATAACATCAATTGTTGCAAGTCAAAAAACAATTGACAGCTTAAATTTAGCATAAAAAAAGAACAGATAAATTCTGTTCTTTTTTTGTTTTATAACCAAAGTTATTTCTTAAGAAAATCAGGAATATCAAGAATATTATTCGCAAACTCACTTGCAGCTTTAGAAACTTTAGAAGAAGAATTAAAAGAGCCTGCGGTTCCGAATAAATCCATAGCACCGAGAGTTTTTTCATCCTGTTCTTGCTGTGCAAATTTATCTACTTCATTTTTCTTTAATTCAAAACCGGTTGCAATAACTGTAATTTGAATTTCGCCCTGAATCCTGTCATCAATAACAGCACCAAAGTGAACCGTTGCATCTTCAGATACAGCGTCATGTATCACCTGAGCGGCATCTGTTACTTCATATAATGTCATATCAGGACCGCCTGTTACGTTCATTATAATACCGGAAGCACCGTTAATGGATGTTTCTAACAACGGTGAATTAATGGCTGATTTAGCAGCTTCCAGAGCTCTTCCTTCACCTGTTCCTCTTCCGATACCCATTAATGCTGAACCGGAAGATTCCATAACGCTTCTTACATCAGCAAAGTCAACGTTTATCATTCCGGGAACGGTAATGATATCTGAAATACCTTGTACACCTCTTAAGAGGACTTCATCAACAACCTGGAAAGCTTCTCTCATTGTTGTTCTTCTATCTACAACTTCAAGCAGCTTATCGTTAGGTATAACAATTAAAGCATCAACCGTTTCTTTTAGTTTTTCCAGTCCTTGAAGAGCTTGATTCATTCTTTTCTTACCTTCAAAACTAAAAGGTTTTGTTACAACACCTATAGTCAAAGCACCGAGTTCTTTTGCTATTCTGGCAACTACAGGTGCAGCACCTGTACCTGTTCCACCGCCCATTCCGGCTGTAACGAATACCATATCTGCTTTTCCTATAGCATTTACAATTTCATCACGTGTTTCTTCTGCTGACTTTTCACCTTTTTCAGGGTTTCCGCCTGCTCCGAGTCCGTTTGTTAATTTACTTCCAATTCTTATTTTATTTTCAGCCAGCGACATTTCAAGAACCTGAACATCAGTGTTCATTGCCCAGAATTCAACACCACCCAAACCGGCTTTTATCATTCTATTAACGGCATTTCCACCTCCGCCGCCTACTCCTATTACTTTTATATCTGCAGGAGTTCCACCTGTTTGCATTGTTGATGAATTATTACTGCTTGTATCTTTTTTTCCAAAAATATCCGGAACAAAATTTTCCACTTATTCGCCCTCTTTTTATTCTATTACTTGCTTTTTTCTTTTCTGTAGTCTCTATCTCATGAAATTACAGATAAATAACTATTTACATAGTATTGTAAATTAATTAAATAGTAAAGAAAAAAACCTTAAAATTTTAATATATGTTTATAGTTTTTATTTTTTCCGGTTCAAAAAACCGAAACAAACTTATTTATACAGATTTTGAGCCATACAGCTATTCAAGCTTCTTCTTAAGTTCATTAATCTGACATCCATTTGATTTTTTAAGTTCTGGCTTCTTATCTTATCGGCAACAATACTAAACTCCATATCTGAAAGTGAATTATTACGAACCGTGGTCGGGATATTGTTTACAGATTCTGTAGTAGCTGCTATTATTTTTTCTGCCGGTTTTGCTCCGAAGCTTACGGGTGATATTCTCATTTAAAAAATCCTTACTTGTTAGTATTATATAACATAATCCGAATTATTGTTCTTATGACAGGGAATTTACTTCTCTTATAAAAATCCAACAAATTTTTTTTTGTTATTTCATTGATAAAAAATTTATGTTAACATATATTAAAATCCTGCACTCCAGTACACAGACGGATATTTTGGATTTTATCCGGATACAAAAAGAGGTAATATGAGCTTAGAAGAAATTATTAACACCGCTGAAGGTAAAATTAAAGCTGACGTTGTAATTAAAAATGCATATATAGTTAATGTGTTATCAGAAGAAATTTATAAATCTGATATAGCAATAAAAAATGGTATTATAGCAGGAATTGATAATAATTATTCAGGTGAAGAAGAAATAAATGCAGAAGGGAAATATATCTCACCTTCATTTATTGACGGG
This sequence comes from Candidatus Gastranaerophilales bacterium, assembly GCA_944325525.1. GTDB lineage: Bacteria > Cyanobacteriota > Vampirovibrionia > Gastranaerophilales > Gastranaerophilaceae > Avigastranaerophilus. The sequence goes on from CALVAK010000015.1 coordinate 6,301, forward strand.
CATGTACACATTGAAAGTTCAATGCTAATGCCTTCAGAATTTGCAAAGATGGTTGTTCCTACCGGCACAACCACTGTAGTTGCAGATCCTCATGAAATTTCAAATATTATTGGTTTACACGGAATAAGTTTTATGAGAGAAGCTTCTAAAAATTTACCATTAGATGTGTATATGATGCTTCCTTCTTGTGTTCCGGCATCCTCCTGTGAAACATCAGGATTCGAACTTAACAGTTATGACCTTTCTCTTTTAATTGACAGCCCTTGGATTTTAGGTATTGCAGAATTAATGAATTTCCCGGGAGTTGTTAATTTAGATAAAGAAGTATTATTAAAATTAAAACTGGGTATAGAAAAAGGCAAAAGAATAGATGGACATGCTCCGTATTTATCAGGCAAAGATTTATGTGCATATGTAGCTGCAGGAATATCATCAGACCATGAATGTACAAATGAAAAAGAAGCGATTGAAAAGCTCCGAAAAGGCATGTATCTTATGGTTCGTGAGGGAAGTGCCGCAAAAGATTTAGATGCCCTCTTACCGGTATTAAAAAAATATCCATCCAGAAAATGTATATTTGTTACAGATGACAGATATCCGAATTTTTTACGTCCTCATATAAATGAAATGGTCAGAAGAACGGTAAAATACGGTATAAGTCCGGTTAAGGCAATACAAATGGCAAGTATGAACACAGCCGAATACTTCGGATTAAAAAATTTAGGAGCAATTGCACCGGGTTATAAAGCCGATTTATTAATTTTAAATAATCTTGAAGATTTTAATCCTGAAACTGTCATAAAAAACGGGTTAATAGTGGCAGAAAAAGGGGAAATACTCACTAACTCAGAAAGTAAAAAGATTTCATCCTTAAGAGGTACAGTAAATATAAGGTGGCTTGAAGCAGATGATTTAAAAATAAAAGCAAAGAGTCCTTTCGTAAAAGCCATCGAAGTCACTCCGGGGCAGCTTGTTACAAAATGCACTAAAGCTAAAATTAATATTGTTGACGGTTATGCTAATTCTAACGTAGAAGACGATATATTAAAAATTCTTGTAATAGAACGCCACAAAGCAAGCGGCAATATTGGACGGGGATTTGTTAAAGGGTTCGGTATAAAATCCGGAGCAATTGCTTCAACTGTTGCCCACGATTCTCATAATATGATTGTTATAGGAACAAATGATGATGATATGTTAAAAGCAATAAAAGAACTTGTAAAATCTCAGGGCGGAAAAGTCATCATTAAAAATGGAGAAGTCATTGCAAAACTTGAACTTCCAATTGCCGGATTAATGTCAGAAGACAATGCTGAAACAGTAATAAATAAAGTAAACCAACTAAAAGCAGGCGAGAAAATTATAGGCTGTACTCTGGCTGAACCTTTTATGACTATGTCTTTTCTGTCTTTGTCCGTAATTCCGGAATTAAAACTTACGGACAAAGGGCTTATGGATGTTGTAAATAATCAATTTACAAATTTATTTGTATGATTTTGTATAATAACCTGCCACAGTTCATCTTGAAATTATGTCAATATCCCTTCTATATAGCGAAAATCAACAAAATTATAATACGTATATAAAATTTTATATGTATTTATTTGAATATAAATTACAAAAAATATTATAAACAGTTTAAATAAAGTTTGTTCACGTTCCGTGAAATGAAATTTATTATTACCTAATATAATAAAAAGAAAAGGCATTAAAGGAATGAAATACCTGCCCTGAATCCCTGCAATATACTCTAATTCAGGTGTTGTCCATACTTGATACATCATATAATTAACGGCAATATAAAATATCAAAAAAGCAGCTGCAGAAACTATTTTATATGATAATTTTACTTTTTCACCCAAAAATATAAACATTAGAATAAAGACTGTAAATATATAAAAATATAGTTTTTGAAATAAAAAAATTGATAAACTTCCAAAAATTCCTATTGCTCCCATCAAATAATTCTGCCAGTATTTGATAGTTGTCTTATATAACATATAGCAAAAATCATTAAAGCTTAATTTTACACCGCAAAGTATATTCGCATCCGGGAAAATTTCCGTATGATTAATGTTTTTCCAATATCCGCATATTATAAAAGCAATAATAACTATACTAAACAATAACACTTTTTTATATTTTTTTGCCGGTATAAAGAAATATAATACGGTAGGATATATTAATCCTTTACAAAAGGCTCCGGCAATTGTAATTAAAGACATAATAGAAAGTTCTTTCCTGGTTATATCTTGTCTTTTATAAATTAAATTAAGCACAAACGAAAAAATAAAAAAACTAAGAGCAATATTAAAAGAATCAGCACTAATACTCATTCCTTCATATAAAGACATTGGCAAAAGAGCAGAGAATAAAAACGGATATTTAAATACAGGTGTAATCCTTATTGAAAGTGCTATAAAAAGAATGTACAAAAATAAATTTGCAAATCTTCCGCAATCTATGATTTTCTTCCCGTCTTCAAAAAGACTGCTGCCGATTTTAATTCCTGCCGATGAAGCAATATACATAACCGGTGAATACCCGCTCATAAAATGAAATTTATTTTCTTCTCTCGGAATAAACAAATTATCAAATTTTTCCTCATACTTTGTTTTTTGAGCCGGAACTTTATTATAAAATATTCCTGATGCAACCTCACAGCTTCTTAAAATATGTGCTTTTTCATCAGGTACTTCATTAGGCGGCACAAGAAATATCATCAGGCTTCCAAATATAAACGCAATTACAGCAAATAATAATTCAGGTTTATTTAGAATTTTCGTTAATTTATTCATAATAATGGAGCATTAATAATAAACGTAACCGGACCGTTATTTAATAGGTCTATATCCATATGAGCAGCAAATATTCCTGTTTTTACATGTATATTCTGTTCTCTCACTTTTGATATAAAATATTCATACATATCTTTTGCTTCATCAGGTTTCATTGCATTATCAAAGCCTGGACGTGTACCTTTTTTCACATCAGCACATAAAGTAAATTGCGATACAATTAGCATTTCACCATTAATATCTTTAATTGATAAATTCATTTTTCCGTTTTCATCCGGAAAACATCTCAAACACGATACTTTATTTGCAAGCCAATCTGCCTGTTGTTTGGTATCTCCCTTTTCAGCACCGAATAATACCAAATATCCTGAGTCTATCGAACTGAACAACTCTCCTTCAATAGTAACAGATGCTTTTTTTACCCTTTGCACTACTAGTTTCATTACTATTTAACCGCAATTACTTCAATTTCCGCTAAAGCACCTTTCGGAAGTTCTTTTGCCGCAACACAAGAACGTGCAGGTTTTGATATAAATGCTTTTTCATATATATTATTAAACACTGAAAAATCTTTCATATCAGCTAAAAAGCAAGTGGTTTTTACAACATCAGAAAAATCAAACCCGGCAGCTTCAAGAAGCCCTTTTATGTTTTTAAGAATTTGCTCCGTCTGTACTTCAATATTTCCGTTAACGAACTCATTTGTTTCGGGGTTTATAGCAATTTGTCCCGAACAATATAAAGTATTTCCGCACAAATATGCCTGTGAATACGGACCTATTGCCTGTGGAGCCTTATTCGTGGATACTATTTTATTCATTATCAATATCTCCGAGTTTATTTTGTATTGCCTCTTCTACATTTTCATTCATTGTATCTTCATCATAAGAATTTTTTGTTTCAGTTACAACTATCTTATTTACAGCCATGACCGAATCATTTTCCATAAGATTTTGAATTTTTACACCCGTAGCCGGTCTGCCCTGTCTTGATACGTCGCTTGCCTTAATTCTTGATACAATTCCGTTCTGGGTTACAACCATAATTTCATCATTTTCTTCAACAACTGTTAATGCGACAAGTCGTGAAGAAGCTGATTTAAATTTAGTTGCTATTAAACCAATACCGCCTCTATTTTGAGGTCTGAATTCAGACATCTTTGATCTTTTTCCGAATCCGTCAGAAGTTACAACCAATAAGTCTGCATCAAAGTTCTTAGGAATTATATCACATCCGATTATTGTATCTGCAGCTCTTAATTTCATTGAATTTACACCTCTTGCACTTCTGCCTAAAGGTCTTAAATCTTCAATTGCAAACCTTATTGCCATACCACAGCTTGTCGCAATAAATACTTCATCAGTATTATTTGCCTGTTTTACCCAGTTTAAAGTATCTCCCTCTTCAAGTCCTATTGCAATAATTCCGGTTTTTCTAATATTTGCAAAATTATCAAGCCCTATTCTCTTTATATATCCTTTTTTAGTCAACATAATAAGGTTTGAATTCGGGTCGAAATTTGATACAGGGACAACCGCTGTTATCTGCTCATCCTGTTCAAGAGGAAGAACATTTATTATAGGAAGCCCTTTTGCCTGTCTTGAGCCTTCAGGGAAATCATAGACATTGAGGCTATATACAGTTCCCTTGCTTGAGAAAAATAATACTTTATCATGCATCATTGCAGTAAAGAAATGTCCGACATCGTCATCTTCTTTTGTTTTTATTCCACCTTTTCCTCTTGTAGCTCTATTTTGTCTTTCAAATACATCAAGAGAAATACGTTTTATATATCCTTGGCGTGTAATAAATACAGCCATTGGAACATTAGGAGTTAAATCTTCAATTGTCATTTCATCGGCTTCGGGCAGAATTTGTGTTTTTCTGTCATCGCCGTATTTTTCTTTATCTTCAAGCAGCTCTTTTTTAATCAAAGCAAGTACTTTATTTCTGTCTGCAAGAAGTTCTTCATATTCCTGGATTTTTCGTTTTAGTTCTTCATATTCAGCTTTAATCTTGTCTTGTTCAAGACCTGTTAAACGTCTCAATTGCATTTCTAATATAGCATTTGCCTGATCAACATCCAAGCCGAATTTAGACATTAAACCGATTCTTGCATCTTCAGCAGTTTTAGATTTTTTAATTAATTCTATTACATCATCCAAACTTGCAAGAGCAACTAACAAACCTTCTAAAATATGAGCACGCATTTTTGCTTTTTTAAGGAAAAACAGCGTTCTTCTTGTAATAATTTCAACTCTATGCTCGATAAATTCATTAAGAACTTCAAGTAAATTCATCAATCTCGGTTGCTGCCCGACAAGAGCAAGCATATTTACACCAAATGTAGCCGTTAACTGCGTATACTTATACAAATTATTTCTTACAACGTCAGGTTTAGCGTCCCGTTTAAGTTCTATCACAATACGCATACCGTCTCTGTCAGACTCATCACGTATATCTGAAATACCATCTATTTTCTTATCTCTTACCAGTTCCGCAATTTTTGTTATAAGTACAGCTTTATTTACCTGATACGGTATTTCTGTAACAACAATAGCTGTTCTTGATTGCCTACCGCCGCCTGCTGCTATCTCTTCAAATGTTGAAATAGCAGACATTTTTATAGAACCTCTTCCCGTGGAATATGCTTTCTTTATTTCGGAAACTCCGATTATACTAGCACCTGTCGGAAAGTCAGGACCTTTTATATGCTGCATTAATTCATCAATTGTAAGATTAGGATTGTCTATTAAAGCAATAGTTCCGTCAACAACCTCACACAAATTATGAGGAGGAACATTTGTAGCCATACCGACGGCAATACCTGATACTCCGTTTAATAACAACATAGGGAGTCTGACAGGAAGGACAGAAGGTTCAACAAGAGAACCGTCAAAGTTAGGTACAAAATCAACTGTTTCACAATCAATATCAGCTAGCATTGATGTTGTGATTTTATGCATTCTCGCTTCTGTATACCTCATTGCGGCAGCACTGTCACCATCGACCGAACCAAAGTTACCATGCCCGTCAACCGTCAAATATCTGGTAGAAAAATCCTGAGCCATTCTTACTAAAGACTCATACACGGCAGTATCTCCGTGAGGATGATATTTACCTAAAACTTCACCGACTATTCTCGCACATTTCTTAAACGGCTTATCAGGAGTCATCCCAAGTTCATTCATAGCAAACAAAATACGCCTGTGAACCGGTTTTAACCCGTCACGAACATCAGGTAAAGCTCTTCCTATAATTACAGACATTGCATAATCTATATAACACTGTCTCATCTGATCACGTATATTAACAGGAACAATCTTTCCGTCTTCAAAAAAATTCTTTTGACTCAAATCTTCTACCCCTTTATAAAATTATTTTTAATATCTCTCATGCAAAATCTCTTCATGTACTTATATTGTAACACAAACAAGGTTTTGGGCAAATTTATTAATATTATTATGTACGAAAAAAAATTATTTTATAAACACTCAAATCCCATAAGTAGCACTAAGCCGACAGGCGGACAGACAATGGCAATCGGAATCAGTGCAATACTCATAATATAGAACAGTGTTTTTTCACTAATCTTATATATTCTATGCCAGATTTTTTTTATTTTATTGTTACTTTTTTCTTGTTGATTCTTCTTCTCTATTTGATAAATTATTTTGTTCAAATCATCATTTTGCATATAATTAAGCTGATTAAAAGGAAGTATTATTTTATTATTTATGTCTATAACTCCATAATAGTTATCTTTTTTGCACATAAATATGTTTTCATCTTTTGTTTTGCCTTTATATTTTATAATGAGTTGTTTTGCCTCTAAATCAGTTATATTTTCAATAACTTCCTCTATATTACTTCCGCAAGGATAAATCGCATCATAAATAAAAGGAATTCTTTCAAGTCCGTTTTTATCTATCACACCCCATTTATTATCTTTTTTTACTATTATCTTATTAATATCCTGAAAAGATATATTTAAACCTGTAATCTGATTTATTACAGAACTTTTATCGAATATAAATACATCTTGATATTTATTTTCAATTTTATAATTGTGATTTCCCTCAAATACATAAATATATTTATTCATTAACATTATTGCATCTTCAGGATAATTACAAAAATCAAACGATGTTTTTGCTTTTATATGTTCATATAATTTTTTTAGCCGGGAAATATTTAAAACATAATTTTGCAGAGGTTCTTCTATTGCTTTTATATTTTTATATTTCTGTGACTTTTTATTATGAATATAAAATTCATTATCTCGTATAAAAAGTGAATTTTCTTCAAAAGAAATATTATTGTATCTAACAGTTATTTTACCGTTTTCAGTTTTTATATTTTCATTAATAACTGCAGGAATAATGATTTGTTTTGCCCGAATGCTGATAAAACCGATTTTAGAATCATTAATAATAAGTTTTTGTTCTATACCTTTCTTATTTACAAAAACAGATGTGTCAGGTGCAAAAGATATATTCAGCATTCTTGCAGCAATTGAATTTTGGTCCGGAACAATAACTTTATATTCTGGACTTATAATATGTAATATTTTATCCTCAACTATAATAAATCCCTGGTTTTCATCTTTTTCATATATTATAATTCCATTTTTTGGATAATTTTTGAATTTTATATCTTGAAATCCGTTATTTAAAGTATAATATTTTTCAACTAAATCTTCGAAAGAGCCGTCAACACTATATATTGAGATTAAAAGCGGATATTTTTTATAAGCAGATATATATGTTTTATTTTTATATTTGAATTTTTTTATTTTGTCATAAGTTTTCGGGAGTATTACTTTGTTTGTGCCTTTTTCAATAAGTCCTTTTCCTTTATATCGGCTGATAATTTGAAGATTGGTCCCTTTTATATCTTTATATTTAAAAGAACCGGAACCTGTTTTTGAAAAAACAATTGAAGAAGTGCTGAATAAAATAATTAAAAATAAAATGAGAAATAAGCAGAATTTTTTTATATTAACTTTCATTTATTTGTTTTCTAAGCTATTTTAAATAATAGTTATTATAACAAATTAGTACTAAATTGTAAAAAATAAGCTTTTTCTTATTTTTTATTCTATAATTATGAAAAAGAGAGTAAAATGATTCAGACACTTAATAACAGCATTAAAGATATAGTATTGCAGACAAACCTAAAACACATAGCAATAATTATGGATGGAAATAGAAGGTGGGCTAAAAGCAGGCTTCTTCCTTCCGCTGCAGGTCATAAAAAAGGGGTTGAAGCATTAAGAGCTACCCTGAAAGCCTGTGCAAAATTTAATATTAAATATCTCACTGTTTATGCCTTTTCAACAGAAAATTGGAACAGACCTAAAGAAGAAGTGGATTTTCTGATGTCGCTTCTTGCAAAAACAATAGCTTCAGAAGTTCCTGAATTTATTGACAATGATATCAGATTAAGATTTATAGGTGATAGAACCTCTCTTAGCAAAGATTTAATTAAAGTTTTAGAATACGGCGAAAACGAAACAAAGGACTGCAAAACTCTATATCTTCAAATTGCTTTTAACTATGGAGCAAGAATGGAACTTACAAATGCAGTTAAAAATATCAGCAAAAAAGTATTAAACGGTGAGTTAAATATAAATGATATAACAGAAGCAACTATATCAGAAAATCTTTATACACACGATATCCCTGATCCTGACTTATTAATAAGAACAGGAGGAGAAAAAAGAATCAGCAACTATTTACTCTGGCAGTCAGCTTATTCTGAAATTTATGTCACAGATGTCTTCTGGCCTGATTTTGATGAAGCCGAACTTGCAAAAGCAATTACTGATTTTCAGCTGCGAAACAGAAGATTCGGAAAATAGAAAATGATAAAAATTATTCTTGCAACATCAAACCATCATAAACTTGAGGAAATAAATGAAATAAACAAAAATCCCAATATAATTTTTGATGTAATCAACGGAAATTTTAACCCTGATGAAACAGGAAAAACATTCAAAGAAAATGCACTAATAAAAGCACAAGAAGCTGCAAAAATAATGAAAACATTCTGTCTTGCGGATGATTCAGGTTTATGTGTAGATGCTCTTGAAGGACAACCCGGAATATATTCAGCAAGATACGCTGCCACTCAGAAAGAAAAAATAGAAAAAATTTTAAATGAATTAAAAAGCGTACCCTATGACTATAGAACTGCTCATTTTACATGTTCTATGGCACTTGTGGATAAAAACGGCAATCCCGTTCATTTTGAAGAAGGAAAAGTTTTCGGGTATATTGATGACACTCCAAAAGGTTCAAACGGATTCGGATATGATCCTATATTCTTTTTACCAGAATACAACCAAACAATAGCCCAACTGCCTGTAAATATAAAAAATAATATATCACACAGAGCAAATGCTTTAAAACCAATGCTAAAGTGGATTGAAGAAAATATACTAAATTAGTCGTTCTGTATAAAATCCTTGACTGATAGCCGCTCTTAAGTCTTATAATAATTATTAAAAGAAAGGAGTGTACTTTATGCAGTACGATTTTATATTTCACAATCCGACCAAAATATATTTCGGAGAAAATGCACTTGATAATTTAAAAGAAGAACTCAAAAAATACGGAAAAACTGTTATGCTAGCTTATGGTAAAGGTGCAATAAAAAAAATAGGTTTATATGATGAATTAATGAAAATATTCAAAGAGGCAAACAAAACCGTAATAGAGTTTTCAGGAATTATGCCTAATCCGACAGCAGCAAAAGTAAAAGAAGGAATCAAGCTTGTAAGAGAAAATAATGTTGATTTTATTCTTGCTGTAGGCGGTGGTTCTACAATGGATTGCACAAAAGCAGTATCAATGGGCAGTGCTAATAATGTCGACTTTTGGGAACATTTTTATATGAATTATAATATTCCCGAAAAGAAAATACCATTCGGAACAATTGTTACAATGGTCGGAACAGGATCAGAAATGAACGGCGGCTCTGTTATTACCAATGAAGATGTAAAAATTAAAACAGGTGTTGTATATCCTAATATGATGCCTGATTTCTCAATTTTAAATCCGAAATATACATATTCACTTTCAAAATTTCAAATGGTAAGCGGTATATGTGATATGATGAGCCATATAATGGAACAATATTTCTCTCAAACAGATGAAGATAATGTTTCCGACGATTTATCAGAAGCTTTAATGAAAAACATTATAAGAAATGCTTATATTTGTGTTAAAAACCCTCAGGATTATAATGCCAGAGGGAATATTATGTGGGATGCAACTCTTGCATTAAATACGCTTATTGCATGTTCTAAAAAAGGAGACTGGGAAGTTCACAATATTGAACATCAAATCAGTGCATATTATGATGTAACCCATGGAATGGGACTTGCAGCAATTTCACCAAGCTATTACAGACATATTATGGATTACGGTTTGTCTAAATTTAAAAGATTTGCAATCAATGTATTTAACGTTAATCCTGAAAATAAAACAGATAAAGAAATTGCTCTTGAAGGGATAGATAAACTTGAAGAGTTTTTCAAAAATATCGGTGCAACGACAAAATTAAGAGAATTAAACGTTACAAACGCTGAGGAGTTAGATAAAATTGCAGAAACTTGTTATTTTTCACAAGGAGCATATAAAGTTCTTAATGCAGACGATATTAAAACAATTTTCAGAAATGCAATTTAAGTATAGTATAATGTTGAAATGTTAATCATATAAAAAGACTCCGAAAAATCGGAGTCTTTTTTGAAATAAAAATTAACGTTTTGAGAACTGGAATCTTTTTCTTGCTCTCTTACGACCGTATTTCTTACGTTCTTTAACACGTGCATCTCTGGTTAATAAACCTTCTGATTTTAATACGGATTTATACTCTTCATTATATTTTAATAAAGCTCTTGAAATACCGTGTTTAATAGCACCGGCTTGAGCAGAAACTCCGCCGCCTACTGTTTTTACTCTTACATCAAATTTTTCTTGATTATCAGTTAAAGCCAAAGGTCTGTAAACCATCATTTCCAGAGCAGCTCTGTTACCGAAGTATTCAGTAAAAGTTTTTCCGTTAACAAAAACTCTGCCTTTTCCTTTAACAAGTTTTACAACAGCAATAGCTGTTTTTCTTCTTCCGGTAGCCATAATTTCTTTATCTGCCATTAGTTAGCCTCCGTTTCTTTATATACAACAGGTTTTTGAGCAGCATGCGGATGTTCGCTTCCGGCATATACTTTTAACTTGTTGAACTGTTCCTGACCTAATGTGTTATGAGGTAACATACCTTTAACAGCTTTTTCTATTGCAAGAGTAGCATCTTTTTCCATTAATTCTCTGAATGATGCAACCTTTAAGCCGCCGGGATAACCGGTATGATGATAATACTTCTTATCTGTTTCTTTCTTACCTGAAACACGTATCTTATCTGCGTTTATAATAATTACAAAATCACCAGTGTCTACATTTGGTGTATATTGCGGTTTGTGCTTTCCTCTCAAAAGGTCTGCGGCTAAAACAGCCAAACGGCCTAATATCATTCCGTCTGCATCTATTAAATACCACTTTCTTTCAACTTCAAGAGGTTTAGCTGAATATGTTTTCATAAGCTTCTCCATCTATTATATTATTGTAAATTACCTTTATTAATGTCAGCCCCTCCGGGCCTATGGTCGAACCTGCTTTTGTTTTATCCTTTGAATCTAGAATCTCTTTAAGTGTCTCGGGGGCTAAAGATTTTCTCTCTATCATAAGGAGAGTTCCGACGATCGATCTGATCATATTGTACAAAAACCTGTTAGCAATAAAGTCAATATAAACATAGTCTCCTTTTTTTAAAGCTTTTGCATAATACATATTACATACCTTAGAAGGATTTGTTGTTCTGACTTTTTTGAATGAAGTAAAATCGTGTTCACCCAGTATATAACTTAAAGCTTTATTCATTCTTTCTATATTTAAAGGATATCTTACTAACAAACAATTTGCATCCCACGCACTTCTTTGAGGTCTGTTGGCAATGGTATACCTGTAATACCTTGCCTTGGCACTCTTTTGTGCGTGGAATGTTCTCTCGACTTTTTTTAACTCTTTTATGCTTATCGTTTTAGGAAGAAGACCGTTAAGCGAGTTAATGAACATACTCGGGTTTAATTCAAGCTCGGTATCAAAGTGGACAGTCTGTCCTTTAGCGTGAACACCGGCATCGGTTCTGCCTGAGAAAATTGTTTTGGTTTTTGTTTTTGTCAAAGTACTGATTGCTTTTTCCAGTTCATCCTGAATTGTAATAACAGGCTTATTACTGTTAGGCATATTTCCCGGCTGCTTCTGGCTGCCTGAGAATGATGTTCCGATATACTCTATTTCCAATAAGTATCTTTGCATTATACCAATTGAATTAAAGCCATATCTGCGGCATCACCGCGTCTCGGCGGCAAGTGATATATTCTTGTATATCCGCCATTTCTATTTTCATATTGTTTGCCTATTTCAGAAAAAAGTTTTCTTAAAACAGTTTGAGGTATTAATTTTTTACCTTCCTGCATTTCAGAAAAAATTTCACCTGTTTCTTTATCGACAAACTTTGATGTTTCAACATCAAATATGTATTTAGCAGCTTGTCTTCTTGCATGTAAATCACCTCTTTTTGCAAGAGTAATTATTTCTTCAGCATACGGTTTTAAAGCCTTTGCTTTGGAAATAGTTGTCTTGATTTCGCCATGTAAGAACAGTTCCGTAGCCAGAGATCTTAATAAAGCTTTTCTCTGATCCTGCGGTCTGGACAATCTGTTTCTGTTGCATTGGTGTCTCATTTTATTTGTCCTTTTATATTACACTTCTTCTAACTCTACACCCTCAGGATTAGGCTGCAACTCCAACCCTACCTGATGTAATTTCTCTATAACTTCATCAGAAGACTTTTTACCAAAGTTTTTAATATTCAATAAATCGTGTTCTGATTTCTTTAAAAGTTCAGCTAAAGAATTTATGCTTGCTCTTTTTAAGCAGTTATAAGCTCTTACCGATAATTCCAAATCTTCAATTGAAATGCTCGGAGTTTGTGCTTCTTCTTCAACTTCTTCAACAACATGCTGATTAGGTAATACAGCAGGTTGTCCTGTTATAGCTGCAATCTGCATAAAATGTTCAATTAGTAAATTTGCTGCCTGACTTAATGCACTTGATACATCAATACTTCCGTTTGACCATATTTCAAGAGTCAATTTATCATAGTCAACAACATCTCCAACACGTGTATTTTCAACGTTGTAGCTTACTCTCTTAATAGGCATAAATGAAGCATCAATAGGTAATAAATCAATAGGCATATTCCCTTTGTTATCTTTTAAAACATCAACTGTTCTGTATCCTTTGCCTGTTTCAACAGTAATATCCGCAGAAATGCTTCCGCCTTCGGATATTGTACAAATTAACCAGTCAGGATTAACGACTTTAACTCCTGCGGGCAATTGTAAATCGCTTGCAAGAACCGGTCCGGGACGGTCAACATCAAGTCTTAAATGCTGAGGATCTTTATCTTCTGTTTTTATTGTTAATCCTTTTAAGTTCAACATTATATCAATAGCATCTTCTACAATTCCAGGAATTGATGTATACTCGTGTGTAATACCTTCAATTCTTATAGAAGTAACAGCAGCTCCTTCAAGAGAAGATAATAATACTCTTCTTAAAGCATTACCGATTGTTGTTCCAAATCCTTTTTCTAACGGTTCTACTACAAATTTTCCGTATTGTGATCCGTCTGAACTGGTTGTTGTATTTATGCATTTAATTTTCAATTCCATTATAATTAATCTCCTACAATTATTTAGAATAATACTCGATTACAAGCTGTTCTTTAAGCTCAGGGTCTAGTTCTTCTCTTTCCGGGATTCTGTCGAATGTAATTTTTAAAGCATCTTTATCAATCGTCATCCAAACAGGAGCAATTGCCATATCTATCGAAGATAATATTGTTTTTACAAAGTCGGAACTTCCGGCTTTAAATGTGATAACATCTCCAGGTTTAACAAGATATGACGGAATATCAACTCTTTTGCCGTTTACAAGAATATGTCCGTGGTTTACTATTTGTCTTGCCTGTTTTCTTGATATTGCAAAACCTGTTCTAAATATTATGTTATCCAATCTCGATTCAAGCAATTGTAAAAGAATAGTACCAGTAACGCCTTTTCTTCTGCTTGCTTCCTTGTAGTATCTTACAAATTGTTTTTCGTTTACAAGATATGTTAAACGAATCTTTTGTTTTTCATTTAAATGCAATGCATAATCAGAAAGTTTTTTTCTTGCCGCACCATGCTGACCAGAAGCATTCTGCCTTAAGGAAGAAACCAGCTTTCTGTTTGATAAATCAGTAACTCCGTAGTTACGATATAATTTATTTGTTGGTCCTGTATATTTAGCCAATTTTATGACTCCTTACGTTATTATTTCTATACTCTACGTCTTTTTGGAGGACGACATCCGTTATGAGGAATAGGTGTAACGTCCTTAATTAATGTAATTTCAAGTCCTGCAGCCTGAATAGCTCTTATAGCTGTTTCTCTGCCTGAACCCGGTCCTTTGATATAAACTTCAACTTTTTTCATACCTTGATCAATGGACTGTTTTGCAACTTTTTCTGCCGCAGACTGTGCTGCAAATGGAGTGCCTTTTCTTGCTCCTTTGAATCCGCATCCTCCGGCAGAAGCCCATGCAATAGCATTACCTTGTGTATCTGTTGAAGTTACGATTGTATTATTAAATGTTGATTGTATATGTACAACACCTTGCAATACATTCTTTTTTTCTTTCTTTTTTGTTTTTACCGGTCTAGCCATTGTTTATATTACTCCTTTAATTTATTTCTTTTTGGCGATTGGGCCTGTTTTCTTACCGCGTCTTGTTCTTGCATTCGTTTTTGTTCTTTGTCCTCTTGCAGGAAGTTTTCTTCTGTGACGCATTCCTCTATATGAGTTTATTTCACTTAACCTCTTAATATTCAAAGATTCTTCTCTTCTTAAATCACCCTCTATTGTGTAGTGGGCAAGTTCGTCTCTTAATCTTTTAATATTGTCATCAGTTAAATCATCTGTCCTTAAATCTTCAGATATGCCGCACGCTGCTAATATTTTTTTACTGCGGGCAGGACCTATACCGAAAATATAGGTTAATGCAATTACCATTCTTTTATTACGAGGTAAATCTACCCCGGCAAGTCTTGCCATAGTCTCTCCTTCTTCTTTTATGTTGCTTTAAGATTTTTCTATTTAATCTTTCTGTATACTGCCTTCTCAGACAGAACGGATTGATTTTCTTTTGGGAACTATCCCTGTCTTTGTTTGTGCTTAGGATTTTCACATATTATTGCTACTCTTCCTTTTCTTTTTATTACTTTGCATTTATCACAAAGCGGTTTTACAGAAGTTCTTACTTTCATTTTTATATTCCTTTTATTTTAATCTGTATGTAATTCGTCCTCTTGTTAAATCATACGGCGTCATTTCCACTTTTACTTTATCACCGGGTAAAATCTTTATAAAATTCTTTCTTATTTTCCCTGATATATGAGCAAGAATTTCATGTCCGTTTTCTAACCCGACTCTGAACATAGCATTCGGTAATGATTCCAGTATGGTTCCTTCAAATTCAATTACGTCTTTTGACATTTCTTCCTCTTTTATACTGAGTCAATAAGTATATCCTACATGTTAAATTTTTCAAATCAAGCCTTTTTCTCCACAATAATTATATTTTTTAACTCATTATTATTAATTTTTAATTATTGTTTTTTAAATTATATGAAATAAATAGGCACGATGGAAATATCAGAATCATCTTTTGTTCCTATCAATTAGACGATTTGTTAATTTTTCTTAACATGTTAAATGTTTTCTAATGTTATTTAAACAATATATTGCGTCCGGAATTTCGTTCTCTTGAAATTCCTTTTCGCTCATTGCTGTCGCTGGCTTCTCTTCGTTCCCGCCAGCTTCGCATTCGCCTTCCGGACTCCGTCCGTCCGGAATTTCGCTCTCTTGAAATTCCTTTTCGCTCATTGCTGTCGCTGGCTTCTCTTCGTTCCCGCCAGCTTCGCATTCGCCTTCCGGACTCCGTCCGTCCGGAATTTCGCTTCTTATTTTAATGGTCTTGTTAAAGTTAACGGTATATCTTTTGGATAAATTTCCTCGGTCACTCCGGAACATCCGGTAATAAAGAAGAAATCAAAACTTTCCCCTGGATTTATTTTTAAATCTTCATAAGGAATTGAAATTTCAAGAATTTCTTTATGAATATATTTGATATGATGTCCCCATTTTAATTCCCACAAGCCGTCTTTTACCGCCTGTGAAAACTGGAGTGGATACTTCCTGTTGCTTGTTAATGCTATTTTTATTTCGTGCGTATACCCGTCTAATAAAATTGGAAGCAAACTGTCTGCTTTATTTGTAGTTCTTGACGGAGATGTTATCTCAAAAGCATCATTGTATTTTTTTATATATATATAGATAGAAAAGTACTCTTTAAAACTTTCTTTACTATCCATCAGATATTTATTAATATCAAAACGCAGATACAAATTATCTTTATCATTTCCAAAGAAAATTCTATTAAGCAGTTTATTCTCCTGCAAAACAGGACCAGCCGGAATATCAATACATCCCGCCGACAACCATTCGTCATTATCCTTTATCATCCCGTTCAACAGCGGAGATATCTCCCTCCTGGGATTTCTTAAAGGCTTTCCCATAAACGAAGTTAACGGCATCTCTAAATAACTTGGAATGGGTTTTTCTATTATATTATAAACGTTTTTTAGATGTTCTCTATATAAAAAGTCAAAAATGTGATCCTGCCCTGAATTATTAGGTTCTCCATACCACCAGAACCAATCTGAACCTTCTGCAATATATAATTCTGATTTCGCTGATTTTATCTGTTCTTTTGACAATCTTCCGGCTTTTTCAGCTTCCCTTAAATCATTTCTCGTCTGCACCAGATATTTCCAGGCAAGATTTTTCGTCGGTTCTGCAACCCATAATTGAAATTCCTGATTGACCCAGGAGCCCGAAGCAACTTTTTTTAACAGTTTTTCTGTTTTTTTATTTTTTTCTACATAATCACTTATTAGAACAGTAGATATATTTTTATCATCATTAATTAATGAATATAATCTTTCCAAAAATATTCTTCCGTCTGAAGGATATGAATCCCAACTGTTTTCACCATCCATTGCTATTGTAAGTATATGTTTTTTATCCGGGGAATTTCTTAATTTATCATGTACTGTCTTTATCCTGTCAAACAAATCGTTAGCACAAAGAAAACTGTCATGATGAGAATATTCAAATGCTATCAGATTTGGTATGACAGAATCTCTGAATAAAATATTTATTTCTTTATCACGTTTTGTTCTGTATAAATACAAAGAACAAACATCATAAGGATCTTCATAGCATCCTCTGAAATCTCTTACAAATTCTTTTTTTATTGAATTTGATAAAACACTTTCGTCTGTTACAACCCACTTAATACCTAAATTTGCCAGTACATCAAGAGTTTTCTGACTGATACAGTGCTCACTCGGCCATATACCTTTTGGAACTTTACCAAAAGTTTCCCGTATTTTATCAACAGCAAGTTTTATTTGTTCCTTAGCATCGACTGTAAGGGCTATCTTACAATCTGGAAGCGGATATTTTAATGCGGGTATTTTTAAATCATTAGGATTAATCAAAATTGGCAATATCGGATGATTATAAGGACTTGTTAAAATTTCAATTCTTCCTTCATCTTGATATTTTTTAAATGCAGGAATAATTTGTTTTATAATCGTTCTATTTAAATCAATGACCGTTTGCCTATCTTCAAGAGTATAATTTTTACCTTTCTCTTTTAACTCTTTTAATTTCGGATATACGTCAAACCATATAGGATCAAACCATACAAGATTAAACAGCATCATTATATCCGCATATTCCTGATTTGAAAAATCATTAATACTTATTTCTTCCTGACCGTATCTTTTTATATAAAGCTCATTAAATCTCGGATTTTTTGAAATTAAATTTTCATAATTTGCATCAAAGAAATAATTAAGAATATATAATTTATCATCATCCGTAAGTTCTTCAACAGGTGTTACAGTAAGCTTTGAGTGAATATCATGCCCGTCATTTGCGTAATCATTTATTGCATCCAGAAGTGCCGGAACAAGACTAAAATTTAGCTTAATATTAGGAAATTTATCAAGAATTATTAGCATATCAAGATAATCTTTTATAGCATGAAGCCTTGCCCAGGGCATTAATCTTATACCGCCAGGCTGTGTCTGGTAATTTGGCTGATGAAAATGCCATACAAAAGCTACTGATAATTCTTTCTGCATTTTTAAGATTCCCATTAAACTAAATATGATGATAACATTTTTAGCTGCATTATACAACAAGCACATAATCTCGCTTAATGTAAACAAATATTAAGATAATTTACAAATAAATGTAAACAACAAATGCATTACTATTATTGAATGTTGAGTGTACAAATGACAATTTTTATAAAAAAAATTAAAATCTGCTATATACAAGTACGAATAATAATGGTTTAATAAGAATTACGTTTAAACGAAAAAAAGAATAAACAAAAAGACGTAGTCAAATGACTATTAGAGAGAGGAGATTTGGAAAAATCCTGTTAGTCGCAGCAATATAGGCAGCGGCTTTTTTATTTCTGGATTTACATTCTTGAAAAAACTTCGACATCAAGGGAACCGGTTGTATTCGCCAGAAAATATGCACTTGATGCTATCATTGAAGCATTGTCAGTGCAATATTTCATCTCGGGTGCATAAATTTTATAACCCTTATCTTTTAAATTAAAAAACTTTTTTCTTATTTCTGAATTAGCAGCAACACCGCCCGCCAGAGCTATTGTTTTGGCATTTATATTATCTGCGGCTTTCTTTGTTTTTTTAAACAGTGTTGATGTAACATTTTCTTGAAAACTTGCAGCAATATCAGCTTTAGGCAGTTCTTCATTTTCTTTCTTCAATCTTTGAATTAATTGCAAAGATGCTGTTTTTAAGCCTGAGAAACTAAAATCAAACTCATTTTGGAGTTTTGCTTCCGGAAGTTTATATGCATTAGGATTCCCTGTTTGAGCAAGTTTATCAAGATTAACTCCGCCGGGATACGGAAGATCTATTAATCTTGCTACTTTATCATAAGCTTCACCAATCGCATCATCTATTGTTTCTCCAATAATCTTCTGTTCAAGGAAACTCTTAACTTCAATAATTTGAGTATGACCTCCGCTTATTAACAAAGCAACAAATGGTGGTTTCAAATCCGTATTTAAATAGTTTGCACACACATGAGCATTTAAATGGTTTACCCCTATAAACGGCTTATCGTGAGCAATTGCAAGAGCTTTACCGGCATTCATGCCAACAAGTAGAGACCCTACAAGCCCTGGCCCCACAGTAGCAGCAAAAGCTGTTATATTTTCAGGTTTCAATCCAGATTGTTCAAATGCCTGCGATATAACCAGATTTATTGCTTCCAAATGTTCTCTTGCAGCAACTTCCGGAACTACACCGCCAAATTCTATATGTGTTTTTATTTGTGAAGCTACAACATTTGATAATACTTCACGTCCGTTCTTAACAATCGCTGCTGCTGTTTCATCACAGCTTGATTCAATAGCAAATATTATATTGTCTGTTCCGCTGTCTGGACCTATTAATACTGTCTTTTCACTGACCGGTGTTTTAAATTCTTTAACGGACATTTTTTCTCCGATTATTTTTTCTTGTGTATTTTATATGTTTTATAATATCATTTAAATAGTTTTTGTGTGAGGATTTTTATTATGACAAGACCTATGAATATAACTGAAAAAATTTTAGCTGCACATGCCGGTTTAGAAGAAGTAAAACCAGGACAACTTATTACTGCAAAAGTTGATATTACTCTGGCAAATGATATAACAGGACCGGTTGCTATTAATGAATTTAAAAAAATAGGTGTTAACAAAGTTTTTGACAAATCAAGAGTTGTTTTTGTTCCGGATCATTTTGTTCCAAATCGTGATATTAAATCTGCACAACAGGTTAAACAAGTAAGAGAATTTTCAAAAGAGCAGGAACTTGAACACTTTTTTGAAGTTGGAAGAATGGGAATAGAGCATGCACTTCTGCCTGATAACGGAATTGTTACGGCAGGCGATATTGTAATAGGTGCAGATTCTCACACTTGTACATACGGTGCGTTAGGTGCATTTTCAACAGGAATGGGTTCTACAGATATTGCCTGTGCAATGGCATCAGGAGATACCTGGCTCAAAGTGCCAGAATCAATAAAAGTTGAATTTAACGGCAAATTAAACAAATGGGTAACAGCAAAAGACTTAATTCTTTATCTGATAGGGAAAATAGGCGTTGACGGAGCATTATATAAAACTCTTGAAATAGGCGGTTCAACAATTGAAAATATGCCGATGGACGGCAGATTTACCATTTGTAATATGGCCATTGAAGCAGGTGCAAAAAATGGCATTATAATTCCTGATGAAATTACTAAACAATATCTGGATAAAAGAAGTATCAGACATTATAAATTTTATCAAAGCGATAAAGATGCCGGATATGAGAAAATTATAAAATATAATACTGAAGAAATTGAGCCGGTTGTTGCATTTCCGCATCTTCCTGAAAATATAAAACCTGTTTCTGAAGCAGGTGATATAAAAATTGATCAATCAGTGATAGGAAGCTGTACAAACGGAAGATTATCGGATATCGCAGCAGCTGCGGAAATATTAAAGGGAAGAAAAGTCCACAAAGATGTTAGATTAATAGTATTTCCTGCCACACAACAAATATATCTTGAATCTATAAGATTAGGTTATATTGAAACAATTGTAGAAGCAGGTGGTGCTGTATCAACTCCTACATGTGGTCCCTGCCTTGGCGGACACGCCGGAATTTTAGCAGCAGGTGAACGTGCAATATCAACAACAAACAGAAATTTTGTAGGAAGAATGGGACATGTTGACAGTGAAGTATATTTATCTTCTCCCTACGTTGCTGCAGCAAGTGCTGTTTTAGGAAGAATTGCTTCTCCTGCAGAATTATAGTTGAAATTTAATCAAGCGGCTAACTTACTTTTTGTTGAATTGTGAAAAAACCAGACTTTTCACAAAATTAAAAATTTTGAAAAAAACCGTCAATTCTAACTTGTTAAATATGACCAGAAAAACAGCAATGTAAGAGAACCCATATATGAAGTTTCGTTGTTTTGTTTATAAAACATTATAAGAGCGTTGTTTAAGGCATAAACCGGATTACAAAGCTTTTGGTTGAAATTAACAAAATAAAAACGTAATCTATTCTGTGGTTATATCACTGCTCTTTAAGATTTGTTTGTTGGATTAAAATTATTTAAACATATATTGTCTTTAATGAGATAGGCTTTATAGAACTTTTACCTAAATACTTATGGTAACCCGTGAACCTTCTTTATGATAATTACCGCCACCGCATATTGTTTCTATTACCCTTAAAAGAAACTCTCTCGGTGCTTCCATTTGATTTATATAAAATTCTTGATTACCGAGATGACGTATTTTTATTATTGCTTTTGCCGCTTTATCTGCAGGAACATACAAAGATGCAACTTCCATATCTAGAAGCTTTTGTTCAACCTCATCATTAAAACCGTGAACAAGTTCTGGTATTGTTCCTTTTATAGCTATTATTCTTCCTGTAAATAACGGGGTATCCTTTTCTCTATGAAGAGCTTTTGGCTTATCTTTCATATTCGAAACAAAGCTTATGGCATGCCATAATATATTCAACAGAGCAATATGTCTTTGTTTATCATATTCATAATATATATTCTCTGAAGGAATACCTCTTACAGTAAAAGATTGTTTCAAATATTCCACAGTAATTGCCATATTTTCAGCCATTTTATCAAACAAAACCGCTGTATTGGCATTTGATTGCTGATATTCTAAAAACTGCTTATACATATGGCTTGATACAAGACTCATTCTCTCCTGTATCACAGAAGCCTTTCTTGCTGTTGTTTCTATATCTTCAAAATTACCGCTCAAAAAATTCCTTCTCTTTCTTAAAATATTTTATTAAAAAATATAACTTTATAAAACTATTTTAACCTTTTTTATTACAAAAACGAATACTTAATTTACATTATTTAGTTTTTTAATTATAAAATTTTGATTTTTTCTTTTTTATCAAATATCATTTTATTTATGAAAATTGTAATTGTAGGTTATGGCGAAATGTTTAATGCACTTATCACGGGTGTATTAAACTCAGGACATGAAATAGCCGGTGTTTTCAGGAAAGAAAACATTCTATATAGTCCTTTTCGAAGACTTGTTTATGACTGGATTATGCCCTCTGAAGACAGACTCTTTGTAAAATCTCTCGGTTTAAACGATATAAAAGCTGAAAGTGTGAATTCAGATAAATTTATAGAAGAAATAAAACGCTTAAATACCGATATAATACTAGTCGGCTCCTGGGGTGAGAAGTTTTCATCAAAAATAATAGCTTCACCTAAAATTGCCTGCATTAATACCCATCCTTCACTGCTTCCTAAATACCGAGGAGCAAACCCCTATGCACAAGTAATTCTTGCAGGAGAGAAATACAGCGGAATTACTTTTCATATAATGGATGAAAATTTTGATACGGGACCTGTAATCCATCAGGCAGAAGTTAAAATATCTGATTACGAAACAGGAAAAAGCTTAAAACAAAAATGCTGCGAACTTGCAAGAAAAGAAATTGTATCTTTATTAAAATCTTTCGATGAAAAAATTCAAATACCCATAAAACAAAATGAAAAACTGGCTACATATCAAAAACAGCTTACACTTGAAGACTGTATTCTTAATTTTTCCGAAGAATCTTCCGTTAAAATACAACGACGAATAAGAGCACTTACTCCATGGCTTAAATGTCATATCCCGTATAAAAATGAATTTTTTGAATTTAAAAAATTTACAGTTTACGATAACAAGGTTGATTTTGAACCGGCAAGCATTATTAAAAAAACTTCCAATTCAATTTTTATTGTATGTGCAGACAGAAAAATAATTGAATTTTCAGGACTTAAGCTAAAACGTTTTTTACTTTTGCCGTTTACTAAGTTCTATTTAAAATATTTTATAAAAATAAATTCAAAAGCAATATAAAGTTTGATGTATAATAATGAAAAAAACAAGGCGGTAAAAATGTTAGATTTAAATGCTGTTTATGAAATAATTACTTTTGCAATAGGTGATACAAAAGCAGGTTCAAAAATGGGAAAACTGCAAATCAGAAATATTGAAGATTCAACTGTTCTTAATTGTATTTTATGGGAGGAAACTCTCAACCGGATTGATATGAAACTATTTAGAACAAATAATCTCATAAAAATAAACAGCGGATCCTATAATGAAAAATATAATAACTGTTTAATTTCTGATATTTCCTTAGTAAAAGAAGCAAAAATGGGACTTAGTGAAAACCAGAAAGAAGAATTGTTTTCAAAAATAACAGATTACGTAAATGAAATCGAAGATAAAAAATTAGCAGAATTTGTTTCTTCTTTGCTTTTTGAATATGAAAAAGAGTTTAAAACTGCACCTGCTGCAAGATTAATGCATCATAATTATGTAGGCGGACTTCTTGAACATACTTATGAATGCCTTGATATAGCTAAAATTGTTTTAACAAAATGTAATAACAAAATAAATTCAGATATTGTATATGCTGCTTGTATATTACATGATTTCGGCAAAATATTTGAATATAATATTGACCTTGAAACAGGACTTATTGAATATAACGAAGAATTTAAAAAAGATTGGAGATCTCACTCTCAATGGGGTTTTTCAGTTTGTATGAATAACGGTTTTAAAGATGTAGCAAAAATGATTGCCGCACATCACGGAAGAACCGACTGGGGAGCTTTAATAGACCTGAACGAAAAAGAAGTTGAACCTTTTATGTATATAGTTCATCATATTGATGACTTATCTGCAAAATTTGGTAAAATCTCAATATCAGACTTAAATTAAGGAACAAATTATGAAAAAAATATTTTCGTTAATAATGCTGGTTTTATTTTTATTTGCTTATTGTCCAACTATAGTTTATGCTCAAACTAACAAAAAAATTAATGCAAACATAAAAACAAAAAAAGTTCCGGCAGGAACTGTTATAACTCTAAGATTACTTGATCCTTTAAGTGCACAAAATATGGAACTTGGCGATCAATTTGATTTAATGGTTGTAGATAATGTTAAAGTTGAAAATATAGTTGTAATCCCACAAGGAACGGTAGTAAGAGGTTCAATAGAAGAAATCAAAAAACCCGCAATACTATATAAAGGCGGTCTTATAAGATTATATTTTGACCATATAGTAAGTTCTACAGGAAAACATGTTCCGTTTTATGCAGGCATTTGTAATAATCAATATATAACTTATGACGGTGCTCTAAGTTCAAAAACAACGTACAAAACAGCAATAACAAAGACGGCAGAAACAACAAAAAATATAGTTGTTAATCCTACAGTGCGTGCCTGGGAATTCGGTGATGATTTATTAAACGGAACTCCAAAATACTTTTTTGCTCCATTAACAGCAATTGTATGTACTCCTGTTGCCGGAATTTATTTTATTGGGGACTCAATAGCAGATATATTTAAAAAAGGCAAAGATATAAATATTAATCAGGGTGAAACTATTCAGGTTCAGTTAATAAAATCAATTGACATGCCGGTTTATTAATATGGTTGTTAAAAAATTTATTATTAATATCAATTTTATAATATATCATTTATATCCTTTTTTCTCTTTATTTCAAGAAAAAAAAGCTGCAAAATTGCTTTCTGAAAAAAACATAAAACTGGCAATTGCAGAATCATGCACAGGTGGACTTATCAGCTCAAGACTAACTGATATTCCGGGTTCAAGTTTATATATTTTTCAAAATTTTATTACATATTCTAATGAAGCCAAAATACAATTACTAAACGTAAAAAGAGAAACGATTCAGAAATATGGCGTTGTCAGCAGTGAAGTTGCTATTGAAATGACAAAAGGACTTTTAGAAAATCATAATTGTGATATTGCTCTTTCTATAACAGGGATAGCAGGTCCTGACGGAGGAAGCATAGAAAAACCGGTAGGCCTTGTCTATATCGCAGTTGCTGATAAAAATACATCGAAAGTTTTTAAACTTGAAGCAAACCCTTTACTTTCCAGACGGTTAATTAAATATGCCGCTTCCTGCAAAGCTCTTGATTTACTATGTGAATTTATTCTTATAAATTATAAATCATAGTGTTTTTTTTCAAAATAATTAAAATGAGTAACAGGCCAAAAAAGAATTTTTGCTCTGCCAATAAACCTATCCTTTTTAAGCGGACCCCAGTATCTTGAATCAGTAGAATTACCCCTGTTGTCCCCCATCATAAAATACTCATCTTCTTTTAAAAGAATCGGGCCGCAAAACATATTTTCTTTACATTGAGTATAATCAAAACGGTCTTTTATATATGGTTCATCAAGTACTTTATCGTTTATAAGTACATCTGATGAACCGTCATTATTATGAACAATTTGAATTTTATCACCGGGTAAACCTATTACTCTTTTTATAAATGCTATATCATTGCAGAAAAATCCCGTCAGTCTGCGAAACAAAGACAAAGGGTCGTATTTCAAATTTACTTCGGGCGGATAAAAAATCATTATATCCCCTCTATTTGGAGATGAATAAAACCTGGACAAATTTTCTATTATAATTCTATCACCTTCAACAAGAGTCGGATGCATTGATGCTGATGGAATCCATCTTACTTCTCCAAAGAAAAATCTTATAATTATTAATGCAACGACAACAAATACAACAGTTTCTACAATCTCTTTTATTAATGCTTTATTCATTTAATCTGCCTTATATAAATTTTCACAAATTTTTATTAACTCATATTTATACTGATTATCCTTTATAAAAGATATTGATGCAATAGCCTTTTTTGCATATTTTTCTATTAACAATAATGTTTTTTCATGAATTTTTTTATTATTTTCAAGATTTTTAATTATTTCTTCTTTTGTCAAATCATAGAAATTATCTTTTTCTTCAAAAAGAAATATAACAGGAGCTGTATAAATTCCGTTATATATATCACTTAAACAGGGTTTTAGTTTATCTGTTTTTTTTATATTTATGTAGTCATCTCTTATCTGAAAAGCAATACCAAAATTAATAGCAAAATCTTTTATCCTGTCTTTTTCTTTAATATCTAATAATATACATAATGATTCAAGACTCGCCGAAAACAATTCTGCTGTTTTATATTGCGATTTTTCTATATATTCATTAATTGAAATTACTTTATTTATATTAAAATTTTGGTCTATTTCGCCAATACACATTTTAGTGAGTGCTTCAGAAAAAACATTGAATATTAAATAATTTTCACATTCAGCTAAATTTCTCATAGCAATTGCCAGTATAAAATCACCGGAAAGAACACTTAGATTATTACCTATTTCAACATTTAATGATGTCTTCCCTCTTCTAATTTGTGCATTATCAATAATATCATCGTGAATTAAAGTTGCATTATGAATAAGTTCTGAAGATACAGCTAATTTAATAACACAATCCGGCAAATCATACTCTAGAGCCTTTGCTATCAATATAATTAAAGCAGGTCTTATTTTTTTTGACTTGGAAAATATAAAATCAATTATCTTATTTGATACCTGCATCGGATATTTGTTTATTGCACTGCTTAATTTTTCCTCAAATCTCTTAAGTTCTTTTTCAATAAGTTTCAATGTTTTTCCTTTATTATCTAATATAGTGTCCAATCTACCTTCATTTATCTTGAATTTTTCCCCGGATGTTATCTTTATTGTATATGTATTTTATTAAAAATAACAAATTTTTTTTTGTTCATTTTTTGTCACTATTAACAGATGTAAATAATTAACAAACTCAACACAGTTTAATTATACGAGAGAAAAAATGAATGTATTAAATAATATTCAAAATATAAATGGAAAAATCTCTTTCCCTAAAAATAAAATTCAGAAACAGGAAAGTCAAACTAAAAAAGAATATAAGCCTGATGTTCTGGATTTTCTCAGCGAAAAAGTTGTAAACAAAAATGATTTAAATGATATGGTAACTACTCCCCGTGCAATATTTAAAGGGTACTTATGCTTTACGGCAGGAACAGCAGTAAATACAATAGGAAGCCTTATAAAGCAGGGCAAGTTTGCAAATGCATTAAAAATAACCGGCTGTTTAGCAACAATATACGGTACATACAATTTTGTTAAGCCTTATCTTATAAGAAAGAATGATTTGACTAAATCAGAAAAATAATTTATTTTATAATAAAAGAGGTTAGTAGAATGTATAAAGTATTTCTGTGGATAATATTTTTTATTGCATTATATTTTGCATATCAAGCCGGCTGGTTTCATAATATAGCAAATTATTTTTCGGAATCAGAAAAATTCGGACGTCAAGAACGTGTAATTGAAGAAGAAGACGGAAGTATTACTACCGTAAGATATAGAAACGTATTTGACATAGTAACAGGTAAATTTTTCTAAATACTTGAAAAAAATATTTGTGCATGTATAATAAAATCACTAAGAAATTGCGAGAGTAATTCAGTGGTAGAATGCTTCCTTGCCAAGGAAGATGTCGCGAGTTCGAGCCTCGTCTCTCGCTAATAAAAAACATCCGCCTAATAGTGGGTGTTTTTTATTAGTATAAAATATAGTAAAAAGTTAACTTAATTATAAATTTATTTTTTACTATATAATTTTTTTATGAAAAAGAGATTATTATTAATTCTTTTATATTTTACCGGATATTTTTTATCCTGTTGTGCTTCAGAAAATCAATTAATCACTCCGGCATTGTATCCTGCCGTCAACTCATCTTCTCCGTCCGGAGTTTACCCAACTGATTATTCTGATAATCTAAACTGGCTTTCAAAACCGGTTCAAAAGAAATATCGGGCAGATGTTTTTTATATTTATCCGACTGTGTGTACAACACAGGAAAAAACAAACCTTTGCAAGGTAAACAATTATCAGATGAGAAAAGATGCACAAAATGTCTTTAAACTTCAAGCAGAAGCTTTTGATACAGTGGCAAACATTTATGCACCTTATTATACCCAGTATAATTTCAGAACATTTGCTTATTCAAATTATGAAAAAATACAAAAAGATACAGCTAATAATATCCAAGGATTGACTGATATTTACAGAGCTCTTGATTACTATTTTAAAAATTTAAACCAAGGCTATCCGTATATTCTTGCCGGACATTCTCAAGGCTCAGGAATGCTGCTTATTGTTTTAAGCGATTATATGAAAAAACATCCTGAACATTACAAAAATATGGCAGCAGCTTATGTTATAGGATATCCTGTAACTAAGGATTTTTTGAGAAGAAATCCCCATTTAAAATTTGCTAAAAAATCAAATGATACAGGAGTTATAATTTCTTACGATGTACAATCCCCGAATAAATCAGGAATAAATGTTCTGCAAACTGAAAATCAGCTTGTAATAAATCCTATAAATTGGAAAAGAAGCCGGAAACTTGCAAAAGCAGAAAATAATTTAGGCAGTCTTGATGAGAAAACACTTAAAATAACAACTCCAGGAATAGCAGATGCAAAAATTGATAAAAAACTCGGAGTTATTATTTGTTCAACCGCAAATTCCGATAAATATGAAATCCCTTTGCCTGAACTGTTCGGGAAAGGTTCTTTCCACGGACAGGATTTTCAATTTTATTTTTTAAATTTAAGACAAAATGCAAAAAACAGACTTGAAAGTTTTATTAAAAATAAATAATTCTTATTTTATACAAATACTAAAAAAGAAACTCTATACGAGCATGATTTTGTTACCTGTGAATGCCCCACAGGTGGGTAAGTGCCTTAACAAATCCGTTTCCTGCTGCAAGGCAGGTCTACTTCAATGTTATAGAGTCTTCTTTCCCTTTTAATCAAGATGTAGGAACAAAATAAATACCCGTATAGAGCATTTATATTATACCACTTTCTTCTCGATTTTTCATTATTTTTTTTAATATTTTAACAGCTTTACCCATCTGACTGTCTTTTTTTTGACTTCTATCGGACTTTATATAAACATCAGGACTAATTCCGGTTTTATGTATATCTTCATCTAAAGGAAGCAGATATTTATCAGAAGTAATAATCAATCCAGTATTATTTTGTAACGGGATTATATGTTGAATTGAGTTTTTACCGTACGTATTTTCTCCAACAATAATTGCATCTAAATTATCTTTTAAAGCTCCGGCAAAAATTTCGGCGGCACTTGCCGTTCTTCTGTTTACAAGTATAATTATAGGCTTCTTTTTAAATATTTTTTCCCCTTTTGCGTAAATTTGTAATTTCTCATTATTACCTGATTCTATACTTGTAATTCTTTCATCTTCCAGCATAAAGTTTGCCATTTCAACTGCATTTGCAAGTACTCCTCCAAAATTATCACGCAAATCGAATATTATACCGTCTAAATCATTTGTTTTTTTAATTACATCAATAAAGTCAGAAACTGTTTTTTCTCCCATTATTGTTGATAACATTATTATTGCATACTGTCCGTCTATAACTTTATAATATACGGTTTCTATAGGTATTTTATTTCTTGTTATATCTTTTTTTATTACTTTTTCACCACGTTTTAATACCAGATGTACACTTTTTTGCTGAGGCATATTGAATATTTGATAAGCCGATAATTTATTAACGTTCTGACCGTTTATGCTCAATATCTTATCTCCGGGGAGGACATTCTCTTTTGAAGCAGGTGAATTTTTTAAAACATGATTAATTGTTATGCTATCACCGGTTTTATTAAAAATTATACCTACTCCTGTATATTTTGATTCAAGAATATCCTTTTGTTTCGCAAATTCTGAAGAATTTAAAAATCTCGTATAAGGATCGTTTAAGCTGGCAAGCATTGAATCTATAGCTACTTCTGCATCATCCGCAGTCTTTATATGTCTAAGATATCTGTTTCTCCATTTCAACCAGTTTTGATTATTCATAGAACTATCTACATATTCATTTCTGGCACTACGCCAGACTTTTACAAACAATCTCTGCGGAGCTATTGTTTGAGAAGAGTTTATTTTTTCTATATGCTTATTCAAAACATTAAAATTTATATTTACTCCTGGACTGAAATATACCTTAATTAATATGATGGTAAGTATTATTACCACAGAATAAAATATAACATTTTTTATTTTAATTTCTTCGTGCATATTCCCCTTCATAAGGTTATTCTCTGCTAGATTTATTATATATGATACTTTGAGATATTTCCTTTATTTGATATAATTTATTACATGAAAAAGCTTCTAAAAGATTGTTTATATATTTTCTTTATAGTATCAGTACTATTTTTTATCACGGATCAGCCTTCTTTTTCAAGAAACATAAAATTTGCCCAGCTGTCTGATATTCATTATTCAGATACAAAAGATCTTACTGATTATAAAATGTTATCAAAAACAAAGCCTTTATTAGAAGATGCAATTTCACAAATTAACAATATTAACAATCTTGATTTTGTTATGATAACAGGAGACGGAATAGATAAACCAAACAAAGAATCAATAAACTCACTTATATTACTGCTTAATAAATTAAATTATCCCTGGTATTATGCTGTCGGAAATCATGATATTACTATCGGTGGATTTCTTACAAAAGCAAATCTTATAAAAATTCTTAAAGAAAAAAATCAAAATTTTAAATTTGATTCAACTTACTATACTTTTAAACCAAAAAAAGGATTCAGAATAATTGTTATGGACGGAGCAAGAAATGAGTGTATTTCTTCTAACGGATTAATTCCTGAAGAAGAATTATGCTGGCTTGACGAAATATTGAAAGATTCCAAAAAAGATACTGTTCTGATTTTTATCCACTACCCTCTGCTTCCGCCTTTTGAATCAAAATATCATAAAATACTGAATGATAAAGAATTTAAAAAAGTTCTCGAAAAATACAATATGCCCATTGCAATTTTTTCAGGTCATTACCATACTACTAAAATAAAGAAAAGAGGTAATATTCTTCACGTTTCTTCACCATCTTTATTCTGGTATCCCAATGCTTTTAGAATTGTAACGGTTGAGAATAAGAGAAAACAAGTTATATTTAAATTTGATTTTCACGAAACAAACTTAAAAGATTTTCAGACAAAAACAAAAATAATGACACTCGGCGGTGCTAAATACTACGGCAAACCCGAAGACAGGAATACAACAATAATTATGGAAAGAAAGTATGACAAAAAGTGATTTTAAAGTTAAATTCTGGGGAACAAGAGGATCATACCCCGTAGCCAATAAGGAATTCCTTAAATATGGCGGAAACACTTCATGTGTAGAAGTAAATGCAGGAAATCACAGAATAATTCTTGATGGAGGTACAGGAATAATAGGTCTTGGAGATAAAATATATAAAGAACATATCTCATCTGCAGAAAATGTATTTGACAGAACCCCTATGAATATAATTGTTCTGCTTAGTCATGTACATCAAGACCATATACAGGGACTTAATTTCTTTAAACCAATTAATGTACTTACAACAAAATTTTCTCTTTTCGGTTATAGCGGATTTGATTCCAATTTAGGTGAAACATTGTCTGAATTAATTTACGGAAAGTCTTTTCCTATAAATTTATACGATATTACAGCAGACTGTGTGATAGAAGATATTACTGAATCTGAAATAATCATTATTGATAATGAAAAAGAAATGCCTTATGTAAAGCGTATTACTGATGTTGAAGATATAAAACCGTTAAAAGATGAAATTATAATATCTTTTTTAAAATCTAATTCACACCCTAATTTTGGAGTTATGTGTTTTAAAATTTCATATAAAAACAAATCAGTTGTATATGCTACCGATACCGAATGTTACTCGGGAGGTTCAAAAAGGCTTGAACTTTTTGCAAAGGATACTGATTTACTAATACATGACAGCCAGTACACAACAGAAGATTATTTATCATCTGTAATGCCCAAACAAGGTTTTGGACACTCAACTTTTTATATGGCATATAACGTAGCTAAATCAGCTAATGCCAAAAAACTTGCTTTTTTCCATTTTGATCCGTCATATAATGATGAAAAATTGACTAATATAGAAAAAAGATTTAAAAATAAAAGTAATAAGTGTTTCTTAGCCAGAGAAGGTATGGAAATTTGCATTTAAGAATTTTTTTAACAGCTGCAATTATTATATTAATAATCCCGGCATCCTTTGCTGCCGTAAAGATAGAAGCTGAAAATAATGCATATATACATAACAATAAAGGATTAATGTATCTTGAAGAAAAATATTACTACGGTGCTATAAAAGAATTTCAAATGGCAATAGATTTAAATCCAAACTCTCAAGCCTCGGCAATATATTATGTTAACCTCGGAAAAACATACGAAAAAATAGGATATGATACTTTAGCTCGTTCTTATTTTGAAAAGGCTGTATCTCTTAATCCGCTTTGTTTTGATTATTATCTGAAAATGTGTGAGAATTACAAAAAACTTGACATCGTTGATGAAAAACTTGAATACTATAAAAATAATAATACATCACCTTTTGCCAGTATAATTATAGGACTTTTATACATACAGCGAGGGCAGGTTACAACAGGAATAACGGTTTTAGATGATTTTTGCAATAAAGAACCTAACCTTTTAGTTACTACAGGAGTAAGAAATTATATAAATCAATTAACGAAAAATTAGCAAAGAAGCTTCTCGCCATGAGAATCAGTTCCGCCGGTTTTAATAAGATTATATTTTTCTGCAAGTTGCTTAATATATTCGGAAGAATAAAATTTTAATATTCCCCTTAAATCATTATAAGGATAATATACCTCCATTCCATCGAGTCCGAATTCTATTAATTCTCTAACAATCTTTTCAAGAGAAAAAGCCCAACAGCAGGCAGGATGAGCCCATACCGCTATGCCGCCGGAATTTTTTATTAGTTTTATTACATCTTTAGGGTGACGTAAATGAAATAATCTAACAATATTAAATGTTTTTTCTGCTTTTGTTTTTGCACAATTTTTTCTCAAATGTTTATCGTCTATATTTATACCATAGCCTATTATGTGCATTAACGTTCCTTTATAAAAACAGTCAAATTCTACGGCAGGTATAACAATAGGTTCCGCAAGAATATTTGTATTTAAATATGCATCTATACTGTTATGGTCACAAATTGCAATATATTTAAGATTTTTTTCTTTTGCCTGTTTTACAATATCAACAGGAGAAAGCTTCCCATCCGACTCATAAGAGTGAATATGCAAATCAACATTCTTATAAAAATCTTCTTCTTTAAATGATAGTAATAACTTTTTTAATTCTTCTTTTATCATGATAAAATTGTTTTAACCTTTAATAATTATGCTAATATAAAAAGTAAAAAAGAGGAAGCATGGCAAGAAAAAAAACAAATAAATTTTTTGGTGTTTTTAAAATATTTTTTTCAAGTATAAAAACATATTTCCTTTATCTGGATCAAACATCAAAAGCCTTAGCTTTTCCCATTTTCGGACAGGTTATATCAGTTGCTTTAATATTTACTGTCACATATTTTTTTAATACAAACATTGATGACATAAAAAATTCCCTGCCAATATTTGAAAGTACCAGTAATATCTGGCTGACCTTCTTTATAATATTATTTCCTTTATTTTTGATATTTATTAAAGCTTTCTATAAATACCTTGTTGCTTTTTCCTCTTTAAATTTGCTCTTTTATACTGTTTCAAACAAAAAAAACGTTAAAAAAATTGATTTCAAAGAAAATGACAATATTGTGAAAAGACATTTTTTTAAATACATAATATTACTTACTCTTGTTACATTAATTTTAACTATCCCACCATTAATATTTATTGCACCTTTAACGGGAATATTTTTATGTCTCACATTTCAAGTGTTTGTTTTTGAAAGTGATATTTCTGCGTTCTCCTGTATTTCACGCAGTACGGGTTTAATAAAATCTAATTTCATCCCTACAATAATTCTTTTGTTATTATGTATTTTGACAACATATATGTTTCTTCCATCACTATTTATATGGGCTTGTGAAAAAATTTCTTTATATTATTTTCTGATGAATAATTGTGAGAAATTAATCAGCTTAATACAATTAGACTATTTAACAAATATATCAATACCGGTTATTTCAGATATAATAAAAGACATATTATCACCTACAGCACTTTCAAGACATATTACGGAAGGAACACTTTCCTTTATAATACTCGGCTTTACCCTTCCTTTCAGATGCTGCTGCTTTACCGAGTTATATAAACTGTATGACAGCGAAAAAATTAAAGAATTTTCAAAAGAATCCGATGAAATAATTAAAAGAGCGGGTAAATAAAAGAAAGAATTAATTCAGGGATTATGTTTAAATGTAAAAAATGTAATTCGGTTGACAAATTTGAACTAATGTTTAATCCGGCATATAAAGGCTCCAAAACATTTGATGTATGCTATACAAAAAATGGAGATATTAAAATTACCGTTGACGGTTACACATTTATTCCGGATCTTAACTTTATGAATCAACATGCAGTATGTAGGTACTGCGGTAATATTAATTGCTGGGATTATAAATAATTCGTTGCATAAGCAACGAATTATTTATTTTAATCTGCTGGAATAGTTTAGTGCATAACGAAGATTATTAAGTATTTTCATCTAGCAGAAAAATATTTTATAATAATAAAATAAAAGGGACTTATTATGAAAAAGAAAAGAAAACAAAGAAAACAAAAAAAACAAGATTATACATTATTAATTCATATATTGTTCATCTGCATATTTATTTTAGCAATTCTTGCTTTTTATATTATAGGGGCTCAGAAAAATGTTAATAACCTGGTGAAAAATACAGAAAATATGTATAAAGAAAAACTTAGCGATACAGAAAGGCTTGCACAGAAAAAAGTTAATACAGAAGAAAAAATCAGTATAAAAAAATTTCAGAAATATATCTTCAGATATAACTATGTAATTCACTCCGAAGGACAAATTGACAACATTATATTTAAAATGCCTATACCTTCAGATGAAAACGAAAAGCAATATATATCCTCGCTAAAAATATCACCGGCACCTAAAAGAACATATCATGACGGAGTAAATAATATAGCTGAATTCAACTTTAAAAATGTTCCTTCAGGGAAAATTAATATAACAGTTGAGGGACTGGCAAATTTAAGAACATACGATTTGAATACTGCAAAAGCTTTAAATAAGAACATTTCAAAAGAAAAAGATTTAAAAAGATATCTAAACAGCGAAGTTCTTATAGAATCCGATGACAATTATATAAAAAGAATTGCAAGAAAAATAGAAGGAAAGACACAGGAAGAAATTGTAAAAAACATATTTGAATATACTCAAAAGAATTTGAAGTATACACCTTTTCCCGGGAATATAGGTGCTTTAGAAGCATTAAAAACAAAGAAAGGCAAATGTGCAGAATATTCTGCAGTAATGACAGCTTTATGCAGAGCAAAAAAAATACCGGCAAGAATCGTTTGTGGAAACATCGCAAGAGAAAAAGAGCAAAAACATAACTGGGTTGAAGTATATTTTGATAAATACGGCTGGGTAGCATATGATCCTACCGTAAGAGAAACTATAATCAATATATACCATAACGGAAAACTTATAAGACAAGAATCAAGACTTGATAGCTCCAATGCATATATGCAATATATTGCTTCAAGCCGTAATGAATTTTCCCCGTGGCACCTGACTTTTGTAGCTAAAGGCAGAGGAAATGAGAAAATTCACGTAACAGAAAATCTTCAAATAAAGAAACAAGACAAATCATAAAAAAAAAACCCTTCTTATACAAGAAGGGATGAGCACTAAGAATAAGCAATCAGAAGAGTTGAGGATTTACTTTTATATAATAATTTATTTCTCCTGTGTCTTCATTGGACTTAATAACTATCTTTAATACTTATACTTTTGTTTAAAAAAGCATATATCTTATTTGTATTGTTATTATAAGTAATGTAAAATTATCTTGAATACAAAAATACAGTAAAAAGAGTGGTATGATATATGCAAAGTATTACAAAAAAAGAGAAAGAACAAAAACTTCAAAAGTTAAAAGAAGAATGTAATAAATGCAAAAGATGTTCTTTAGGAGCAACAAGGAATAATATCGTCTTTTCTGACGGTAATCCTGATGCAAAAATTCTTCTTATAGGAGAAGCTCCTGGAGCCGATGAAGATAAAACAGGAATTCCGTTTGTAGGCAGAGCCGGGAAATTACTTACAAAACTGATTGAAGATTCAAATATGTCAAGAAAAGATGATTTTTATATTTGTAATACAGTTAAGTGCCGTCCGCCAGAAAATCGTGTCCCGACTGATGAAGAGAAACAAGTTTGTGAAAAATATCTTATGGAGCAAATAAATATAGTTAACCCTAAGGTAGTTGTTCTTTGCGGTGCGACATCAGCAAAATCTTTTTTAGGCAGTAAATTGAAAATTTCTCAAATAAGAGGCCAATGGTTTAAAATCCTTAATAACATTGATGCTACAGTTATTTTTCATCCGTCATACCTCTTGAGGAATCACTCTGAAGAACCAAACTCACCCAGATGGCTTACAAAAGAAGATTTAAAGAAAATAAAAACCATCGCTTTACCTAAATAAATCTTAAAAATTTGTAATATTTATTTTTTATAAAAATCAACAATAGTAAGCCTTTTCAAGATGGTCAACATGCTTCACAAAAAATAATATATTAAAATATGCAGTTATGCCGTATGTTTGGTAAAATAAAGATTAGCAATATGAAATAGAGAGTGTAAAATGTCAGCTGATAAGAATTATAATGAAATTTTAGAAGAAGTTTGTGAAAAGCTAAATAATATTGATTCCATCAAAGAACTTGATTTACTTGATATTAAAAATTCCGTTGAATCAATAGAGAATCTGGTTACTGATACACAGGCAAAATTAAATTTTCAGGAAATAAAAGAAAAGCTTGAAAATATTGCATTTCAAGTGGATAGCTGCAACGAAACTCTGCTTAAAGATTTATATAATGACATTAATGAACTAAAAGAAAAATCTGCAGGTATTGGCACTTATCTTGAAAACATACAGAATGTACAAAATCTTTCTCTTACAAGTGCTGAGTTTGAAGAATTTCAAAAACAACAGCTGGATTTAGCTTTAAAAACAAATGAGAATATTTTTAATGAAATAAAAACTTTAAAAGAAAAATCACTTCCTCAAGATTATTCGGAAACTTTAAAAAATTTAGAAACCCAGCTTACAAATTTACATAATAATTTAACAGCGTATATAGAACAGATATTCTCAAAATTTGAAACAGCTCCAAATATTGAGGAAATTGGTTCAATTATGTCTGATATGACAAGTATTAACCAAAAAAACATAAAGCAAACAAACAATCTTATTAAATCTCTGGAATCTAATTTTACAGAATTTAAGAATAAAGATTTTCAAAATCAAATATCTAAAATAAGCGAGATTTATGATAGTCTTAACATTATTCATGCCTGGATAGAAAAAGTAGGCTTTTTAAACAAATCAATTGAAAATGTATACGCAAGACTCGGAGCCAACATTGATTTTGATGATGTATCAGAAAAAGTAGATATCATTTACGAAAATATATCCGCATTAAATAACTGGACAATGAAAATTGACAATGTTGACAACAGTATGTCAGATATGCAGTCAAAAATCGCAGCTTTAAGCACCTGCATGGACGACACAAGAAACATTACAAATGCCATTAATAATATAAAAAACAGGCTTGATTCTTCTTTCACGGAAGATTTAGACCTTGAAGATTTATCCAATAAAATGGATATTGTTTATGAAAATTTATCAGCATTAAATGACTGGGCTAACAAAGTAGATGTTATATCAAATAAAGTTGATACTATTTCAAATAAAGTTTCATCTATCAATGATGTAATTGAAGATGATCTTATTGCTTCCAAAATAGATTTGATTTACGACAATATAGGGATACTAAATGAATGGGTAAGTAAAATCGACGGAATTGCCCAAAAAAGTGAAGAACTTGATAATAAATTTACCCAAACAAATGACAATTTAAGTGCCAAAATTGAAGAAATAACAGAAACTCTTTCAAATGCCGGCAAAATTATTGAAGATGTTCCAAACATTAAAGATAAGCTTGAAGCTTTATCTTCTGAATTAAATTTAATTACAAGAACAACAAAAAACGAAACAGAATCTTACATTTATACATTGCTGGATATTGAATCAGACTTTCTTAAACTGCACAAATTTTTGGATGACAAAACCGAAAAAACCACACAGGATATTAATTCTTTAAAAGAAAAATTTGAAGAACTCAATGATGACATTTCAAGCATAAGCAAAAGAACAAACAAATTAATACTAACAGCTGATGATGCAAACAAAGAGTTTAAGAATCATCTGGAAACCTTTAAAAATACTATTATAGAGCTTGAAAACCAGCGTCAGGAATTTAATCCGGAATCAAAATTTGCTGCTATAGGTACAAAACTTTCGGATTTAAATAAATTAATTCATAACAGTTTAAATGCAAGCAAAAACCTTAATACGGCATTTATATATCTTGCAGAGTGGATTGATGCTACCGGCAATATACTGAATAATATGCAGGCAGATATTGCTGATATAAAATCACAAACTTCAGAAAATGAAGATAAATCGCCTGAAATATTAAGTGAATTATCAATATTAAAGGAATCAATTTCAACAT
The DNA here is from genome assembly GCA_944325525.1 of Candidatus Gastranaerophilales bacterium. GTDB lineage: Bacteria > Cyanobacteriota > Vampirovibrionia > Gastranaerophilales > Gastranaerophilaceae > Avigastranaerophilus. Next base: position 45,032 of record CALVAK010000015.1, read on the forward strand.
CATTAAAAGGAATAAATGAACTTGAAGATTCTTTTTCAACTCTTAAAAATGAAGATGTATCAGAAATAAAAAGTTTGTTAACAGGAATTATTGTTCAACTTAATACAGCACTAACTCCTGATATTGATTCTTTGAATGAAAGAATAGACAAAGTTTCAGAAGAAACCAGCAGCAAACTAAATGAAATAGAACAATCTTTAATTGAAAAAATAAATCAGCAAACAAAGCAAATTAACAGTCTTCAAACAAAAGTAAATGATTTAACATCTAAATTTGATAAGCTTGTTGAAGCATTATCAGAAGATCAAAAAGCTTATGAAATTAAAGATATATTGAACTACATTGCAACACAGATTACCAATGTAAATGAAGCAGTAGCCAAACAACAATCAGCTAATATAGTTATCGATGAAGTTGCACAAAAACTATCAAGTTTTGACAGCAACATTAATAAAATCGTTTCTTATATTGAAGAAGATTAAAAGTTTTCTTTGGAACACTCAGCAAGAGCTTTTCTTAAAATACCGTTATTATTAAGGAGTATTTCGGAAGCTTTACCAAAAGAATATTTATACATTAACTGTAAAACAGCTTCCTTTACGTTATAAGAATTTTTTTCAAGCATTTTTTCGGCAATATCGTGAGAAACAGCTGCTATTTCGGATACAATAGCGACAGCACGTTTTTTCAATTTTATATTTGTAGGTTTAACATCAACCATCAAATTTTTATATACTTTTCCTATTCTAATCATTGAAGCAGTTGATAGCATATTTAAAACCATTTTTTGAGCACTTCCAGCTTTTAATCTCGTAGAACCGCTTATTGCTTCAGGGCCTGTTTCAATACAAATAGAGACATCGGCGATTTTAGCAATTTCAGCAGAAGGATTAGAAGTTAAAGCAATTGTTTTTACCTTTTTCTCTTTAGCCAGTTTTAAAATTTCAACAACATAATTTGCATTACCGCTTGCAGATATAGAAACAACCGTATCAAATGCTTTTATATTTAATCTTTCAAAATCCTGCCTTGCAAGTTCACAAGAATCTTCAGCTCCTTCAATTGCAAATCTTAATGCTTTATCACCGCCGGCTATAATACCTTGAACCATCTCAAACGGAGTATTAAATGTAGGAGGACATTCAGAAGCATCCAACACCCCGAGTCTACCGCTTGTTCCTGCACCAAAATAAAGCAGTCTGCCGCCTTTTAAAAAATTATTAGAAATCAAATCTACAGCAGAAGCAATAGAATCTAATTCTTTTTGAACAGCCAGAGCAATTTTTAAATCTTCATTATTTAACATTTTTACTATATCCAAAGTAGAAGCAATATCAATATTAATCGTATTCTCATTTAATTGTTCGGTTACAATTGTATTTTCCATTATATTTCTTCAACTCCTGAATTAATTGTTTCTAAATTTTCAATAACAAAATAAGATTCCTTATTAAAAGAATATTGCACATTATCACTCAAAACAAAAAAGACAGAACCGCTTCCCGACATAACTGAATTTTTAACTTTATCTTTGATAAATTTTAATTCCTCATAATCATTTATGACAGCTTTTTCAAGACTATTATATAAAAGAGTTTTATCAAATTTTCCCTTTAATAACAACTGCAGCAGTTTATGGGTATTATCCGGATTTGTTTTATCTTCTAATAAAGAAAACTTAGTATAAGCTTCTTTTGCACTAATACCAATGTTTCTAGGTTTAATTAAAGATACTTTTTGTTTAAGATACGGCAATTTTGTAATAACTTCACCTCTTGATGTACAAAGAGCACAACCGCCTTTTAAACAAAAATTTAAATCGGAGCCTAAAGAAGCACATAACTTATCAATTTCTTCTTCTCTCAGAATATCACCCCAAATTTTATTTAAACCAAATATAATACCTGCAGCATCACTGCTTCCTCCGGCAAGTCCTGCAGATACAGGTATATTTTTTTCTATATCAACGTGCAGATTATATGTGCTTTTATGAATTGAGTCAAAGAATTTTAAAGCAGCCTTATATACTATATTGGAAGAGTCATAAGGGATTTCCGTTGAATTTCCGCTCAGATGAATTTCTGCAGCACAAGAGTCTTTATATGTTAAACATAAATAATCATACAAATTTATAGTCTGCATAATTGATTGAATATTATGAAAACCATCAAATCTTTTATCTAACACTTCAAGTGTATAATTAATTTTTGCCGGTACTCTTATTCTTATTTTCTTCATAGATTTTCTTTCAATTTTTCAGATAAAACACCAATTTGCTCTATTGAAAGGTTTTCACCTCTCAAGTTTTCAACAATCTTCACATCTGACAGAGTTTTTTCAATTACAGCTTTTGGAAAGCCTGCATTTACAAGAGAATTTTTAATATTTTTTCTTCTGGTAGCAAAACAAGCTTTTACAACTTTTCTAAAGAAAGAATAATCTTGAAGTCTCAAAAGCGGATTTTTATTTATTCTCAACTTAACTATAGCTGAATTAACCTTAGGTGAAGGATAAAAAGCACCGGATGGAACTTTTTTAATAAATTCAACATCACTCCAAAATTGTGCAAGTATTGAAAGCATTCCAAACTCTTTTGAAGGAGATTTTTCATCTGCAATTATTCTTCTTGCCACCTCATACTGAACCATTAGAATAATTTCAGAAATACTACTTCTGTTTTTGTTAGATAAATCATCTATTTCACCAAGCAAATGTACAAGTATAGGAGATGTTATATAATATGGAATATTGGCAATAATTTTTAAATTATCACCAAACTTAAACAAGTCGGTTTTCAAAATATCTTTATGAATAATTTCAAGATTTTCAGCATTAATTTTATGCAGCTCTTTTATCATATCATCATCAAGTTCAACCGCATAAACTTTTTTAGCTGATTCAACCAACTTTTCCGTAACAAACCCGAGTCCTGAACCAATTTCAAGGACAGTATCATTCTTATTTATATCTGCCGTATTAACTATAGTATCAATTATGCCGGCATCAATTAAAAAGTTCTGACCCAGCCTTTTTTTTGCTTTGTATTTTTTTGCACGTTCAATATAATTCATAGCCTTATGATACAAGAAATATCACATCAAAGCTACAATGCAGTAACATTTAAAAATAAAAAAAGATAAACATAGCAAAAAGACAACAAATATATGACATTAAGAAATGTAAAGGGTGTTTTTATTAATAATACACGGTATTACTACAAATATAGTAAAATATTTTGAAAGTTTAAAGAAAAAGTGTTATAATGAAAGTGTAGATAGATACCCCCGATTCGGGGCGGTAAAGTTCTCAGTCCTAAATCGGGTACAAGTAAAATCACCTGAGCGCGTTAGATCAGCGAAAGGGACATATGGATAAAATACAATTTCATAATGACCTAAAAAGGTTAATTGAAATTTTACCGCCGAAGATTGTTGAAGCACTAAAGCCGTACAATTTAGATGATGCAATTGAACTGGTTCTCGATTTAGGCAGGATAGGAGAGATTCGTTATTCTGACGGAAAGACAGATTATTTAGGGAAAGAGAATGTAACGGAAGATGATATAGAATATATCACATCAAGAATTCAGCCGTTTACGAGTGATAATAGATCAGGAATTCCATCCACTTTACACAGAATAAGTGCAATAAGGAACAGACAGGGAAAAGTTGTAGGTTTAACATGCAGAATAGGGCGTGTTGTAACAGGAACAATTGCGTGTATAAAAGATATAGTATTACAAAATAAGAGTATATTATTTTTAGGACGACCCGGAGTCGGTAAAACTACAAAATTAAGAGAAATTTCAAGGCTTGTAGCGGATGATTTAGGAAAAAGAGTTGTAGTGGTAGATACGTCAAATGAAATTGCAGGTGATGGTGATACACCTCATCCTGCTATAGGCAGAGCAAGAAGAATGCAGGTAACACAGCCTATTTATCAGAAAGATATTATGATTGAAGCTGTTGAGAACCACACGCCAGAAGTAATTGTAGTAGATGAAATAGGAACAGAAGAAGAAGCACAGGCAGCGAGAACTATAGCAGAAAGAGGTGTAATGCTCATAGCAACGGCTCACGGCAACACTCTTGATAATCTTATAAAGAACCCGACATTATCCGATTTGGTTGGAGGAGTAAGTTCAGTTACTCTGGGTGATGATGAAGCGAAAAGAAGAGGCTCTCAAAAGACAGTGCTGGAAAGAGAAAAACAGCCAACTTTTGATGTAGTAATAGAGATTATAGACAGAAACACTTTAGCTGTATATAAAAATACTGCAGAAGCAGTAGATTATATTTTAAGAGGCTGGCCGATTAGACCTGAAATAAGAAAAGTTGATCAGGTATACGATAATAAAATACAGGATGAAAATACAATTACAAAAGAAAAAATAAAAGAAGAAGAAGACAATCTTGCAAGCCAAAAATTAAAATTTAGTTTTTCTAGGCAGGAGTACGTAAAACAGGTTAAAGAATTCAAAAAAATATACATATATGCAGTAAGCAGAACTGTTCTGGAGAAAGTACTTGAAAGACTTAATTTACAGGCGGAGATAACAAGAAATATTGAAGATGCAGATATAGTTATAGTACATAAAGCTTTTGCAAAAGGCGGAACAAAGATATTAAGCATAGCAAATGATTATAAACTTCCGATATATTATGTCCGGTCAAATTCTATGTCACAAGTTCAAAAAGTAGTAAAAGAAGCATTACATATAACAGACAGTGAAACGCTACAAGGATATTATGATGATGCAGAAAGAGCTTTAGATGAAGCGAAAGCGGCGATACAAAAGATTTTGGAAGGTGCCGATAATATTGAATTGCATCCTCAAAATCAGCAGATAAGAAAATTGCAGCATGAACTGGTAGAGCAGCATAATTTATCCAGTGAAAGTATCGGTGAAGGCAATGAGCGGCGATTGAGAATTGTCGGCGGACGCGACTTCAAAACGGCCGGATAACTTTTATTGCAATTTCTCAATGAAATCATTCTGAAAATTAATGCCCGGCTTCTTGATTGTAAATGTTTGTTAAGCCAAAAATCCTTGCCATTGTTGGGTCTTGAAAAATCTCTTGGGAGGGGGGGGAATTTTCTCTTGATAAAAATCCTTTATATATGAGTGATTAGTAGAAAATAATTTTTAAAAAAGGAGTTTTATTATGGTAAGTTCAGTTGGCTTGTATGGTTCTCAAGGTGTAGGTTTGAGTGATTTATATTCAGGCAGTAAAAACGGTGTAACTTCAAGTGACTTGTATGCAAAAAAGAAAAACGGTGTATCTGCAAGTGATTTGTATAAAAATACAAATATACCAGACCTTTCTTCTGTTATGAATAATATCACGGCTAATATAAAACCCGGCGGGATATCAGAATATAATAAAACAGTGGTGATTGATGGACAAGAATATGACGTAGTTCAGGTTCAAGATAATAACTCAATGTTAAAAACTCTTGCTCCGCAATATAAAGAAGTTGTTATCATAGACGGAGAACAATATGATGTTCAAACTGTTCCTGACCGTGGTTGTGACATGACAAAAGAGATTGTTGTTGTTGATGGCAAGCAGTATGATGTAAAAGATGGTCATCAGCTTAATTTATTTGTTTAATAAAATTAATAATAAAAAAAGACCGCATACAAATGCGGTCTTTTTACTAAAATAAGTATTATACAGTCTGTTTGGTCAAATTCAAACATTCAATAACAGTGTCAACAACAGTTTGTTGTTCTTCGACTGTTAACTCAGGAAACATAGGAATAGACATAACCCGTTTTGTATCTTTTTCAGTCAATGGCAGGTCACCTTCTTTGTAGCCTAAATTTTTATGAAGTTTTTGCAGATGTAAAGGAACAGGATAATAAATCATAGCCCCTATACCTTTTTCCTGAAGAAGTTTATGAACCTCATCACGATTATCAATTCTGATTGTATACTGATGATAAACACAGTATGAATTTTCAATTTCTTTAGGAGTTTCCACTTCAGGATATTCTTTAAACATATCATTATATCTGTAAGCGTTTTCTCTTCTTTTTTCATTCCATTCTTTAACATGTGGAAGCTTAACTCTTAAGATAGCAGCCTGTATTTCGTCTAATCTTGAATTTACACCGAGTTCATCATGATAATATCTTATAGCACCGCCATGATTTCTCAATGCAATAATCCTGTTATATAAGCTTTCATCATTGCAGGTAATCATACCGCCGTCACCCATACCGCCTAAATTTTTTGTCGGATAGAAGCTGAAGCAGCCGAAATCACCGAAAGAACCGACTTTTTGACCTTTATATTCAGCACCTATTGCCTGACAGCAATCTTCAACGACTTTTAAGTTATGACGTTTTGCAATATCCATAATTTTATCCATTTCAGCTGGCTGACCGTATAAATGGACAGGGATTATAGCTTTTGTTTTAGGAGTTATAGCCGCTTCTATTTTATTTGCATCAATATTAAAAGTATCAGGATTTATATCGACAAAAACCGGAGTAGCACCGGCAAGTCCTATAGCACTTGCAGTAGCAACAAAAGTAAATGCAGTTGTAATAACTTCATCTCCTTTTCCGATATCTAATGCTCTTAATGCCAGATGGAGTGCATCAGTACCTGAATTCAAACCCACAGAATATTTTGTCCCAACGAACTCTGCAAATTCAGTTTGAAAAGCTTTATTATGCTTACCAAGAATATATGCTCCTGAAGCCAAAACTTCGAGCACTTCTTTTTCTATTTCTTTTCCTATTTTTGCATATTGTCTTTTAGAATCCAGAATAGGTATCATATTTTTCTCCTTAACTTCCTAACCTTATATATCTTAAGTTTAGCACAGTAATAATATGCCTTTATATAATCTTAATACCGCAAATTATACGTCAACAGAACCAGCTTTAAATCCATTCATAGGATTCCAGGTATCTTGTAAGTTGTTTTCAATAAGATTACGTTAAAATTTTTCTTTATAATTCAGCATATCCAGCTGATTTTTTATATCAATAAGCTGCTGTTGTGCTTTTAATTTAGTGGCATGAATTATTTCAAAACGCTCTTTAAGAGTTGAATCACCTTTAACACATAAATCAACATACTTTTTAACCGCTTTATTATCGGTTCCAACACTGCGAAGACACTTAACCATACGCACCCAAGCTAAATCATCGTCAGAAAAGATTCTTACATTATTCCGATTTCTTTTAACAAAAGGAAATAAACCGCTTTTAGCCCAAAATCTTAATGTATGTTCTGAAACATCCATTTTTTCGGCAACTTCTTTAATTGTATACATTTTAAACCTCCGACTAAAGTATTATATCATGCGAAAAATACGTATATAAAAAAACTTCCTTAATACAATTAAGGAAGAAAAATTAGTAAAAGAGACATCAATAATATTTTTACACACACTTTATAACAAGTCGAAAAAAAATGATTAATGTAACATAACATTAAATTTTATATTACATTTTTATTGAAGAAAAACATTGTGTTAAGTATACTAAATACACTTATTAAAGTTTTGTAAAGAAATATATAAAATAAGGGTAAAATAGGCAAATTCACATATTTATGTATGTTCATATAAAGGTAAAAAGGTAAGTGGATAATTATGCAGATCAGTAGAATAAGCACAGCCGTACCGGACAGAATAAACCAAAACAATAAAAAGACAAAAACCCAACAAAACAACTACGCAAATAACAACATTGATAAAAGCAAACAACAGGTATCATTCAAAGGTACTATTGACAAGTTTTGTTTAGGATTAGCAAATCTCATTGAAAATGGGGGATTAGCGATATCTTTTACATTGCAGGATATGCTCGGGACAAACCTTCCACGACCTATAATGGGATTAAAAAGAAATTCAAAAGAAAATAAGGGAGAAGTAAATACAAATTTTGCAGCAAAAGAACTTGTAAGAGAAATGCTGACAGGTCCGAGTATGTTTGTTATTCCTGGAATAATGCTCTGGGCAGGTAAACCGATATTCGGGAAATCAATAGATATACCAATGAACGTAATTAAGTCATTAGGAGAAATATATGCAGCAAATCCTTTAATTGAACAGAAAGAAGCAGCTGCAACCATAAAAAAACCTTTTTATAAAAATATTTTTTCCAGAACATCTGATAAAACAAACCTTCAAAAGGTCGCAGGAAAAAAAGATTTTTATAAGAGTGCCTTTGCTGAAATATTGAAAAGAGCCAAATCAGAAACAAACCCATCTAAAGAAACATTAGAAAAAGCAACTGAACTTGCACAACAGTTAATAAACATTCCTAAAGGCAGCGGCAAAAAAATTAAGGCTGAAAAAAAGGCCCTAATAGAAAATATATCTTCCGAAATAATTGATATATCAAAGAAATTTGCCAAAGATCCGGCACACACAGATTTTACTGTTGCAAAACTCTCAGATACAACTGCTGTTCCGGTAAAAGATGCTATATCTCATATTATGGCATATGCTGATGATGTTGTAAAAAAAGCAACAAAACGCTCTCCTGAAAAAGCACAAGATTTTATAAAAAAGATATCAAACAGAAAAATCTTAGGCAGATTTACAACTAATATTGTAATGTATGGTACGGTACTGGCATTTTTGCAAATAATACCAAAATTATATAATAAAGCAGAAGGTAAAGATAATGCCGGATTAAAAGGTTTAATGAAAGAAGAAACTTTTAACAATAAACCCGAAGCAAAAGAAGATAAACCGGTAAAAGATAAATCTAATCCGTCTTTTGGATCTTCGGCTAAAGCAGTATCAACTTTAACCGGAAGCGGTATAATAGGCAAAATAGCACACGGACTTGAATTTGAAGGGCTAAACCTATCATTTCCGATGCTGCTTGGTGTCATGGGGTTAGGCGTATTACTCCCAAGAACAATTCAAGCTAAAGATAAATATGATAGAGAAGAAATCTTAAGACGTGATTTAACTACATGTACTGTTATGTGTTTAGGTGAAAAAGAATTAAGAAAAGGATTCTCTAAACTGAATGAAAAAAACTCAGGGTTTGTTCTTGCCGCAAAAGAAAAGGGATTTGAAAATAAAAGCTTTTTTAAGCGTTTATTTGATTACTTAAGACCTGAAAAAGGCGTAAGAGTATTATCAACCGATCAAATCGTTTCAAAATACAGCGAAATTAATAAATATAAAGACGGAATAAAAGGTTTTTGCGAATTTATTGAAGGACAGGGCGGAAACTTAAGCAAAGTATTCAGCTTAACTGATGAGTCAAAAACAATTGTACAAAGATTACTGGAAAAAGAAGGAAAAGATATTGCCACAGCTGACAATTCAACAATAAAAGAAGTATTAAGCAAAGCAATAGATTCTGATGATGTAAAAAAATTGACGGAATTATTTGAAAAACATGATAATCCCTGGGTAACAAAAGCAAAAACATTAAATGCCAGATTTACTGCTTTATCGGTATTAGTACTTGTTCCTGTATTTTTAGGATTTATGCTGCCATGGATTAATGAAAAAACAACAAAAAGAAAATTTGCTGAAGAAAATGCCAAAAAATTATCTGATAATATAAATAAAAACAATTTCTTTATGTCACAGAATAAAGTGCCTGATTTGTTCAGCGATATAGCTAATTTTACAAAATAATTTAAACAACAATTTCAGTTTCATTTTTATATGTAACAAAAGCAATTTTATTGTTAGCTTTTTTAACATATTTTCTTTTTGTATAAATAATTGATGTTTTTGAGTTGTTCTTTTGAGAAGAATAATCTTTGGCTATTTTTGCAGCTTTTAAAATAACATCATCAGGAATAACATCATTCGAATTATTTATTTTTATTAGAACATGAGCTCCGGCAGCATTTAGAGGATGCAGCCAGATATCTTCCGGAGAAGAAATTTTGGATAAAATTATATCATTTTGCTTTTTGTTTTTACCCGTATAAATTCTATAACCTTTATATTCAATATAATCAACATTTGTACTACTTTCTTTTTCTTTTAAAGAATTATCCACCTCATAAAACATATCAGAATAAATATCCTTAAGACAATTTAAATCTGAAGCATTTTCCGTATAAAATTTTTGTTCTTCAAGATATAATATTTCTGATTCCGTATTTTTAATTAATGAACTTAAATGTTCAAAAGAAGATTTGAGTTTTTTATATAATAAATAATAATTATTTGCATTTTCAGTAAAAGATAGTCTTTTATCTACCTTGATATTTATTTTTTGATTGTTAAAATCATTCAAAGAAACAACATCAGAATATATATTTCCACTATATGCATTGGACATTAAAATATCTGCAAGATTTTTATAATAACCGGCTTTCGCAGTTTTTTTAATCTGCTCATCCTGTTTTTCTTTAAGTACCCGTAATTTTTTTAAACGAGAATTAATTAATTTTAAAATTACTGAACGTAACTTTTCTTTTATAGCTCTATTCTGATGAAAGGAAAAGTATGTATCAATCATTGAATTTACATTCTCGCATTGAAAAGAATTTTCTATATTAAACAGAAAATAAACGGAATAATCGTTAGAAATATAATAAGAATAGCTGTTTAAAGATAAAAAATTTTTTAAATTTAAATAAAAATTTTCAAAAGAAAAAGGTATAGTTTTATTATATATCTCTTTCACAAGAATCATCGTAAGATAATTAAATTTTGCACTGACAGATTGAAATAAATTATCCCTGTCAATAGAATTCATAAAAGAATCAAAAGAAACTTTTAAAAGATTTTTTTTATTTTGTTTCGGCGGATATACATAAGGCATAGAACCAAACAACTCACGTTCACGGCTTTTTTCAGAACTGACATTATGAGCACAACCAATAATTACATTTGTATCATAATTATACAAAATAACATTGCTGTGTTTACCCATTAATTCAATGGCAAGACATAAACTGATTTTATCATTTAATTCGTTAAAATAATCAAAATATATTTCAAAAATTCTTTCATTTTTAACAGCATTAACTTTAGTTATTTTAGCATTTTGTACATATTTCCTAAGAAGCATGCAAAACATTAGAGCCGATTTTGGAATAATAAAATTACGTTTTTTTTCGTTTTCCGCAGACATAAAACATAAATGATAAAAGTCAGGACTAAAATTAATATAAAACTTTCTTGTCTGCCCAGAAGAACGAATTGAGAAAATTATTTCGTATTTTGAAGGCTGCTGAATTTTTTGGATTTTAGCTCCGAGAAAAAAATCAGCATTTTCTATTGCAAATAATTTCAATGTTAATGAGTCAAAATTTATCATAAAAACATTGTAAAATAAAAAAGCAATGAATAACACACTGCTTTTTTATATTAAAATTATAAATAAGATTTTCAATTAAGCTGCAAGATTAGAAGAAGCATCCTTTAATCCCTGAGTCATAATTTTATATTCTGTACTGCAAACAGAATTTGCGACAATAGCCTCTTTAGAAGCATTTTGAACAGCATATTTACCCGTATCTTCAACAATTTTATTTCCGGCATTATCAGTAGCAGCTTTAACCATACCACCATTGCTGATTAAATTATTGCCTCTTAAGAATCCGTTTGAAGAACCAATAATACCACCAACTGTACCGCTTACAATAGCACCGGTAGCAGTATTAACAAGAAGTTCAGAAGTATTAAATTCTTTATCTTCATCAAAAGCACAATCTAAAATATAATTTGAAGAACCTGAAACAGAACCGGTTATAAGCCCTGTTTTAGAAGCTTTTAAAGCACTTGTTTTAACCGATTGAGCAACACTTCCTGCTGTTGTACCGTTCCCCATAGTTGCACCGGAAATAGCACCTGTTATAGCACCGGAAATAGCATCTCTGGCGATTTGTTTTCCGTTTAGAGCATCATCTTTAACATCATTTGTAGCTCTATCCGTAAGTTTAAAACCAGATTTAGTAACAGCTCCTGCACCTGCACCGGCCAAAGCGGCAACAACAATAGGAGCAGCCGTACCACCTGAAGCAATAATAGCGGCAGCTGCAGCAGTTCCGGCAAGAATTGAAGTAACACCGGTTGTAATATTAGCAAATAAATCTAAGCTACTTTTTTGTTTTTCAGAATAATTATCTATAACAGAAGCAGCTTCTTCATAAGAAATTTCACCATTTTTATATTGCTCAATAGCTTCTTCACATTTTTCTTCACTGGTACCCTTATTTATAAGTTCTTTAACACCGTTCCAGGTTTTTGAAAATATACCTTGTTCAGCAGCAACTGCCGCTAATTTGTCATTTAAGCCGTCAATATCTTCCTGATAGTTTGAATTATCAATTTGAGATTCTGAAGCAAAAATGCTTACATCGTCATCCTCATGATTTTTGACAAGAGCAAAATCACGATAATTTAAGCCCGGAGTATTATTAACAGGATTTACTTCAAAAGTGTCAACCATACCTATACCCATACCTAGTCTAAAACCTTACATTAATATAAAGTATTTTTACGGTTGAAAATTTCACAATTGTAAAGATATGTTTACATTTATATATCAATTAAATTTACTTTGATTGCCTTAACAACAGCTTCAGTTCTGTCAGTAACTCCCATCTTTTTAAAAATATTTTGAATATGAGCCTTAGCAGTAGAAACACTGACATTTAATCTTTCAGCAATTTCAAGGTTATTCATACCCTCGGCCAAATAACTTAAAACCTGGATTTCTCTTTTTGTTACACAACATTGTTTCTTTAAATCAAGGATTAAGTTATTTTTTGATTGACTTAGAAGTTTTCTGAAAAAGCTTTTAGTTATTTTAACTTCTGCATAATATTTTCTGCCCTGATCATCAATAATATTATCATCAACTACAGAAAACATTATTTTGTCATTATCAATACTAGAAAAAGACATCTCTTTCCTCCCTGTAAAATAATGTTATTGTAAATTGTTAATTCAGCTTTAGTAAAATTTTATATAAATACAAGACATAAAATAATAATACAACATTTTTGAATATTTGAAACTAACATATTATCCCAACTTAAAATAAATTAAAAAAAAGCTAACAAACAAAAATTTGTTAGCTTAATAAACTTGAATCCGGCAACTAGCTATCTTTCCAGGAGGTCTCCCTCCAAGTATTTTCACCGCAAGTAGTCTTTACGATCGTGTTCGGAATGGGAACGGGTGGTATCCTACCGCTTGGTCACCGGAAATTTTTCGAATAATGTTGTTATAATTAAAAATACAACATTAAATGAACATTCCGTTCATACACTGAATACTGCATAAAATTAAAATCATCATAAAGATAAATTAGTAAAATATGTATTATCCATATTAAAACTTAAAAAAGTTAATCTAGGAAAAGCCCTCGTCCTATTAGTATCACTCGCCTAAATATGTTGCCACACTTACAGCTATGACCTATCAACCATGTAATCTGCATGGGGACTTACCTGGTTACCCAGTAAGAGAACTCATCTTTCGGTGGGCTTCGTACTTATATGCTTTCAGCACTTATCCGCTTCGAACACAGCTACCGGGCGT
>CALVAK010000016.1 GCA_944325525.1 Candidatus Gastranaerophilales bacterium
GCCTAAATTTAACGGAGTCGGCTAGGTTTAGTTTTGATATAATAAAAAAAGAGGAAACCAATTGGTTTCCTCTTTTTATGAAAAACTCAGATATAATAAGTTTTAAAACCATATAATAATTTTTTTTATATATGATATAATTTTTATTGAGATAATCTTGGTAGTGGAAATGAAAAACAACCCAAAACTGTTATTTGCAACAATTATAATATTTTTTTCTTTTGTTTTTTCTATGAACAGTTTTGTTTGTGCTGCAGAAGATGATGCAATAACAGATATTTCTGACGATTCAAGAATTACAAAAATTGAGTTTGAAGGCAACCACCTTATAAATGATTCAGATATTGTAAAAGTAATGAATATGCAATTAGGTGATGTTTATAGTAAAGAACTCGTACAACAAAATTTAAAGGCAATATATAAAACAGGTTATTTTTCAGAGAAAATGAAGGCTATTCCCATTCCTACATCGCCTGATTCTCTTACATTAAGAATTTATCTTGAAGAAAATATTCCAATTACTGGATTTGCTGTGTCCGGTAACACTGTAGTAACAACCGGAGAGATTCTTAATATACTAAGTAATCTTGAAGGTCAACCGCAAAATTTGAATACACTTTCAGAGGCAGTACTACAGGTTGAAGATTTATATGCGTCAAAGGGATATGTTCTTGCAAAAGTATCAGATGTACAAGATGATCCTGACGGTTGTGTAAATATAGAAATTGAAGAAGGTATTATAAATTCAATAGCCTTTGAGGGAAATAAAAAAACAAAAGATTTTGTTATTGAAAGAAACATATTATCAACCCCCGGCAGTGTATATAATGAAAACACGCTAAAAGCTGATTTAATGAGGTTATATTCTACACAAGCGTTCAAAGATGTAAACCGCTCAATTGAAAAAAGTAATGAAGGTTCAAACTTATATGATATAACAATTATTCTTGAAGAACAGAGAACCGGTACAATATCACTCGGTGGAGGTATTGATACAGCTACAGGATTATTCGGGCAGGCTGGTTTTATTGAAAACAACTTTATGGGCAATGGACAAAGAGTTGGTATAAACTTTATGGCAGGTACCGGTGTCATAATGTCAGACAGTTCTACAATTGATCACGCAAATTTACAGGCGGAAGTAAGCTTCTTTGAACCACGACTAAGAGGTACAGATAATGCATTATTAGTTAAAGCTTTCGGAAGAGATTTCGGCAGCTACCAGGTACCATTGGCAATAGAACAAAGATATGGGGCAGAAGTTGTTCTTTCAAGACCGTTTAAAACATATAAGAACTTATTAGGTTCATTTAAGCTTGGCGGCGAATATATAAGAGTTAAAGAAGGTGATTATAATAAAATTTCACAATTATATGAACGACATAATATTCCTATTTCAGAACGTTCAAAACAATTACAGGGCGGAACTTACATAACTCTTGGTCCCAGTCTTATATATGATACAAGGGATAACGTCTTAAATCCAAGAAGCGGTGTTCTTGCAACATTAAGATTTAACGAAAATATCAATATAACTGACTTTAGTTACACTCATGGTGCACTAACTGCAGGTATTAAAAAGTATTTCCCTGTAATGAAAAAATCTTCATTTTCTTTACTTGCAAGAGCAGGAGGAAAAATTCACGGCGATATGCCTGAAGTTATGGCATACAGCTTAGGAGGTCCATACACTGTAAGAGGTTACAGAATGAGTACTATTGGTACCGGTGAAGGCTTTATGATGGCTTCTGCAGAACTTACAACTCCGTTTTTCTTCCTTGACAGAATTGAAAAAGCTAAATTCCTTGATAATATTAAATTCTCAATGTTTATAGATGCAGGTCACTTGTTCAGCGGTTCAATTACAAATAAACTGTATAACAGACCTGAATACGGTATTGCAGGCGGTATTGGTGTTAAATTATTCATACCTGGGGTAGGACCATTATCTATAGATTATGGTATACCATTTACAAATGTCGGCGAAGGCAACAAACGTGGAGCCTTCTCTTTCGGAGTCGGAGATGTATTCTAATGACGGAAATTGTATGTCATAACATAGAAGATACGGAAAAATTGGCTAAAAATTTTGCACTTTCAGCAAAAGACACCGGTGCATTTGTATGCCTAAAAGGAGAAGTAGGTTCAGGAAAAACCGCTTTTGTTAAATTTACGTGCAAATATCTTAATGTAAAAGAAAAAGTCACCAGTCCTAGTTTCGTTATACTTAATGAATATAAAAGCGGTGAACTTCCTGTTTATCATTTTGATTTATACCGCCTCGAAAATGAAGGTATTAGCACAATCTTAAATGAACTTGAAGAATATTCCGAAGGTAAAATTTTAACATTTGTTGAATGGTCAGAATATTCACAAAATGCTCTTCCTTTTGAAAAAATAGATATAAATATAAAATACATAAATGAAAATGAAAGAAAATTTATTTTTTCAGCCGAGGGAAAGAAAAATAAAGAAATTTTAAAAAGGCTGGAACAATGAAAATACTTGTTTTTGATACTTGTTTTAATAAAACATATATAGTTTTAAGAGAAGACAATAATATTTTGGCTTCAAAAATTATTGAAAGTGATTCCAGAAATTATCACAGTGTCTATTTAATTCCTGAAATATGCAATATTTTAAAAGAGAATAAAATATTAATTAAAGATTTATATGCAATAGGAGTAGATATAGGCCCTGGAAGTTTTACAGGAATACGGGCAGGAATAACAATAGCAAGAGTACTGGCCCAGCAAGCCAATATAAAACTCGCTGGTATTGAATCATTGAGAATTCTCGCAAAAATTAATAATAAAAAAAATAATACTTTAGTCATGACAGATGCAAGAAAAAATAATGTATACATTGCAAAATATGATATTAATAATAATTCCTATTTAAAACCTATACTTGAGGCAAAAGAGAATATAGAAAAACATATAAATTCTAAAGATACAATAATCACAGATATTTCAACCGGTATATTTTTAAAAGAAAAAGGCTATTCTTCGATAAATTATGAAGAACATGATAATATGACAGGTATTCATTTATCTGATATAGTATATAGCGAACTAAAAGAAAACAGCACAGATTTCAACTGGGCAAAAGTAAAGCCATTATACATACAGCCGCCTTCTATTACGAAACCGAAGGAACACCAATATGTATAAGATAGAAATATCAGGATGTTTTACATTTTTACTTTTTTGTCTGCTTGTACTTTTCTTAATAAAAGAACTATGGTGGCTTATTATTGGAATTATACTGGCAGTTATTATTTTTTACTATGCAAAAGTTATTTACAATACTTTCTTAAACAAAAATAATGAAGAAAATAAGAACTATACTCCTGAAATGGGAGAAGTATATAAAATTTGTCCGTATTGTAATACAAAGCTAAAAATCAATGTAACATGCTGTCCTGTATGTAAGCATGCTTTAAATTAAACAACAATAATAAAAGAACCGCTTGATTTTCAAGCGGTTCTTTTATATAAAGAATAAGCTATTTCACAGCATCTTTGAATTTTTTACCAGCAGAGAAAGCAGGAACTGTTTTTGCAGCAATTTTAATTGCAGCACCTGTTTGAGGGTTACGTCCTGTTCTTGCTTTTCTTTTACGAGCTTCAAAAGTACCAAAGCCAACTAAAGTAACTTTTTTACCTTTAGCAACTGTTTTTTGTACTGTATCAATTGTAGCACTTAAAACATCTGCTGCTGCTTTTTGTGAAACTTTTGCTTTTTTTGCAACTTCTTTTACTAATTCTTCTTTGTTCATAAGAACCTCCTCTTGTATTACAAAGATTATTATACTTATATTTCAAGTTTTGGCAATAGTTTTAACAAATTTTTTTGAAAAAAATACAATATTCTTATGAATCTATAGTAAAAATTATAACTGCACCGGGTTTCATTTTGGCTGTAAGAGTTGATTTTTCAAGGGTTCTGTCTTTTATATCTTTTATAAAAGTTATTTTTGATTTTTTCTTTAATTTTTTTATTTTTACTTTAATTTCTTCAGAATTTGCTAAATTTCTATTAATAATTACAACAACAGATTTATTTTTCCATGCTCTTTGATATGCAAAGATTTTTTTATTATCAGAAGGCAAAACAATAAAATCACCTTTTGCAATGGCATCAATATATTTATTTCTCAAATTTATTGCCATTTTATGTTCTTTTATTAATAAATCAGAATCACTACCTGGTTTTCTTGAAAAGTTAAAAATATCAATTTGCCCCTGATGTACATAATAAAACTCATCATCAGTATATGTTTCATCCGCTTTTTTATTTGAATATGGATAAACATAATCATCTCCTTGCAAGAAACCGTCAACATAATATGGGTTTAAAGGCAAAGTCGCATTAAGCCATATAATTATTTTAGAAAAATTCTCTCCTCCTATTAAAAGAGGACTAACTTCATCATGTGTTTCAAAGCTGCCAATTACTGATTTTTTAATATCATACTTTTTAAACAGTTTTTTTTGATTTTTAACAGCTTCGGCAAGATTATCCATTGTATGCCAGTTTTTCAGTTCAAAGAAATTTCCATAATAACCGTCAAATCCGGCTTCTAACAATTTTTTATAATCTGTAAAATAAGCTTTATCCGAAGCCGGTTTAGTCCAGCTTTCAGAAGCTTCTGCCAGAAACATAAAGCCTTTTTTTTGTTTTCTCGCAAAAACAATTAACTCCTTCCAGAAAATATATGGTTTTATTGTTGCAACATCAGCTCTGATACCATCAACACCTAAATCTATCATATAATTTATAAACATTTTATGAAGTATAAAAATATCAGATAAAAATAGTTCTTCTTTTCCATCAGGTACGTTAAACAGTCTTACATCAAGCCAATCTGCAGGAATGTAAGGATTTGAATTTTCATCAAGAAGGAAAAGGTCAGGTCTGTTGATATATAAATCGTATGCACCACAGCTGGGTAAATCCGCAATAACTCTGATATTCCTTTTATGGCATTCATCAATAAATTTTTTTGCCTGATCTTTTGGTGATAATTCACTTTGAGAATCCGTCAACTGCATATTTAAAGACCTAAAATCGCTCATTGCATATAAAGAACCTGCCGTTCCTAAAGCTTTTATCTTCCCGACAGGAGTTATAGGCAGTAAATGAATAGTATTTATTCCTAATTCTTTTAATTCATCAAGTCTATCAATTGCATTAATAAAAGAACCTGATGTTTCGCCTTCATAAAAATCAATTATACCGTTTCCATTTTTATCATTGGCATTAAAAGTTCTCAGGTTTACAGAATATATAACCGACTGATTATTTTGGAACAACTCACGTAAATCTGTTGATTGTTCCTGTTTTGCATATACAGAACTATTTATAAATAACAAAAAAGCTAAAGTTAAAATTATTTTTTTAAACAATGTTATTACCTCTAATCATTAGAGTATATCACAAAATCAGTTTTAACTTACATTTGTATCTAAATAAAAATTTCTGACATAATATTATATTTGTCATATAATTTTTTTATACAATACACTTTATGAGGCAGATATGAAAGAAAAATTAGAATTAATATTAAAGAATGCTGCAGCAGAAATTAATGAAGCAAAAAACCTTGCTGACCTTGAAAATGTCAAATTAAAATATTTAAGCCGAAAAGGCGAACTTAATACCATTAAGAAAAATTTAAAAGATTTGTCAGATGATGATAAAAGAATAATCGGAGCTCTGGCGAATAAAATTTCTAACCAGCTTGATGATTTAATAACAGAAAAAAATAATGAAATATATAAAATAGAACTTGATAAAAAACTAAACGAAGAAAAAATTGATATAACTCTTCCCTCTGATTTCAGACCTCAGGGAAAAATCCACCCTTTAACACAAACAATTAACGAAATTGTTGAAATTTTTCAAGGACTTGGTTTTTCTGTCATGCCAGCAGAATACAGCCCTGAAGTTGAAACAGAATATATTAATTTTGATATGCTTAACTTTCCTCCTGATCATCCTGCAAAAGATATGCAAGATACTTTCTATACAAAAACAGCTCCAAATGTTATATTAAGAAGCCAGACATCAGGTGCCCAAATAAGACAGATGCTCCATCATCAACCTCCTGTCAGAGTTATCTCTCCGGGCAGAGTATATAGATGTGAATCTGTTAGTGCCAGAAAAAACAATCTATTTCACCAGATTGAGGGACTTCTAGTTGATAAAGATATAACTTTCGGAGACTTGAAAGGTATATTAAATGAATTTGTGAGAATTTATTTCGGTTCTGCAAGACCCACAAGATTTAGAGCAAGCTATTTCCCTTTTACTGAACCCAGTGCCGAAGTTGATGTTCAATGTATCATGTGTGAAGGAAAAGGCTGTCGTACGTGCTCCGGCACCGGATGGCTTGAAATTTTAGGTTCCGGAACCGTACATGCCAATGTACTTAAAAATGTTGGAATTGATCCTGAGATATATTCAGGCTTTGCTTTCGGCATGGGTGTTGAAAGATTAACCATGCTTAAATATGCAATAAATGACATAAGATTATTCTTTAACAACGACATAAGATTTTTGAAACAGTTTTAACTATGCTAGCAAAGAGAATTATACCCTGCCTTGACGTAAAAAACGGGCAAACCGTAAAAGGCATAAATTTTAAAAATCTGCGTTTTGCCGGAGATCCGGTAGAATTAGCTAAAAAATATTCGGATGAAGGAGCTGATGAACTCGTTTTTTTGGATATTACAGCTACAAATGAAAACCGCAAAACAACAATTGAGATGGTTCAAAAAACTGCAAAACAAGTTTTTATACCCTTTACTGTCGGCGGCGGAATCAAATCAATAGAAGATATAAAATCTTTACTTAATGCCGGTGCTGACAAAGTAGCTCTTAACTCAGCTGCTGTCAAAAACCCTGAAATTATAAATCTTTCATCCCGATATTTTGGTTCACAATGCATAGTCATTGCCGTAGATGCCAAAAGAGTTGATAATGATTTTTATGTTCATATCAATGCAGGAACACTAAATACAGGTATAAAGCTTCTACCGTGGCTTATTGAAGTTGAGAAAAGAGGAGCGGGAGAAATCCTATTGACATCTATGGATGCTGACGGCACACAAAACGGTTTTGACATTGAAATGACAAAACTTGCCGCTGTAAATCTTAATATTCCTGTTATTGCTTCAGGTGGAGCAGGAGCAAATGTAAAGCACTTTGAAGATATATTTAAATCAGGATTTGCCGATGCAGCTCTTGCTGCATCCATTTTCCATTTTAACACTTTATGTATTCCTGATTTAAAAAGAGAATTAAAATCTTCAGGCATAGAAGTGAGGTTATAAAAATGGAAGAAAAAGTTAAATTTGACCCCGGTATAGGAAATTTGTTTATAGATTTTAATGATTATATTAATAACTTATATTCTTCTTTAATGATGCTTAGAACTATTCACCAGAAAAGAATAAAATTCAAACTAAATTCACAGAAAATATATAAATATATGGAAAATAATATAGCTTTTTATCTTGGCTGTTTATTATGGGCATATTATATAAAAGAAAATAACATTAAAAGCCCTAAAGAAATTGAAGGCAACGTATTTTTAAATATGACTGATGAGCAAAAAGAAAAATATGACTATCTTTTGCAGGTAAATTTCCTTGAAAATTATTTTGATTCTTTTGAAAGAGATACTCTCTACTATGCAGGTAAAAAAATCAATATTCCCGAAAGATGGAAAAATATATTAAAAATATATTCTGATTTTCTGTCATTAAATAATGGATTCACTGATACAAAAACAACAGAAAATATAGTTATACCAGATTCATTAAAAAATATAGATTCCAATATTGATATTAACAGTTACATACAAAAAGCCATTGAACAAAAAAACCTTGAGATATTAATGAATATTGATAATTTACCTCTTTAATCTTGATATCATATAATGTTTTATATATCCTATATATGTGTACTAATTCATGCCGGCTATGGAAGAAAAAATCAACTTACCTTTAGAGTATTTAGCAGATAAATGTGATATAGTTAACCCGCAAAACCCTAAAGAATCTATTGACAGAATTACAGGGCTGAGTGCAGAATTTCCTAGCGAATATCTTGTGTTAATTTATAATTATTTCTTTGAAATTTCAAATTCCTACGAAATTTTAATTTTCTTATTAAATAAAATTGACAAATATAAAGATAAATCGAGCAGACCAATACTTATAGACTCTCTTATAATGAAAGATAAATTATCACAAAGGATAAAAGATACTGATCATCTTACAAGAATAAGAGTAAATATTACAAAAGCACTTGCAAATACAAAAGATTCTCAAGCCGTATATCCTCTTTTATATTGTCTTAACAGTAAAGATGAAAATTATAAAGTAAAACTCTCTTGTGCTGAAGCTCTCGGAAAAATTGGAGATAAATATGCTGTTTTACCGTTAATGAATATTGTAGAAGACGAAACAGAATCATCTGTATACGTTAAAGAATCAGCTGTTTCCGCTCTTGGCATGATTGGCGATGAAAAGGCAGTCGACTCATTAGTATCTATATTGGAAAGCAAAAAAGGATTTCTTGATAAATTTACCTTCTTAAAAGAAAGAGCCCTTGAAGCTTTAAATAAATTAAATTATAAAAAAGAAGAACGTATATTTAATGCCCTGACAAAATCACTTAGAGATGAATCACCTCAGGTTAGGATTAACGCAATAGAAGTTTTAATGAATTCAGAAGACGAACGTGCCGTTGATTTAATAAAAGGTATGCTATCTGACATAAGTAGAGATGTTGTGCAAAATGCCGTCATTGCTCTTTATAATATTTTAGGTGATAATATCCTTTCAGAAATTATAAATGATGAATCTCTCCCCGAAAAAGCCAGAGACGAAGCATTAAAACTTCAAGACGATTTAAAAGAAGACATGTTAGATGAAGAGGTCCAGAACAATGATGAATAAATCAATAATTTTGCTCTCCGGTGGATTGGATTCTCTTGTAAGTCTTGCTATATTAAAAAACGAACTGAATGTTTCACTGGCTTTAACATTCAACTACGGACAAAAATCTTTCATTCAGGAATATAATGCATCAAAAAAAATTGCACAATATTACAATATTAATCATAGAGTTATTAATCTTGATTTCCTTGCTGAAATTTCCGATTCCTCTTTAACTTCAAATAAAAAAATTCCGAACCTTGATAAAACATTACTGGATAACGCAGAAATAACAAAAAAATCCGCATCATCCGTGTGGATACCGAACAGAAACGGACTGTTCATAAATATAGCAGCCTGTTTTGCTGATGCACAAAATTATTCACACATCATTATAGGAGCCAATAAAGAAGAAAGTGCTAATTTTAAAGATAACTCAGTAAATTTTATTGAAGCTGTAAATTTATCGATTAAAAACTCAACAATGAATAAAATAGAAGTTACGGCTCCTCTCATAAATTTTGATAAAAAAGAAATTATAAAACAGGGATTATTATATAATGCTCCATTAGAGCTAATCTACAGCTGCTATGATACAAAAGAAAAACATTGCGGAAAATGTGAATCTTGCCTTAGACTCAAACGTGCATTAGAATTAAATAACAGAGAAGATATAATTTCTAAATTATTTTAAAAGAGAGGGTAAATTGGAAAGATTATTTATAGATAAAGAAATAAAATATACAGGAGAACAGCTCTCCCCTCACTGGATATACAAAAACTTTAACATTATGGGCAATGCCATTGTTTCTTTTATAGGAGAGTGTGACGTAAATCTAACACACATGGTAGATATTGAAGATGTTATCAATGATGAACCAATTTACAGTAAAAAAATGCTTAGTTTTATAGAAGAAAATTTTAATTCAACATTAACAGAAACCGTCTATAAACAAAGACTACTCGTAACCATAGCAAAAGAACTAATAGAAAAAACTTCTCCTTCAGTTAAAATAATAAGAAGCGGTGACGATTTATATATAAACAATAAGAAGCTTTCAGTATCAATAGCAACAAAATCAATAACTTCTACATTAATCCACTTCGGTTTAAATATATCGGCTGAAAATGCTCCTGTTAATGCGGCAGATTTAGTTAATGATGCAAAAATAAAAGATATAGAAAAATTTGCACTGGATTTACTTGAAAAATATTCTATAGAAACTGAAGATATTAATCTTGCAATTTCTAAAGTCAGAGGAGTTCTATAATGCAGCAAGAAAAAAAAACCACTCCCATAAGGAAAAAAAAGAAAAAAAGAACAGGACTAAGATATTTAATTTTATTTACTCTTGTTTTTATATCTGCTTTATTTGGCTTATCTTATATTGTTAAATCATATTCTCCGGATGTTGATGTCGCTATAGGAAACAATGAAGCACTTACTTTGAGTGAAGAAGATATTGATGTTGAAATGAGAACTATAGATGAACGTCTTAAATGGATTCAACTTGAAGATGAAATGCCAACCGTCGCTGTAAGAGAACCGGAGGAAAATGAAGAATTCTCAGAAAATAACATAAAAAAAGATAAGAAAAATAAAAAATTTGAAAACGATAAAACAATAAAAGAAGCTTTGAAAGATAAATTCTTTAATAAGAAAGAAAAAGAAAATACAGAAGAAGAAACCAAACAACAACTAGATTTCAGACTTCACAGACCAACACCTGTAATAGAAGCTCCTAAACCAATTATTACAGAAATGACAAAAGTATACCTCGGTAATTATTCTACAATCGAAGAAGCTATGAACATACAGCAAAAAGTAGCCGCTGAAGAAACCGATATTATTCCTTTTATAAAAGCTATAGGCAGTTATTATGTAGTTCAAATAGGTTCTTTCGCCGATAAAGATAAAGCGGATGCTCTTATTCAGAAGATGCAGGCAAAAGGATATTCCGCAAGAAAATCTATTGACAAATAAAAAAAAACGACCTAAAAGGTCGTTTTGACAGTGGTTAGTAGTAAATTTAGTTATAGGTTTATTCTTTTTAGCCAACACCGTTATATTTTGGGGTTGATCTTTCAATTGCCTGACCTTCAGCTTCTTCAACTGCTTGAAGTTGATTTTGTGCTGCAGTCAATTGAGTTTCAATTTTCTTTTGCTGCATATCTAATTGATTTTCAATAACCTCTAACTTTTTACTATATTGTTGAGCATATTCTTGATTAACTGATGTGTTTAACATTTCAGCAATAGAAGCTAAATATTCTTCGCTGTTATTCTGATTTGCTGCCATTGAACCAATTTCACCTATTGATGTCGCAGCTCCTCCTTCATCATCCGGAGTGTTAATATAAGCATCAGCACCTTGTAAATATTCAGAATAATTATTAAAGTTTGTTGGATCTGATGCTATTTCTTCAACTGTTACTTTTCCGTCTGAAATATTCGCTGAAAAGTTTAACAAACTGTTTTTCTGTTGCATTATGTTATCTAGTCTTGATTGCAACGTGAAAATAAGATTCGTATAGAAAATCTTACGATTTGCAAATAGAGCATAACCCATAACTAACCTACCTTTTCCTTATCTTTTAACTAACCCACACTTTTATAAAAACATTTTTCAAACTCAAATTGCTTAAATTGATGAACTACAAGACTTTAAGCAGCAAAACAGGTCTTATTCCTTATTATTATTGAATTTTAAACATTTTCAAGCAAAAATTTTTATATATTGATTATAGCATTGAAAAATATTTTATATATTTTAAATATATAACAAGTATATAAAACTATAGTGTTACACAATTTACATTTCTTAACAATATTATTATTAAATCTTTTCCGCTTTATTCTTATACAAGTAATAGCCCAGTATACCAAGAATAATGTTAGGTAGATTTGCAGCAAGAAAGGCATTTATAGTTTCGTTATATCCTAATGACATTGAAAAAGCACGAATAATATAATAACAAAAGATAATTGCAATAGAAAATAGAAAGCCTCTATTATGCCTTACTCTTGGAGGTGTAATTGCAAGCGGTATACCTAATATAACAAAAACAACGGTAGTAATCGGCAGTGCCAGTTTTTCCCAAAAACGGACTTTATACTTTGTTAAAATATCATCAGGAAGATTTTTATCATTACCGGTTAAATACGGCATAAGTTGAATAAAATTGTAATCAGACCCATCATTTTTCTTATTAAGTTGTTTTTGTATATCACTTCCGAAATCAATTATTGTTTTTTCTATCCAGGAAGTATTTAAAGTTTTGCCTATTTTAGAAATTGTGTAAACAGAAGCATCATCAAACTGCCAGCCTTCAACAACAGATGTTCCTGTTTTTGCTTGAAGAATTTGGATTTTATCCTCATCAGACATATCCAGAATCGAAACATTAGAAAATTTCTTATCCTCACACTTTTCAACATAAAAAAGTCTTTTTAAATAATTGCCGTCTTTTAATTCTTTCATTGAAAAATTTCGCTTGCCTTCTGGAATATTTCTCTGCACAAGAGCATATAAAGCAAGTGTTTTTGATTGAGCTGTCGTAATAGGAACTATTGTCTCATTTATAAAAAAAGTCGTAAAAGCCATAAGGATTGAAAATAAAAATATAGGTTTAGAAATTCTTTGTATACTTACACCGCAAGCCTTCAATATTGTGATTTCAGATTGCAGACACATTTTATTTACTGTCATTACTGTAGAAAATAAAACACTCATCGGAATTGTCATTACAATAACAGCAGGAAGATTTAATAGAATAATCATAAAAGCTATATTAAACGGCATTCCGTACATTGAAATTTGTTTAATAAGAGAAATAAATGTATCTGAGGCAAAAATGATTGAAGTAAAAACGACAATCCCTAGAACAAAAACTTCAATTATTTGCTTTGTTATATACTTATCCAGAGTTGTAAATTTAAAAAAATCTCTCATAATTAAATTTTAAAACAAACACCTTCTTTTTCCAATTATAAATTTTCCCATTCCTGTGCAAATTCACTGAGAGTATTTTTAATATCTTCATTATTAATAAGAATTTTCTGAATATAGTTTGAGGATAAAGTATTCAAATCTTTTTTCTTTTTGATGTCTATCGAACCCGGCTGAAGATTATTCAACTGCCATGCACTTATCATCCTTGCTTTAATTGTTATATCAATATCAGAATTTATAATATATTTAATATAATTATTATCTGTTTCAAATTTTTTAGAGTTATCAACGAAGTAACTATCTTTAAGTGCACAATTATTTGCAGGTAAAATAGGCGTAAGTTTTGCAAAATCAAGTTGATTTTTTTTATTTGTGAAAAACAGTGCAAAAATTAATGCTGCATCAGGATTTTTTGATTTTTTAGGTATTACGAAATTCATTAACGAGAAATCATAAAACCCATTATCACCGGTAAGCTGAGGAAGAATTCCGGTATTTTTATATATATCAGGAGCATTTTCTTTTATCATATTTAAAAAATTTGCACCGGTAACAAGAAAATATAATTGTCCTGACATATATTTTTCAAGCGAATCTCTGTGATTTTGTGTAACACTTTCTCTTGGGATATATCCTTTATCATAGAGTCTTTTAAATGTTTTAAACAATTCAATACTTTTAACGGATTTTATTGATGAAGGTGAATTTATATTATACTTATTCAATAATTTTAAAAGAGTATCATTTTCTGAAAAATTTAGCATTGTAATATAAGAATTTTTATCGGGAACAGTTGAAAACAATTCATTATATGTTGATATTCCGTTTTTGTTATATAAAGCCTTATTGTACAAAGTAACGGGAGAAGTAACATAAAAAGGAATACCGAAGTATTTATTATCAAATTTTAATGAATTATTAACAGCAGGAATATAGTTTTTAAGATACTGAGGTTTTATCTCATATAATGTATTTTTTTGTGCAAGCATCATAGAAAAGTCAGGAGTAAGATTTATCAAATCTGGCGGATTGTCTGAAAGTATTGCGGCAAGTGTTCTTTTTTCTCCTTCTGAATATGGAACATCAATCCATTTGATTTTTATATCAGGATTATTTCTTTCGAATTCATCTATTATATTATTAACGTAGCTATCAAAAGTACCAAGCTGAAGAGTCCAGAAAGTAACCTGTATTTTTCTATTTTTATTATCTGAGTAGTGCTGAGTATAATTATAGTAAAAAAGAAAAATTAAAAACAAAAGTATTAAAACAGCTGATATTTTAAAAATTATAGATTTTAGCATAATATTCCTCTTGATAATGATAAATTATTATATAGAAAATGGCTAATTTTTTACAAAATACATCATATTTATTTGAAAGAATAATAAATGAAAGAATGATGCATTTTCCCAATTTAGATGTAAAATTAAATATAAAAGAAAAGGAGAGTTAAAATGATAAATGAAAAACTTGAAAAAGCATTTAACGAACAAATAAATGCAGAATTTTATTCTGAATACTTATATTTATCAATGTATGCTTATTTTGAAAGAATGAATCTTCAAGGTTTTAAAACCTGGATGGATGTTCAAAGACAAGAAGAAAGAGCACACGCAATGGGATTATTTCAATATCTTCAAGAAAGAGGCGGAAAAGTAGTACTTGACCGAATTGAGCAGCCAAAAACAGACTGGAGAACTCCGTTAGAAGTATTTGAAGATGTTTTAAAGCATGAACAACTTGTTACATCAAAAATAAATGCCCTTACTGATGTTGCGGATGAAGTTAAAGATAGAGCAGCAGTTTCTTTCTTAGACTGGTATATTAAAGAGCAGGTTGAAGAAGAATCAAATGTTTCAAATGTTTTAAAGACATTAAAACTTATATGCGATGACAAACAATGT
Source organism: Candidatus Gastranaerophilales bacterium (assembly GCA_944325525.1). Taxonomy (GTDB): domain Bacteria; phylum Cyanobacteriota; class Vampirovibrionia; order Gastranaerophilales; family Gastranaerophilaceae; genus Avigastranaerophilus. Next base: position 14,812 of record CALVAK010000016.1, read on the forward strand.
CTTTATATGCTTGATAAAGAACTCGGAACAAGAACCTTTACAGCTCCGGTAATTGGCTAATAAGACAGTTTAACGAAAAAATAGAGGGTATTTATAACCCTCTATTTTATTTTTTATAAATTTGATATGATAGTTAAAGTTTATATAAACAGAGATTAAAAAAGAGATATATGGATAACAATGTTTTTAAAAATTTGTCTTACGGTGTTTATATAGTATCATGCGATATAAACGGAAAATATACAGGCTGCACTGTAAACAGTATAATGCAAATCACTTCTGAACCGCCATCAATAGCGTTAAGTGTAAATCACAATAATTATACTAATTTTTGTCTTAAAGAATCAGAAAAATTTGCCGTATCAATTCTATCAGAAGAGTCAAACCCCATTGCCATAGGCACGTTTGGTTTCAGAAGCGGAAGAGACATTAACAAATTTGAAATAATTCCTTACACTCTATATGATAATCTTCCTGTAGTAAAAGATGCCTGCGGTTACCTTATTTGTAAAATAACAGGAAAAACAGAAACACAGACACATACACTATTTATAGCGGAAGTTATTGACGGAAACATATTAAACACAAAAACTCCTATGACATACTCTTATTACCATAATGTTATAAAAGGTAAAAGTCCTAAGACTGCTCCAACATACATAAAAGAATAAGTATTAATTTTTCTTAACAAACTCTATATATTTGTCAAAAAAATATCTTCAGTTTCTTTATGTTTTTACAAGAAGTCTGTAAAGAAGAAAGGAATTTGTATGGAAATCGGAAGAAAAGGTTCAACAATACATATTTTAACAAATAAAAACATTCAAAATAAAAAAGAATGTTTAGAAGAAAAGTTCAAACAAGAGTATAAAGCTAATGTACCTTTAGCTGGTATCGTTGCTGGAAGTGCAGCTACAGCAGGCTTAGCAACAGGATGTTCAAAAACAGTTCAAGCAAACATAGCTGATTTGAAGAAAATAGCTGCTGAAAAATTAGATAAAATAATTATTAAACAGGGGAAGAAAGTTCCCAGCGGTGAACATGTAGATATACTATACGATATTTCTTTAAAAGATAAAATAAAAGAAACAAAATTATTTAAGAAATTCAATAATTTAGCTCCGGCAGCACAAGCAGCAATAGCAGCAGGCACAATTGCTCTTGCAATAGCTTTTCCAATTATTTCACATATCAAAGCAGCTGAAACAGGACATGTTGAAGGACTTTATGAAACAGTATAATTAAAATAAAACAGATACAAAAAGACCTTGGTAAACCAAGGTCTTTTTTATAATTATGCATTTAATTTTATATATTGTGCATTATGTATGCCGTCAATTTTATTTATTGTCTCCATAGTTTCATTATCCACATCTTTATCAATGGTAATAATCATTATAGAAACATTATCTTTTGTATTAGATTTTTGAGCAACCTGCATTCTGTTAATATTAATACTGTGTTCACCTATAACAGCAGCAACTTTTGCGACCATAGCAGGTTTGTTTTCGTGAGGAACAATTAACATGTGTTCTTCAGCTTCAATACTCATATTATAATCGTTAATACGAACTATTCTCGGCATATTTTTAGCGATTAAAGCACCGGTTACAGTATTTTCATCAGAATCGGTAGTAAGAGTTACAGAAATAGAACCTATGAAAGTACAATCTTGAGAAGACTTTGAAGTAACTACATTTATACCCCTTTTCTTAGCAATTAACGGAGCATTAACAAAGTTAACATTTTCAACCGTTGAAGAAAATATTCCTTTTTGTACAGCAACTTCTAAAGGTGCAACATTTAACTCCGAAAGGTTTCCATTAACAGTAATTTTTATATCTTTTAAATTTCCGTTGGATATTTGTTTTACAAGTTCACCGAGATTTTCAGCTAGCTGCATATAATCCTTAACAGGTTCAATAACGTCAGATTTTAAAGCAGGAATATTAATTGCCGCTTTAGCACTTCCACCATTTAAAACATCTCTTATTTGTTCTGCCACATCAATAGCAACATTAAACTGTGCTTCTTTAGTACTTGCACCAAGATGAGGTGTCATAACAACATTTCCGCTGCATTTAAATAACGGAGATGCTGTAATGTCTGGTTCCGTTTCATAAACATCAATTGCAGCAGCTTGAACCTGACCTGATTCAAGAGCTTCTTTTAATGCAGTTTCATCAATAATACCACCTCTGGCACAATTAATTATCATCACACCTTTTTTCATTCTGTTTAATGTATTCTTATTAATAAGGGCAGTAGTTTCTTTTGTTTTTGGTGTATGAATTGTAATATAATCACACTGTCCCCAGAATTCATCCAGATTAGTTACGTATTTGGCACCGATTTTTTCAACAGATTCTTTTGTTGTGTAAGGATCAGATACAACAACATTCATCCCTAAAGCTAATGCAACACTTGCAACATGATGACCAATTTTGCCAAAACCTATAATTCCAAGCGTTTTTCCAAATACTTCAACTCCGGTAAACTTAGATCGTTCCCACTTTCCTTCTTTTGTTGAAGCGGCAGCAGATGGAATATTTCTTGACATTGCAAGCATCAATGCTATTGTATGTTCAGCTGCTGCATTTGTATTCCCGTCAGGCGAATTTACAACTATAATCCCGTTTTGAGTAGCAGCTTCAATATCAACATTATCAACACCTACACCTGCTCTTCCAACAATTTTGAGTTTTTTTCCGGCTTCAAGAACTCTTGCAGTAACTTTTGTCTGGCTTCTTATCATTAAAGCATCATAATCTTTTATTTTTTCAACAAGTTCATCCTCACTCATTGTAGGCAAAAAGTCAATCTGAGCCACTCCATCAAGGACTTTTCCTGCAGCCTCGTTTATTTTATCCGTAATTAATACTTTCATTTTATCTCCTATTTGTTTAAATATTTTATAACTGCAGCAACGCCGCTTCCGGGTTCAAATTTATGACCTAGCTTATACAATGCAGCTTCCAGAGAACCAACCGCCATAATAACGTCTCTTTCACATACAAAACCAAGCGTACCCATTCTAAAAATCTTATCTTTTAATTGGTTTTGTCCATTTGCAACTTCAATATAATAATCATTTTTTAATGTTTTTCTTATGTCTGGAACCGAAATATTTTCAGGTGGAAGAATTGCCGTAATAGATGTGCTTGCAATTGAATCATCTTCAACAAAAAGTTTAAGACCTATTGCTCTTAAAGCCTCTCTTAAAGCTTTTGCCAATTTTGTATGACGTTCAACAATATTGTCCAATCCTTCTTCTTTTATCATTTCAAGTGCGGTTTTTAATCCTGCAATAAGACTTACGGCCGGAGTAAATGCCGTAGAATTAGCAATAACAGACTTTCTATTAGTTTCCCAGTTAAAATAAAAATCCGGTCTTGTGCATTTTCTTTGAACTTCCCAGGCTTTTTCACTTGCAGCCAGAAAAGAAAGTCCCGGAGGAATCATAAACCCTTTTTGAGAACCCGAAATTAAAACATCAATGCCCCATTCATCCATTTTGCATTCCATTGCACCTATACTTGTAACACCATCTACAACGGACAGAGCACCGTGTTCTTTTATATATGAAACTAACGTCTTAACATCATTTGTAACTCCAGTTGATGTTTCATTTTGAGTTAAAGTAACAATTTTTATTTCTTTATTAACGTCTCTATCCAATCTGTCTTTTAATTCCTGAGGGTTTATAGCTTTTCCGGGTTCTACTTCAATAACTTCAACATCAGCACCTAATGACTTTGCTATTTTTGCCCATCTCTGACCAAAATTACCTATGACAAGAGATAAAACCTTATCACCAGGATTTACCAAATTGGATAAAGCAGCATCCATAGCACCTGTTCCGCTTGCTGTATATACTATTACATCATTTTTTGTCTGAAATACATATTTTAAATCAGAATATACAGACTCTAATACTTTTGCAAACTCACTGCTTCTATGACCTACAGGATGTTTTGCTATATCAAGTAATACACTTTCCGGCACCGGAGTAGGTCCTGGTATCATCAAAAAAGTTTTATCTCTCATTTAATCTCCCCTTTATTAAATATTTACAAAATTAATTTTCTCACAAATTAATTACTATAGTAACCATTTGTTAAATTTGTAAACAATTAAAGGATTTTTGTAAATACGGGGCTGCTGTTTGTTTTTATATTTATAGGTAAGTATAAATATGTAAAAGGATTAATATGCCAAACGGTATTTCTTGTGCATATTTTGCCGGAAAAAATTTAATATACGGCAAAAAGGAACATAATATATTTAAAGAAGGTATAGCAGGAGCACAAACCGTAAGAACAATTGATAGTGCTGCCGCTTCAGGAGTTATTAATGTTCCTGCCAAAAATACTATTAGTAAAGTTGCAGGAATAGCAAAAAAAATATTATATCCACTTATAGTTATGTCCGGTGTTTATAATACCATTCAATCTGATGATAAAATAAAAACTGGAGTTGAACAAGCAAGCGGAATAGCATCAATGTATACTTTTGAAAAAGTTGCTGAAACAGGTTTGAATTCAATAGAAAATAAAGTAAAAAATACAAATATTGTTAAAAACAATAAAAAATTGGCTTGTATACTGTATGTATTAAAAGGAATAGCTTTCGTCAGTGCCTCATTAACAGGTTACAAAGCCGGAAATGATGTAGCAGGAAATGCCGTTGATTTTATAAGAAATGCTTTAAACAAAAACAAACAAAATTATTTAAATCCGGTTGATATTACTGAAAAAAGCAATCAAGAAGCGGCAGATAATGATTTAAAAAAAGAAGCAAAAGAAAATAACGATAAAATTTCCGAACAATTACCTGTAATGACAGATTGACTTTTTTCAAAGAAGTATAGCAAGTATCATCAATAGAATACCGCCAATCTGCGACATCGTTGCGACATTTTGCATTTTTCTGTTATTTTCGTATTTATAACTGTCTTTTTTAGCTTCATAAGCGACCATAATACGTTGAAGTCTGTTTATATCGCTGTCAGTTGTAAATGTTCTTTTAAACAGTTTTTGCTCTAATCGACTTAAACGGTTAGAAATATTATCATTTGTATAATTACCCCTTAACAATTCCTGCTCTAAAACTGCAAGTTGAAAAGGCATGGTCTGATCATCAATTGTTTCCATTCCGCTTTTTCTATAATAATTGTCTAAATTATGACCGGAATTAACATTTTGTGAAGAAGCAATATGTTTTTGCGGGTTTAAACTTACAGCGAGTCTTTCTACTCTTTTATTAAGGGATTCTGTACTTGTCTTATTATATATTTTTGTTTCAAGTCTATCTAAACGTTTATATATGTTTTCGCTTTTATATGTAGTATTAAAAACTTCTTGTTCCATAGCATCAACTACTGGATAATCAACAGATGCATCTTCTTTTAAATTCATCAAATCCTGATTTAATCTATTCGTATTATTACTACCGGAAGAGTCCAAATTCTCAGTTTTATTCTTATTAATTTTCTGAGGGACAAAACCTATATCATTTTTTATATTATTAATTCTGTTTTGAATATTGCCTGATTTTTTTACCCCGTATAAATACTGTTCTATACGTTCAACCCTCTTTGTTTCATTTTCATTGTCGTATTTATACCCAAAAATAGTTTTTTCTATTGCAGCAACGGGACTTTCAATATTTTCTTTCGGGTAACACTCACCGCAAGATATTAATAATATCAATAATATAAATAGTAATTTTTTCATAATCTTCTCTCTATATTGAGAATATAGCCTCGATTTTTATAAAAAAACATACCAACCAATATATTGCGAAGAAGCTTGAAACAAAAGGCAAAAATATCAGCATAAAAGAGCGTGAAATAGATATATCATAAGCAGCTCTAATCGATAAAGCATATAGAAATATTATCCAAAAGTATAATATTAGCTCTGCAATCGAACCAATAAAATAACCTGAATTGCTAAATTGTTTTAACAAATTTAAAGGAGCAAAAAAAATGTATGGAATTGGGGCAAATGAAGTATAAAAAAGTACTTTGTGAAAATTTCCGCTTTTATCAAAAATCTTCGCTGTATATTCAAAAAACAAAGCGGTCAAAAACCACAACACCAACATCGCCGCAACTTGTAGTATCAAGAAAAATATTAACAAAAATATATTCGTCGTTGAAGTGCCAAAGACAGAAGCTATAAGTTTATTTATAACAGCAATAAAAGCAACAGTTGCTGCAGCAAGTCTTATGGATATAGTTCTGTCTTTTTTTTCAAAAAATGCTTTTGGTGAAAAAATTACACTGTAAATATTTTCAAAAAATTCGTCTGTTGTTATTCCCATAAATACAAAGGCCTTCTACTTAATATCATACTGGTCGGAATAAAATCCGATAATTTATATTTGCTTTGAGTTCCGTATTCGGTAAAACTTGAAAAATATTCACTTATTGTAGTTTTCTTATTATAATTGACAAGTTTTACTTTAGAATTATTTCCATATTTTTGCTGAACCATTACTTCTATCATATTCTTTGCTGTATCAATATCACCTATTTCATCAATAAATCCGAGTTTTTTAGCCATTCTTCCAGTAAAAACCCTTCCGTCTGCATTAGATTTAAGAGTACCTTCATCCAGCAATGTCTTTGTTACTTTATAATTATCATTTCTGAATACTCTTGCTTTTGTTATAGCTTCGATGAACTGATTATATGAATCATTAACAATATCCTGCATTAAATTTCTTTCTTCCGGAGTCATCTCTCTTAATCCGGAACCAATATCTTTATATTTCCCGCTTTTAATTACAACAGGGTTAATGTCAAGTTTCTCTGTTAATAAATGATGAAAATCCATAAAAGAAACAATGACACCAATACTACCCGTCAACGTTCCTTCTTGGGCAAGGATTCTGTCTGCAGCAGAAGCAATATAATATCCGCCACTTGCTGCAACATCATCTAAAACAGCAATAACCGGCTTTTTTTGCCTTATATTTAGTATTTGATTATAGATATTCTGCGACATTGCAACTGTACCGCCGGGAGAATTTATTTTTATTATTATTCCTTTTATATCATCATCAGCCGCAGCAGATTTTAAAGATTTTAGAAGATTTGCAGCACTCGTTTCGCTTGAAAACAAGTTAGATTCATATGAGGAAACAATAGTCCCTTCAACTTCCATTACTGCTATTTTATTTCCGCCTATTTTGTTATTTTTTTCATATAGAACTTCTTCTTTTTCAATATTAAAAAAGCCTGAAATTAAACATAAAACGCATAAAAGTATAACTATTTTCGCTATTAAACCGGATTTCATTTTTCCTCACAATCTGAAAACTTTTTTATACTGTCATCTAATAAAGCTATCATTGTATTTTTATATAATAAAGCATTCTTTTTAGTTTTTGCTTCAAATCTCAAAGTAAAAACAGGTTCTGTATTACTTTGTCTTATTAAAGCAAATCCGTCAGGGAAAATTATTCTCAACCCATCCAGAGTTACTATATCACTTATTTTTGTACCAAATATACAATCATCATTTTCTATTTTTTCTTTTACATCTTCAAAAACAGATTTTTTTAATTCGTTTTTACATTCATATCTGACTTCATCAAGAGTATGTACAGATTTAAAGGGTTTTAAAAGATCCTTAAGTTTAAAATCAGGATTAAATTTCTTATTTTTAGCTATAATTTCAATTACTCTGCATCCAGCATATACCGCATCGTCAAAGCCATAATATCTATCTTTAAAGAACATATGCCCTGACATTTCTCCTGCAAGAATTGCATTAGTTTCTTTCATTTTTGATTTTATATATCCGTGTCCTGTTTTCGACATAACGGCAATTCCACCCTGTTTATTAATTTCGTCAAAAAGAACCTGTGAACACTTAACCTCAGAAACAATTTTAGGCCGCTCTCCACGCACAGACAGCTCCTTAATAATATCCTGAGCATATATATATAAAAGCTTATCACCTGTAATAGTATTTCCTTCAGAATCAACAACACCCAGTCTGTCAGAATCACCGTCAAATGCAATACCCAAATCAGCATTTGTTTCAATTACTTTTTTCTTTATATCATTCAAGGTTGATAAATCACTGGGGTTAGGATGATGATTAGGGAAATTACCATCCGGTTCGGAATATAATTCAATAACTTCGCAACCCAAATCTCGATATAATCGTGGGGCTACAACACCACCTGTTCCGTTAGCACTATCTACGACAATTTTTATACCCTCACCAATTCTTAAAAACTTAGAAGAAACTGTTTCAATATACTGCGGAATAATGTTATATAGCCTCAGTTCGCCATGCTTATAGGCATTTGAATCGTCAGACATTTGTTCTATTGTATACTCTTTTACAATTTTTATTTCTTCTTCATTTAAAGAAGATTTATTAAATGTCATCTTTAACCCGTTATATTCCGGCGGATTATGACTTGCAGTAACAATTAACGCACCTGAAATTTTTACATCTTTACAAAAATTTTCCGGATATGAAGCATACTCAGAATAATATCCCAACGGAGTAGGAACAACATCAAGATTTATAACATTTGCACCTATATGAGTAATCCCTTTTGCAATAACTTTGGATAAAGACTCAGAATGTACCCTTGCATCCCTTGCGAGAGTAATCCATATATCATTCGGCATTAAACCTGTCTTCTCCTGAATATACTTTACAAAACCTTTACCTGTATAATAAAATAGTTCTTCTGTGACATCTTCGCCATATATGCCTCTTATATCATTTTTTCCGAAAGCTCTGAAATCAGAAATCTTTGTCATTTGTTTTATTTCCTTGTTCTTAAATTAAAAAACAACTATACTAATACATTATAGAAAAAATTATTAGTAAAATCAAAAAATGATAAGAAATAATAATGTTAAAAACAATAAAATGCATAAAAAAGACCGCAAATATTTATTAAATACAAATACAAATAATTGTGCCATTGCTTTTATTTTACCTTCAATTTTAGGCTGCACTCTCTTTATCTTTATTCCATCTTTGTTTTCTTTTCTATTAAGTTTTTGTAATTGGAATCTTATAAATAAAATCAAGTATGCAGGACTTAACAACTATATTGAACTTTTTTCTTCACAAGAGTTCTGGTTTATTCTAAAAAATACAATTGTTTATGCTCTATCGGTAACATTATTTGCTGTGCTAATTCCATTGATTCTGGCATGTTTTCTTAATGAAAAAATTTTATGCAAAGATTTTTTTAAAACATCATATTTTCTTCCGTTTATAACTCCAATGATAGTAATAGCAATGATCTGGCAATGGATTTTTGATCCGAATCTTGGATTAATAAACTGCTTATTTAAGTTAAATTATAAATGGCTGTATGATGAAAACCTTGCAATGATTGTATTAATAATAGTTTCAGTATGGAAACTTATCGGATACAACATTATAATACTACTTTCAGGATTTTCTTCAATTAACAGCCAGATATATGAATCCGCAAAAATTGACGGTGCAAATCCAACTGCAGTGTTTTTTAAAATAACTCTTCCTCTTTTGTCACCATCAATATTATTTGTACTTCTAATAACAACCATAAGTTCATTTCAAGTGTTCGATCTTATATATCTGATGACACAAGGAGGACCTGATAATACAACAAATATCCTTGTTTACTGGCTTTATAAAAACGCATTTGAATTTTTCAATATAGGAAAAGCTTCTGCAATAGCCTATGTACTGTTTATTTTAATCTTAATACTTACGATTTTACAGTGGAAACTCAGAAAAAAATGGGTTATTAACGAATAAAACTATGCAAGAACAGAAAGCAACTGCTTTTTCGGATTAGTTTCATCGTAAATTGTATTAATTTGTGATTTTATCTTGCTTGCTTCATCTGTAACATCTGAACGAAACAATTCGGAAATTCTACTTACCACATTCATTATTCTGTCTTGTAAACCAACTTCATCCCAAACATATGCATCAATATATTCCGGATAAGGAACAGCACTATGTTTAAAACTCTGTTTCTGCATATTTGCATTATAAGAATAATTATTTATTTGAGCGACTCTCATCTTAATTTCCTCTTCTTTAAGTGTTTTTATTACACTTTATTTTATACATTTATTATGTAATAGAAAAATTATTTTGTCAATACCGCTTTGTTAAGAAATATTAATTTCGTCCAAGCTCAACAAAATCAAGTCACTTGGCATTAAGTGTATTTATACCACTTAATCCTTTTGAAATATATTACCTGTCCGGGTTATTTTTTTTTAGTCCATGTGGCGAATTGAATATTATATATTTATTTCGTTATATATAATTATCTTTTTCATACTTCCAACTATTCTTAATTCCAGACAGTAGGGCTTAACGGCCCTCTTTTTTTAATTATATTTATTTTGAACTTTTACTATATCATTCTCACAATAGAATAAAAAAGCTTCAACACTTTTACTTATAACATTTTTGAGTGTTTCTTTTTCTGAAATATCAAAATTCTGCAACACAAAATCTTCCGATTTCATATATGGAGGCTGAGGACCTATTCCTATTTTTAATCTGTCAAAAACATCAGTATTGGCACATTTAATTATTGATTTCACTCCGTTATGACCGCCATCAGAGCCTTTTGATCTAAATCTTATTTTTCCTAGTTCAAGTGAAATATCATCATATACAAGGAATAAATCATTTATATTTATCTTATAAAAATTTTTTAAAGCCAGTAATGCTTCTCCGGATAAATTCATATACGTCTGAGGTCTTATTATCCAGACAGCTTCATTCTTATAAACCCCTTTTGCTATTTCGCTTTTAAATTTAGGTTCTAATGAAAACTTTACCCCGAGGTTTTCCGCCAGCTCCATAGCGAACATAAAACCTGCATTATGTCTGGTTCTTTCATATTTTATTCCTGGATTTCCCAAACACATTATTAATTTCATTACATGCCTTTCTTTTAAAAAAATTATCCCATAGTTATGTTCATGTTACCAGTTAAATTCTTTTTAATATGACTAATTATGTAAAAAACAGGAGATAAAATTATGTCAGCAAAAAAGAATTCAATTATAAACATGAAAAGCAGTGAAATGCTTTATAATTTTTTAGAAAGTACTCATTTACATAAAAAAGATTTTGCACAAATGATAGGAGTAACGCTATCTTATGTTTATAACCTGATTGATGAAACAATTCCTTTTTCTACAAGAAGCACCACTCTTGAGCGTATTGCCGTTGTTATGGATATATCGCCGGAAGAATTTGCAGAGTACAAAATTCCTCAAGATCCTATATTAATTGATGAAACTACAGAATTCATACGTGAAAAGCAAAAAGAAAAAAAGCTTACAACCGTTCAATTTTTAAAAGCTTTTCCCAGAAAACAAAGGCTTGAGATTGTAGATATTCTAAGAGGAGCAAGACCGATTCCTCTTGACTGGGAAGAAGTAAGTGTAATTGCTCAGGTGCTTGATATTTCAAAAGAAGAAATGTACGATTTCTGGGAAGAAAGATTAAGAAAATTACTTCAATCTTCCGGCTTTAATTTTGAAAACAATCAGGGGCTTGCAAAAGCTATGTTTGATTGTGCAAGAAATTATGTATACAAGAACGATAGTATATAATCAAACTTTTATTCTATTTACGATTATCTGAACATCTTCAGGGGTTTTATAACTATCTTTATCGTATATTACTTTTATTAACTGATACGAATAAGGCATATCTTTGAAGGCAGGTGCCGAAATATGTCTTATTCCGTTTTTATCTTTTGTTACTAATTCTTGATGATAATGACCTGAAGAAACTATAACAACATTTGAATGTTTCTTTAAAATACTTTCATATTTTTCAGTATTTAACATTGAAAGCTGATATTCAACTCTTGGCGGTATTAAAGGACAATGATGAAAAATTATAAACAACTTTTTAGGATTTTTTGTAAGGAGTTTATCCAGCCAATCAAGCTGTTCATCAGATATTTCGCCGTGTTTTGAAGGTGCAAAATTCGGAGTTGCATCTAAAACAACACATATAAAATCACTATTCGGTTTAAAATAATAATACAATTTCTTATCTTCTTGATTACGGTTAAAAGTAGTAACAATATCAAGATAAACATCTTTTTCTATACCGCTGAGCCTGTGAGCATCATTATTTCCGAGTACAATATAATACGGGAGTCTTATTGAATGTATTGCCTGCATAAATCCTATTACATCATCTTCTCTTGATTTATCAACGTTATCGCCAAGGAACACAACAAAATCCGGATTCTTTTTCCTTAGAGAAGAAGATAGGAAAAATAAATATTTATCCATATAAGATTCATCAATATTGTAATGAACATCACTAACCTGTGCAAAAGTAAGCTCATCCGCAATAGAAGTATTAATATTAATGAATGATAATATTAACAGGCAAAAAATTATTAAAAATTTATTTTTAAACATTATTATATCTTTTCTGTATTGTTTTCTGCACAAAAAGTGCCTGTTTCAAGTCTTTCTTATTAATAACTTTCATTGCAAGAAAGATTTCTCCCATAGGCATTTTGTGAAACCTCTGTACATCCAAAGCCATTGAAAGATGAAACAGATTAATTATTCCTGCTTCCATAAGAATTTCTCCCAGTCTGCGGTAGGGAATATCTGTCCAATCTTCAACATTATACAGATTTTTCATACAGTAATTATATTCTAAAGTTTTTTTTTTATCAAATATTATGCAAATGCATTTAAACGGTTTGCTCGAAACTCATCTTGAACTTCCGGAATTAAAACATTTGCATCAATTCTATCAAGTCTTGAAACAAATCCATTATCACCGGATGCAGCGTTCGCTCTTGATATTTCAGCAGATTTAGAACCCTGATCGATACCGGCGGTTTTAAATATACCGGTGTCTATTGTTTGTTCGGAGGGATTATGTTTCCCTATTCCGCCGGCAAAACTTGATCCGTGATTCATTCCTGACGGCGAACCTAGAAGATTTAAATTTAATCCTGAAATTGTCATAGATTATAATTCTCCTGTTAACACATATATAAAAAATTGTTTTCCTGGAAAATTGTTATATATATGAAAAAAATTTACATTTGTAACAATGAATATTTTTTATAGAATAATTTTGAAATATTATATTTAATATGAATAATTTATTATCAGAAATAGAAGAAAAGTGCAGAAACTGCAAAAAATGCTCTCTTGCCGCTTCAAGAACAAATATTGTTTTTTCGGGAGGAATACCCAATAACAAACTAATGCTGATAGGTGAAGCACCCGGCTATTGGGAAGATCAAAAAGGAGAACCTTTTGTTGGAAAGGCAGGTCAATTACTTGACAAAATATTTAATTGTGTCGGTTTATCAAGACAAAAAGATGTATACATTTGCAATACTATAAAATGCAGACCTCCGGAAAACAGAAATCCTCTTCCGGATGAAAAATTCGCTTGCAGAGAATATCTTGATGCACAGATTGAAATTTTAAAACCCAGAATTATATTAATTTGCGGTTCCGTTGCTTTAGATTCAATGCTTCCCGGAAAATCAGGAATTACGAAATACAGAGGGCAATGGTTCAATGGCCCATACAATTCAAAGATGATGCCAATTTTTCATCCGTCTTATCTTTTAAGAAATGACTCAAGAGAAAAAGGGAGTCCAAAATGGCTTATGTGGCAAGATATAAAAGAAATTAAACGGGTATATGATGAGTTATAATAACTTATAAAGAGTTATTTCTTACCTTTTCAAAGAATTCTGCAACATCATTCATTTCTTCTTCGTTTGTATCGTGCTCCATATAATATTGCCTGTATTCTATCGGAATATTTAATTTTTGAGCAGCATCGTTAAATATTTCCGCATTTTCTCTTCTATATTTATCGTCCATTGTTCCAATACCAACAAAGTACTTAACGCCATTATTTTTTTCTGGTTTTACCCTTGCACCGCTGCTCAATATAGCACAAGCACTGACCATCTCTGGTTTCATAAACGAAAATCTTGAAACAAACTGTCCGCCTGCTGAAAAACCGGCAAGATACAATTTTGAATAATTCAAACCATTACTTTTTTCTTTTTCAAGAATTTTCAGTAAAGCCTGACCAGACCATGCCTGCGGAAACTGATAACTTGTACGTTTTTCAAAGTTTTGTTCGTCAAATTTAAATGTAGGGGTTAATATCGCATATCCTTTGGTATCTGCCAGTTTATAAAATTGTTCAGGTAAAGAGCTTTCTCCGTCCCCGTCAAGACCAGGCACCCAAACAATAAGAGGATACGGTTTATTTTTTCTTTCTACAAGCGATGACGGAATATAGTAATAATATTCAAGTGTCGAATTTGCATAATTTGCCGTAGTAACAGAACTTCTTCCTTTTTTAGGCATAACTGCAACAGCTTTTTTAGGCGTTGTATAAGAAGGTGATGTATATCTTTTTACACCGGGTTTATTAATTTCTTTTGTGAAATTTGTTGTTTTCTGCACTGATTTTCTAACAGGAACTGTTCCTGTACCAGAAGAAGTATTTCCGCTTCTTGAATATTGACTATTTTGAGGAATGGGATCAAAAACAGATTTTGCAGGTGCAAAACCGAACATATTAGTTGAATTATTATTAGGAGCCGACTGCGTATTATAATTATTTTCCGGTTGAAAAACAGACTTTGCAGGAGCAAATCCGTATACTGCATCATTCTGCTGCGAAGCAGTATTATTTTGTGATTGCTGCTGACTTTCATTTGATGAGGAATATGTAAAAGAATATTCCTGTAAATCTGCCTTTGCTTTATAATTTACGTTAAATAATGCATATATAATCAATAAGTATATTATTTTTCGTTTCATTTTTTTTTCCTTGTTTGTAAACTAATATAATTATACTTGTTTTTTGATTTAAAATAACTTTTTTAATTTATTTTAATAAGTTCTTTATATACATCCATATATTTTTTTGCACTATTTTTCCAGGAAAAATCAGCATTCATAGCATTCTTAATAAGATTATTCCATACCTTTTTATTTTTATATATGCTAACAGCATAATTAATACAATTTAACATTTCATACGCATTGTAATTATAAAATTTAAACCCGTCAGCTTTCTCTGAGGGATACGCACAGATTGTATCATCTAATCCGCCTGTCGCTCTTACTACCGGTATTGTACCGTATTTTAACGCAATTAATTGTGACAACCCGCACGGTTCAAATTTTGAAGGCATGAGAAACATATCGGCACCGGCATATATCTTATTACTTAAATCTGCTCTGTATTCAATTCTTGCTCTAATATTCTCAGAATTATAGCTAAGCCATACAAAGAAATCTTCATACCTCTTTTCTCCTGTTCCGAGTATGACTATATCAGCATCTATTGCTCTGATTTCATTTTCAACACCTTTTATAAGGTCAATCCCTTTTTGTTCAACTAACCTTGATATAACGGCAATCAAGGGTCTACCTTTTTTATATTTAAGCCAAAAATTTTTTACTACATCCTGCTTGCATTTTTCTTTATTTGTTAAATCTTTTGAACTGTAATTATATGGAATTAATTTATCTGTTTCAGGATTAAATTCATCATAATCAATACCGTTTAATATACCGAGCAGTTTATCTTTATTATTTCGTAATGTCCAATCCAACCCTTCACCGTATTCATATGTTAATATTTCTCTTGCGTAATTAGGAGAAACAGCAATTACTTTATCTGCATAATTTATTGCCCCTTTCATCCATATTAAATTTCCGTAATGTTCTAATCCATATTGATGAAATACTTCCTCCTTGTTTATGCCGGCAAAATCAAGTATTTCCGGAAAATATTTTCCTTGATATGCAAGATTATGTATTGAAAATACAGTTTTTGTCTTATTAAAAAATTCATCTTCTTTATAAGAAGTCTTTAACCATACGGGAATCATGGCTGTGTGCCAGTCATTACAGTGTATAATATCAGGTTTAAAATTTAAAAGTCTTGCATATTCTAATATTGCCTTTGAAAAAGTAATAAATCTTTCCTGCTCATACCAGCTGTCTATTCCTGAAGGATATACACAATTAAAGCATGAGAAAAATTTAGGATTATCAATAAAAAATACATTAATATTCGTATTCGGCAGCTTAGCTAATTTTAATGTAAAAATATATTGAGCATATCCGAAATTCAATCTTAATTGCGAATTTTCTATTTCTTTTATTTCATATTTTTTTCTATCTATACTACCGATTAAAGGAGTGAAAATTGCCATTTCAGTCCCTTCAGACTGCAAATATTTCGGCAGACTGCCCATTACATCGGCAAGTCCTCCGACTTTTGTAAAAGGTGATAATTCAAATGTAGCAAATAATATTTTCATCTTTTACCTCTTTTACGACATTTTCGAAAGATATTCAAGAGAGTATTTTAATATGTCTTCTGCTTTTGTACATTCTTTTTTATAATTTAATACTTCGCTTATTGCTTTTTTAGATTCACCGGAAGAATATCCAAGAGAAATCAACACACTTTGAACTTCTGCAACACAATCCTGATTGATATTGTCAAACTTTATATCAGATAAATCAGAAGGAATAACATTTGCCCAGTTTACAAGCTTATCCTTTAATTCCAGAATTATTTTTTGGGCAACCTTTGTTCCTACACCTTTCGCTCTTGATAGTTCTTTAAAATCTTCTCTTATCATAATATCAATTAACTCTTCTATAGAAAACTCATCTAAAATCAGAAGAGCAAGTTTTACACCGATTCCCGAAACACTTTGAAGAATATTAAAAATATCACGTTCTTCTTTTGTGATAAATCCTGTTAATCCCATATAATCTTCTTTATGAATTAAAGAAACGTATATTTTTATTTCACAATCTTCTTGTATTTTTTCAATTGTTCTTTTACCTGCATTAACAAGATACCCTACAGAGTTTACATCAATAACAAGATGTGAACCCCTATATGATACCTGTTGTTTTGAAACTATCTTACCTTTTAAATAATCATACATACTATACTTCTTCTTTTGTTAATTGAATATATCTATCGAACGCTTTTGCACCATCTTCTTCTTTTTTTAAATTTTTATATACTAATGCAAGATTATAATAAAACGAAGGTTCATTATTTTTTAAGTTGACAGCCTTTTTTAAAGCTGTTCTTGCACTTTTATATTCACCCTGAGCCATATACGCACAGCCTAAATTATAATAATAAAAAGGAAAATCTTTTTTGTATTTTATTGCAAGTTTATATTCTTCTATTGCACTATTATACATTTTTTGCTTTAGGTATATATTCCCCAGATTATAATGAGCTTTGTCAAATTCAGGCTTTTTTGATATTGATTTTTGAAGAAAAAATACAGCATTATCTTCATTATTTAAATCTTGCGATAAATTGGCAAGTAAATACCACAATTCGTAATCTCTGTCTTTTTCCGGTATTTTAGAAATCATATTATATGCTTCTTCAAGATTATTTGAACTGTATAAAGCAATAATTTCTTTTTTTTGCTTCTCAATAGATTGTGCCTGCACTGTATTTACGTTAAATAAAACTAATATAAACAGGAATATTATAAATATTTTTTTATTCATAGAGTCCCAAAATAATTTCTTATACGATTTGAATACATTAATATTATAGGTTAATCAAAAAAATGTTTCTATTGTTAAAAATAAAACAAATGTAAAGTTTTATGTCTTTTTTCTCTTTTTTTTAAATTAATATTAAATAAAAAACTTTATTATAATATAGGGTTTAACACGACAGGCAAATATGATTACATTAGATATCGATTTATCATATTTAAGCAGATACTATAATATCGGATTTGATTCACTTTCAAAATACCAGAATAAAAGTATCACGCAAATAATGCAGATGGAAGCAGCAAAAGGAAATATTGCAGCTGCTGAATTTTTGCTGAAAATAACTTCAGATCCTGAAGAATTAGCATCATTTTTTCAACTTATAAACCCTAAAAATAGATATTTAATCTTAATTAACATGAATGAAGATGATTTAATGAAAATCATGGCAAATTTAGAAACAGAAGAATTCATTCTTGGACTTAGTATCTTTAATCATGATGCCCTTATAAAACTTATGACTTATTTAGAGCCTGAAAGCCTTGCAACTGTCGTTTTAAACAAAATGGATTCAAATATGTTTCTTAAAATTATTCCAGAAGAATATCTAGATGAATTTTTATCTTCCGACAAAGTTGAAAGAAATATAATGATGAAAGCGATGGAAGATGTTGATGAAGAACAACTTCAGAAAATGATGGAAAATATAACAGGTCAGTCCTGTTATGAAGAAAAAGACTCTATTCTCCAAAAAATGGGAGAAATGAGTGATGATGCATTTATGCGTGCTATTTATAAATTTGAACCGGAAGGCAAACAGCAGCTGATTTCAAATATTTTACAGGAAAAACCGGATTTATTTGAAGAGTTTTCTCCGGAAGCAATGGTTCATCCGTTTACAACTATGGATAAGGAGGACATTCTTAAATCACTAAAAGTTCTTGAACCACAAGAATTTTTACCTATGATGGAGGAACTTCCTCAAGATATAATGGCATTAATCGCAACTCAAATAGATCCTAAAGTATTTGCGGAAATATTATGTACGGATTTCAAAAGTGTAATTGCAAGCTGCGGCTTTAATTTTAACTAATTATACTCTCCATTTTTTCTTTAAAGATTTTATTGTGCCATCTTTTTGCATTCTGTGAATTATAATATCAAGATTCTTCTTAAGAGAATTATCCTCTTCATTTTTCATAATACCTATTGCATATGGTTCTTGAGATATTTTGTTTTTTAAGATTCTATATCCTTTATTATCCATAAGAAATCCTGATAAAATTGTATTGTCCGAGCTAAAAGCATCAGCTTTGCCTTCTTTAAATGCTTTAAAAGCTTCTTCATAATTTTTATATCCGCTGAGACGTGCAGTCGGAATTATTCTGCGAATATTTTGTTCGGTCGTAGTACCTAAAACTACAATAGTTGTTTTTTTCCTCAAATCAGAAAAATTTTGTATAGTACTATCTTCTTTCACCATCACAGTTTGTCCGGCAATATAATATGGCTGGGTGAAATCAATTAAAAACTGCCTTTGCGGCGTTATTGACATGGTGGCCATAACCATATCCACCTGTCCTGACAATATAGCCTCTATTCTTGTATTCGGTGTTACAGGCACTAATTTTATTTTTCTTTCGCTTCCTAACATATCTTTTGCTATATATTTAGCAATATCTATGTCAAAACCTTCTATTTCTCCAGTATTTCTATTTATATATCCAAATGGTTTTGAATCAGTCTTCACACCAACTACTAATACATCCCGTGCTATAATTTTTTCAAGCTGAGTTTCCACTTTCTTGTCTTCTGAAGCACATCCTGTCAGAAAAATGAACATTAATACAAATATTGATAATAAAATCTTTTTCATAACAACCTTTTCTAATTATATTAATTAAACCATAATATTTTTGTAATTTATATCGGCATAAAAATGTATTTTATATTCACTTTACGATAAATATCAGTATAATATAATTATGAAGAAGCTTTTATCAATTATAATTCTTATTTTTACTGTTTTGATAACAACCGGTGCTGGATATATGGGAACGCTTCCTGATATTGAGTCTGAATTCAGCTATTTAAGAAAACAGAGCAGCGAAAAGGCTATGGCTCCTTTTACCATTGAGGAATTAGACAAACAAAACGAAAGCGAATTAAAACAAATACCAAGAGATAATGAAAAATATATTGATATAATTATAAAAAAGGATAAAACAACTCAATATTTAAAAGATGTAAATTCAGTTATTTTAATTCTGGAAAAGCTAAGAAAATGTTTAAATACTAATCAGGATATACAAAAGTTTAATGCCATTGTAAGTAATTTAATTGATAACGTTGAATATATAAGAATTGAATACAAAGACAAACCTGAAAGCAATTATTTATCATATTCACGTCTAATATATGTTTCACAGGAAGCACGTGAAGCAGCAAATTTCAGAACACAAGGTTTAAACATGCAGCAATATATACCATATACATCAGAAAAAAATATATATACAAAAGAAAATCTTGATAAAAAACTTGAAGCACTTTTAAACAATGTAAATGAAACTCTTTTCATATTAAAGAATTTAGATTAATTATACTTTTTTTTAACTCATTGTCTGTTTCACCTCAACATAATTGCCGTATATATTTATATAGGAGAATAACTTATGTTGAGAAAAATCGTAATACTTAACATTTTAATAACACAAATGTTTGTTACAGGATTTTGTTTTTCAGAAAAAGATCTTAGTGCAATAGAAATGTCAAAATACGGCAAAGTATATATGACTGATGATTTTGGTACACGGTTAAGAAGATTAGAAACAGATTTTTTCGGGATGACACAATCCGGAGATATAGAAACAAGAATTAATAAGCTTAATCAAATAGCCGGAAGTTCAAATGTAAGTGCAATTGTTCCTCCGCTATATCCCTCAAAAAAGAGAAGTGCCATAGGCAGATTTTTTGATAATATAACTTCTTCAATATATGATCCGGGTGTTGTAACCGGTTATACTCCACCTCTATATTCAACAGGGTATACAACAAACAGATACTCTAATTATTATAATCCAATGAATAATCATAATTTTTATCCTTATAATAAAGTCTATGGATTTAACAGACCGTACAGACACCCTCATATACGAAATCGAAACTATAACAAATTTTATAAAGGTGTCTCAAGATTATTACCGCATAATAATTTAAGAAACAATATAATAAATGTAAACAGGCCCGGAAGTTATGGATATAATAACTACTACAGACATCCCTATAACATACTTCCGACTAACTCTGTTACAAATGTTGCAACAGGTTCTACCGTAAGAATATTACGGGACTGATTTCATATAATAAAAAGAACCCTAAAAAGGGTTCTTTTTCGTTTTTTTAAATAAAATTTATGACTCAAATACATAACAAAGAAGAGAAGTTTCTCTTGCTTTTTTTACAGCCTTTGCAAGCTTTCTCTGATGTTCAGCACAAGTACCTGTAATTCTTCTAGGAAGAATTTTTCCAGCTTCTGTTAAGTACTTTCTTAATTTTTGTGCATCTTTATAGTCAATATTTTCTACTTTATCAGCACAAAAACTGCAGTTTTTACGTTTTTTCTTGTCTAATTGTTCTTTTGCCATTATATTTTCCTCTATTTTCTATTAATCTAAAACGGAATTTCTTCTTCACCTATTAATACATCATTCATTTCAACTTCGGAAAATTTAACTACATCTTCCGAAGAATTAGAAGAAGCACTTACCTGACTTCCGGATATTTTTTCAAAAGCAGAAAGATCTATTTCCATAACTTTTTTTTCAGCACCGGTTTCTGTTTGAAAAGTTGAAATTTGAAGCCTTCCTTCAACAACGACTTTATCTCCCTTAACAATTGAATTTTCGACAGTTTCAGCAAGATTTCCCCTTGCAACAATTCGAACCAGAGACTCTTCTTTTTCATCAATATTTAATGTAAAAGAAGTAACAGGAATATTATTTCCCGTAAATCTTTTTTCGGGATTCCTGTATACTGTACCTGAAATTACTGCTTTTGCAATTGACATTGTTTTCTCCGTTATGCTTTAACTTCTGAAACTTCAAGAAGCATTGTTCTAATGATATCTTCGTTTAATCGTAATTGTCTTTTAAACTTTTCTACCTGAGCCGGCTCCATTTCAAATGTTTGAACTGCAAAATATCCGTCTCTGTAATCTTTAATATCGTAAGAAAGTTTTTTACGTCCCATTTTATCAACAGATGTAACTTTTCCTTCTAAAGCAACAATATTTTCTTCAATTTTTGATACAATTTTATCATATTCTTCTGAATCAATGTTTGGCTTGATTATTGATAGTAATTCGTATGTTCTCAATTTAATTCTCCTTGACTTATATATTAATTCAACAAACATATTAACATGAACATTTTTAAATACAAATAGTTATGACATTTTTATGTTAAAATTTGCAATATGAACAAATTTATTCTTGTCGGAAAAAATATAGAAGAAATAGAAAAATTTATGGTTGATAATAATCAATCAAAGTATAGAGCCAGACAAATTTTTAACTGGCTGTATCTTAAATCCGCAGATTCTTATGATAAAATGACGGATCTTCCAGTTTCCACAAGAGAGTTGCTGAAAGAAAAAACGTTAATCAATTCAATATTTATAAAAGACAAACAAATAAGCAAAGACGGAACAATCAAATTTTTATTTGAGTTAAGTGACGGAAATTATGCGGAAGCAGTGTTAATGAGGTTTGATAACCGTGCAAATCTGACAGCTTGTATTAGTACGCAGGTAGGCTGTCCTATGGGCTGTTTATTTTGTGCAACAGCAAAATTAGGATTTGTAAGAAATTTAAATACGGAAGAAATTATCCAGCAAATATTTTTAATTCAGTCAGATACAGGATTAAAAGTAACGAATATAGTATATATGGGACAAGGAGAACCTTTGTTAAATTTTGACAATTTAATGTCTTCCATAAAAATATTCAGAGAATGTTTCCAGATAGGAGCAAGAAGAATTACCGTTTCTACATGCGGAATTATCCCTGGCATAGAGAAACTTGCAGAATTAAATTTTCAGTCAACACTGGCTATATCACTTCACGCAGCAGATAATGAAAAAAGAAAACAAATAATGCCTGTTTCGAAAAAATACAGTTTTGACAATCTAATTGAAACATTAAAAAAATATACAAATATGACCTCAAGACGGGTGACAATTGAATATGTATTGATGAAAGACATAAATGACTCAACGCAAGATGCAAAAAATCTTGCCTATGCTATAGCTAAATTAAAATGCAACGTAAACTTGATAATATATAATCAAAATGAAAAAAGTGACTACAAAAAACCCTTAAGAGAAAATGTTTTAAAATTTAAATATATTTTAGAGGCTTCAGGGAAAAAAGTAACAATAAGACTTGAAAGAGGAAGCGATATTGATGCGGCCTGCGGACAACTGAGTGCAAAGATGAAAAATGTGTAATTTCTAGTTTTGTTAAGCAATCAAATTATAAATCACTTGTCAAGTTTTGTTTTTATGGTTAAAATTATAGTAGAAAGTTTACAAGTTTTTTTATTTTTACAATAAATCTTGGAACTTATTTTATAATCATAAACACAGGTAGAGATAATTATTCTAATCAACATGAATTTTGTAATTAAGAAAATTAGCAAATTTCCGGTCTGTCAGGAGAGAGATAGCATTTTTGCTTTTTAGAAAAAGGGGCATATAGATGTACGTAAATAAGTGTATAAAATGCGGTGCAGAATTTGAAACAAAAAATCCAAAAAGGGTAATTTGTCCGAATTGTTTATACTCGGATAAAAAATATACAGAAGAACTTTCTCAGGAAGCTGCGAATATGACATCTCAAGATACTTCACAGCACAGAAATTCATATTCTTCACCTTCTGAGCCCGAACAAAGACATGAATCAAGACCGAGAAATTATGAACGTTCAGAAAAAACAAATGATCGCAGCCAGTACAACAGAAGCCCGAGAAGCAATCAACAAGGTGGATTTCAAAGACCATATAACAAATATAACAATTCACAAAGAAGACCTTCTTTTAACAGAGGAGGAAACTTTCAAAAGCAAAGACGTCCTAAAGGAAAGCCACAAAGACCTAAACAACTGCTTGTAAGTAAAGAGCAAATAGAACAAATTGAAATATTATACAAAAAAGCATTGCCTCTTCCAAATCCTGATATTCACGAAATAATAGGACAGGCTATTGGATTAGAGCCAAGAAAAGTATTCTTTGGCATAAATCTTGTAAGACAGAAATTAATGCTGCCGAAGCTTCCTTTCCCGAAAAGAAAGCTTGCTGTATCTCCGGATCAATTGTATGCAATAAAAAATTTATATGAACCTTTATTGCCTTTACCTCCGATAGGCTGTCATAAAATAATAGCTGCTCAATTAAGAATGGATGAGTGGCGTGTACATGTCGGAATAGGTCTAATAAGAAAGCAAATGGGACTCGATCGCTGGAATCAAGACAGAGAAGATGCACCTGCCGAATATAAAAAGAACAAATAAAAATGACTGACAGTTTAATTTCTATAGCAAAAATTCTTAATTTTCACGGCATTAGAGGAGAAGCAAAGTTAGGATTTTCTAAGGGTCGTGAAAAGCAAATTGAAAATTTAAAAAGAGTTTATGTGCTTAAGGATAAAAATTATAAAGAATTAAATGTTTCTTCCGTCAGATTTCATAAACATTTTGCTATTGTAAAATTTAAAGAATTCCAAACAGTTAACGATGTAGAAGAGTATAAAGGTTGTGATATTTTTCTTGAAAAAACAAAAGTCGAAGAAACTCTTGATAATGATGAATATTTAATTAGTGACTTAATTGGTTTGGATGTCTTTGATGAAGATGGCTGCTGCATTGGCAAAGTATCGGCAATAGGTGAAAATCTTGCCAATAATCTTCTTTCAGTTTGTGATGCTAACGGTAAAGAGCATCTTGTTCCTTTTGTAAAAGAATTGGTTCCTGTTGTTGATTTAAAAGGCAATAAAGTTGTTGTTAATAATATAGAAGGTCTGATAAATTGAGATTTGATGTACTAACATTATTTCCGGATACCATCAGGCAATTATGCGACTTTAGCATAATAAAACGGGCTTGCAATGAAAAATATATAGAAATCAATACAGTAAATCCGAGAGATTTTTCTAAAGATAAACATAAAAAAGTTGATGACACTCCATACGGCGGAGGGGCAGGAATGCTTTTATCATGCCAGCCGTATCTGGATGCATTAAAAAGTGTTGAAAAATTTGATAATTCAAGAACTATAATAATGTCACCGCAAGGAAAAACATTCAACCAGCAGATGGCAAAAGAATTTTCAAAAAGCAGTCAAATAATTATAATATGCGGACACTATGAAGGTTTTGATGAAAGGATTATTGAAAAATCAGAAGCTGAAGAAATTTCAATAGGAGATTTTGTTCTAACAGGCGGAGAAATTCCTGCTTTATGTATAATTGATAGTGTTACAAGACTTTTAAACGGAGTTCTGGGTGATGATACTTCTAAAGAAAATGACTCACACTATGACGGATTACTTGAACATCCACACTATACAAAGCCAAGAAATT
Source organism: Candidatus Gastranaerophilales bacterium (assembly GCA_944325525.1). Classification (GTDB taxonomy): domain Bacteria; phylum Cyanobacteriota; class Vampirovibrionia; order Gastranaerophilales; family Gastranaerophilaceae; genus Avigastranaerophilus. Next base: position 40,031 of record CALVAK010000016.1, read on the forward strand.
ATGAAGGATTAGAAGTTCCGGAAATTCTTCTATCGGGCGACCATGAAAAAATTAAAGAATGGCGAAGACTCGAACAATTTCTTGTTACCAGAAAGAAACGACCGGATTTATTTGAAAAATTTATGAATTCAGAATTATCAAAATATGATAAAAAAATAATAGAAAAAAATTTAAGATTGTTTTAAACTTATGATGTAGCATAAAACAAGGTAAAAAAATGAGAGCTGCGGTTCTTGAAAATGAAAAATTTATCATAAAAGAAATAGAAAAGCCTATTCTCAAAAATAATCAGCAAGGAGCAATAGTAAAAGTAATAGGCTGCGGTCTGTGCGGATCAGACATTGTAAAAATAAGAGACGGAAAAGCAAAAAACGGTGATGTCTTAGGTCACGAAGTCGTCGGAAACATTGTTGAAATAAATACAAATACAAAATTCAATGTAGGTGATAAAATTGTTTTAGGTCATCATATTCCTTGTTTTAACTGTCTTTATTGCTGGAATGAAAATTATTCCATGTGCAGACATTTTAAATCAACTAACATTTTACCGGGCGGATTTAGTGAATACATTTATGTATCTGAAGAACATCTTGAAAATACAGTATTCAATGTAAACTTAAACCTGCCGGATACAGAAGCCGCATTCATGGAGCCGCTTGCCTGCTGTATTAGAGCCGTAAAAAGAGCTGATGTTAAACCGGAATCAAAAAATTTGATTATCGGACTGGGAACTATCGGTATTCTTATGGGTGAAGCCTTAACTGCTTTCGGACACAAAGCTGCAGGATGCGATTTAAAATCTAAAAGGGTGGAATTAGCTAAAAAATATGGTTTTGACGAAACTTTTGTTACACAGAACAACGAAGAAGAAGCACTTAAAACAATGAAAATATATGCTCCGTACGGATTTGATAATGTTTTTCTGACTGCCGGAGCTTCTAAAACAATAGACTTTGCACTTAAGTCGGTACGTGATGGTGGTAAAATAATTGTTTTTTCCAGTGTTAAAGATAATAACGGTTTCTCTGATAATCAAATTTATTACAGAGAATTAACTGTAATGGGAAGTTATTCGCCTTCACCTATGGATCTTGAAGATTCTATTAACCTGATAGAAAAAGGAAGCGTAAAGGTTTCCGAACTTTCAACAATATATAATTTAAGTGAGATAAATCAGGCAATAGAAGATACACTTACAAATAGAATAATGAAAGCATTTATAAAAATATGAAGATGAAAGCTATACAATTTTATTCTCCCTTAAACATTGCATACGAAGATGTAGATATTAAAGATCCGAAAGAAGGAGAAGTTCAAATAAAGATTAAAGCCGCTTTAACCTGCGGAACAGATGTTAAAACATACAAAAGAGGACACCCCGTTTTAATAAAGAAAGTACCATCCGGGTTTGGACATGAATTTTCAGGAATAATTACGAAAGTAGGGAAAAACGTTGTAGGCTTTAATGAAGGAGATAGAGTCGTTGCAGCAAACTCGGCTCCCTGCGGAGAATGTTTTTTTTGTAAAAGAAAAGAATATAACCTCTGTGAAAAACTTGAGTTCTTAAACGGAGCTTATGCAGAATATATAAATGTACCAAAAGCAATAGTAAAGAGAAATCTATTACATATACCCGATAATTTAAGTTTTGAAAAAGCAGCATTTGCAGAACCTCTTGCAAATGTTGTACATGGAATAGAAAGGACAGGCATATCAAAAGGACAGACGGTAGGTGTAGTCGGCATCGGACCTATCGGACTTATGTTTGTCAAACTGGCAAAATTAAAAGGTGCAAGAGTTATAGCAGCAGGACGAAACCCTTTAAAACTTCAACTGGCAAAAGAATTCGCCGGAGCTGACGAAATAATAGACCTAAAAAAATATAAAAATCCGGAAAAAATATTTATAGATTTTTCAGAAGGTAAAAAAGGGCTTGATGTTGCGATTGAATGCGTTGGATTACCTGAAATTTGGGAAAGAATGTTCACTTTCGTAAGAAGAGGAGGAACAGTCCACTTATTTGGCGGATGTGAATCTGGCACATCAATATCCATAGATACAAAAAGACTTCACTATGATGAAATAAAAGTACTTAGCATTTTTCATCATACTCCGCTATATTTCAGAGAAGCATTAAATTTAATTGCTGAAAATAAAGTTCCTGTTGAAAAATTAATATCAGAAACTGTTCCTCTTGATCGAACAGAAGAAGCTTTGATTAAGCATATGAACGGAAGAGCCATAAAAATTTTAATCAAGCCTTAAAATAAATACTATCTTCCTATTGCGAAATAGAATTCTGTTTAACTATAAAGAAGCAAGATTTTTTTTTGTCGGTTTTTTTAGCATATATGAAAATAAGTATATATAATATAAATTCTGTAAACTTTAATGGTAATTTCACAAATAATAGTTCTACAAGCAGTAAAAGCGAACAACAAAAAGACATTACAAATGTTTGCTATAAACCTGTTTCCCTCTATAGACCAATCGATTTAAAAAGATTTTGGGACGATATAAAGTATGAAAATGCAGAAAGAGAAGATTTCAATCCTGAGAGAGGAAAATATATAACACAAAATACACAAGCAATAAGAAAACTTAATGTGATAGATAATTTATCATTTAACCAGAAAAAAAATTTTATAGAATTGTTTTGTCAAGAAACAGGATTTCCTGATTTAGAAAAAATAAAACAAAAAGCAGAAAATGAATTTGAGAAAGCTATTCGTTATTTAGCAAAAAGAGACAATTTTGATATTAAATTTATAGGCTATGACAGAAATTCTTCCCTGGGAAAATGCACTGCTCTTCCAGGTAGTGATTGCGATGCACTATTTATAATAATAGATTCTAAAGAAAATAAAGAAAACTGGTACCCGGGTGCTGTAAGATGGGAACTAAAAGACTTGATAAATCAAAGATTATTATCTACACATGCTTCAAGTTTGCCAGAAGTTTTATCTGATTCATATATAAAAAACGGTCTCAATCTTGCCGATGAAGCATTTAAAAAAGCTGATTTTTCTTATGAGGACTTAAAAAGGTTTGAGAAAAATTTAGAAGATAATACTAATGATTTTATTAAATCAGCAGAATTTAATATTAAACTTGCAAGCTTCATACCAAAAGACATTGATAAAAGAACTCAATATTATAAAACTGCAATGTTTGTTGAACTATTTCGTGACGGTATAATTAATGAAAATAATTTTTCAGATAATTTCATTGAAAGACTTAAAAAATCACCTCTTTACAGATATAGTAACATTATGAAACAAAGAGGATTAAGTACTAAACTGAAAGAAAAACACAAAAAAAGAATGCAAATGATAAAAAATTTTAATTCAATGAGTATTGAAGAACAATTCAGTATTGTTAAAGATATGATTTATTTTTCATTTAATCTTAAAGATATTACACATAAAGAATATTTTGAAAATGTTGGCATGAACGGCAAAAACGAGATGGGAAATATAGAAAAAATGTATTCTCTTATTTTAAATGGATAATTTATTAACGGATTCAAGTAAAAACATAATTAAAACAACATTCTTTTAACACGTATGAGTAAAATAAAATCAGCTTAATTATAAATATATTAATTTTTGTAAATATTTGGCTTTATGATAACAAGCAAAAATATTTAGATACATTATACTATACACAAAGTATTACTAAATGGAGTTTATTATGAAAATACCATACGTTAAAGCAACATTTGATGAAGCCGCATATAATCTTGAAAATAAGATTAAAACAACTATTGGACAAAAGCAAAGTAATTATATAATAGATAGACTTTTTGCAGCAAATAATCAAATAAGCGATATTTATACAGATACAAAAGCTTCTAAGATTCTCCACAAAGTAGAAAAAAAAGCTATAACAGATTGGGGTTCAATGCATAAAATACAAGATTTTCTGTTAAAAAATGCAGGTAAAGTTTCAAAAGGTGCAATATATGGCGGCATAGCTGCAGCTGCATTAGTTGCTGCAACTACAATCGCAAAAATTGCAGGAGCAGGAAAATCTAAAGATTAATTAAATTTTAAAATATAAAAAGACCGCATTTGCGGTCTTTTTGTGTCTTTTTATTTCAATTGTAAACGAACACTTAGTTTGAGTCTTTTTAACACATAGTTTGATTTTTGGGGATAGCTTAATATAAATTTTAAGTTCATTTTCTATTAAAAAGTATCAAAAACACGGCAAATTTTTGACAGTTTTTTGCCAAATATAAAAAGACTGTAATTTTGATTTTTTTTTGGGATCATTCATAAAATAATTTTCTTTTTATATATTATATTTATTTTTTCTCTTTTCAAAAGCAATTTCGCCACCTTCAAGTCCGTAGGTTGGGTTTGACTGCTTTTTCCAAAATCTCTGATTTTGTGAAAAATGTCTGGCTTTCCATAACCCAAGAAAAAATATAAAAAATTAAAAAACGTTGTATAATATTAAACAAAAAATATTATTGTTGGGTTACGTTTCACTCACCCAACCTACATACTACAGGCTCAAATATTAATGTAATTTGGATTTTGACGATAATAAAAATTAGATAATTATGTAAAATTATGTAAAAAAGGTATATACACAATATCAAAAAAACACAAAAAAGCGATTTTTATAAATATATATTGGCTTAATAAAAAACTGGAGGTAAGATGGATAAGATTAATTCAAACAATTCTGCAACCACTATGGCAATAAGCACTGGGGCTGGAGTTTGTGCAGGATTAGGCGGTGTTTTAGCTGGAGTCAAAAATGCAAAAGCCGTTTTAAAAGATGGCGGGTTTGATACATTTGAAAGTGTAGTTAAATTTACAGAAAAATATAATATAAGGAGAGAAAATGGAAGCTTAATAACAAATACTAAAACTCTTGGACAGAATGAAGTACGTGAAATAGTTAAAAAGACAATGTCCAAATGTGGAAATATGACTTCAGAAGAATTAACTAATTTGGCAAATAAAGCTTATAAAACAACAGGAAAAACGTACGCTAAATATGGTGCAATTTTTGGTGCTATTGGGCTTGCTATTGGCAGTGCTGTAGCTTTAATTAAAAATTCAAAGCAATACACTAATGAAAAAAAATAAAAAGCTATTCAATAATGAAGAAAAAATTGTGTCAATAATATTTCGTCAACATATTAAACCAACACCTAATTTAAAAATATGTAGCCAGTAGGTTGGGTTTCCACCCATAAATAATAATAGAAAGTTTATAGCTTAAAATTTAACCCGATATTCACTTACAACAAATCAGAATAGTAGTCATCCGCTTTAACTGAAAGATGCTCTACAATTTGTTTTAGCTCTTCATTATTTCTTTCATCATTTAAAAATTCAATAATCTCTTTTTTAGTACCTTTCATAATAAAATTAGAAAACATTCTGTCAGAATTTTGCCTGTGAACACCAATAGAAAGCTGTCTTTTATCTTTATAGTCAACATCATCATGAATAATAGAAAACACAGCTTTATTATCGCTTTCAGGTACTGAGAAAGTTACAAAAACTCTTGAAAATCTGCCGTTTTCCGGAACTTCTCTTTCCGCTGCCTGAGATAATACTTCTTTTGTTTTTGAGGTAAGTATTTTCATTTTTTCTTCTTTATCAAGCATAACAGGTTTATCCTTATTTGTTCCTGAAAACGGAGTATTATAATTATTAGAGCTATTATTTATTCTGTCCATATACATTCCTTATTTTATCATATTAAAACATGTAAAATATAATTTTGTTAATGCTTAATACTATTGCTGAAATTTATTAATCCTTCTCTGCTGAGTAAATCCAATGCTTCATCCGATAATCCGTATCCTGACATCATTTCTTTAATAACGGGTTCTGATGTTTCAATACCGAGTTCTTTTAACCTTAGCCAGTTATAAACTTTTGTCAAATAAGTATTGTAAGAATTATATGCTTCTTCTGACATTTTACTTATCAAATTATACACCGGTGCATATTCCGTATCGGAAGCAATAATTTTTTCTTTTTTGATGTCATAAGGAATATGCTCAACGTCAGCGAAATCACTAACTTCTTTTCCTCTTATTTGAAGTTCGCCGTTGCCAGTAGTCCCGTCTTCAAACGGATGCCGGGTATTCATTTGTGTTGATGTGTAGCCGGAATCTTTTAAAGCTCCTTTATCTTTTATTATAGAAGTATCTGTTGTTATAGTTGTTTTACCTTTATCATCAATTTCAACTTCAGAACCGTTTCCTTTATAGGAATCATCTATCCTTGTTACAATATCCAGTCTTTTTCCGGTTTTTTCAAAATAAGTTTCGGCTATTTCATTTATCTGCCTTGGAGTAAAATATGATGAAATATCATCCCCGTAATTATTTAATTCCGTAATTATAATACCGTTATCATCTCTTTTAATTCCTTCAATAAGACTTTCAAATACATCTTTAGTCTGAGCTTCTTTTAATGCATTTAACACATCGTTTTTTACTGATTCAATTGATTCTATAACAGTATTATCAAGAGAGGTCAAATCACCGTCAAGATATTTAACAAATTGGTCATATGAAATACCGCTGCCTTTAAGTGTATCTTCAATTATGCTTTTAGATTGTTCTTGAGATAAGCTTGCCATCTGTATTCTGGTACCGTAACCATCACCTATGGCATCCAGACACGCATCGGTTGATGTTGAAGATAATTTACCTTTTTCAAATTTTGAAGCGAGCTTTTCAAATGTGGAATTTTCACTTTTGGGTCTGCCTGTTAAAGCAACATCATCTCCAAATGCATTTCTTATTTGAACTGTTGCTTCATCAATATGTTCAGAGTATGTTTTATTTAATTTTGCAGCTTCATCTGAAAGTTCAATTATTGTATCTTGAGACAAATCTTTATGGTGAGCTTGTCTGGATGCTATTTTGGTCTGCATTCCTTTATATTGAATACCTGAACTTGCACCTCCCAACACGCCGCCGGCAACTGCACCGCCTGCAGCATTTAATGCAGTATTTGCAGCTAAATCACCAAGATTAAATTCAACATCTTCTTCAACGGCAGCTTCTATTGAATAATCGCTTGCACCTGTAACCGCACCTGAAATTGCACCGGCTTTGGCTCCTGCTTTGGCACCTTCTATAACTGTTTGTTTTATAGTTTGCTGTGCTACTGTTTTGCCTGTAACTGCTGCAGTTCCAATACCCATGGTCGCAACAGATACGGCACCGTCAACAGCTCCTGAGAGTGAATCTTTTAAAATTTGTTTACCGTCAAGAGCATCGCCCTCAACTTTATTTGTCGCTCTGTCTGCAAATTTTAATCCTGCCTTTGTTGCGGCACCTGCTCCTGCTGCAACGGCTATCACTCCCAGAGACAAACCGCCTGTCATAACGGCGGAACCTACAACTGCTACGGCTGTAAGTCCTGTTGCAATATTGGCGATTAAATTAACAGAGCTTTTTTGTTTATCAGAAAAACCTGATATTATACTATCAGCTTCTTCATAAGTTATTTCACCATTTTTAAATTGTTCGATTGCCTGCTCACATTTATCACTGCTGGAACCTAATCCGGTAAAACACTTAATTCCGTTCCATATAGAACTTATTAAACCCTGTTCGTTTTGTACTGATTCAAGTTTAGCTTCTAAGTTCTGGACTTGCTCATCTATATTCTCTTCCGTTTGAACAGAATTTAAATCCATAGAAAGCATTTCAATACCTTCTTCATCCTGAATATTTTCTATTTCAAAAACGGAAAGCATACCGTCACTATCAGTATCATATTTTTGTAATTCCTGATTACTGTATCTGTATGCATTATTTATATTCTGACTATTATTTATATTTTCGGACATCAAACACTCCTGTATTATTTATCGGCAAAAATGTTTTTTTCTTTAATTTTTTTAAATACAATGATTTAGTATATTATTTATTCTGTTTTTAGTATCGGTAGTAGTATATGGAAAAGAATCAAAATGCCATAAATACTTTGAAAGAGATTATCAAAAATATTGGTGTGAAATAAATAATGGCAAACAAGAATACAGATTACCGGATAAAACAAGAGTTGATTGTGTAACTGATAATTATGCAATAGAATTTGATTTTGCAAAGAAATGGGCTGAAGCAGTAGGACAATCATTATATTATGCCGAAGTATTACAAAAAAATCCCGGTATTGTTCTAATATCAGAAAATGGAGAAAAAGATAAAAATTTTATTAACAGACTGAATTATATTGCTGAAAAATTTGGAATAAAAGTTTGGATAATTACTCCCGAAAATATGTAAATTATGGTAAAAATTTTATATTAAGAAAAATTACTATATTCTTAAAAGTTACAAAAGCATTGTTAAAAAGCAATAAAATCAATGTTATACAGGTTTAGTTTTGTATATTATTTTATTATCGTAAAACAACTTAAAATCGGGTTGTAAAACTGTACAGCAAGCAAGTACAGTATAAATTAAAAATTGTCAATAGCCCGTTATTCCTATTGCAACATAGTAAATAAAAATGGTAATATGAGTAATAATTAAAATTTTGAAAATTAAAATAAAAATATTTTAATTTTTAAAATAAGTGAGGGAAGTTGAAGAGATATTTTACTTTCTAAAAAAGAAGATAGAGCTGATGTGGTAAAGACATATCAGCATTTTGCGTTTTAAGACATTTAATAAGGTTTATACGATGAGTGACGAGAATAAGAATATAGAAAATAATCAAGAAGAAAATCGAAATAAACCGGAAGGCAATAGAAACTGGTGGAGAAAATTGTTGGGTTTAAACCCAACCTACGTACTTTAGAATGAGTCTAAAAGCATTACAGATATAGCCAAAAGGGTTAAATTTATAAAATTTATAAATCTATTTAGTTATATACAAGAATAAAAAAAAATTGTAATATGGAGTATAACAAAAATTTTAAGAATTAAGATGAAAAAGATTTTAATTTTTAAAATAAGTG
>CALVAK010000017.1 GCA_944325525.1 Candidatus Gastranaerophilales bacterium
CCGGAAATTTGTATTTAGTAATAGAAATGTTTAATAAGTATTTTATAAATACCAATAACACTGATTATATCAAGCAAGGAAACTAATTTTAAATAATTCTTATGAGCCAACGAGCTATGTAAAAACAAAAAAGAAAATTTGTGATATACTCGCATTATGGCATTTGATTTCATAATTTATAATACAACAAATACTCAATCTTTTGTAAACAATATTGCAAATTTTGCAGTACCGCTTATTGCCGCAGGGGGTGGTGCTTATATAGGAAGTTGGCTAAGTCAAAAGAATAAATTAGAGAATGATTTTAAAATGGATATGCAGTATTTAAGCTATGCAAATTCAGTATTATTTGCGATATTAAACTCTTTGTATACCTTAAAACAGCAGTTTGTAATAGCTCCAGAAGTTGTAGAGGAAATGAATTTGTTAGAAACAGCCAGAAACAATACTTTAGAAATATATTTACAAAAAAATGATGAAAAGAGTATTAAAGAGAAGTATAATCAGTTTACTTGGCTTAGTAAACAAATTATTCAAGCTGATTATTCATTTCCTATAAATGAAGAAAAAATGAAAATATTGGTTGATGTAAACCGAAATATCTTTACTCTTATACTTGGTTGTAAAGAATGTTTAAACACTTTAAATTGTATAATTAAAGAACTAAACTCTCATCTACATCTTGTTGAAATTGATATGCTTAAATACTTAAAACCAGATGCAGGGTTTTATCAAAAATGGTATGAATTAAGAAATGCTTTAAACATAAATGTTGATGATTGTATTGTAAATGTTGATTTGCTTATAAAATGTCTAAATAAAGCTGGAGAAATTTTATCAGTTGATAATAAAAAGATAAAATTTCAACCAATTTATGTTAAGCCCCCAGATAATAAATTATTACCTAATACACAACCTATGTATCACAAACTTGCCGAATGGGTAAATGGATAATCCCCCATACAGCCCGTCTCATTGCGTGATGAGGTTTCTTAGTCATGGACACAAGTTTTCGGCTGTGAGATTTTTCTCGGTTACAAAACCGCCGGCGGTAATTAAAAAGAATGAGAGCATTCTCTGGCAGATGATGAAATGTTTATTGGCGGTGAGGTATAAAATATTATTTAACATTCTGATAACTTAATTCTTGCTCACAGAATTCATTTGGACTAATTTTAGAAATTTTAAAAGTCAAACTTGTTATTTTGTCATTCATATTTTTGTCAACTTTAAACTGGATATTATAAATTTTTTCAGACAAATTAAAGTCTTTTAGATTTTTTATTTTATTAACAACTTTTTTAGTAATAGTTTTTGAAAATATTTTAAAATAAAGAGCTTCACAGTATATTAAAAAAACATCTAACTCTGCATTGAACTCTTTTGCTGGCAGTATGAAATCATATAATATGAATAACTGCGGATATTGTTGATTACCATTTATACAATAGTATTTATTCATATCATCTTTGTTATATGAAAGTGCCTGATAGTTACCATACCCTTCCGAACAACCTATATATTTATATTTTGCAGGTAAAAAGCCAAAATCTTTCATATAATTTAGGGCAACATTTAATTTTACTTCATCAGTATTCGACTCGGGTTCAATGTATTTATACCGTTGTTTAAATTCATTTATTAAGTCATCTAAATTTGAATTTTTATTGTTACTGCGATTTAATAATAAAAAATCCCACCACAGATTTAATCTTTCTATATTTGTTCCGCATAAACAAATAATTTTGAATGTTATCTGAAACCTAGAACTGTTTTGTTGTAAATCCTTTCTAAGGACAAATAAACGAGATAACAGACCTTCATATTTGCAATAAATCCAAACAAAATAGCAAACAGGAATTAACATAACTGCATATATTATTGGCAATATCAAAATTTGCAAAGAGTGAATGCATAAAATTTTTGCCGGTGCACTGCAAAAACTCTTAATACAATGCAGAACAATAAGAAAACCTATAAAAGATAAAATGTTGTTTAGAAAATCCTTTGCACTTTGGGGCGTATCCTTTTGATATTCCATATAAATACTTGTCATACCTAATAGTGAAACAAACGCAATCAATACTACTTCAATAAAGAAGTTAAAATCATAAGTGCCAATTACAAATTCTAAAAAACACGAAAATGAAATATAACCCAACAAATATTCTTTATACATTAGTTTAAAATTTTCAGTGCTTATAGATTTACTCACGACTAACAAAGCGTATATATAAGAAATTATAGTATCTTTCAATAAAGAAAAATCCCAAAAGCCTATTTCATACAGTAAATACGTTATTAAAGTCAGATAAATAATTGGAAAAATAAAGATGGTCCAAAATTTGGAAAAAAATATGCATTGCAAAACTTGCAGAATCGATTTTCTTACATCTGCACTTTTTATGAAAAAATATAAGAAGAACGAAAGAACTAAAAAAATAGTTGCATATTCTCTATTTGAAATAGATTTAAGAAATTCAATCATAAATTTATTATGGCACAAAATAGCAAAATATTAGTTCTCATTAGTAATCTAGTGCCATAACTATTCTATATACAGTTTTTAGCAAGTTTGGATTATTCTTTAGCCGTTTGATTATTTCATCTAATGATACATCTTCCGGCACATCTGAATATTTAAAATCAAACAGTACATTAGGATTTATTTCTAATGCAGTACATAATTCTTCTAATGTTTCAGCAGATACAAAATTATTACCTAATTCAATCTGGCTTAAACTTTTAGCGGAAAGATTTATCTTTTCTGCCAGTGCTTCTTGGGTTAAAGAACGACTTATTCTAATCTCTCGGATACGATTACCTAAATTTTTCTTAATACTCATATTATTACCTTAATATATTTAGAATGGGAGTTACACACATTGACAACAGAGTTAGTCTATTGTAAATTGATTTACAGAATTTATAATAGGAGTGGTGTGTTATGGGAAAAGACTATAAAAAGATGTTTTCAATATTGGATAACTATTTAAAAGACAAAGTCCAAGATATTGATATGTCAATTTTAGAGGCGGTAGAAGCTCGAAAGAATGGTAAAGTTTTTAGTTTTAAAGAACACTTGAAAGGTTTTATTTATGCCCAATTAAGTGCATTGGTATCTTGGAAAAGAATTAAAGACAATCAGCCTGATTTAAATATAATCTTTTGCGGATTTGAAAAAGAAAAACTTAAACAGAAACCGGCGGAAGAATTGATTGAAGAAATAAGAACCTTAAAGTGTTACAGTCCGTACACTACTAAAAATCAAATGAACTCTTTAAAAGCCAATATTGAAACTTTTGAGAGAATTGAGCAAAAATACTCAAGTCTTGATAAATTTATAACGCATAGCACACCGTCTAACATTATCAAATTGCTTGCCGATAGTAATAGCACCTTTAAATTGAAGTATGCAGGAGTGGCAATCATTTGTGAGTATGTACGAAATGTTGGAATTGATATTATAAAACCGGATGTGCATATTAAAAGAATTGCGGCTGCAGATAGATTAAATTTAGTCACTGCAAAATCGGATTATAAGATTATAGAAGAATTTAGAAAGTTATCAAATGAAACAGGTATAAGTCAAGTCAAAATGGATTACCTGTTATGGAATTACTGTGCAAAAGGTTATGGCGAAATTTGTACCGCAACTCCTAAATGCAATGAATGTGTAATACGGATATTTTGCAACAAATAAAGAGGGAAATATGCCAGTAATAGTGGATTGGATTTCAATAATTGGAAGTTATTTAGTTATTGGTACTATAGAAGATATAGTTAATGTCTGTAAACTTGTATTAGAAAATTTTATACTTGTATTACTGGGTATAACTTTTCTTTTTGGTATTAGTACAATTATTAAAGAAAGTATAAAAGAGTTTAAATATAAAAACGAATCGCCGGAAGAAAAAAAGAAACGAGAAGAATTAGAAAAAATTAAGGAATGGAGCCGGCGTAATAAGTGTTAAAAAATGTACCGGCGGCGGAAAGAAAAAAATAAAAAAGATGTTTTTTAATTAAATATCCTAGTAGTAACAGTATAAGTAATACAGGAATATGCAAAAATCCTGATGATAATATCGAAGTATCTATGATAATAATTTTTTAAAAGTATTTAGACCTGAATTTTACCAGCAGAATAAAGCACGGTTTGGTGAGGGAACGGTAAAAATTTTATAGAATTTACAATTCTTCATATAAGTTTAAATTTTCAAATGCAGATATAGTGGGAATGTCCGACACTTTTCAAAATTTATTGTATTACATAATTCAAGTATAATAAGGGTTTACAGAATTTTTTATTTGACAATTTGCAAAAAATTTTATAGGATAAATATGTAGGTTAAATCCGCTTTTCGACATTAGCGTGGATAAATGCCCCGGCAGTTGGACTAGATGCCATGGTAACTAAAACAATAGTTCAAGTAGTAGTTTTGGATGATGAGAGACATCATCAACTCAACAAGATAAAAAACACATAGAGCCCGATACATCATATTGATACATCACCGGCTGAATATTATTTGTGAATTAACCTGCGACTTATCTTGGGAGTTTTAAATAACCGTCACTTAATCAAACTTGATTAAGTTTTATCACTTGTTAGAGTACACTCTAAACAGGCGAAAATTTGGTATTTAAAACTCCCTGAATAGACTTAGAATTTGATTTTTCAGTCAGTTCAGTGGTGAAGTCTTTACTTCAAACACTCGTCATCCTACAAGTAAGTAAAAGGAGAATTTTACTATGAACAGAGTGACGACCAAAGGTCAAAAAGTCGGGTACATCAGGGTTAGCACAATAGAGCAAAACACTGAAAGTCAAAAAGCAGTATTAGAAAATTTAGGTATGGATAAAGTTTTTGAAGAAAAACTAAGCGGAAAGAATACCGACCGCCCACAACTGCAGGCTATGTTAGATTATGTCAGAGAGGGCGATACTGTCTATGTTAAAGACCTTTCAAGACTTGCACGCAACACCAAAGACTTGTTAGATATCGTGGAATATCTTGACAAGAAAGGTGTAGGCTTGTTTAGTATCAAGGAAAACATTGATACTTCAACAAATTTCGGCAAATTGATGATTACCTTTCTTGCCGCAATATATGAATTTGAGCGTGCTAATCTTTTAGAAAGACAACGTGACGGTATCGCCGTTGCTAAAAAGTTAGGCAAGTACAAGGGGCGAAAGAAAGTTCCTAAACCTAATAACTTTAAAGAGGTTTATAAGAAATGGCTAAATCGTGAAATCAAATCAAATGCCGCAATACGTGAGCTGAACATTAGCGAATACGCATTCTACAAATTTGTAAGAGAGGAGAATGCTAATGGCTAAGAGAAGACGGAATGGGGAAGGCTGTTTTTCAAAAAACGGCAACGGATTTGATTATAGAATTTCTTACAATGATGAGAACGGCAAGCGCAAGTATAAATACTTTTGGGCAAAAACAAAAGAAGAATGTATTGCTAAAGCTACAAAGTGGCGCAATGAGCAAAATGGTATTTATACAGATGAGGAAGTAAACGGGAAAATGTTAACTTCTCAATGGGCTAATTATTGGTTTGACAATTTTGTTGTAGGACACGTCAAAATTACTACAATAAATGATGATAGAAGTATCTTAGATAAACATATTATTCCGGGAATAGGGCATATTCCGTTAAAAGAAATAAGAGGTCTAAGGTTAACAAAATTCTATAATGAATGCTTAAAGAAAAGTAATGGCAGAGGCGGCACACTTGACCCTAAAACCGTTAAAAACATTCGTGCAGTTGTTAATAGAATGCTTGAATGTGCGTATCAAAATGAACTTATAAAAGAAAATCCGAACAAGAAGGCTAAGTATCCTAAATGTACTAAAAAAGAAACGCAGATATTAAATGCCAATGATTATGACAAACTCATAAAATACTGTATTGAACAAGGTACTCAATGGGATATGCTTATAGTATTTTTACTTTGTGTCGGCACAAGATTAGGTGAAGCACTGGGATTGCAATGGTCAAAGGTTAATTTTGAAAAACGCACAATTCGGATTAGCCAACAGTTGCAGGCGGTGCCTGATAGTGATAAAAACGCGAAATACAAGTATAAAAAAGAGATTATTGACTCAACAAAAACTAAAACTTCAAATCGTACAATATCAATGTCTGAACTTGTCGAGAAGATACTCCGCCATGTTAGAGCATTGCAGGCGGAAAATAAAATGAAACTCGGACAGAAGTACGATAGGGATTTAGACCTTGTATTTGCACGACAGGATGGGTATTTTATTTGTGATACTACATTCAGGGATTTTGTTAATAAACGCTTAGCAGAAGCCGGAATTGAACACCATAAAATACATTCATTCCGGCATTCATGTGCAACTTCTCTATTTGAAGATAAAGTTGATATTAAAAAAATATCGGCTTGGTTAGGGCATAGTTGTATAGGTACTACATTAGATACTTATACTCACGTTCTTCTACACCATTTAGAGGAAGTGGCACAAGCACAAAATAATCGTTTTAAACGGATATTCAGCAGTAATGAAAAAGACATTCCAGACGAAATGCTGCCGCAACAAGATGATTGGGGTGCATAAAAAATGATAAGTTGTGGGGATAAAAGACCTATAATTATTGTAGGTCTTCCCTACAATTTTTATTAAAAAATAAGTATTTTATAAATACCAATAACACTGATTATATCAAGCAAGGAAACTAATTTTCAATGAGTCTTATGAGCCCGACGAGCTACCAGACTGCTCCATCCCGCGTTAAATTCTCTTACACCCCATTATTAAACGCTAAAAAACAAAAATCAAGACCCATAAAACCATTCATCTCTTTTACATTAATGGCAAGGTTTTCACTCAATGTTTACAACTTATAAATATTTAATCTGACTAAACTTAATTTTTAATTTTTAATGTTCTAAGTGAATTCAATACAGCAAGCAAAGTTACACCAACATCAGCAAATACTGCACCCCACATGCTCATCATACCGAATGAACCTAAAATAAGAAATAATATTTTTATGCCTATTGCAAAAACAATATTTTGCCTTACTATACTCATCGTCTGTTTTGATAATTTAATTGCTGTATATATTTTTGATAAATTATCATCAGTAATAACAACATCAGCTGCTTCAATAGCGGCATCAGAACCTAAAGCTCCCATTGCTATACCTATATCACTTCTCATAAGAACAGGTGCATCATTTATACCATCACCTGCAAATATTATACTGCCTTTCTTCTTATTCCAAGATAAAAATTCTTCTAATTTACTAACTTTGTCTGCCGGCAGCAAATTTGAATAATATTCATCTATATTTAATTCATTTACTATATTTTGTGCATTTTGCTCCGTATCACCCGTCAGCATAATCGTTTTTATACCTGCGGTTTTGATAAGGGTTATTACCCCCTTTGCATTTTCTTTTACTTCATCGGAAATTATAATAATACCCATAAATTTATTATCAAATGTAACATAAATTACTGTCCCCTCCTCGTAAACATTAGGAATTGCAACATTATATGTCTTCATTAATTTTTTATTACCTGCAAGAACATTATGACCGTTTATAATTGCACTTATACCCTGTCCTGCGATTTCTTTTTCACATGTAATTACATTATTATCAATATTCTGACCGTAAAAACTCTTTATGGCATCAGACACTGGATGATTAGAATAACTTTCCGCATACGCAGCATATTTAATTACTTCATCTTTTGAAAAATTATTGTGAGGTATAACTTTTGTTACTTTAAATACCCCCTTTGTTAGTGTACCTGTTTTATCAAATACAACCATTTCCGGTTTTGATAATAATTCAATATAATTGCTGCCTTTTATTAATATTCCATATCTTGATGCCGCTCCTATAGCACTAAAAAATGTTAAAGGAACAGATATAACAAGAGCACAAGGACAAGAAATAACAAGAAAAGTTAATGCCCTTTCAAGCCAGATATTAATTGATTCACTGCCATATATAATTATAGGTATCAAAACAAGCAAACCTGCAAGTATAACAACTATAGGAGTATAATATTTTGCAAATTTTGTTATAAAGTTTTCAGCTTTTGATTTCCTTGAACTTGCACTCTCAACCAGTTCAAGAATTTTTGAAACAGCAGAATCTTTATATCTTTTACTGACTTTTATTTTTAATAACCCGCTTGTATTAATACTGCCACTTAAAATCTCATCACCAGAATTTACTTCTCTTAATACACTTTCACCGGTAAGTGAAGAAGTATCAATAAATGAATGCCCATCAATTATATTACCATCAAGCGGAATTTTTTCACCCGGTTTAATAATAATGACATCATTAATATTAATATCCTCAGGGTTTTTCTGTACTAAATTGCCGTTTTCTTCAATATTTGCATACTCAGGTCTTATATCCATTAATTTTGAAATAGATTTACGTGACTTTGATACAGCTTTGTGCTGTAAAAACTCACCTAACTGGTATAACACCATTACACTTACTGCCTCCGGTAACTGCTTTAAACAAATAGCACCAATTGTAGCTATACTCATCAGAAAATTTTCATCAAAAAAATTTCCGTTGAATAAATTACGAAACGCTCTGTAAATAACATCAAAACCGGAGATTACATAAGCCAGTACATACATGAATATTTTTATATTCTCACCTGCAGGTACAATCAGTGTAATTATTAAAATTAAAAAAGAAATACTAAATCTCTTTAAACCTTGATTTTCAAAATGTTCATCACGATGACTGTGTTCATGAGAATGACTATTGCACATAATTACCTCGATTGAATAACTATTCAACTATATATTTAGTATAGTTGATTATTTGTTCAACTGTCAATATGTTTTTTATAATGTTTTAGATTTCTTTACAATAATTTGACAATTGAGCAATTATTCATATATTATATTTTCAGATAACCGTTTTACTCAGGAGAAATATGGAAAATAAAAAATCAGACTGCCGTGCTGTTGATATAGTAACGGTAGAAAAAGTTAAAAAAAATATGCCGGATGTAAAAAAACTATATGACCTTTCGGATTTTTTTAAAGTAATGGGCGACGGAACAAGAATACAATTACTCTGGGCTTTAGAAGAAAGTGAAATGTGTGTCGGAGATCTTGCGGTATTATTAGATATGACAAAATCTGCCATATCGCACCAGCTAAAAATTTTAAAAATGTCTAAGCTTGTACGAAGCGAAAAACGGGGAAAGAATGTATATTATACATTAGATGACCAACATATTAAGGAAATATTAAAAAAATCTTTTGAACATATTAGTGAATAAATTTTCAATTATAATTATTTGATAATCTTTTACAAATATCCGTTATAAGCTGTATATCTTTATTGTCAAGTCTTTTTACTATATCTACAAGATTTTTTAAATCCTTTTTTTCATATATATATTCTATAAGTTCTTGAATCATTCGGTCTTTATAAAAAGGTGATTCGGGTTCTTTTCCATACTCTATAAAATCATCCAGTCCACAGTCTAAAATATCTGCTATTTTTAAAAGAATATCCAGTGTCGGATTTTTACTAAATCCGCCAAAAATCTTTTCTACTGTGCTTTTGGGAATTCCTGTTTTTTCGGCTATTTCTTTTGAGGTATAGTTTTTACTTTGTTTTATTTCATTAAGTTTTTCTTTGCTTAATTTAGACATATAATCCCTTTTTATAAATTATGCAATAAGTAACAATGGATTTATATAAAAGCTTTTTGTATTTTAACTTTGTTGTTTTTTATTTTCTTTATAAGGATATAATATAATTGATATTTTCTTTTTAAAGATATATAATTTTATTGTCAAAAAGGCTCTTACTTAATTATTTTGGAAAGAAACAGTAAATTAATATTTAGAAAATTTTAAAAATATAGAAAATTTAATATGACAAATATAAAACGCATAATTAATAAGTTATTGTATCCGCAGATAAAACAGCGTGGAAGTAATAATAGTATAGAAATCAGTGACAGTGCATTTTTAAGAAAAGTCCGGATTAAAATTTACGGTTCAAACAATACAATAACCGTTAAAAATAATGTTTATCTTCACAATGTTTATATTAGAATAGGTTTTCCGGATACTCCTATTAATAATTGCAAAATTATAATAGAAGAAAATACAGGTTTTAACTCGGGGGATATACAGCTAGGAGAAAGTAATAGTTCTCTTACTGTCGGGAAAAATTGTATGTTTTCTTTCGGAATAGAAATCACATGTACTGATACTCATTCAATATTTGATATGAACGGCAATCTTATTAACAAAGGAGAAAGTATAGAAATAGGTTCTAATGTATGGGTTTGTAAGAACGCAGTAATAATGAAAAATTCTAAGATTCCTGACAATTGTATTGTTGCTCAAAATTGTATTGTTACAGGGAAATTTTACAAAGAAAATTGTGTATTAGCAGGCATTCCCGCTAAAGTTGTCAAAGAGAATATATATTGGAAAAACTTAAGACCTGAAAATTTTTTAAAACAAGAATCGCAGATAACAAAATTATAGTTATAAACAAGTGCATAAGCGTTCAAAATACCCTTGCTCTTTACTGCAAACAGGACATTTTTTAGGCGGAGTATTTTCTTCAATTATAAAACCGCAGTTCGAACACTCCCATTTTAGCTTCTTTTCTGATTTAAACATTTCTTGTTTATTAAGCATGTCATATAATTTTTTATATCTTAAACTGTGATACTCTTCAATCAATGCAATATTATAAAAAGCCGTTGATATTTCTTTAAATCCTTCTTCTTTAGCAATTCTGCCAAATTCAGGATATATTTGAGAGTGTTCTTCCTCCTCATATTTTACGGCACACAACAAATTAGGAAGAGTATTTCCAAGGCAAGACGGATACAATACACTATTAATCTCAACATCCTCACCGTCAAGGAATTTAAAATACACTTCAGCATGTTCTTTTTCGTTAAGTGCAGTATTTCTAAAAATTTTCGCTATTTCTATTAGTCCTTCTTTCTCTGCTACTGAAGCAAACATACAATATCTGTTTCTTGCCATTGATTCTCCGGCAAATGCTTTCATCAAATTTTCACGGGTTCTGCTTCCTTTTAACACATTTTTTTCCATAATTTTCTCCGTTTTATTTATTTATTTTATAAATTGTTTATTTGTGTTATAAAATAGCCTTATGGCTACTTTTTTGGATTATAAAGAAAATAACGGACAGTTTAATATGGATACTGACTTTCACATTCTAAAGTCAGCAATAAATTCTAAAGAAAAAGAACCGGTTATAAGATTATACGGGTGGAAACCAAAATGTGTATCGGTTGGAAGAAATCAATCTTTTGAACATATAAATATGAAATATTGCAATTACAATAACATAGATATTGTAAGAAGAATTACTGGCGGTAGAGGCTTATTACACGATAATGAAATTACATATTCTTTTGTCTGTCCTGTAAAATTTCTTCAATCAGGAGAAAGCGTTATCAGTTCTTATAAAGAAATATCAAATGCAATAATAAAAGGATTCAAAATACTTGGTGTTAATTTATGTATAGGCGGAAATAAGAAGCATAAAACATCTTTTGATTATTGTATGTCTTTATCTACCGGGGCTGACTTATGTTACAGAGATAAAAAAATAATAGGTTCCGCACAATACAGAACTCAAGACTATCTTTTACAGCATGGTTCAATACTATTTAGTTATAATACAGAAACAATAGAAAATATTTTTAACGAAAAAGTTAATCCGGAATCAATTACAACAATAAATGAAATAAACAATAATATTTCGAAAAAAGATGTTATCGAGTGTTTAAAAAGAGGATTTCAAGAATATTTTTCTCTGTTTTTTTCTAAAATCTAGCGATATAGAAGTTGCTGCCTCTGCTTAAAATATCATGAATTCTTGCTTCATCTCCGTTTGTTGCGGCAGTCAAAAAATATCTTTTTTCTGTGGTTCTCGGGTTTACTGAAAAAGTAACTTCAGTAAATTTAACTTTTTTAGGTTCTTTTTCCAGTTCGTTTCTATAACGTTCATCAAGAGTTCTTGCATAATCCTTTGCAGCATTATGAACAGAACCATCAATTATTTCAGGTGAAATAGTCCTTTTTTCAAGTGAATATCCTTTTAATTTATCATTATTATTAAATGACAAACCAACTAATGACGGAACATCCATTTTTGGTTTATTATCTTTTATTGTAAATACCATTAACGAACCAAAAGAAACCGGTCTTATATTCATTTATTTTTCCCTTTTCATCATGCAATCTGTTTTTTACAAACCATGAATAAAAAAAAATTTGCCTCTTTTTTTACAATTTTTTGCATTTTTACTAAAACAATTGCCGGTTAATTAAACTTATTTTATTTATATTTAAAATTTGATACAATTATAAATAATGATAAACGGGGTAAAGAATTATGAAAAAATTAACTTATATCGGACACAGTGCATGTTTTATAGAAAAAGACTGGGATGGAATACTAATTGACCCATTTATAACAGGAAATCCCGCAGCAAATTTTGATTTTAAACAAAAAAGAATAACTTATATAGTTGTAACACATGCCCATCTTGACCATCTTGGAGATGCAATAGCAATTTCAAAAGCTACAGGTGCACAAATTATTACAGTTTTTGAACTTGCAAATTACTGTATGGAAAAAGGAGCTAAAGCAATAGGAATTAATATAGGAGGCTGTCTTGAATTTAAGTGGGGAAGTATAAGATTTCTTCCGGCAATACATACAAGTTCTAATCCTGATTTACCTTATGGCGGACTTGCAGCAAGTGTTCTATTTGATATAGAGGGAACAACAATATATCATGCCGGAGACACAGCCTTAATGAGTGAATTTGCTTTAATAGGAGAATTATATCATCCTTATTACTCACTTCTTCCGGTCGGTGGTTATTATACAATGGACATCAATGAAGCAGCTGTTGCAGCAAAAATGCTGTATTCTATGGAAATAATACCTATTCACTATAATACATTTAATAATATAAAGGTTAATATTGACAGATTTGTTGACCTGATTGAAGCTCAGGGACAAAAATGTATACCATTAAAACCGAATGAATATGTTGAATTATAATAAAGAAAAACCTCTGATAGCATTAGTTGTACCGACAGGTATAGGAGCATCAATTGGCGGATATGCAGGTGATGCTTCACAAACAGCAAGAATGTTTGCAAAAGATTTTAATGTAATTGTAAACCCTAACGTTGTGAATGCCGCATGTTTCTCCGGAATTACAGAAAATATGCTTTATACTGAAGGTTGGGCTTTATCACAGTTTATGAAAGGCAATCTCAGCCTGATACCATCGTACAATAATAAAATCGGCATAATTTTCGATAAAGCTATTTCAAGAAATATATTAAATGTACATATAAACACGATAAATGCTGTAAAAACAGTATATGGAATTGATGTTGACAACTATGAAATAACTGATGAACCTTGCTGTGTTCAATTTTACAATTCATCAAACGGCATATCTTCAGGCAGTATTTTGAACAATAAAACCCTTATAAAAGCGGGTAAAAAACTTATAAAAAAAGGTGTGCAAACAATTGCCGTTGTATGCAGATTTGATGAACCGCCAGAAGACAATTATAAAAACGGATGTGATGTTGATATAGTAGGCGGCGTTGAAGCCGTCATCTCTCATTATCTTTCACGTGAATTAAAAATTCCCGTTGTTCATTCTCCGGCATTTGAAGACATAACAATTTCTACTGATATTGTGTCAGAAAAAGCAGCAGCCGAATATATAACCCCGACTTTTTTACCCTGTCTTCTTATTGCACTTCAAAATGCACCGTTATTTTACTTTAAAAAAGTGGAACATTATATTAATATAGACAACTTAAAAGCTTTAATTATGCCGTTTAATTCTTTAGGTTCATCAATTGTAATTGATGCTCTGGAAAGAAACATAAAAGTATTTGCCATAAAAGAAAATAAAACCGTGCTAAATATTACAAAAGATATAATAAGAAAAGATGGTATAATAGAAGTAAATACATATAAAAAATGCAGTCAAATATTAAAGGAAGAGTTAAATGAAAAAAAATAATTCCGGTTTTACTTTAGGAGAAGTTTTAATTTGTATGACAATTGTCGGTGTAATTATGGCTTTGTCAGTACAAACATTAAAAATAATTAAAACTTCTTATGCTTCTTTAGGTTATTTTGTATTTAATAATACGCAGACACTAACAAGAGAATTATATGCCGGTAATACAGCTAAAGATTCACCGCAAGATTCTTCCATAATGTTATGCAAAAAAGAAGACGGAACAAGTACTTATGTTTTTAAACCGGATTCGGAAGTTGAAGATACAGGAACTGTAAAATGTAATGAACTACCTGCTAATACAACAGGAACAAATATTATTTGCCGTAAAATAGTAGAAATGTCTAATACTTCCGGAAAAATTGACTGTGATAATTTATTTACAGCAGAAGTATCAGATGGAGAAAAAGAGCCTTATATTTCTGATTTTGATTCTAAAAACCCTAACTTTATAACAACAAACGGATTTAGATATTATTTAACAAAAAGAACTTTTAACAGCAGTATTTCAAATGACTTCGGATTCAGACTTCTGGCAGTTGATGTTAACGGAACATCAAAACCGAACGTAATTGACCCGGATGATGACAAAATGCCACCTGACGTATTAACATTTATGATTATGGATAACGGTGAAATGTATCCTCTCGGTGTTGCTGCTGACAATCTTAAAGTTGCCGGAAATAAAACAGTTCAATACCTTAATCCGAAAGTAAAAGGATATTATTACAGTTATAACCCGGAAAGAACAGAAGGCATTCCGCAAGACTGTTATGTAGATACACAGAACGGGAAAAGGCAGGTATGCAACTATGCTGTAGTATACGTACAAAACGATAAGGGCAATACTCTTTTCAGTTACAGAGAAGCTTTTTGCAATTCGCTTGGTCAAAACAAACAACCTGCTTATGCAGATTACTGCTACGGAATCACCGGAAATGAATTATGTCCGCCTTCTAACAGCGACAAACGTTTTGACATGTGTCAGGTAGAACTTATAAAACCAATGTTCAGGTATAACTTGTAATTTAATGAGTATCACAACCTTTTCAAGATGCCATTAAAAAAATTCACTCTCTCTTCAGGCTTATCGTGAATTTTCCTTGAACAAAATAAAATTTTGTAAATATTTATAATTAAAATTGTCAAATTATATTATTTCATGTTTTGTACCAGTATCTCATAAGAAAAGGTCAAAGCAATATGGATGTAAAAAAAATTGAAATTCCCTGCGGGCTTATAAAAACACCGGCTCCGAATTTGGACAATATTGATTTAAGGGTGTCGTTAGAAAAAGCAGTTGAAGATGCAAACTTAAATGTTACGGAACGACTGGCTTTAAATGAAAAATTTTTCCCTAACGGCGGAGGATTTAATCTTTTTCCGAAAAATGAACCAATACCTAAATATACTATGTATTATAAACCCGGTGTTCCTCCAAATGATTCATTTACAAGAAAAGCTGAAAGTATTAAAATCCCCAAGCATATAAATATAATAAATGAAATTATTATAAAATCATCTAAAAGTAATTTTCAAACAAATCTTGAACATGCACTTAAAAAGTTAAAGAGGGTTTTACAAGGAAATATATAAAAAAATAACCGCTCAAAAGAGCGGTTATTTTTTATTCTGTTATTGCTTCATAGCAATCATCACAAATAGTTTCATAACCGGAATGATTGCCTAATTGTCTATATTTCCAGCAGCGTTCACATTTCTCGCCCAAAGCTTTTGTTACGTATACTCTGTAATCATCCTCATTATATTCACTCAATACATTTTGAGGCTTTTCCTTAACAACAAAAGCTTGAGATGTGATAAATATATTACACAGTTCTTTTTCATATTTCTTCAAAAGTTCGTCATTTTCAGAAACAATATAAACAGCTGTTTCAAGAGAACTTCCTATTACTTTTTCAGCTCTTAATGGTTCAATAGCCTTTGTAACTATTTCACGTACTTTTAATATTTCTGTAAATTCTTTTTCAATTATGTCGTTATACCATTCTTCTTTAACAATCGGCCAATCAGAAAGAAGAATACTTTCAAGCCCGTTTTTCTGAATCTCTGGTGTATTTTTCCAAATATCTTCAGCCTGATGAGGCATAACAGGAACAAGTATCTTTGTTAATGCCTGTAAATTTTCATATAATACGCTCTGGCAAGCACGTCTTGAAAGTGATTTTTTACCGCTTGTATACAGTCTGTCTTTTACTATATCAAGGTAAAAGGAACTTAAATCTACAGCGGCAAAATTTTGTAAATACTGGAAATATCTGTAGAATTCATAAGCTTCAAAAGCATCCGTTACATTTGCAATTAAAGTATTTAATTTATGCAGTGCAAATTTATCAATTGCTTTTAAATCTTCATATTTAACATAATCAGTTTTAGGATTAAAGTCATAAATATTTCCCAGAAGAAATCTTGCGGTATTTCTTGTTTTCTTAAATATTTCAACAAGCTGCTTAATTATATTATCCCCGATTTTAATATCATTTCTGTAATCAACTGAAGCTGCCCAGAGTCTTAATATATCAGCACCGTAATTTTTTATAATATCATCAGGTCTTATGTAATTTCCAAGGGATTTAGACATTTTTCTACCGTCCTCACCGAAAACAAAGCCGTGGGTTAAAACAGTTTTATAAGGAGCTCTTCCGGTCGTAGCAACAGAAGTTAACAACGATGACTGGAACCAGCCTCTATGTTGGTCAGAACCTTCAAGGTACATTTCAACAGGTAAACTTCCGAGTTCTTCCTGTCTTTTTTGAACTACAGCTCTGTGCGTACAGCCTGAATCAAACCAAACATCCATAATGTCAGTTTCTTTTCTAAAATGAACACTACCGCACTTAGGACATTTGTAACCTTTAGGCATAAGTTCTTCAACACTATGATTTACCCAGGCATCCGAGCTTTCTTTTTCAAATAATTGTGCTATATGATTAATAGTTTCATCATTTACAATAACTTCACCACAATTTTCACAATAAAATACCGGAATTGGAACTCCCCACGCACGCTGACGTGAAATACACCAGTCAGAACGATTTTCAACCATGTTGGAAATTCTTGTTTCTCCTGCTGCCGGAATCCATTTTACATTTTTTATTGCCTCTAAAGTTTCTTTTTTGAACATATCCACTTTGACAAACCACTGATCCGTTGCCCTGTATATAACAGGATTTTTACATCTCCAGCAGTGAGGATAACTATGTGTTATATCCTGCTTGGCTAAAAGAGCATTTCGAGCTTCCAGTTTTTGTATTACAATATCATTTCCTTTATAATAAGGAACTCCTTCAAGGTCGGCATCTTCAAAATCTTTACTTCTATACCATATTCCTTTTGAATTTAAAGGAGAAAGTGTCTTAATTCCATACTTCTGACATACTTCCCAGTCTTCAAGACCGTGACCGGGAGCTGTATGAACACATCCTGTACCTGCATCAAGCGTTACATGATCACCGAGTATTATTTTGCTTTTCCTGTTATATAACGGATGGAATACGTTCATTAACTCCATTTCGCTGCCTTTAAGCACTTCAACTCTTTTTATTTCTGATTCATCCCATTTTACGTCATTTAAGAAGTTTTTAAGTAACTCAGATGCAACAACATATCTGTCATTTTTAAATTCAAAGACCGTATATTCAAGTCTGGCATTTAGACATACTGCAAGGTTAGAAGGGATTGTCCAGGGAGTTGTTGTCCAGATTACCACATATAAATCTTTGTCCGATTCACTGTTTATTTTTTTATATACTTCTTTTTTATCATCTTCATCAAATTTAAAACGAACATATATACTTGTTGAAGTGTGATCAGCATATTCAACTTCTGCTTCTGCAAGAGCTGTTTCACAAGAAGCACACCAATATACGGGTTTTAATCCTTTTTGTATATAACCTTTTTTATACATTTCCCCAAATACTCTTATTTGCTCGGCTTCAAAATCAGGAGCAATAGTTAAATAAGGATGTTCCCAGTTTCCCCATACGCCAAGACGTTTAAATTCTGCTTCCTGCCCTTTTAAGTTTTGCATTGCAAATTCACGGCATTTAGCTCTTAATTCTCCGGGACTTAGTGCATCTCTTCCGCCTTTTATTGTCTTTACAACAGCATTCTCAATAGGAAGTCCGTGTGCATCATAACCCGGAACATAAGGTGCATAATATCCTCTCTGTGCTTTATATTTGGTTATTATATCTTTTAGAATTTTATTTAAAGCAGTACCAACGTGAATTTTTCCGGAACTCAAATACGGAGGTCCGTCATGAAGAACAAATTTATTTACTTTATCTCTTTGGGCAATATTTTTTTCATAAATTTTGTTTTCTTCCCAGAATTTTTGAGTTAACGGTTCTTTTTGTGTCGCATTAGCTCTCATTTCTAACGTGGTTTTCGGTAAATTTATACTATCTTTATAATCTTTCTTGGTACTCTCTGTCATATAATCCGCCTGTCTATATTTTAACGTACTACATTTTAATATAAAAAAATTTAATAGTAAAACCATTGTTATCCATTTACAGTAACAAAATTTCTCTAAAGACATTCAGAAAATAAATCTGGTATAATAATCTATATTTATGGAAAAGCAATATCATTAATAAATACAATAATAAAATAAACCATGCTTAAAATATTTCATCTTAAAAAACAAAGAAAAAAACCAGAATTTTCATATATTGAAATTCCAATAACGCTTAATTGTAATTTGAAATGTAATCATTGCACATTTTTCTGTAATTTAATTGATGAGAAAGTATATGTTGATATCAATGAATTTAAAAAAGATATAAATGAACTTGCAAAAAAAATTGATATTAAACAACTAAGACTTATTGGCGGTGAACCGCTTCTGCACCCTGACATAAATCAATTTGTACAAGAAACAAAAAATGCTTTCCCCAAAACAAGCCTTAGTATAGCTACAAATGCTATACTTATTAACTCAATGCCTGAATCTTTCTGGAAAACATTAAAAGAATATAAAACAGGAGTTAACATAAGTTACTATGATATATGGGAAAACAATTTTTATAAAGTTACAGATATACTTAAAGAAAAAGAAATAAATTATACGGTTAATAATATAAATTTTTTCTATGAACAACTTAATATTAACGGAGATTCACCAATTAAAAAAACTTTTAAGAATTGCCTTTGCAAAGAATATATCAATCTGTGGGAACATAAATTATACAAGTGCCAAAAAATATTTAGACTTTTTTATAATAAAAAATATAATACATCTATTGAGCTGCCACCCGGAATAGATATATATAAAGCTTCCGGCAAAGAACTATATAATAAATTAGTAAAAAATCCAAAACCGTTTAGTGCCTGCAGATATTGCCACGAAAAAGGTATTTTGCACAAATGGTCAAGATATAAACAAGAATAATTTGACAATATACATTATAATTATGATAATGTAATCAGGTAAGGGGGCTAATTTTGATATTCTCTTTTATTCATATATCAGATATCCATTTAGGTCGTCCTTTTTCAGATTTAACCGGATTCGCTTTTGATGAAAATCTTAAAGATCTTTATAACAAAGCAGCAGAAAAAGCTTTTAGTAACTTTATTGACTTTGCATTATTAAAAAATGTTGATTTTGTTTTAATATCAGGTGATACTTTTGACGGAAATGAACAGGATTTCAGGTCAAAACTTATATTAAAAGAAGGACTAAAAAAGTTAGAAAAAGCAGATATCACAACAATTATCATCTGCGGCAATCATGACCCTATACCTGCATATAATAAAAATACTTTTAATTTTGATGAATTTTCAAATATAAAAATTGTAGGAGTTAATACTGATAATTGCTGTAAAATAACAATTTGTGACAAAAACAATGTTCCGGCTGCTTTAGTTCATGCATTAAGTTATGAGAATAATTATTTTAATGAAAATCCGGTAAAATACTTTTCTAAAGCTCAAGGAGAAGAACAAAGTCTTTTTAATATAGGGCTTCTGCACTGTGATATTAACGGAAATAAAGATTCTTCTTATGCTCCGTGCCTGACATCGGAACTACAATCTTTAAATTACGATTACTGGGCACTCGGACACATACATATTCCTGAAGAAATTTCTTCAAACATCCAATATTCAGGTACAATTCAAGGCAGAAACACTAAAGAAACAGGCAGCCACGGAATTAAATATATAACGGTTGAAAACGGTCATATTATTCGCAATAATTTTGTTCCGGTTGACCTGATTCGTTTTGAAAATATAAGTATAGATATATCTTCTGCAAAAGAAATAACAGATGCTTTTTCCATTATTTATGACTCCGTTTCTGATTTTATAAATAAAAATTCTATGCAGTCACCCGAATTATTCCTTTTAAGGTTAAAACTGGAAGGTTTTATAACTTTTTATAATGAAATAAATAATGAGTTTTATGAAACAATTTCAGAAAAGATTAAAAATGATTTTAACAAGGCAGTATACATTTCTGATATTCTCAACGGAACAAAACAAAAAGCGGATGAAAAAACATTTTCTGAAGATGACGGTATTTCAGGAGAAATATACAGAATGTTGTCTGATGAAAATATTTATTGTGCTATGGATACTGTTGAGAAGGATATTAAGAATCTCCTTGATTATTGTAATTTCTCTGACAACGAACTTCAATCGTTTAAGAATGATATAAAAAATACAATAAAAGAAGATTGCATAAACCTTTGCAATAATATTTACTATAATGAAAGCAAAGAGGAATAGATTATGCCAAAGTTCATTATAGATAATGTTATTATTGAAAAGAGCGAAAAAGATATAAAAACTGGTGTAAAATATGCTTTTTCGCCGGAATTAAATCTAATATGCGGAAGAAATGAAGCAGGCAAAAGTTCATTAATGCAGTTTCTTAAAAACGGATTTTTTCGTCCGCCTAAAATTGATACCGGAAAAATATTTTTCTCTTTATATTCTCAAACGCAAAAACAAGATTACAGAGCCGATATAAAAAATTCCTCTAAAAAGATTGAAAGATGTAAGTTATACGACTCAAACAACAAGTTATACGATTACTCCTTTATAGAAACCTTAATTAATCAAAAATATTATGAACAAGGTTTTACAATTGATATTGATGATTTAAACAATCTTCAATACGATAATAATTTTTCGCTCATTAATGTAATAAAAGACCCATCAGGTGATAAATTAAATAATTTTTCCGGCAAAGTCATTTCGGATATATTTCAGTATGTAGGAATTAATAATAAACCGAAAAAGACACTGACAGACATTTTAGATAAGATTTCAGCCCTAACAAAACAAATTAATGAATTATCACAAAAAGAAGATCAGTACAATAAAGTAATATTTAATATACATAATTTTGATGAAGAAATTACACAACTGTCTTCTTTTGAAGAATACATTAATACATTAATAAGTCTTAAAAACTTAACAGATGAACTTGAAAATTTCCAAAAATTATATAACCAGCTTTTAGTTGAGTTTAATTCAAATCTTTATGAAAACAGAGACTCATATATTGAACTTATACAAAAAACCGGCGAATACGACACTAACTACGAAAATATCAACAAGAACAAACAAAAGCTTGAAAATATTACAAATAAGCTCTCAAATAACAGAGTAATTCTAGAAAAAGAGTTTAATATAAATCCTTCGGATGAAGAAATTTTGAATTTTAAAATAGAATATGAAGTTATAAATAAAATAAAAGAACTGACAACAAAAAAAGATGATACACTTTCTGAGATTAAAGCTTATGAAAAAAATATAGAAAATATAGAACAAACAATATTAAAATTGAAAAATGATTTTGAATATCTTCATAAGAGCAATGCTGAGAATGTAAATTCCGATGAACTAAATCAATTATATAAAGCCCTTGATGACGGGTTAACACAATATAAATATCTTGCTTCAGATATTAACAATATGGAAAAAAGAATTAAAACAAATTCAAAAAGCATTTTATCAAATAAAAATTCACTTATATTGTTCGGTTCACTACTAGTACTTACAATCTCAAGTGCCACGGTAAGCTTTTATCAGCATGTTACAACTGCCGGAATTTTCTCTGTATTTCTGTCAATTCTTATATTAATCGGTTTTGTTATACAGAGGTTAGGAAATACAGAAAATATTTCCGCAGATTACATAATGAGAAAACAAACACAGCAAGAAGCAATATTAAATAATTTAATTGATAAACTTAAACCTTATTATCCGGAAATAATTAATATTGAAAGTTCATATCTTATTGAAAAAATTGAGAAATTAAAACAGGAAGTTAATAATAAAATATTTGATTATAAATCTTTTCAGGAAAAACTTTTGCAAAATGAACGTGATATCAACTTCAACGAATCTCAAAAAAACAACATTATTGATAAGATTAATACTTTAAATGAAGAAATAGATAATAATAATAAAGAATTTTATAATTTAATAAAAGCAGATACAATAAAAATAACGGATGATGGAAAGAAATATATTGAAGCAGTAGAGCTTTTAAGAACAATAAAAGATGAAATTTCAGAAAAAAACATTATTTTAACAGAAATTAATGATACAGAAAAAACAAATAATAATATATCTGAGGTTTTTAATAAATTTATTACAGAAAATAATATAAATATACCGCTTTCAGCTGATATAAAAGAAAACACAAAAAATCTCACATTATACAGGGAGAAAAATAATGAAGTAAAAAGACAGCTGGATATTTTAAATGTTTCAATAAACGGTATACAAGATAAAATAAAAAAAATTGAAGAAACAAAAAAAGGAAGTTTTGACAATTTCAATAATATTGATTTAAATGTTCCTTTAACAGAAAAACTTGAAGAAATTGAACAAATAAAAAAAGAAAAACAAGCCTTAAAAAAGGAAGCTGAATTTGAAAAAAAACAGCTTGAAGATATTGAAGGAATATGTAATTTAAAAACCGAAAGGAACATTCTTTTAAATGAATACAGAAACTTAATAAAATCAATATATATAAATAAAACAATAATAGAGATAACGAAAACAGCAAAAAGCAATTTTGATAAAACACAACCGGATTTAATAAATGCCCAGAAATATCTGGCAATGTTGACAGACGGCAAGTATACAAAGATAAATTTGGAATCTGAAGAAATCATAAGTGCAGATACTGCAAATATAAAAAAATGGAACGAACTGTCAAGAGGAACAAAAGAACAGTTATATCTTGCACTGAGATTAGGTTATGCTTCAAATTATTCAAAAGATAAAACAACTTTAAAAAGCAACGGGCGTGCGGATTTACCTTTAATTATAGATGATGCTTTTGTAAATTTTGACTACACAAGAACTCATAATGCAATAAAATGTTTAATAGATTTTTCAAAAACAAACCAGATTCTATTTTTTACGTGTCATACCGATGTTATAAAGAAACATTTTGAAGAACTGGGATATAATGAAAATTCTAATTTAAATATTATATATATAAATTAATTTTCATTTGGACTATACTTTATACATGAGCTATAAAGATGAAATAACAAAAATTATAGAACAGGATAATTTCCGGAAAATATATAATATCGAAGAAAAATACGAAAAATTCCTTGTTATTGACGAAAAAAAAATGATAAATTTTTCTTCTAATGACTATTTGAATTTGAGTACAAATAAAAATCTTGTAAATGAGTTTATAAATAAATATTCAAAATCAAACGAATTTATATTTTCATCAACATCATCAAGACTACTTACCGGAAGCTCAAAAGCATATAAGAAATTAGAAGAAGATATAGCAAAACTATTTAAAAAAGAAGCAAGTTTATTATTCAATACAGGATATCAGTGTAATCTCGGTGTAGTATCTACTCTTGTAAAACGGGGAGATGTTATTTTTTCTGACAAATTAAACCATGCCAGTATAATTGACGGAATGAAACTTTCCGGCTGTGACTTTTACCGTTATAAACATCTTGATTACGATAACCTTGAAGAAATACTCAAAAAACACAGGCAAGAATATAAAAGAGCCTTAATAGTTTCAGAAACAGTATTTTCTATGGACGGCGATATAGCTAATATAAAAAAACTAGTTGAATTAAAACAAAAATACAATGCATATTTAATGCTGGATGAAGCTCATGCTTTCGGAATTTTCGGAAACAATTCGGCAGGAATAGCGGATAAAGAAAATCTTTTAGAGGAAATTGATATCATAACGGCAACACTCGGAAAATCATTCGCATCAATGGGAGCTTTTTGTACTGCAAATAAAGAAATTATTGATTATCTTACAAACAAAGCAAATTCATTTATATTCTCAACAGCAATACCTCCAATCAATATTTTATGGAGCAGTTTTTTAATAGAAGAAAAAATGAATTTAATAAAAGAGAAATCAACAAAATTAAAGAAATTAATACAAGAAGCTCATATATATATTAAAGACAAAGGTAAAACACAGATAATACCTATAGTAATAGGCGACAGCGGAAAAACAGTAAAAATAGCACAACAACTGCAAGCTAAAGGTTATTTTGTACTGCCTGTAAGACCGCCGACAGTACCGGTTAATACTTCAAGGTTTAGACTTTCATTAACGAGTGATATTACAATAAATGAATTTAAAGATGTTATTAATACAATAAAAGAGGTACTTCAATGAATCAAAAATGGTTGAATAAAAAAGATAATAAAAAATTAATTGTGTTTTTCAACGGCTGGGGAATGGATGAAAAAATAGTATCTCATTTATTGTTTGAAGATTATGATGTATTAATGTTTAATGATTACAGAATATTAGAAATAGATAATTATGATTTTTCAAAATATATTGATAAAACACTTTTAGCATGGTCAATGGGCGTTTTTATATGCAGCAAATTTTATGATACATTTAAAAACTTTGACCGGTTTATTGCAATAAACGGAACTCAAAAGCCGGTAGATGATAATTATGGAATTCCTCATATTATATATAATTTAATGGTCGAAAATTTTAATGAGCTTACATGTGATAAATTTGTAAGAAAAATTTCAACAGGAGATAATCTTCGGGAATATTGCACACGTCCTATGCAAGAATTAAAAGAAGAATTAATAGCAATAAGAGATTATAAAATTGATAAACATTTAAAGTTTGACAAAGTAATAATATCAAAAAAAGATAGGATTATGCCGCCGAAAAATCAAAGAAACTACTGGCTAAGTCAGGAAATAATTCCAATTGAAATTGAATCTGTACATAATGTTTTTGAAAATTATACAAAATGGAGTGATTTACTATGATTGATAAATCACTCGTAAAAAAGAGATTTTCAAAAAGTCTAAAAACATACGATGATAATGCATTCATACAAAAAATAATGGCAAAAAATTTAATCGGATTTCTAAATAGAAAAGAATACGATTCAATATTGGAAATAGGTAGTGCCACAGGTCTTTTAACCGGCGAAATTAAACATAAAATAAAATGCAAACATTATTATTCAAATGATTTAGTTGAAGAATCCAAAAATTTTATAGACAAGATATATGAGAATAATTTTTTTATTCCGGGTGATATAGAAACAATAACACTTTCAGAAAAATATGATTTAATCATATCAAATGCCAGTCTACAGTGGTGCAATAATCTGGAAGATACTATCTCAAAACTGATTAACTCATTAAATAATAAAGGACTACTCGCTGTATCAATATTTGGAGAAAATAACCTTCCTGAAATTAAAAATATTTTTAATTTAGATAATAAAAACTATAATATTATAAATTTAAAACAACATCTTAAAAAATATAAAATACTGTGTTTTCATGAAGAAGAACACAAACTATATTTTAATAGCCCGGCCGATATATTAAAACATATAAAACTAACCGGAGTAAACGCAATTAAAGAAATAAAATTAACAAAAACCAAATTTAAAAATTTTGAAGAAACCTATGAAAAACTATATAAAGAAAAAGATAAATATTTCCTTACCTATAATCCCATATATATTGTCATAGAAAATAATCTTATATAAAAGAACGATATTGAATTGCCTGAGAAATATGCTGGATAAGAATATTTTCACTGTCATCCAAATCAGCTATAGTTCTTGCAAGCTTTAATACCCTGTCGTACGCTCTTGCAGACAGATTAAATTTTAATGATGCATTTTTCAAAACAGCAGTAGATTCATTATCCAATTTACAATATTTTTTTATTAATTTCGGTGTAAGCTCAGCATTAGTATATATATTAAGTCCTTTATATCTTTCAGACTGAATATTTCTGGCATTAATAACACGTTTTCTGATATCTTCTGATGATTCAGCTTTATCATTATTATTATCAATAAGTTCATTAATTTTAAGTCTTGGGACTTCGATAA
The DNA here is from genome assembly GCA_944325525.1 of Candidatus Gastranaerophilales bacterium. Taxonomy (GTDB): domain Bacteria; phylum Cyanobacteriota; class Vampirovibrionia; order Gastranaerophilales; family Gastranaerophilaceae; genus Avigastranaerophilus. The sequence goes on from CALVAK010000017.1 coordinate 26,475, forward strand.
CAATATCAATTCTATCAAGCAAAGGCCCTGATAATTTCGAACGGTACTGTTTAATTTGGAACTCCGTACATCTGCATTGTTTTTCACTATCTCCGAGATATCCGCACGGGCAAGGATTCATTGCGGCAAGAAGAATAAAATCAGAAGGAAACTCCAGCCTCATCTTAGCTCTTGCAATAACAATTTTACCATCTTCAAGCGGTTGACGCAAAACCTCAAGTACAGCACGGGGAAATTCAACAAATTCATCTAAGAATAAAACACCTCTATGTGCAAGTGTTATTTCTCCAGGCTTGGGTATTGTGCCGCCACCTATTATACCGACAGCAGAAGCAGTGTGGTGAACACATCTAAATGGACGCTTTGTTATTAAAGGTTTTTGAGGATTTATTAACCCTGATATACTATATATTTTAGTTAATTCAAGAGATTCATCAAAGCTTAAAGGCGGCAAAATTGAAGCAAAACATTTAGCAAGTAAAGTCTTACCCGATCCGGGAGGCCCTGACATAAGCAGGTTATGAGCACCAGCAGCAGCTATTTCCATTGCTCTTTTTGCTTTAACTTGTCCTTTGACATCTTTAAAATCAAACGAATTAATTTCATCATTTTTATCATTAAAATAATCATTTACATTTGATATAACAGGGTTTATTTTTTTATGCTCCGGAGATTGTATATTAAAATGATTAACTATATCATTTAAACTTTTTGCTCCAAGAATAGTCATATCTTTTATAATGGCTGCTTCTTTTGCATTATCATACGGAACAACAAGTGTTTTTATCCCCTGTTGTTTCAAACCTGCCGCAATCGGCAAAACACCGTTAACAGCTCTTAAAGAACCATCAAGTGAAAGTTCGCCTATAAAAGCCGTATCTTTTAGAGCACTATTTATAAAAATCCCATTCTTTGCAAGAATACCAAGAGCTATAGGCAAATCATAATTACTTCCTTCTTTTTTTATATCAGCAGGTGCCAGATTAACAACTATTTTTTTATTCGGAAACTCATAGCCCGAGTTTTTTATTGCAGAACGAACTCTTTCTTTTGCCTCACTTATGGCAGTATCAGGAAGCCCGACAATAGATACTGACGGAAGTGAATTATTAATATCCACTTCAACCAGAATTTTATATACATCCAAACCTATTATGCTTGCCGTTAAAATTTGTGATATCACAATTTAGCCCTATGTAAATATTCTTACCTAACAAGTATATAACATAGAACATTTCAGTTTCAAGAAATTAATATTAATCCAGTTTTTTTTCTGTTTCTTCTATTTTTTGATAGATTATATCTATCTGTTTTTTAAACCATTCCGTAAATAGCTTAATTTCACCGATAAAATTATATGCACCCGGCCATATTGAATTATAATACATATATTTTTCTCCCTTAATACTTACTTTTATATATTTATCGGCAAAACAAAGAAAAACTTTACAGTATTTAAGTTAAATTTGTAAACTTATGTAAAAAAAGCAATAAAAACCCGCATAAAAAAATTTTTACGGTAATTAAAGAAAATGTAAGACTCATAAAGTCTAAACTGAACAACTATCTACCAAAACTAACCTAGTTAACGCTCTTTTAAAAAAAGAGCTTTTTTTTGCCTAATTAAGTCAAAAACCATATAATTATATAATATGAAGCAGCGTTCACTTTTTGATATAATTTCACCTGTTATGACAGGTCCATCCAGTTCTCATACGGCAGGAGCAGTAAGACTGGGTTTGATGGCACGTAATATATACAAAGAAATTCCGGAAGAAGTTACATTTGTTTTATACAACTCTTTTGCAAAAACAGGAAAAGGACACGGTACAGACAAAGGACTTTTAGCCGGTTTATCAGGATATAGTGTTGACAGTGAAAATATAAAAAATATATTTAACCTTAAAGAAACTAAAAATATTAAATATAAATATTTATTTGAACAAAATGCAGACCGGCACCCTAATGCAGTAGATTTTATATTATCAGGTAATATTAATATGACAATATCGGGAAGTTCAACCGGAGCCGGAAATATAGAAATAACACAAATTAATGAATTTTCAACACGAATTTCCGGAGAATTTAATACATTACTGCTTTTTTACAAAGATAAGCCTGGAATGATTTCTAAAGTATCTTCTCTAATACAAAAAGAAAATATAAATATAGCAACACTTGAATGTGACCGTAATGCAAAAGGAAAAACAGCATCAATGTGTATCTGTCTTGATGGTGAGATATCTGATACAATTATTAAAGAAACTGAAAATATTGAGGATGTATATTTTGTAAGAAATATAAGAAAATTAGAGGACTAAATTGGAATATTCTATAAATACATTTGAAAAATTATTAAATACCTGCAAAAAAGAGAATAAAAAGATATATGAAATAATGCAGGAAAAAGAAGCTTATGATTTTGAAAAAAGTGTACAGGATGTAAGAAATAAAACAGAAAATATTCTAATTGCTATGAAACAGGCAATAAACAGAGGTTTAAAATCAAAAGAAAAATCTTCAAGCGGTTTGTGCGGTGATGATTGTAATAAACTTATTGAAAAATATAAAAAACATAAATCTTTATTCGGTGAATTATTTGAAAAAATAGTAAGCTATGCAATCGCAACAATGGAAGAAAATCTAAGAATGAACAAAATAGCCGCATGCCCGACAGCAGGTTCTTGCGGAATTGTACCCGCAGTAATAATATCTTTAAGTGAGAAATATAAACTTGATAAAGAAGAAGAAATAAATGCCCTGATAACGGCAGGTACAATCGGCTATGTTTTTTCAGCAAAAATACCGATGGCAGGAGCAGTAGGCGGCTGTCAGACAGAATGCGGAGCAGCTTCAGCTATGGCAGCGGCAGGTGCAGTATATATAATGGGCGGAAATGAAAAACAAATAATAAATGCAGCAGCTTTAGCTCTAAAAAACATCCTTGGATTAACCTGTGATCCGGTTTCAGGTCTTGTTGAAATTCCGTGTGTAAAAAGAAATGCATTTCTTGCAATACATGCTATAACTGCAGCCGAATTAACAATGGCAAATATAGAAAGCAAAATACCCGCTGATGAAATAATTGATGCAATGCTTCAAACCGGTCAATTAATGTCTCCGCTGTTAAAAGAAACTTCACAAGGAGGTTTGGCTTTAACAAAAAGTGGTATATTAATTAACAGAGAACTAAGTAATAAATATTCAGTAACGGAAGGAACATAAAATGTCAGAAGGAAAAGATCCTGCTTTAAACAGTTTGGAACAGTCATTAATAAATTTTTTATCACAGAAAAAAGATATAGAAGATAAAATAAGCGGTGGTTCAAGACGATTAAAATCACTGACTTTAGGTTTAAAAAAAGATTCAAAATCAATATTCTTTACTGTTCAAATCGGAATGTTCGAAGCAGCTTTTAATACAAATAACGGTTTAAAAGAGAGAGGAAGTTGTTTTGGACTTGAAAGATATATAAGAGACTGGTATGAACGCTCTACTGTAAATTATGAAATAAAATCACTTATTAAACAAAAATTTAAAGATTAAAAAGAGGGGATATCCCCTCTTTTTAAATCTATATTAAAACAATTCAGAAAATCTTTTCATAGCTTCAATGGTATTTTCTCTGTTGCCAAAAGAAGTTAATCTGAAAAAACCTTCGCCGTTTTTACCAAAACCTGAACCCGGAGTTCCGACAACAGCTATTTTATTTAGCATATAATCAAAGAATTCCCATGATTTCATATTGCCGGGACATTTTAGCCAGATATAAGGAGAATGTTTACCACCTGTATAAAAAATTCCTTTTTTATCCATAGTTTCAGACATAATTTTGGCATTTTCACTGTAATAATCAATATTTTTCTTAATCTGCAATTGTCCTTCTTCCGAAAATACCGCTTCAGCACCTCTTTGTACAATATAAGGAACTCCGTTGAATTTTGTTGTCTGTCTTCTCAGCCAGAGTTTATTTAAATGAATGCCGTTGCGTACAAGAGTTTTAGGAACAACAGTATATCCGCATCTTGTACCTGTGAATCCCGCTGTTTTTGAGAATGAACAAAATTCTATTGCACAATTTTCAGCTCCTTCTATTTCATAAATACTATTAGGCAGCTCTTTTGATTTTATAAAACACTCATAAGCAGCATCAAACAATATTACCGCATCATTTTTAATTGCATATTCCACCCACTGTTTTAAAGCTTCTTTAGTATACACAGCACCTGTCGGATTATTCGGAGAACATATATATATTATGTCACACTTAATATTATTATCAGGAAGCGGCAAAAAAGAATTTTCTTCATTAGCATTCATAAATATAACTTTTCTTCCGTCCATAATGTTTGTATCAACATAAACCGGATATACCGGATCTGGAATCAAAACTGTATTATCTTTATCAAACAAATCAAGAATATTACCCAAATCACTTTTAGCACCGTCAGAAATAAAGATTTCATCAGTATTAATAGTAATAAATTTTCTGTAATAATAATTTTTTATTGCTTCTCTCAAAAACAAATATCCTTGTTCCGGTCCGTAGCCTTTAAATGTAGATTGAACTCCCATTTCATCCGCAGCTTTTTTTATTGCATCAACAACAACCGGAGCAAGAGGAAGAGTTACATCTCCTATCCCCATTTTTATAAGTTTTTTATCCGGATTATTTTGAGTATATTCTGCAACTTTTTTCGCAATTGTAGAAAATAAGTAACTATCTTCCAAATTTAAGTAGTTTTTATTTATGTTCATAATTTCTCCTTAAGAATATAATTAAACATCAATCAGTGTTATATTATTAACCGATTTACTTAATTATACATTAATAAAACAAATTTGTTTAATACAACACATATAATACAGAAATAAAAAATTTGTTATATAAATTATGTAAATGCTATAATTAAAATTAAAAATGACAAAAATGACAACAAAACAAAAAGGATAAAAAGATGGCAGTAAGACAAAGACCCCATGAACAAGACCCGATGGTAAGAAGAACAAATTTCGAAGCAGTTGAATCAAATCTTACAGATGAACAGGCAAAGCTTGAAGCAAGCCGCTGTTTAAATTGCAAAAACCCTAGATGTGTACAGGGCTGCCCTGTTAACATAAAAATTCCGGAATTCATACAGGCAGTAAAATCCGGAGAGATTGAAAAAGCCGGTGAAATAATAAGAGAATCAAGCCTGCTGCCTTCAGTATGCGGAAGAGTTTGTCCGCAGGAAAGACAATGTGAAGGGAAATGTGTTCTAGGCATAAAATCAGAGCCCGTTGCAATCGGTGCTTTAGAAAGATATGTTGGTGATTCCACAAATGTCAAAATAGGCAAAATAACAGAAACAGGTAAAAAAGTTGCAATTATTGGTTCAGGATGTGCAGGTATTACTGCTGCGGCAGATTTAAGAAAAGCCGGACATGAAGTAGTAGTTTTCGAAGCTCTACACAAGCTCGGAGGTGTATTAAGATACGGCATACCACCATTTAGACTTCCAAGAAAGTTTCTGGACAAAGAAATATCCAATTTAAAAGAAATGGGAGTAAAATTTGTTACAAATGTGGTTGTAGGTAAATCTATAACAATAAAGCAGCTGGAAGATGACGGTTTTGACGCCATTGTAATAGGTTCAGGAGCAGGACTCCCCAAAATGATGGGTATACCCGGAGAAAATCTCAATGGAGTATACAGTGCAAATGAATTTTTAACAAGAGTTAATCTTATGCAGGCAAACAAAGAAGATACAGCAACGCCTCTTCGTGTTGGAGAAAAAGCAGCAGTAATAGGAGGCGGCAACGTAGCAATGGATGCTGCAAGAGTTGCAGTAAGAGTCGGTTTTAAAGAAGTATATATTGTCTACAGAAGAACTGAAGCTGAACTTCCTGCAAGACTTGAAGAAATAAGACATGCAAAAGAAGAAGGTGTTGTTTTTAAGTTTCTGAGAGCTCCAAAAGAAATTTATAATAAAGAAGGTTATGTTAACGGTATGAATTTTGAAATAATGGAACTTGGCGAACCTGATGAATCAGGAAGGAGAAAACCTGTTCCGACCGGAAAAACGGAAGATTTAGATGTTGATACCGTCATTGTTGCTCTCGGCACCGGTCCTAATCCGACAATACAAAGTTCAATGAAAATGGATAATATGGATTTAGAAACAAACCCGAAAGGTTACATAATAATAAATGCAGAAACAGGTGAAACCTCAATAAAAGGAGTATATGCCGGAGGTGACGTTGCTCCTACAGGATCTTCAACTGCAATTAATGCTATGGGTGCAGGTAAACGTGCAGCAAAAGCCATTAACGAATATCTGGCTAAAAATTAACGGATTTATTCAAATACAAAGTAAAAAGAACCTTAAAATTAAGGTTCTTTTTACTTTATCAATAATTTAATTAACGATTAGATTTTTTATATTATAAATTTTCCGTCTTTATAAATAAGAACATCATCAGCGTATATTTCGCTTCCGTTTTTCATATTTTTTATTAAATCCCAGTGTAGACCTGAGACATTTTTACCGCCGGTTTCAGGATAAGATGCACCAAGTGCCATATGAATTGAACCGCCGATTTTTTCATCAAAAAGAATATTACCCGTAACTTTTTGAATCATATCATTCGTACCTATTGCAATTTCACCTACAAATCTCGACCCTTCATCCATATCAAGCATATTAAGGAGGAATTCTTCACCTTTCTCAGCTTTTGCATCTACAACTTTTCCGTTTTTTAAAGTCAAAAGAACTTTGTGTGCTTCATTTCCCCTATATATTTGAGGAAAATCAAAATATATTTGTCCTTCGGCACTGTCTTCAACGGGAGAAGTATATATTTCACCATCGGGAAAATTAAATTCTCCGGCACAATTTTTCCAGATTCTATCTTTAACAATAAATGTTATATCTGTTTTCTCGCCTAATATATGAATTTTTGTTTTACCGTTTAAATAATTTTCTATTTTTGTTTGATTTTTTGAAATTTCTCTCCATTTATCAACAGGATTATCAAGATTTAAGTAACATGCATTTATAAGAAAATCAGTATATTCATCCAAAGACATTTTTGCTTCCTGAGCCAGTGCGTTAGTAGGAAAGTCAGCAATAACCCATTTAAATTTACCTTCGGCAACTCTTTTCATCATTTCTGCAGATAAATTTCTCATTACGCTTGAACGTTTTGCCATTTTTTTAGAATCAGCACCCGCCATATTTTTAACATTTAGAGGAGCACCTATTGATATCATTTTATCAGCCTGTTTATACTCTGTTTCAAGCATTGGGTCTATATATTCAAGCTGTTTATCCGTGGCATTTTTAATAAAAATTTCATTCAATCCTTCAACACCCATTCTTACAACCGGATGTGCACCTCGTAACAATACTTGTTTATATATTTCTTTAATTAATGGCTGAGACAGATACGAGTCTGTTCTTATAACAGTTAAATCGCCTTCCTGAACATCTACAGAGTATTCAACCAGAACTTTCGCATATTTTTCCCAAAGATTATTCATAAAATACCTCTACATTTCTTCGTCTGAAAGGTCATTACATCTTGCAAGATAAATACCTCTTTTTGAAGTTTTAATAAAATCAGCAAGTCTCATCACGTTTTTATCATTTGCATATTGTTCTTCAAGAATCTTAACCGTTTCAGATAAAGGATGAGCTTTAGACTGTATTAATTTATAAGCTTCACGGATATTTTTTCTTTCTTCCGGAGTAAAACCTCTTCTTTTAAGTCCGATAGTATTAGGGCCGTGTAATATGGCAGGTCTTCCGTCAGCTTTACAAAACGGAGGTATATCCATTCTTGCAGCTGAAAAACCTGAAATAATTACATACTCACCAATTCTTATATTCTGGTGATATACACTCATTCCACCTAAAAATGCACCTTTTCCGACCTGAACATATCCACCAATAGTAGCAAGATTTGCAAAAATAGCTTCATCTTCAACTATACAATTGTGAGCAACATGAGACGATGCCATAAACAAGCATTTATTTCCTACTTTAGTAACTGATCCATCTTCACCTGCAGCACGGTTGATTGTAACATATTCTTTTATAATACAATCTTTTCCGATAACAGCTTTGGTTTTCTGCCCCTTGTATCCTAAATCCTGAGGTATTGTACCAAGACTGGCAAAAGGATATATAACAGTATTGTCACCTATTTCACAACACTCCAGATATGCGTTTGCTATAATTTTTACATTTTCGCCAAGAACAACATCATCGCCTATTACTACATTAGGTCCTATATCACAACTTGAAGGTATAACTGCATTTTCTGAAATAATTGCTGTTTTATGAATTGTCATAATTTATTTCTCCTATAACTATTTATTGCCTACAATCGAAAACATTAAATCAGCTTCAACGGCAAGCTGTCCGTCAACAAAACCTCTGGCATGAGCTTTTGCTATAGGCCCTTTTATTTTTACAAGTTCGGATTCCATATCAAATCTGTCGCCCGGTTTTACTTGTTTTCTAAATCTTACACCATCTATTCCGGCATATAAGAATAATTTATCTTTATATTGTTCTAAAGGCATCAATACACTTGCAGACATTTGTGCCATTGCTTCAAGCTGCAAAACTCCTGGGAAAACAGGGTTTCCCGGGAAATGCCCCTGAAAAAATTCTTCATTCATCGTAAGATTTTTATACCCCTTGCAATATTTACCCGGAACACACTCAGTCACCCTGTCGACAAGTATAAAAGGGTAACGGTGAGGAATCATTTTCATCATGTCTACCACATCAAATTGTAAAATTTGTTCTTCTGCCATTATGCCTCCATTATCAGTTTATCTTTTAATTCTTTTGCAACAATAGTATGAACGGTATGTCCCGCTTCTTTTACTATAATTTCTCCTTTAAAATTAAGGATATTACATCCTGCCAGATAAAAATCGCCTATTAAATCAAGAATTTTATGTTTTACCGGTTCAAATTCCGATTTTAATTCAGACGTATATCCATTATCAGTAAGTCCTAAAGTATTCTCAAGATTAGCTCCCCGTGCATACCCCGCTTTTTGCAGCATTTCAAGCTCACTTAAATAGCCGAAAGTTCTTGCTTCAATTATTTCATCTAGTTTATTAATATCAAAACTTACCCAGCGATTTTTTAAATCTTGGTGTTTATAATTTACGCTATATGTAATATTTAGCTCATTTGAAGGAAGAACGACAAGATGAGTCTTTCCGTTTAAATATTTTAAATTTTCTTTTACTGTATACTTTGTTTCATCAGGGAATTTAATACCCGCAGAAACAAATGCTTCAACCCACTCTTTTGAGGCTCCATCAAGAATCGGAAGTTCATAATGAGATAAATATACATCAAGAGAATCAATTTTACATATTGCACACGCAGCCATAAAGTGCTCAATAAGCATTATTTTCGTTTCATTATTTCCTATAACGGTACAATGTTGTGTAGAAATAACATTGTCAATACTTGCTTCAATGCATTTACCTGCAAAATGGAAACGAATACCTTTTTTTTCTGAAGGACACACCCGTGCTTCCGATTCTGTTCCTGTCATTAAAGCAACTGATTTTAAAATAACCTCTTTTAAAATTGTCCCCATCAACTAATCCTTTAATAAATGCTCATACTGTTTGAATTTATTAACAAGGTCTTCCGCTTTTTTCATTGTTTTCATATGTTTAATAAAATCTTTTCTCGGCATAGCAGGAGCACCTATTAATATCGTTTTTTCAGGGAAGCTTCTTGTTATTCCGGCTTTAGCCATAATGATTGAGTCACTGCCTATTTCAATATGATCGGCCATACCTACCTGTCCTGCAATAACTACACGGTCACCTATTTTACAGCTTCCGGCAATTCCTACCTGAGAGACAATCATACAGCCTTTTCCTATTTTACAATTATGTCCGATTTGTACAAGATTATCAATTTTTGTTTGTTCACCTATTACGGTATTTTCTATTGTTCCTTTATCTATGCAGGTATTAGCACCTATTTCAACGTCATCTTCTATTACAACAGAACCTACGGAAGGAATTTTGTATATTTTCTGATCACTGTTATCATGTTTTATATCACCTTCATGACGTGCATTTTCAACGTTATTTGGATTCTCGGTAACAAAGCTGAAACCGTCAGCACCTATACTTACACCGTGCTGTAATATTACTCTATTTCCTATAACTGCATTATCACCTATATTGCAGCCCGGATGAAAAAGACAATTTTCTCCGATTTGAACAGAACGTCCTATATATGTGTTGGCTAAAATCTTTGAATTTTTTCCTATAGAAACATTTCTTGATATAACAACATTTGGCCCTATTGCCACATTTTCACCTATTTTAGCTGTAGGATGTATTGTTGCGGAAGGATGAATGCCCGGAGTTGATTCCGGGGGAACATAAAACAAATGGAGCAACTTCATCATTGCAAGCCGGGGTCTTTCAGCTTCAATTGTAGATATCATCTCAGATGTCACACCTATAGGTACAAGAGCTGCTTTCGCCTTTGTTTTTGAAAGATTTTCTATTTCATCTTCATTCATAGCTAAAGCAAGTGTATTTTCATCAGCCAGTAACGGCGGACCCAAACGTGATATTTTAACATCCTCAACTTTTGTTAAAATACCGCCAACTATCTGTGATATTTCTTCTAATGAATATTCTGCCATTGTATCTATATCCCTCATTGTATTATCCTCTTTTGTCTTTTTATTTTAATACGATGAGAGAAAAAATACAAACATAATTAATGAATATAAAAGTCTAAAAGAATTCAATCTAGTGTCGTATTAAAGTGCAAATTCAACATTTCCACTTTAATACTCACCTTTTAAATACGCCACTCAAAAAATTCACTCACGCCTTTGGCTTATCGTGAATTTTTCCTCGGACAATTTAATCAAATATCGTAACCTGTCTCAAAACTAACTTTTTATATCATCTCATTAAAAATATTCTTTATTCTTTCAATACATCCGCTGCTACTTGTATACCATTCACGGAAAGATATTCTTTCGACTTTTGCACCTGTTCTTTCCATTAAAGTTTGTTTTTTCATCGGTGATTTATTTGATTTAATATTATCTTCAACACCGTCACACTCAACAACAAGAACTTTCCCGACAGGATCTTCAACAGTTAAATCAGCACTTAATCCTGCCAATGTTTTACCTGCCGTTACTGTAAATCCTTCTTGTCTGAGAGCATCTGCAACTTCTTTCTCAAATGAATTTTTATATATGTTTTCATCAATATTTAATTCTTCACTTAATTTATTTTTTGCTACATATGCCTGTGCAAATTCAATATAATCTTTCAACAATCCTGCAGGAAGAGTTTTGGGATCTTTTGACAAAAATATGATTTGTTTTTTTCTTGCTCGGGTTATAGCAACATTAAACAGATTGGGTATCTGCAAAAATGTCAAACTTTGATTAAAACTGTTATTTGCAATTGCCCAGGATAATATTATTATATCTCTTTCATCGCCCTGAAATGTATGAGCCGTACCCACTTCTATCTTATGTTTTCTTATTAGTGATTCCGGAAATATTTGAGAAACTGCTTTTTTTATAAGTTCTACCTGCCCTCTAAATGGTGAAATAATACCTATTGAAACAGGTTCATGGTCTTCTTTTATGCTCCTTTGTTCATCCTCCTGTATGATTTCCTGAAGTTTTTGCATTATAGCTTCAGTTTCCGGCATATTTCTCGTAATATCAAAATCAACTTTTCCGTCCGGAACCTGGATAAGTTCCAGAACATCTTTATTGTTACACTGCGACATTATTCTTATTCTGTCACCGTAAAACTCTTTATTACTAAAATCTATAATAGGTGCATAACTTCTGAAATGTTCATCAAGAAGAACCGGCTTTGTTGAGTAATAATTAGCAAGATCGAACATAGAATTAGTCCTGAACCGCCACATTAACTGATATTTATCAGGTATTTCATATTGGCTTAAAAATGATTGTTCTTTTGATTTTTCAAGGAATGACAAGTGCGGCAGCTGCTTATCATCTCCGACAATAACAGCTTTTTTACATCTATACAGTATTGGAATACAGCTTGCAATATCACACTGTGATGCTTCATCTATAATTGCTACATCAAACAATGCAGGTTTCAACGGTAGTGAGTTCGAAACTGCATATGTAGTAACACACCAGCATGGAAATGCTTCTAACAGCGGTTTAAAATCTTCATCTTCAAGCAATCTTGTTTGAAGGTTCTTTTTTCTTGTAACCAGTGCTTTGGTGTGTACAATTAATCTTTGTCTTTTAATCTGGTCTCTTAAAAGTCCTTTTAAAGAATTTCGTCTTTTTCCTTTTAAAATTTCAACAGCAAGAGTTTTTTGTTTTCTTTTTAAAACTTTAATTTCTTCAATAATTGAATGAATATTACCGATTTTGAAAATCTGGGTTTCTATATATCTTGCTTTTGCTGCTAATTTTGCCGTTATTAATTCTGTTTTTAATCTGTCTAGATACATAACATCCGGCCTAAAATTTTTATTCTGTATAATTTTTTTCAGCTTATAGTTCGCAAATTTTGTTGTAAAACCGGCAATAAATCCATTTTTTTCAAAGTTTTTTTCAAGGTTTTTTATTGCATTTTCTATTTCTTCAACTTCTTGCAAAGTAAGTTTTCCGGTTAAAAACTCAGGCATACCGAGCATTTTTTCTTTTTCATCATGTTCTTTTATAATATTTTGCCACTCTTGTTCAAGTTTAATCAATTCTTCACATTTCTTTTCTCTGTCACGAATTGACAATACAAGCTTCTGCATATCTTCAACATCAACAAGAACCGAATTTTCAAAATCCGTATCAAGATCTACCTTATTTGATATTAAATCCTGTAAATCGAATGACAGTTGTTTCTGGTAATTAGGTCTTCCAGCTCTTAATGCCAGATAAGGAGCACCAAATTCATTTAGCCTGTTTGCCACAACATCTGTTGCTTTATCCATTCTTGAAGCGACAAGAACTGTTTTTCCGTTAGATACAAGATGACATATTAAATTAACTATTGTTTGTGATTTTCCTGTTCCCGGAGGTCCATATACAGATAAAATTGTATTATCTTCAAGATTTTTTATAACATCTTCTTGTGAATCACTCAGCGATAAAGGTGTTATTGCAACAAAGTCTTTAAAATTTGTTTCTTTAATGGCTTTTGCTGCCATCTTTCCTTTTCCTTGAAGATATTCTTCATTAACTACATTAAGTGAAGTTTCTCTGATAACACCTGACGGCTTTTCCGCTATTTGTGTCAACTCATACAGCACTCCTGCGGTTACCTGAGGTCTTTTTGTTAATATTATGGCACTTTTATTTGTCAGAACAACTTTATCCGCTTTTAATTTTGTTCTTTGTTTTTCTGTATCCTGGTTTGTTGTCTCTTCTATTATTTCTTCAAGATTTTCATAATTAATTTGTTTTTCCGCATAAAATTCAGAAGCATCATCTTTTACATTATTTTCTATGTTTTCTTCTTTATTTAATTCAAATTCCAAATCAGGAATTAAAGATTTTAAAGTTGTCAAAAAAACGCTCAAATCTTCTTCTTTTAACGGCAGTCTGGGAACAACATCTAAAAGCCCGTCAAGCATGTTATCAATTTCATCTTCTTCGCCTGATAAATTCATTAAACTTGTTAATGCTGCGGTATTCAGGGATAATCCTTCCTCCTGAACCGAACATTCTATATTCATTCCCGTTCTTTCAAGCTTACAGCTTGTATATAAAAGCGGTGTCAAAAATTCATTTTTTCTTTTTGTTTTTGAATTTTTACCTACAAGAAACAAATATCCATATATTAAATACTTATCCTTCTGGCTGTTTTCGCTTAAGAGCATTAATTCAGTTAAATATGAATCTGATCCATCCAGCTTAAGGGACTGAGGATAGCACGTAAACAATTTTTCATTATCCAATAATGACTGACTATCTTTCTTTTGTTCATTTTCTGTTTCAAGAAATATCCATTTATTTTCTTTATCCTGTTTTAAATTTCTGAAAGTAGAACTTTGAACTTCTTCTCTTACACAGTCATGAAGATATAAACTGAGTCTTTTTATAAAACTATTATGAAATGCCGAATTTAAAATCTTAGTTGCTTCTTGCAGCATAATCTCCCCTAAAAATTAAGTATAATAAGAAATTATATCATTTTTATCCGTGATATACAAAAAAATCCGAATTATTCATACAAAAAAAGGATATATCTAATTATATGAAAAATACCTGTCAAAATCTACATCGTCGAAATTACATAAAAGCCGGTATACATCATCATCTTCATCCATTTTTTGGAATTTATATTCATCAAATTTCCATAATTTCGGATTTATACCATATACTCTTATTATTTCTTTATCAAATAATATTTTAAGTTTTTTCTTTACTGTTTCAACAGGCATACTTAATGACTTTGAAAGTTCGACAGCAGAAATCCCCTCTGCCCTTGAACACTTTTCAGGAGTCAAAAACATCAATTCGAGTCCTACTCTTTTTAAATCTATATCTTCAAGTACATCCATTTTTGCTGCCTTTTCCAAAATCATGTTCGGAATATTTTTAAAATACTTTAATTATTTTATTAGAAATATATTTTTTTTTCCGTAATTATTGTACAATCAATAAGGTAGATTGGATTATTATGTATGTCTGAATACAATATTTGTTACAGTTTGGACTCAGGTTATGCCGAACAATTGGCTGCTTCAATTTCTTCTATTTTGTTAAATGCCAAGGAAAATGAAAATATCAATTTTTACATTCTTGACGGCGGATTAACAAATAAAGATAAATCAAATATTGAACTTTTAAAAAAACTTAAAAATTTTTCAATAGAATATATAAAAGTCAATATTGAAAATTTTAAATCCTGTCCTCTTTTAAAAGAAAAAAATGATAATTTTAAGAATTACCACGTTACACTTCCTACATATTTCAGATTCCAACTATCATCTCTTTTGCCTGATATAAAAAAAATTTTGTATCTGGATTGTGATATCATTGTAAGAGATTCTCTAAAAGACTTATTTAATACGGAAATTAATGATTTTGCAGCAGCAATGGTTTTAGATGCCGAAACAAAAAAAGAAGCTGAAAGACTTAAAATATCAGAGTATTTTAATGCCGGTGTTATACTTTTAAATCTTGATTTCTGGCGTCAAAACAATGTTGAAGAAAAATTATTCTTATATGCACAAGAAAATGCAGAAAAAATATTATGGCAAGATCAAGATATTATCAATATTGTACTTAAAGATAAAATAAAAAATCTAAATAAAAAATGGAATTTTCAGTATTTTTTATACAACAAAATTGATACAAAAAAATTATCCGAAAATAAAATCTTCCATCTTGCAGGACGTTTTAAACCATGGCTTATACCGTTTGAACATCCTGTTTATGATTATTACTATTATTATTTATCTTTTACTGCCTGGAAAAATAAAGTAATTGAATATAAAGAATCTTCAAACGGCAAACACCTGAAAAATAATATCGGCGGTAATGAAACAAATATTCTTCTTAATGCTACGGATGAAGACATTCAAAAACTGTATAAAGAAATAGATAAAAACTATAAGTATATTAATGATTCAAATAGTATTGTTAATAGCAGGATTGATGTTCTTAATAAACAGATATTTGATACTTTTGATAAAAATATTAAAAACGATATTTCTAAAATTTATGAAGAAATTACAAAAAACTATAAGTATACAGAAGAGCTTATTCAAAATTCAAATAAATATACCGATGTAAAAATTGATGAAACAGAAATCTTATTAACTGAAAAAACTAATAGCATACAGACTGAAACCCAGAATGAAATTAATTCCGCAGTTGAAACTCTATCTTCTATTACTGACGATAAAATTAGTAAAGTCTATGATGAAATCTCAAATAACTACGATTATACAAATAAACTCAACAATGAATTAATTCAAAAAATAGATGAAACAAAACTTGAAACCCAGAATGAAATTAATTCCGCAGTTGAAACTCTATCTTCTACTACTGACGATAAAATTAGTAAAGTCTATGATGAAATCTCAAATAACTACGATTATACAAATAAACTCAACAATGAATTAATTCAAAAAATAGATGAAACAAAACTTGAAACCCAGAATGAAATTAATTCCGCAGTTGAAACTTTATCTTCTATTACTGACGATAAAATTAGTAAAGTCTATGATGAAATCTCAAATAACTACGATTATACAAATAAACTCAACAATGAAT
>CALVAK010000018.1 GCA_944325525.1 Candidatus Gastranaerophilales bacterium
GTTTCATCCAGTCTTCTTAATCTTGCCGCACAGCTGGCACCTGCAGCTCCTCCTCCAATTATAACAACTTTCATTTTTCCTCATATAATGTTATGTTTGCTTGCTCTAATAATTTGTTTTCTTCTATAGGCAATAGTTTGCTATTTAATATAGTCTGGTATTAAAGTAAAAATTCAACATTTTCACTTTAATACCAGACTTAATTAAATAATCATAAAATAAGCTCCTATAAAAGGAGCTTATTTTTATATTACTGTCTTTTCTATATTTTCTAATATATCTAAAATCGCCTGTCTCTGATGTTTGTTGAGTACATCTTGATCTAACATTTTTCTTAATTGTTCGGGAGATTTATGGTTAAATTTTTGTATAGCATTTTTATATGCACCTGTATTTCTTATCTGTTTTATTTCTTTTTTAAATGAATTTTGTGTTGTTTTTTTAGCATTTTCTGCCATTTTTTCAACTCCAAGCTGATAGTTTTGAGAGGATTTCTGTTTAGCAATATTTTCAGCTTTTTTTGCCGCAGTCTCCTTTATTTCTGCAATTCGTTTTTTCCCATTTTCTTGAACTTTTAGTGAATTTATTTTTGTTTTTTCAGATTGATTTTCCAAATATCTTACCAGTTTTTGTTTTTTATGCGTCGGATTTTGAGAAACTAATTCTTTTTGTTTACCTAATGTTTTAGCCGCAACCTCTACAGCTTTTGAAGCAGCATCCATTTTACTCTGCACAACTTCTTCCGTAGCGGATTTAATACCCTGATTTACAGCTGCAGCGGTTTTTTCTGCATTTCTAACCGTAGCGGTATTATTTAAAACATTTTGTTTTACAATACTTTCTGTAGTTCTTTTATCTGATAGAGCATCTGACATTGCTTCTTTAACAATTTTTTTACCTGTTTTATCCAAATTTTTAGTAGCAGTTTTCTTTACTTGTCCATAATTAGCCCCGTTTTTTACTGTTTCTACAGCTTGCTTTGCAATATCATCAGCACTATTTTTAATTATTTTACTTGCTCCTTTACCTTTTCCTTTAATAATTGCCAAAGCTGCTATTGATACAGCTGATAATGCAGATAGAGCCAATGCTAATTTTTCATTTCCGTTCTCTTCTATTCTAATTGCATTTGATGCATTTTCATTCATTTTTTCTGATTTAGTTTTTATTAATTGCGTATCTTGAAGAGAAACATTAGAAATATTCATATAACCTCCTATATCTTCCTATAGTTAAATAAAAATTTTTGGCTTAGAAAAATTAATAAAAAAATATTTATATGTAAAGTAATATTAAGATAATAAATTTATCAGATGAAAAATTCACGATAAGCGGATTGCGAGCAGCGAAATTCCGGACGGACGGAGTGAAACGAGCCCGGAAAGCGAATACGAAGCTTACGGCAACCAAGTAAAGTCAACGGCAACTATGAGCGGAAAGGAATTTCAAGAGGCAAAATTCCAAGACAGCAAGACGGGCATGACAAAACCCGTTTATCGCAAGCAACAAAGAAGCCAAAGTCGTGAGTGAATTTTATTTATTAATCTTTAAAATCAAATAAATCCTTAACTTCAACACCCAAATTGTCAGCAATTATTTTTAATTTAGAAACAGTAACATCCGTTTTTGCAAGTTCAAGCAAGCTAACCATTGATCTTGACACGCCATTCACTCCAAGATCATCTTGTGTCAATTTTCTTTCTTCTCTTAGGTATTTTAATCTTTTTGCTAATTTTTCTAAAAAAGGCTTGTTCACTTCTAGATTGTTAGCTATACTAGCATTATATACAACTAGTACCACTAGCAAAACAAGGGCAATATTATGTGCAATAAGAAAATACTAATAGATTTAGACGGCGTATTAAATGAATATGTAAAAGATACTTTTAATGAAAATTACATTCCCGAAATTAAAGTTGGCGCATATGAATTTTTAGAAAATTTATCTCAAGATGCAGAGCTATATCTTTTTACATCTCGTAATTTAATGCTTGCAACTAAGTGGTTAATCAATAACAATTTAGATAAATTTTTTAAAGATGTTACTAACGTAAAATTGCCGTCTTACTTTTACATTGATGACAGAACAATTTGTTTTAAGGGTGATTATCATAAAACTCTTGAAGAAATTGAAAAATTTAATGTTTATTGGGAATAATATAATATATACTCCGCTTAATTTTTGTCTTATGACCAGTTTGGGTGGAATACAATAAAAACAAAACTACATATATTAAATTTTATTTATAATTTTGTTAATACAATTTATTGCTCTGTTTGCAAGCAATTCATTTTTTAATTTTTTATTTTTTCTTGTTTTAATGTCCATTTCCATTTCTGCCAATATACCCCAATTGGAATTTATCGGTTGAAAATTACTATGTCCTTCAAAAGTAATATAATTAATTAATGCCCCGAGCATTGTATCATTTGGGAAAATAAAAGGTTTTTGTTTTTTCATATATTTTGACATATTAATTCCGGCAGCCAAGCCTGATGCTATAGACTCAGTATATCCTTCCGTACCAGTAATTTGACCTGCAAAAAATATGTTATCGTATTTTTTAGATTGAAGTGTTTTAGATAATAGCCTAGGACTGTTAATAAATGTATTTCTATGCATAACACCGTATCTAACTATATTTGCATTTTCAAGTCCGGGAATAGTATTTATAAGTTCTTTCTGGCTGCCCCACTTTAAATTTGTTTGAAAACCAACAAGATTATACAAGCTTGCTGCCTTATTGTCCTGGCGGAGCTGAACCACCGCATAATTTTGACGGCCTGTTCTTTCATCAGTGAGTCCAACAGGTTTTAAAGGTCCAAATCTTAATGTATCTACACCTCTTGAAGCAAGAACCTCAATAGGAAGGCATGATTCAAAAAATTTTGCCCCTTTTTCAAAAGATTTCAGCTCTATTCTGGGTGCATTAATTAAAACATTATAAAATCTTTCATATTCTTCTTTTGTCATCGGACAGTTAATGTAATCAGCACTTCCTTTGTTATAACGGTTCATATAGAAAGCTTTTTCAAAATTAATTGAATCTTTTTCTACAATTGGAGCTATTGCATCGAAGAAATACAAATAATCTTCTCCAAAAACATTCTTTATATTGTCAGAAAGTTCATCCGATGTTAACGGGCCTGAGGCAATAATTACCGGCTTATTAACATCTACACTTTTTACTTCTTCATTAATAACGTTAATATACTTATTATTTTTTATAAGTTCTGTAACTTTTTTTGAAAACAATTCTCTATCTACAGCTAAAGCACCGCCTGAGGGGACTTTACATTCATGAATAACTGACATTAATACTGAATTAAGTTCTTCCGCTTCGTGTTTTAATAGACCTGAAGCATTGGAGATATCGTATGATCCAAGACTGTTTGAACAAACCAGTTCTGCGAAATTACCTGTTTTATGTGCCTGCGTAGATTTCTTCGGACGCATTTCATATAAATCAACATATATTTTATTTCTGGCAAGCTGTAATGCAGCTTCACTTCCTGCTAAACCACCACCAATTACTGTTACTTTTTCCATTTTCAGACCTTTTTTTATTATTTTATAAAAAAATAAACATATTTTGTAAAAATATAGTAAAATATGTATATGAATGTAAATAATATTAAAGTTTTAATTTTTGATTCTGACGATATTTCAAAAACTCTTATTGAAAGTTATCTGAAAGAAGCAACGTTTTCTTTTGAAATTCAAAGGTACAGTGAATTTGATAAATCATTAATAGAAGACGATGGCTTTTATAAGTTAATTCTTATTGATATCAACAGGAATAATTTAAATATACTTAAAGAAATACGTGACCTGGTTATAGACAGTAAAAATATGATTGTACTTATGTCCGGCGAGTCAAATACAGACTTATACGTTAAATCTTTAAGATCCGGAGCTAAAGATTTTTTAAGGAAGCCTCTTGTTAAAGCCGATTTTTTAAATTCAGTTCAAAACATATACAAGAAAGAATTATTAATTGAAGAAAACAAAGACAGATCGAAACTAATATCAATAACTTCTTATGAAAAAGGCTGCGGTAAAACATTTTTTGCCATAAATATCGCAAGAGAAGTAGCCGGGCTTACCAGAGAAAAAGTTCTGCTAATAGATTTTAATAATAATTTGAACAATATTTCTTTTTCTCTTGATATAGAACCTGTCTTTGATACTAATTACTTTTTAAGAACAGTTACTGAAGCAAATGCTCCTAAGTATTTTTCTAAAATATATAATTACAAAAAGTCTTCTTTATACATAATATCAAATGGGCTTTATACAAGCAGCAAAGCCGGATTGCAGTCAGATAATGTTTATACTTTCTTTAAAATAGCGAAAAAGTATTTCAAATATATTTTCGTTGATATAAATCTTAGTCTGGATATTACAAATGAAGTACTTTTTAATAACTCTGATTTGATTTTTTATATAATAAGTACAAGTATGATTGCAAATGATAGAAGCAAAAGATATATAAACAGTAATCTTTCCCATAAGAAAATAAGAGTCTTATTAAATAAATACAGAACAAAAGATGAAAATAAGATAGCTGATATAGAAAAAACTCTTGGACGTGATATCTTTTATAAAATTCCTTTAAACGTTTCAGTTATGTCTTCACCTGCAAATAAAGGAAAAACTATAAGAGAAATAAACCAGGGGCTTGATATTGTTAAAAGCTATAATAAAATAGCCAGATACATTATAAACAGAGTATAATTATGAGTTTAAAAGACAGATTTAATTTAAAAGATAATAATTTCGTTGAAATTAAAAATGAAGCAGATATATTTGATATATTTATAAGAAAAAATAAAAGCGAAAACATAATTACATCAGCTTTAAACAAATATCAAAATATACTGGTTGCAGGAAGCATTGAATGCGATAAAACTATAATGTCACAGTATATTAAAAATTTTATTCCTAAAATAGATTCGGTTGAAGTTATATATAATGTAAACAGTGAAATTAACTATATAAATGCTCAAAGAATAATTGTACCGGAAGCTAATATACACGATTTTATTAAAGTTCTTGAAATGTGCTTATACGGTTTTAAATCTTTTATAACAACATTAAATATAAAATCTTATAATCATATTATTGATACATTAAAAACACTTATAGCATTGAATACCTCTAATTTACAAGAAGCAGGGATTAATAATTTGCTTGGAACCGCTGAACTGTTGATAATATATATTGCAAAAAATTCTGACGGCTTATTTTACATACAAAATATAGGTACAATAGATTACAATAATTCGGAAATTAATCTCATTGATTTATACACCAGTGAAAACAATAATGTTGAAGAAGGACAAAAAGCACCGGAAGAAACTGAAAAAATTGAGTACTACATACAAGATAATGTAATCGAACCATCTGATATCGAAATTAAAAACGATTCTGATATTATTGAACAAACGGTAGAAAACATAATAGAAGTTGAAGAAACAAAAAATCTCTCTGGAAAAAACAAACCGGTCAAAGTTAATAAATATAAACTATTAAAAGAAAAACTAAAGAATAAAAAAGATGAAAACAAAATCATCTGATTATTTGAATTATTTATTTTTTACCTAGTACATATAATTTATACAAAATCCCTTTATTTTCAGGAGTTTTTATTTTTTATCAATCTAAAGATCAATAAAAAAATAAATCTTTTTGTATATTAACATAAATCTAAATACGGATGAGCAATCATATATACACATGTAATATGAATAGTACAGGCATGGTATTTACAAGGGAGCGTAAGTGTGTATATGAGAAGAAATATTGACTTTAACAAAAAAATTAAAATCATTTTAGTTGATGACAATTTTGAACATTTATTAGGGATAAGAGAATTGATTAACCTTGAAACAGGTTTTGAAGTTATTGCAACGGCAACAAATGCAAATATAGCAATAAATTTAGTAAAGAAATACCAGCCGGATATTGTGTTAATGGATATCAATATGCCGGAAAAAGATGGATTAACAGCAATTAGTGAAATATGCCGTTTAGATTTGGGGACAAAAATCATCGCATTAACAGGATATGATGATCCTGATTTAATCTTTAGAGCTATGAAAATAGGTGCTAAAGGTTATATTCTTAAAACAATGGCTTCGGCACAATTAATATATGCAATTGAAGAAGTAATGCAAGGTAAAATTTATCTTCCTTCAGGTTTATCTTCAAGATTTTTTGAATATTTTCAAAAATCATTCAGAGAAGAAACAAACACCTGTTCTTCATCAGAAAATCTGCTTCAATACTTAACTCAGAGAGAAGAAGAAGTATTAGAACTTTTAACTCAGGGTGTAACTTATAAAGGGGTTGCTCAAAAACTATTTATAAGCGAAACAACAGTTAAAACGCACGTTAACAACATTTTCCAAAAACTACAGGTAAATGACAGAACACAAGCAGTATTATATGCAATTAATAACGGTTTTATGAATAGAAAAAAATTAAAAATTGCTATATAATTAACGTATGAATAAGAACAATTATAATACACTTTACCAGTATATATATGACAATTCCTTTAAAGAATACCGCAAAGAGACCATTAATGGTCTCTTTCGTGCGATTTTAGAACCTGTCATAGAAAATCAGAAATTTGAAGCCTGTATACTATTTCGTTTAAATGATTTGACAGATAAAGAAACAATAATAAAAAGGTTATCTTTTTCAGGAGCTTCTTTATACTCTTATTGTTCTTCTTTAGAAAAATACGGATATTGTAATATAGAGAAAAACAATATTTGGAAAAATACAGAATTTGTTATAGTTTTAGGGTCAAGATATTCAGCAGCAATGTTATGGGACTACTCACAGGCACAAACTCCGGAAACTACACCGCTGTGTATATTATATAATTCAAGAACAATACAAGATATAATAAAAAAGATTATCGATAATTCATTAATCGACAAAAGAGATGAATATTTAAAATATATGCCCGACAGACGTGAGAATACACTATTAAATAAATCAATAAAATCAATTGTTAATATACTCGACTTGAAGAATGAAGAAATTATTTTTTCAGAAATTGAAAAAAAACAAATATTAAAAAGCGATGATACTGTTGAAACAGCACGAATAGTAGCTGAAAAAGCAAAATTTATTGCTCACGAAATAAAAAACAATTTATCAATTATAAATTTATATTCAAAAATCTCACAAAAGAAAACTGACAATTTAACTGCAATAATAGAAGAAGAGAAAAAATCGATTAAAGAGTCATTAAATAATATAAACACGGCATCAGAAAATATATCATCTTTAATAAACGATTTAAGATGTCTGTCCACACCATATATTACTGAAATAAATATAAAATCCTTTATATATTCTACGGTAATACAATGCGATGAAAAAGCAAAAAAGGCAGGTGTTAACATTTCTATTGATGATTTTAACGATATTATTGTAAGAACGGATAAAACAAAACTATCTTGTGCTTTAATAAACATTATATTTAATGCAATTGAAGCTTGTAAAGCCGGTGATTCAGTTATAATCAGCTTATTAGAAGAAGAAAATGAAGTAAGTATTTATATAAAAAATACCGGAGCAAAAATTCCCGAAGAAATACAAAACAAAATATTTGATATAGACTTTACAACAAAAGAAAAAGGAAACGGACTTGGTCTTGCCATCTGCCGTAAACAGCTTGAACTCGTCAACGGAAACATAAAATTTATACATTCAAATGAAAAAGAAACTCTTTTTGAGATTGTTCTTCCCTTAAAATAATTCTTTCCTCAGAAGGAATAAAATCGTATAATAAATTTATGGACAACTTAACCGTAAAAAAATACAAATTAAAAAGAGTTTCAACAGAAATTCAGTATAAAATTGATTATGAAAAAGAGTTGAATCCCAGCCAGTATGAAGCCGTAATTCAAAAGGAAGGTCCAATACTTGTTATAGCAGGAGCAGGCAGCGGAAAAACAAAGACACTAACATACAGAGTAGCAAGGTTAATAGAAGACGGGATTAATCCGGAAAATATTTTGTTATTGACCTTTACCAAGAAAGCTGCAAGAGAGATGCTTTCGAGGGCAGCAATTGTTCTGGATTCAAGATGTGAAAAAGTTGCCGGCGGAACATTTCATTCTTTTTCAAATATTATACTTAGAAAATATTCTTCTTTTCTGGAATTAAAAAATAATTTTACAATTACTGATAGAGCTGATGCAGAAGATATTATTAACCATATTCGCTCAAAAGTAATAAACAAACAGGAAAAACGTTTCCCTAAAAAAAATACAATCCTTGATATATATTCAAAAGTAATAAATAAAAATCTGCCATCAAATGAAATTATAAATTCAGAATACAAACAATTTGAACACTGCTGCGAAAAAATTAATGAAATTATAATACAGTATAATAATTATAAAAGAGAAAACTCAATTCTTGATTATGATGATTTACTTTTATATTTAAAAATACTATTGGAAACAAATTCTGATATAAGAAAAAAACTTTCCTCTAAATATAAATATATAATGGTGGACGAATATCAGGATACGAATACAATTCAAGCACAAATAATAAAACTTCTTGCCTCTGAACACAATAATGTAATGGCAGTAGGTGATGATTCTCAAAGCATATATTCTTTCCGTGGAGCAAATTACAAAAATATACTGGAATTCCCGGACATATTTGAAAATACCAAAATAATAAAACTGGAACAAAACTACAGAAGCTCACAAAACATTTTAACACTTGCAAATGAAATACTTTTAAAAGCAAAAGAAAAATATACAAAAACTCTTTTTTCGACAATAAAAAGTCCGATTAAACCGGCATTAATATGTGCTTCTGATACGAAATCAGAAGCAGAATTTATTGTCCAAAGGATTTTAGAATTATCAGAAGAAGAAAACATAGATTTGAAAGATATATGTGTTTTAGCAAGAAGTGCACGAATGACATATAATCTCGAAATTGAACTTGCAAAAAAGAATATTCCCTATAAAAAATTCGGCGGAATGAAATTTATTGAAACAGCACACATAAAAGATGTTATTGCATATTTAAAAGTAATTATAAATCCTTCAGATGTTATAAGCTATACTAGAATTTTACTCTTAATTGACGGAATAGGAACGCAAAGTGCAAATAAATTGCTTCCCGTTTTAACATCACAATCAAATATAGACAAGCAATCACTTCCTGTTAAAAATTCACAGGCTGTAATTGAATTAACAAAATTATTAGATTCTCAAAGAAATGACATATACACACCATCAAAGATAGTGCAAAATATATTAAATTATTATGAGCCGCTGCTAACGGAAAGATATGATGACTATAGTAAAAGGCAAAAAGATTTGGAACATTTCTACGCATTAAGCGAAAAATATATAAGTCTCGAAGATTTTTTAAGCGACCTTGCACTTGAACCTCCAGATTCATCAGTCAGCGATATAGAAAGCGGAGCCAATAAAGATGAATATTTAACACTCTCAACCATTCACAGTGCAAAAGGGCTTGAATATAAAGCTGTTTTTATAATTGGTGCCGTTGACGGTCGTTTTCCATCAGTTTTTTCTTTTAATTCTGCCGAAGAACTGGATGAAGAATTAAGATTAATGTATGTAGCGGTAACAAGAGCAAAAACCCATCTTTCTATAACATATCCGATTGATATGTTTGACAGAACAACAAATATGGTACTGTCAAAACCATCAAGATTTCTTGACGGGATAAGCCAGGAAATTTTAGAAAAATGGATTGTAGAATAACTTTTTTGTTCACAATATATCACAGCAGTTAATTATTTTAAGAAAATAGAATAACATTATTAACTTGCTGACTGACTAACACTTTTTATATATTGAAATGCTATCCTAAAATCAATTATAGTTCTTGTCAAACTTTAATTTTTGCCTTCACTATAGCCCTGAGGAGATTTTTTTGCTCTTTGAGCAGATTTTAACAACATAGAATGAACATCTGCCTTAATATTCGCAAACTCACTTTCAGGAAGCAATTCAGGAACAGAAGAAACTGCACTAACACCGTGATAGCATGCCCAAATAGGACTTACACGGTTTGTATATTTATTATCCCACTCAATGACTTTATTAAAAACATTGTTAATATAACCTGACTCAGAAGCCTTACTCTGCATATATTTTACAGTATCAGGAGCCATCATTCCGTATACAAACAATTGCTGCATAGCAGATTTATCTTTACACATTCTTGTATCTTCAATAGCTCTCGCCTTGCCGAAATTATAAAAGAAAACAGCCTTATCTTTATCTGTTTTATATATAAAATCAGAAATAACAACAAAATAAAAAGGTGGCAGACTGCCGGGATTTTCTTCAAGATATTGAGCAAATTCTTTAATTTCTGAATTTTTGAAATCTTTATAAACATTAGAAGCCTCAACTGCTTTGTTTTGTTGTGCAAGATAAATCATTTTCTGAACATTTATAGAGAGTTCAGAAAGTTCTTTTGCAATAGAACTTCCACAATAGAAAAGCAGACCTGCAACTGTTAAAATAAAACAAGTTTTAATCTTCATAAATTTTTATCCTTCATAAAATTATATCATTACTGAACACTTGAGGCAATTTTGTAACCTCTGTCAATAAGAGCCTGCTTTATTTCATTAAAATGTTCCATATTTTTTGTTTCCATTGAAATTTTTAAGAAACAATCATTTATATCAGTATTCTCACCGCCCTGATTATGTCTTACCCTTATGACATTTGCACCCAGGTCAGCAATTATAGTTGAAACATCTTTTAATTGTCCGGGTTTATCAAGCAATTCAATAGTAAGATGAGAAAGTCTTCCAGTTTTTAAAAGACCTCTGTTAATAACCCTTGAAAGAATGTTCACATCAATATTTCCACCGGAAACAATACAAGCTGTTTTCTTATTATCAATAGGAAGCTTATTAAACATAGCCGCAGCAACACTTAATGCACCGGCACCTTCAGCAACGAGTTTTTGACGTTCCATTAAAGCTAATATTGCTGAAGCTATTTCATCATCAGAAACAGTAACAATATCGTCAACATATTTCATACATAAATCGAAAGTTAAATCACCTGGTTTTTTTACTGCCGTACCATCAGCAAAAGTATGAACAACAGGAAGTTCCAGAATTTTTTTATTAACGAAAGACTGATACATACTTCCTGCTCCTTGAGCTTGTACACCGTATACCTTACAAGAAGGCTTTAATTGTTTTATTGCATAAGCAATACCTGAAATCAGTCCACCCCCGCCTATCGGCACAATAACAGCTTCTAAATCGTGTAGCTGATCTAAAATTTCAAGACCTATTGTTCCTTGTCCGGCAATAACATCTTCATCGTTAAACGGATGAATAAATTCACCCTGCGTTTCTTTCTGAAAACGGCATGAAGCTTCATAAGCATCATCATATACACCATCTATAAGTTTTATATCTGCACCGTATTTTCTGGTTGCCTCGACTTTTGAAATAGGAGCAGTTGCAGGAATAAAAATAGTAGCTTTAATCCCGCTTTTTTGAGCGGCAAGAGCAACTCCCTGGGCATGATTTCCTGCGGAACACGCTATGATACCTTTTTCTTTTTGTTCTTTTGTCAATTTGGATATCTTATAGTAAGCACCTCTTAATTTAAAAGAACCGGTTACCTGTAAATTTTCTGATTTTAAATATATTTCACTGCCTTCCAATATTGTTTTTGACAGAATCAAATCGGTTTTTCTTGCAACAGATTTTAACACTTTTGCTGCATCATATATTTTTGCGATATTTAACACTTTTTACATCCTTTTCCTATTTTTGATTTTACAACAAACAAGAGGTTTTTTTAAACAGTAATTTCATACGGATTACTCTGATTATTTTTATAATAATACATCGCTTCAAATGATTTTTTAACCATATTCGAAACCGTAGACTCTGTATAAAATGCAGTATGCGGAGTAAGAATTACATTAGGAAAACTTTTCAGCATTAAAATTTCATCATTGTCTATTATTTTATCGGAAAGATTATAGTAGTAAAGACCGTTTTCATTTTCTATAACATCAAGTCCAGCCGCAGCAATTTTTTCTGTTTTTATATTTTTTATAAGAGCCTTAGAATCAATAAGTGTTCCACGGGCTGTGTTTACAATAATAACTCCGTTTTTCATTTTATTTATAGAATCTTCATTTATCATGTGAAAAGTTTCAGGTGTTGACGCTACATGCAAAGATATAACATCGCTGTTTTCATATAACTTTTCAAGGCTGACATATTCTGCATATTTTTTTAGTTCTTCATTTTCTCCAAATTTATTATAAGCAAGAATTTTACAGCCAAAACCAGATAAATGTTTTATTACTGTACTTCCAATATTACCCGTACCAATAATTCCAACCGTACAGTCACTTAAATCTTTACCCATTTTCCCCTTTAAAGAATAATCTTGAGTGTAAGCTCTAAGCATAATTTGACTCATTTTTCTTGTAGTCATTAACATCAGCATTATTGCGTAATTAGCAACACATTCAGGAGGATAACTTACAGAAGAGACTTTAATACCTTTTTCTTTTGCATAATTAAGAGGAATGTGGTCATAGCCAATACTTCTGCATAAAATATATTTAATTCCGAAATCCGAAAGTTTATCAATATATTTTTCAGTTATTTTACAAGGAACAACACTTATTGCATCACAGCCTTTCGATAAATCAAGATTTTCTCCGGAAGGATATTCATTTGTCCAAATAAAATCAATATTATATTTGTCACTAAATTGCCGGCATAGAGGCAGCTCATCAAATTTACGCAATGCATAGAACGCTATTTTCACTTCATTCTCCTTTTTACATTAATTATATTTTAAAAATATCAGTATTAAAATTTATGTTAATATTATTTTATTAACGGAGGAAAGACATGAAAACTTATAATATTGCCCTGCTGGCAGGAGATGGGACTGGAAAAGAAATAACAGATGAAGCAGTAAAAATTCTTAATGCAGTTGGTGAAAAATATTCTTACACCTTTAATTTTGAACCCGGACTAATAGGAGGATGTGCTTATGATAAACATAAAACACCGCTGCCCGATACAACATTGGAATTAGCGAAAAAATCAGATGCTGTTCTTCTTGGTGCGGTAGGAGATTGGAAATACGATTCACTTCCGCCTGAAGTGAGACCTGAAAGAGCACTTCTTGGAATAAGAAAAGAACTTAATTTATTTGCAAATCTTCGTCCTGCAACAGTATATCCGGAATTAACTTCACTTTCACCTTTAAAATCAGAGATTGTCTCAGGCACTGATATTATGATAATCCGTGAATTAACAGGAGATGTTTACTTTGGAACTCCAAAAGGAATTGAAACAAAAAATAATGAATTTTTCGGCTTTAATAATATGTGCTACTTTGAAAGCGAAATAAAACGTATTGCACATTGTGCTTTTAAGGTCGCTATGCAAAGAAACAAAAAATTATGTTCTGTTGATAAAGCAAATGTACTTGATGTTTCAAGATTATGGCGTCAAATTGTTAATGAAGTCAGCAGCGAATATCCTGAAGTTGAACTTTCTCATATGTACGTTGATAATGCAGCAATGCAAATAATTCGAGATCCTAAGCAATTTGATGTAATCTTAACTGGAAATTTATTCGGTGATATATTATCCGATGAAGCATCAATGCTGTCAGGTTCTTTGGGATTATTACCCAGTGCTTCTTTGTCAGATACAAAGCATGCAATGTATGAACCAATTCACGGCAGTGCACCTGATTTAAAAGGCAAAAATATTGTAAACCCCATAGCAACAATCCTTTCAGCCGCTATGATGTTAAAATATTCTTTCGGACTTAATAATGAACATGACGTAATTGTTAGTGCAGTAAGAAAAACAATTAAAGAAGGCTACGGAACACGTGATATTTCTCTCCCGGATACCAAAATAATCACTACATCAGATATGGGCGATATCATTAAAAATAATATATTACATGCCTGATAATACAGAAGAACTACGCCAGAAGGATTACAAAACGACAAATAATATTATTCTATAGTACAGTGAAAAGCAATAAAAAATCAGTTATATTAAAAATGTAGATTGAAACGACGGACACTTTAATTCGGGGTTGCGAAAAAGTATTATATATTAGTCCGATAAACTGTTTCAATCTACACTTTTTGTATATACACTTATAGAGTATATTATTTTTTTCATAAAATATGCTAAAATGTTATAGATTAAACATTTTAGTACAGAGGTAAATATGAAAAAAATATCCAATAAAATACAAACATCAATACTGATACTATTTGCATTGGCAATAATTCCAACATACTGCAGCTCACCGGTATACTCAACACCAGCGACAGCTGTAAAAAGTAATGCGGCAGCATATCTAACGGTATCTCCGGTTGCAGTTGTAAATAATCCTGCAAAATATTTAAATAAAAATATATCTTTTACAGCCGAATTTATAGCATTTACCTCCCTGGGGCTAGATTACAAGCCGGCTTTCAGAGACGGAAATAAATACATAGGAATACTAATAAAACGTGATGATGTAAAAGAAAGTACTATACCTCTTTCTGAAATGAAAATATTTTTGACAAGAGAAGTTGCAGAAAAAAATATTGATATAGAGCAGGGAGATAAAATAAAGATAACAGGAAAAGTTTTTTCAACAGCTCTTGGAGACCCATGGGTTGACGTAAAAACATTTAATGTTTTAACAGCTAAAAAAACAAAAGATAAAGGCACAAAATAAAAAACGGAGAGAGTTGTGAAAAAAAATAAAAAAGCATATTTAACCATACACGGTCATTTTTATCAGCCGCCAAGAGAAAACCCATGGCTTGAAACAATTGAAGTTCAGGAGAGTGCTAACCCGTATCATGACTGGAATGAGAGAGTTACAGCAGAATGTTATACACCAAATTCTGTTTCAAAAATAGTAACTCACGATAATAAAATACTTGATATAGTAAACAATTATTCTTATATAAGTTTTAATTTTGGACCGACTCTTCTTTCATGGATGGAACAACATAGCCCGTACACATACGAAAGAATAATAAAAGCCGATGTACAAAGTGCAGCGAAAAATAACGGACACGGAAATGCACTGGCACAGGTGTACAATCATATAATTATGCCGTTAGCTAACAAAAATGATAAACATACACAAATTATATGGGGCATAAAAGATTTTCAATACCGTTTCGGAAGAAAACCGGAAGGAATGTGGCTTGCTGAAACGGCTTGTGATGATGCTACAATGGAAGCTCTTGTTGACTGCGGAATAAAATTTACTATTCTGTCGCCTTTTCAAGCTAAAAGTATACGAAAGCTAAAAACAGAAGCCTGGACAGATGTAAGCTGGGGAAATATCGACCCTGCAAGAGCATACAGGTATTTCATAAAGTCAGATAAAAGCAAGTATATAGATATTTTTTTCTATGATGGTTCAATTTCAAAATCAGTAGCTTTTGATGAATTATTAACAGACGGAAATAAATTTGTTGCAAGATTAAAAGACGGTATTTCTTCTCAAAGGAATTACAACCAACTCGTTAATATTGCCACTGACGGAGAAAGCTACGGTCACCATACAAAATTCGGTGATATGGCATTAGCGTATGTACTTAAAATAAGAGCCGAAGATGAAGGTTTTGAAATAACAAATTATGCTAATTATCTAGAGCAAGAAGGTGTAGAATATGAAGCAGATATAAAAGATGTTTCATCCTGGAGCTGTGCACACGGTGTAGGCAGATGGATGGATGACTGCGGATGCTCAACAGGCGGTAACTGGGGTTGGAATCAAAAATGGAGAAAGCCCCTAAGAGAAGCTCTTGACTACCTTCGTGATGAACTTATCAAAATATTTGAAGAAAATGCTTCAGTGTACTTTAATGACATTTGGAAAGCAAGAAATGATTATATTGATGTAATTTTAGATAGATGTAAAACAACAATAAGTAAATTTATAGAAACACATCAAAAATACCCGCTTGAAAAAACTGACATAGTAAAAGCATTAAAATTAATGGAAATGCAAAGACAAGCTATGCTTATGTATACAAGCTGCGGTTGGTTTTTTGCAGAAATTTCAGGACTTGAAACAACCCAGATAATGAAATATGCCGCACGTGCAATGCAATTAGCTGCTTCTTTTTCTTCAAAAGATTTAGAATCCGACTTTAAACAAATCCTTTCAAAAGCACAAAGCAATATACACGGTTTTGGAACAGGAAAAGATGTTTATGAAAAATTCGTAAAACCATCTGTTGTTTCAATTAAACAAATAGCTGCACTTTGGGCAATTTCGTCAATGCACACAAATTTTGATGAAAGTACTTTCCTCTATTGTTATGATATTAAAAAACATTTGTATAAATATGTATCAAAAGGTGCTACAGCCTTTTCTACAGGAAGAATAGAAATAGAATCAAAAGTTACTCTTGAAAAATTCGATTTCTTTTTTGCTTCGCTTCAATTCCCTGAAGGTGATTTCCATTGTGCTATAAAGAGATATGATGAATCTGAAAATATTATAAATATTATTAAAGAACTCATTCAAACATATACACAAGAACCAATAACAGAAACCATCAGAGCATTAGATAACATTTTCGGAAATGACTACTACACATTAAAAGATCTTTTAGTTGAAGACAGAAGCAAAATACTACTAACGTCATTAAAAGATAAATTAAGCAAATTTTCCAATAATTACCGTGATGTATACAACGAAGGAAAAAGCTTTATATCACAGCTAATAAGCCTTGGAATTAATGTTCCTGTTGAGTATAAACTTGCAGCACAATATACTTTATCCAATGATTTTAACGAACTATTTAAAGAAAGTGTTAACATAATTGATGATGAAATAATTCAAAAAGCAGCAGAAATAAACGAAGAAGCCATTGCTTTCAAAATTGATATTGATAAAACTCCTACATGCGATATCTTTTCAAAGCAAATACAAAAATCTGTTTATAATTTTGTTAAAAACTTTGAAATTCATCGCCTGGATAAAATACTTAAACTATTTGAATGCGTTAATAAACTCGGACTTAAAGTTGATATTGCCGAAGCTCAGAACCTTTATTTTAATAAAATTTATATGAAATTCACTAATCTATTAGATAACGTTATTCAGGCAAATGACAATATTGATGAAGTTCGTGATTTCTTATTCTCACTTCTTGTATTAGGAGAATTCTTAAATATTAATACAGATTTTTATAAATCTTCGATATTAAAGTTAACCTCCAAAAAAATACAGATGGACTAAATAAGCTCCTTTAATATATTATCAATTTGATGTTTAATATTCTCAAAATCGGAATTATTGTATATAACGTAATCCGATTTTTTTATTTTTAATTCTTCTTTCATCTGAGAATTTATACGAACTTTAGCATATTCTTCAGAAAAATTATTTCTTTTCATTAATCTTATGAGCCTTATCTTTTCTTTTGCAGAAACAAAGATAATTATGTCATATTTAACATCTTGATTTGTTTCAAACAACAATGGGACTGATACAAAAATAATTTTTTCTTTTTCGTTAATTTTTATAAATTGCTCAATTTCTTCATCTATTTTTTTATGCAAAATCTTTTCCAGTTCTGATTTCATTTTTTTGTCAGAAAAAACTATTTTACCGATTTTTTCTCTTGAAAGGGTTCCATCTATACCAATTATATCCTGATTTTTAAATAAATTTTTTATCTCTTTTATTACTTCATCATCATGCAAAAGCAAACTATGGTTTACTTTATCAGCATCAATAACTTTAAACCCTTTGTCATTCAGATAGTTTTCAACACAAGACTTTCCGCTTGCTATATTTCCTGTAATTGCAACTTTAATCATAATTTAAATTATATCAATATATTTTTTTTTTAACTACCCTTGACAATTTGTTAGGCTTACCTTACAATTTTTATGAGGAGAAAAAATGAAAGACTTAAGTGCAAGTTTAGAGGACTATTTGGAGATAATATGCAATCTTCTTGAAAGCAGCAAAAGTGTTAAGGCTGTATCGATTGCAAAAAGACTCAATATATCTAGAGCATCAGTTTCTGAAGCCCTTTCTAAACTTGCAGAAAAAGATTTAATAGTATATGAAGGGCATAAGGGAATAACAATAACAGAAAAGGGGTTAATTCAGGCACAAAGAGTTATAACAAAACATAACACTCTGACTGCTTTTTTTGAACAAACTCTAGGAATTAATAAGAGTATAGCTGAAAATAATGCTTGCAGAATAGAACACGTAATAACAGAAGAAGTATTTGACAGACTTGAAAAATTTCAAGAATTTTGTAATAAAAATTCTGAAATTATAAATGAATTTAAGAAAGGATATTTAACAAATAGCAGAAATGAATAATTTAAGAGTTTTGGGGAAATTTTTAGACCAGCCGATTTTAGTATCAAAATTTCAGAAAAAAGTGCCAGCAATACTTGCAGGAGCAACATTAGGATATACAGCATATAACACCGAAAAAGCTCAAAAAGGGCATAAAAAAGAAACAGCAATAAAAACAGGTTTGACACTTGGGCTTACTGCGGCATCAGCTATTGCGGCACCACACATTGCCTCTAAAATCACAAAAAGGGCATTACCTTCAACATTAGAAAAAATCAAGCAAAACAATAAAATACTGGTTGACACTTTTATAAAGAATAACGATGTAAAAGAAAAAACTTTAAGAATATTAAAAAAAAGCGAAAATAAAATACTCTCATTTAATGAAGTTAAAACAGTTTTTTCTGAGCTCAAAGACAGTAAAAAAGGAAAAGAATTTTTAGAAAAACTAATTCCATCCCCTGAAAATATTACTGCAAAAGACATATTTTCCGAAATCGGATACCTTTCAATATTTGGAGCTGTACCGGTTTTAGGCGGAATAATCGGAGGAATTGTTTCTGACCGTATAACAGACAAAAACAATTGGAAAGATAAAATTCCCAATAAAATAAAAGAAGGTTCATATCAGTATTTAGCTAACATTTTCATGTGCAATGTAGGAGCCGGAGGAGCACTTGCCATAATGGAAAAACTGGGTATCCAATCTAAAGGAGCAAGAGCACTAGGTATGACAACAGGTATAATCTTAACTGGAATTATAGGAGGAAGTAAAATCGCCAACTTTATAGGCGATAAGATAATCGACCCTATTTTTTCTCCTAAACAAAAAAAGGTCAAAACAACAAATATATTAGAAGAAAAAATGATTAGAATACAAGAAAAAGTTGAAAGAAAAGAACGCAAAAGACAAAAGCAAAGAACTCCTGAAGTTTTAGATATCGGACTTCATACAGATGACATTGCAACTGTTTCTTTGCTTTCAGGGCTTAAATGGATAGAACCTGCATTACCTGTTATGTATACACTTTCAGGGTATCGAGCAGGTATCGGGTATAGAAATTAAATTAGTATATTTCCTTTTTGTTTAACTGTCCAAATTTATAATTTGGACTTTTTATTGAAGATATGATAATAACGTATTTAACAAATCATATTTATCTTTATAACCCGAGAAAGAAGCTATTACATTACCATTTTTAAAAAGTAAAAAGGATGGAAAGGCTTTTATATTAAATTTTTCTATCAAAGCAGGATTCTTATCGGAATCTACTTCACCTATCCAGATTTTTTGTTCAGAAAGTTCATTTAAAATCGGCTTTTGTTTACTGCAAAAACCACACCAAATAGCAGAAAAAAACACCAGTTTTATTCCGTTTTTTATATTTTCATCAAAATTTCTTTCATTTAATTCCTTAATCATATTCATCTCCTTTTTGATGAATATAATATGAAAAATGACTTTTTGTATTCCCCTTACTAATACAAAAGAAGAATATTATTTTCTTATAGTGAGCCTTTCCAATTTTCTAACTATTCTTGTTGCTATGTTTTCTTCATCTTTGCTTATTGAATCAACAAGAATTGTTTTTGCTCCAAGAAGTTTTCCGGCAAGGATATCAGTAAGTGGTCTATCTCCTATAACAATAGTTTCTTTAGGTGTCATATTTATAGATTTCAAATAATTTTTCATAACTTTAGGAGACGGTTTATTAGCATTTCCTATCACACAAAAATCAGACTGACTCTGTACTTTCGAAATATATTCTTTATTTTTATTATTACTAACTATTGCAATAACAAAATTTTGTTTCAATTCGTTAAGCAGTTTCAACACTTCAACAGGATAGACCCCTTTTTTTGAAGGTATAACAGTACTATCTAAATCAAATAACAAAACATTAACCCCTAAAGATTTTACCATTTTAAAATCAATATCAAATAAAGATACAACATTATAATCAGGTTTTAATATCATCTTAAATTCTTAACTCCGACTGTTCTGGCTAAAGCGTATTTATAATTTTGAGGACATTTTGACAATTCAATATACGAAACATCATTTGTATTTGAAAGTTCTTTTTCACAATCCATCTTATCGTTATAGATTTTTAATACTTTTGTTTTAAAACATTCATCAGGCGTAATTATTTCAATTTCATCATTCAATAGAAATTTATTCTTTGTAAGTACTTTATACAGATTATCTTGTTTATCGAGAAAGACGCACAAACAATCAGCACCTGCAAGCCCTTTCGATATATCATAGCTATAACCTTCAGAATCGGGTTTATGCAGATAAAAACCTGTTGTATATCCTCTATTTCCTATTTTTATGATTTCATTATAATTAGCTTCTTTATCTATATTCCCCGTCAGGAGATAATCATCTATTGCTTTTCTGTATGCTTTAGCAATTGCTGAAACATAATAAAGACTCTTCGTTCTACCTTCGATTTTAAATGACTCAATACCAAGATCAACTAACTCGGGCAGATAATTTATTAAAGCCAAATCTTTAGGACTCAATATGTGTGTACCCTGACCGTTTTGTTCAATATCAAAATATTCACCCTGTCTTGTTTCTTCAACAAGTTTATAACTCCACCTGCAAGATTGTGAACAATTTCCGTGATTTGCTTTCCTTTCACCTTTTGTCATATAATCACTAATCAAACACCTGCCAGAGAAAGATACACACTGTGCACCATGAACAAAGACTTCAAGTTCAATATCAGGAACATTTTTTCTTATCAGCTCTATTTGTTTAAGAGATAAATCCCTTGACAAAACAACTCTTTGAGCACCTAAATCACGCCAGAATTTAACTGCTTCAGAATTTAATATATTTGTTTGAGTACTGACATGAAACGGGATTTTACTCATATATTTTTTTATAATGTTATATACACCGAAGTCTGAAAATAAAATTGCATCCGGATTTGCTTCATTTATTTTCTCTGCTGTTTCTATCATGTTTTTTATATCATCATCATAAGCAAAAATATTTAATGTAAGATAAACTTTTTTATTCATGGAATGAGCAAGCTTAATACAATCTGCAAGATTATCTTTTGTTATTAGTTCTCCTTTTCTCATTGCACGGAGACTAAAATCAACCATACCTAAATAAACGGCATCTGCACCGTAATGAATAGCATAATCAAGTTTTTCTTTACTCCCAGCCGGTAATAACAACTCGGGTCTTTTCAAATTTTTATTCATACAATAATTTTACTACAAAGACTATTTTATATTGATATCTGACCTGTAAATGAATAATCTGCAGAGCCTGACATATATATATCATACTTTGTATCATTTATTGAGCCATTCCATTCAATAAATAAGCTTCCGCCCGGGAGATTTACTTTTACGTTGTTATCACACAAACCGTTTAATATTGCAGCTGCAACACTGGCACAAGCCCCTGTACCGCAAGCCAGCGTAATAGCACAACCACGTTCCCACACATCCAGATTGATTTCATTCCTTGACAAAATTTTTACAAATTCAACATTTGTTTTTTCAGGGAATAAAGGATTTGTTTCAATTTCCCTGCCGTATTTTAAAGCCAGAGCTTTAGTATCTTCATCTGTAATTATTATGCAATGAGGATTTCCCATACTTACTGCATTGGCAATAAAAATTCTGTCTGAAACCTTAACTTCAAAATTAAGATTGTTTTTTGTTTTAACAGGAATTTTCTCAGGTATCAAAACAGGTTTTGACATATTAACTTTTATTTTTCCATCATCTAATATTTTAGGCACAATAATTCCCGCTTTTGTATCTACAGAAAATTCTTTTTTATTAACAATACCTTTATCAAAAGCATATCTGGCAAAACATCTTATACCATTGCCGCACATCTGAGCTATTGAACCGTCAGAATTATAAAAAATCCAGCCGATATCAGCATTTTTAACCTCAGGATTAACGATTATCAAGCCGTCAGCACCTATTGAAAAATGTCTGTCACACAATTTAACGGCAAGTTTTTCCGGAGAAGTTTTTGTTTTTTTATAATCATCAAAATTTAAAATTATAAAATCATTACCTAAACCGTTCATTTTAGTAAAATTAATCGTTGTCATTGTTTCTTCCCCACAATTTTTTTTTCTTTTTTTTCGTTATATCTGCTTTTGTTTCTTTTTCGATTTTTAATTTAACATCTCTTGGTTCATAGTCCTTATTAAAAACTCTTGTTGTAAGAGCTTGAGCATAATCATCTGATAAATGTGCATAATCAAACAAGATTAGACCTTGAGTTTTATATTCTCTTGTCTTATGTATCTGTAATAACAAATCATCAAAATCCCCACCCATAAAGGTAACAAAAATACCGGGATATATTAAGGTAGAAGCCTTTGTATTTTTCCTAACGTCATCTAATAACAGTTCGGCCGTATTTTTATCTCCGGTTAATATCAAAGGTGTAAGTCCGTCAACATATCCGTTTAATGACCAAATTCTCCAATCCTGCATTTTGGTTGCAAGACATTTTTTTATATCGGGGAAAACAACTGCTGTTAAAATAATATTTTTTTGTTCCGTCATTTGTTTTACACGAAGGAGGAAGTCAGAAATTTGCCCTTGTCTGTATAAATCCCACTTTTTCCACATCGGTGTTCCATATTTTATATCAATGGGATCTATACCATATAGGCCTTTAAATTCATTTCTGGCATTTTCAGTGTAACCCCAATTCATTGCAGCATAATTTGAATATGACGGATCTACCGTTTGGGGATATCTTATATAATCTAAATTTATTCCATCTGGCTTGTATTTTGTTATAATTTCACGTATTATCCCGATTAAATATGTCTGTACCTGCAGATTAGAAGGATCTAAGAAGTAACCGTTATGTTCCGAAGCAGAAAATACAGGAGTTGGCGAATTATAATTATATAACCTTTTATTTGACCACGAAGGATACAAATTTAAAACATGGTTTG
The DNA here is from genome assembly GCA_944325525.1 of Candidatus Gastranaerophilales bacterium. GTDB lineage: Bacteria > Cyanobacteriota > Vampirovibrionia > Gastranaerophilales > Gastranaerophilaceae > Avigastranaerophilus. Next base: position 23,364 of record CALVAK010000018.1, read on the forward strand.
GATTTATTTCTGGATTATCATTCCCGACATAAAATGTCTCAAACCATATATGAACTTTCATCTTGTTTTTATGAGCTTCTCTTAACCAAATTTCGAGAGGGTCAAATCCTAAAAACTCTTCTCTCTGATATATAACACCAAGATTTTTAAGATATTCACTCGGATATATTGTTTTCCCGTGAAAATAAGTTTCAAGAAATATATCAGTAATTCCGGTCTCATGTAACTTCTTTACCGTTTTTTCTATTTCTGATTCGTTCTTTTCAACAGGTCTGAGCCATACACCTTTAATTTCCGAATCTATATACGGAATAGCATTTTTTATAGCATTATCCAGTGATTTCATCGCATCTTCAATATAACTCTTTGTTTTTTCAGGTTTTTGTTCCGCCTTACGAAGATAATCCTTGGATGAATTTAAATAATCACTAGCTTTTTCATCATTGTATAAAATATCAATATTTTTATAATATTCAATTAAATCATTTACTTCTTTTATCTTTTCTTTTGCTGCAAACAAAAGGCTTTCAGGTGTCAGAAAAATCCTGATTGAATTGTGTAGATAATCAATATAAACTTTTGAACCCACCTGTATATTCTGCATTATCCAGTTTTTAGCGAGTCCATGTCCAGAAATTACAAAACCGTTTTTCGGAATAATTGAGTCAGCTCCGTTCAAACTAACTACCATATTATTTTCAACAATTGCTTCCGTTCCGAATTCATTTGTACCTGTTCTTAAACCAAAAGAAGGAGTATAAATAATAAGTTGATTTGGTCCTCTTAAGCCGGGATAATTTGAGTTTGTATTTACAAATTTTTTAGGATTAATTACATCAATACTCTTTTGATTTTCACTGTATATAATCCCCTCCGGTCTGGTCGGCATTGACTGATACTTCAACATATTTAGAACTTTGTCATTTAAAATGAATTCAGCATTATTATTAATATCGTTTTTTATTCTTCTTTCTGCTTTTTTTGAATATTGATGTTGCATATCAATATTTTTTATTGATTCTTCAGGCTTTCTTTTTTCGTTTTCTTCATTATTAACAGAATGCATCTGAGATTTAACAGGGCGGATTTTATCATTTAAGTTATCTTTTAATTGAATTGAAGAAGAAGCCTCAACAAAGTTTGAAGCAATAAAAAGAAGAAAAAAAGCTATCCCTATTTTTAATCTCATAGCATATATAATAGATTAAAATTGCCATTTTGTTAATAATAAAAATATAAAAAATTTATAAAAAATATAATTAAAAAAACATTAAATATTTAAGGATACAGCGTTTTTTGTATTATCATTTTAATAAGGAGATATAAATATATGGAATACAAAGACTATTATAAGATTTTGGGTGTTGAAAGAGATGCTACTGAAGCTAAAATAAAATCCGCATACAGAAAGCTAGCAAGACAATACCACCCTGACGTAAATAAATCACCTGACGCAGTAAATAAATTTAAAGATATAAATGAAGCCTACGAAGTATTATCAGATAAAGAAAAGAAAAACAGGTACGACAGTTTAGGTGCAAACTGGCAGGCAGGTGCAAATTTTACGCCTCCTCCGGGTTTTGAAGGGTTTAACTTTAATCCGGGCGGCGGCAGCTACCAAAGCTTTTCTAATATGGGAGATTTCTCAGACTTTTTCAGCTCAATTTTCGGCGATTTAATGGGCGGTTCTACCCAACGCAGCCAGCGTACAAAAAGAAGCAGCAATACTTTTTCTTATGATGATTTATTTTCAGGAGCTCAATCTCGGACAAGAGCACAAGAAACTGAATATTCTCAAAAACAAGAAAATCTTGATATTACACAAGAATTAAACCTCACGGCAAAAGATTTAATAAGCGATAAACCTGTCAATGTAAAAATGAATACTGTTGAAAAATGTATGAAATGCAGCACTGTAGGCTCAAATTGCAGTGAATGCGGCGGCACTGGAATTGTAAGTAAATCAAGAAGCTTAACGGTAAAAATCCCTAAAGGTGTAAAAGAAGGGCAGAAAATCAGATTAAAAGGTGAAGGCAAAACAGACTCTTACGGCAGAAAAGGTGACTTATACTTTATAATTAAATTTAAAGACAGTGAATATACAATTGATGGTGAAAATCTAACAAAAAATATTGAAATAACACCTTCCGAAGCTGTATTAGGATGTAAAAAAGACATCTCAACATTACACGGAATTATAGGAATAAAAATTCCGCCGGAGACAAGATATGGCAAAACATTAAGATTAAAAGATTTAGGACTTCCAAAAAAATCCGGCGGATACGGGAACTTAAACATAAAAATAGTTATAAACATCCCGCAGGCAATTTCTGCAAAACAAAAAGAATTATATAAAATGCTTTCTGAACTTGAATAAACTTTATAAATATCCGGAGTATACCACCTCCGGATATTATTTTTCCAATTCATTAACAGTTTTAAAATGCATTTTTGCAACTTCTTTTAACTCTGTAAAAGAATATTTTTTTATAAAAAGATTACCCTCTTCAATAACTTTTTGAGAAGCACCTTTTGAAAAAGAGATCATATATTTATCTTCAAGATATTTAATTCTTTTAATAAATTCTGCTCTTGCTAAAACGGATGCAGCTGCAACAGCAATATCTTCTTCCGCTCTGACTCTTTGCTCAAGATTGATTGTTCTGCCCTTCTGCATTAAAGCATTTTTAATAAGATTTTCATCACCAAATTTATCAGCAAGAGCATATCGGCAAGGACTTTTCTCCAAAATATTTTCTATTGCTCTGGCATGTCCCCAGGCTAAAAGCTTATTAAGATTATTAAACTTTAAATACAATTCGTTATATTTTAACGGATTTATTACAATTACAGAGTTTACAGAAGAATTTTTTATAACATCTGCAAGCTTTAAGATTTTTTTATCATCAATTTTCTTACTGTCTTTTACACCTAAATCTATATATTGTTTTTTAATAGTCTCATTTATCTGAACCCCGGCAATAACAAGTGGTCCGAAGAAATCTCCCTTGCCTGACTCGTCTGTTCCAATATATTTTTCGCTATTTATTTTAATCTCATTATATTTTTTTGCATTATAATTTTCTATCCCGACAATTTTATCAATTTTTCCGCAAATGTCAGAAATATCTTTACCCTGGACAAGAATTTTGCCGGATTTATAGTATGTCACCTGAAAAGAAGAAGTTTTTGCCCTCCATAGTGAATAATCAATGACATCAAAAGCTGCACCTGCCAACTGCTCTTTTATTTTTTCTGCCTGTTCAGGCGAAATTTTATTAGAATATGTATTCATAATTTTAAAATAGCATAATATCAATATTTTATGAATATGTTATACTAAACAAAATGAGAAAAGATAAAGAGGATTATATGAATTTAAAAACTTTCGTTACTGGCCCAATTCAAGTAAATACATATTTACTGACAGATGAAAAAACAAAAGAAGCTATCTTGATAGATGTAGGCGGTTCTTTTGAAGAAATAAAAAACTATATAGATAACAATAAATATAATTTAAAATTTGTCCTCAATACGCACGGACATTTTGACCATGTGCTGGGAGAAATTGAACTACAGGAAAAACATCCTGAAATTCCGGTATATATGAATAAGAATGATCTCGCACATTTATCAAGACTACCTGATGATATAAAAATGATGGGATACAACCGACAAACAGAAAAACTAAAACCAGATGCATTTATTGATGAAAACAGCTGCCTATACATCGGAGAAGAAAAAATAAAAATATTGTATACCCCAGGACACTCAAAAGGCAGTTTGAGCTATTATATTGATAATAAATTATTCTCTGGAGATGCACTGTTTCAACGCTCAATAGGAAGAACAGACCTTTTTGACGGAGATTACGATGAACTCATAACGTCAATAAGAACAAAACTATTAACACTGCCTGATGAAACAATTGTCTATCCAGGACATGGACCAAAAACCACAATCAGAGAAGAGAAAAAGTACAATCCATACCTAAACTTTTAAAAACAAATATAAATTTATACAGAACACATAAACTGTACACCGCTTCAAATAGCGGTTATTCTTCAACTCTGATATATTCTTGTAGTGCTTTTACAACTTCATCTCTAAATCCCAATAAAAACACACCAAGATTTTCGGCAAGATTTTGATTTAATTCGTTCATATCTATCCTTTATTTATCTTATATTATGAGTAACGGCATTTATTGTATAAACTTTAGGAGAATGTCTAAATATTTTTTCTTTCTTAACAAAAATTTATAAAATCACTCCTATAAAAAGAGTATTTAATTCAAATAAAAATTTAAACTTTTTATATTATTTACACCAAAAGAATGATATTTAAAACAACTAAATATGATAACCTAGATGTACAAAGAAAAGGGTTAAAAGAGAAAGGGTGACTATGCAGATAGGAAAAATAAGTTTACATACAACAAAAGCTGTACAGCAAAATGCAGAAAAAAATACAACAGCAAGTAACAAATTGAGCACAAATCCATTTGGGGTAAGTTTCAAAGGCAATGTTATTCAGGCAGACGTTTTTGAAAGTGCAAGAAAAAATCTTAACGGCAAGAACCTCGCAGAAAGAGGAAAATTGTTTGCCAGTGCCGTTGTAAGCGGTATTAACAGCTTTAATGAAGCTTTTAAATCAAGAATGAATTCAGTTGTATCTTTTGGCAAAAAAATAACAACAAATGTATTTGATACTATAGAAAGAATAGGTAATACTGAAATAAGCTTTGATATGACCGGATTAAAAAATAAATTATTCCCGGATAGACAATACAGTATAAAAAATTTAACCACAAAATCAGTAGATGAATTAAAAACATTATGGTCGGGATTAGCAGCTACCGGTGCAGTATAGAATTATAAAAAAGGGGAGAAGTAAATGATGGATAACAACAAAAAAATTAAAAATATAATTCAAGCATTGGGAGAACATAAAGACAGCGAAGCTGCTATAGAGTTATTAACAGAGTTGGGAACAAACTCACCTGACGATGAAATAAGAGAATTAACCGCTCAAACATTAATAAGGAAAAACACTCATGAATCACTGAGAGTTGTATTAATATCAAAAGGAAAAGGTATTAATGACCTAAGTGCAAGAGTTGCAATGGCTTCAATAAACGAACTTTTAGCATTAAAAGATAAAACTGAAGCAATAAAAATTCTTGATGACACTATTAAAATGCACTCTGAAGAAGATGTAAGAAACACAGCACGCTCGGTAAGAGCATTAATGACCTTTTCATCATAAATAATATAATAAGAAGGGATTTTCATATAAAAGCCTCCGATTTTCGGAGGCTTTAAAGTATTAAAAAACTTTCTTTATAATTTTTTTTTAAATTATCTTAAAAGCAATTAACTCCAGAACTTTCTTTGTACACGGAAAAACAGATAATTTAACCGCAGCTTGAGAAAGGAATGCACCTTGTTTTGTATTTGTTATTGTCGAAACAAAAGCCAAATACGTAGGTACAGAAAGATATAAAATTAAAAAAAGAACTAGAAAAGCCGGAATATATTTAACAGCCTTAACCTTGTTATCTTTTAAATTAATAATAAAAAATATTAAATAATTAAATGCTATAAGTCCCATATATGCAAATATGTACAGAAGACAATAACCTACAAAAAGAATATCCTTTAAATATTCATAATGTTTAAATGAAGCCGAAAAACAAAAAAATGCAATAACGGGTAATATAATAACTGCAGAAGCTATTGAAAATAATAATTTTTTCATATTCATTCTACTTTTAAACAAAAAACAATGCAAAATAATAAATGGTATAAAAGCAATAGATATATAAAACAAATTTGACAATATTAAATATGAATTTTTCATTTTTCCCCTTTTAAACAATATCTAATTATTAAACAACAATCTATAAAACAAACTAACTTATGGCTTTTTTCATTTTTTGTACATAATCATATACATATTCAGGTGAATCCTTACCATATTTTTCAACAATTTTAACTATCGAACTTCCAACAATTACACCGTCAGCAATTTGAGAAAAATATTTAGCCTGTTCGGGAGTATTAATACCAAAGCCAATAGCCACAGGAATTTGAGTCACCTCTTTAACAAGTTTTACAATTGATTCCACTTCCGTTATTATTTCGTTTCCGACTTTTGTCGTTCCCCTGGATAAAACAATATAAACAAAACCTTCAGCGTCCATTGCAATAGTTCTTATTCTTGAAACAGATGTTGGAGCAATCAATGAAATAATATCTATATTATATTTATCAGTATATTGTTGAATTTCCTTTTTTTCTTCAAAAGGTAAATCAGGAATTATAATTCCACCAACATTTGTATTATTGCAGTCTTTAAAAAAAGCTTCATAACCGTAATTAAAGACAGGATTAATATATGTATGAAAAACAACAGGAATATCAGTTTTTGTTCTTACAGATTTAAGTGTTTCAAAAATATTTTCAATATGTGTAGCGGATATCAATGCTCTTATATTTGAGTTTTGAATAACACTACCTTCAGCAATGGGGTCAGAAAACGGTATTCCTATCTGAATCAAATCAGCACCGGCTTCAGCCATTGCAATTATACATTCTTTTGTTGTTTTTAAATCCGGATCACCAGCCGTTAAAAAGCCTATAAACGCTTTACCGTTCTTGAATGCACTTTTTATATTACTCATTTATTATCCTTCCTCTATACTTAGCTATTAATGCAGCATCTTTATCCCCTCTGCCTGATAAACATATAATTACAATTTTATCCTTATCCATTTCAGGTACGATTTTAAGTGCATGTGCTATTGCGTGTGCACTTTCAATTGCCGGAATAATTCCTTCTGTACGAGACAAATATTCAAAAGCATTTACTGCTTCATCATCAGTTACAGCAACATATTCTGCTCTTCCGGTCTGGTGAAGGTAAGCATGTTCAGGACCGATACCCGGATAATCTAAACCAGCTGAAATTGAATAAACAGGCGAAATCTGACCGTATTTATCCTGACAGAAAATAGACTTCATACCGTGAAAAATACCTGGTTTTCCTTTTGTCACAGTCGCAGCATGCTTATCCGTATCAATACCTAGTCCCGCCGCTTCACAACCGATTAGACGGACATCATTATCATTTATAAAATTATAAAAAGCCCCCATTGCGTTACTTCCACCGCCGACACAAGCCATTACCACATCCGGAAGTCTGTTTTCAAGTTCAAGAATTTGTGCTCTAGCTTCTTTACTTATAACACTCTGGAAATCTCTAACTATTGTCGGAAAAGGATGAGGTCCCATAACGGAACCTAATACATAAAAAGTATCATCAGTTCTTAATGCCCATTCTCTCATTGCTTCATTAACCGCATCTTTTAATGTCTGGGTACCTGTCATAACAGTATGAACTTTTGCTCCGAGCAGCTCCATTCTATATACATTCAATGATTGGCGGATAGTATCTTCCCTACCCATAAAAATCTCGCATTCAAGACCGAGAAGTGCAGCTGCAGTAGCTGTTGCAACGCCATGCTGTCCGGCTCCCGTTTCAGCTATGACTCTTTTTTTACCCATGTACTTTGCCATTAGAGCCTGTCCCAAAACATTATTGATTTTATGTGAACCTGTATGATTTAAATCCTCTCTTTTTAAATAAATTTTTGCTCCACCTAAATCTTCAGTCATATTTTTTGCATAATACAAAAGAGAAGGTCTGCCGGCATAATTTCTTAGTAAGTCATTTAAATCTTGATTAAATTTCTCATCATTTTTCAGCTGTTCATAAGTTTTTTCCAGATTTATAATTTCTGTCATTAATATTTCAGGAACATATTGACCGCCAAATTGTCCGAATTTTGTTTTATTCATTTTTATATCCTTTTACTATTTTGTTATTTTAATAATTTCTCGGTTATTATAATACCTGTTATTGATTCATCCATTTTTTATTTTTTAGTTATTTTGGGGATTAACCCCAAATAAAAATCTTAACGGCAGCATTGAAGTTCTTGATATAAACCGAAATTAAATTTATTATATAATATTTAACAATAGACATAATCTTTTTTATATTCACTTTTACAAAACAACATTGCTTCTTAATGTTTTTATTCAACTTTTCTATCTGTTTTATCAAAATTGAAACAAAAACCGGGCATATTTGATTTTTTAGAGATACAATTTCATTTCTTATATATAGTTTTTTTATTGAACATCCAAACATAAAAGTTTATCTTTCTTTTCACAACAAGGCAAAACAATTTATGATTTTTGAATACAACAAAAATCACAATCCTATGTCAACAAATCGTAAAAAAAGAGCGATATTAATTATAAATAATTATTTAAAATTAAAATCTATCATAACGATTGTCAACTTTTACAGGACACCAAGCCCAAGTTTTATTTTCGAAAGAAAACCATGAAGCAAAAAGGTCAAAAATAACTTCTGCAAAATTAAAAATATTAAACTTCATATTCATAATTTCAATTCCCCTTTTCACTTTTAAAATATTGCTTTGTTATTTTAACTCGATTTTCAAAATTTGGCTAGTGTTAACTTTACAATTTTTAAAATTTTAATAAAAAAGAGATTCAGAATAATTAGCGATGAACACCAGTCAACATTCATAATTTTTTCCAAGATGGAAATAAATAAAAGTTTGTTTTTTAAGTATATTTGAAGTACATTTTATATGTACAATAAAGTACTTAAGATAAGCAATATAAAATTACGAGGAAAAATGGAGGTAGTAGGAAACATGCCTAAAAACACAATTACAGTTGACGGTAACTACGCAGCTGCACATATTGCATATGCACTAAGCGAAGTTTCGGCGATTTACCCGATTACTCCGTCATCCACAATGGGAGAATGGATTGATGAGTGGGCTTCACAACACAAAAAAAACATATGGGGAAAAGAAGTAAGAGTTGCAGAAATGCAATCTGAAGCAGGTGCAGCCGGTGCGGTTCACGGCTCATTAGCTGCAGGTGCTTTAACTTCAACATATACAGCGTCACAGGGCTTATTGTTAATGATACCTGTTATGCACAAAATTGCCGGAGAAATGCTGCCGTCAGTTATACACGTTGCAGCAAGAGCAATTGCAGCACAATCATTATCTATATTCGGTGATCACAGTGACGTTATGGGCTGCAGAAACACAGGATATGCTATGTTAGCAGCAAATTCAGTACAGGAAGAAATGGATTTGGCACTTGTTGCACATCTTGCAACATACAAGGCAAAAGTTCCTTTCCTTCAATTCTTTGACGGATTCAGAACGTCTCACGAAGTACACAAAATAGAAGAAATATCTTATGAAGATATTGCAAAATTAGTTGAACCTAAATATATAGAAGAATTCAAAAAGAGAGCATTAAGACCGGAAGCTCCTGTTTGTAAGGTCGGTGCACAAAATACTGATGTTTACTTCCAGGGCAGAGAAACTGTAAATAAATACTATGATGCAGTACCTGATATTGTTCAGGAATATATGGACAAAGTTGCTGCCGTAACTGGAAGACAGTATCATCCGTTTGATTATGCAGGTGCTCCTGATGCTACTGACATAATTGTAGCAATGGGTTCTGGATGCGAAACAATAGAAGAAACGATTGAATACTTAAATGAAAAACGTAATACTAAATACGGTCTTATCAAAGTAAGATTATACAGACCTTTTGACGTAAAACGCTTTAACGAAGTATTACCCAAAACAGTTAAACGTATTACTGTTTTAGACAGAACAAAAGAACCTGGTTCAATCGGTGAACCATTATACCTGGATGTAGTTGCAGCATTAGAAGGTAAAGACGTAAGAATTATAGGCGGACGCTACGGCTTATCGTCAAAAGAATTTACTCCTTCTATGGTATTAGCTGTATATAAACATGCTGAAAATAACGGATTTCACGGATTCACAGTAGGCATTGAAGATGATGTAACAAATAAGTCACTAAAAGTTACAGAACACATTGTAACAGAACCTGAAGGAACAACAAATTGTATGTTCTGGGGCTTAGGTTCAGACGGTACTGTAGGTGCTAATAAAAACTCAATCAAAATTATAGGACAATATACAGAAAAAGATGCACAGGCATATTTCGCCTATGACTCTAAAAAATCATTCGGAGTAACTGTATCTCACTTAAGATTTGGAGATAAACCAATTAAATCAACATATCTTATCACAGCACCGGATTTTGTATCTTGTTCAACACATGCATATATCGGCAGATATGATATGTTAAAAGGAATAAAAGAAGGCGGTACATTCCTTTTAAACAGTCCATGGTCAAGAGAAGAAGCCTTCTCACACCTGACAAAAGATATGCAAAAAACAATTATTGATAAGAAAATCAAATTCTACAACGTAGATGCAGAAGCTCTCATCGAAAAACAGCCCGGATTAAGAGGAAAAGGTGCAAACACAGTTATGATGGTTGCTTACTTCAAAGTTTCAGGAATAATTCCTTTTGAACAGGCTTTAGAAGGTATGAGAGAAATGACAAAGAAAACCTTTAAGAAAAAAGGTGATGATGTTGTTAATATGAATTTAGCGTTAATTGATGCAGCTGTAGATGCATGCCAGGAAGTTATAATTCCCTCATCACTTGATGGCGTTTGTGCAGCTGAAGACGTTAAATTAATACCGGATAATGCAGATGATTTTGCAAAGAAAATCATTGAACCTTCAATGAGACAAAAAGGAGATGATATTCCGGTATCAGCAATGTCTATTGATGGTGTTATACCTACTGGAACAGCTTGTCTTGAAAAAAGAGGTATTGCACCAAGAGTTCCTCATTGGAATTCAGAAAACTGTATACAATGCGGAATATGTGCATCGGCCTGCCCTCATGCAGCAATCAGAACAAAATTAATTGAAGCAAAAGATCTTAAAGCTGCACCAGAAACATTCAATACAGTTCCGGCAAAACCGGCACTTGCAGATGAACACTTTAAGGTTCAGGTATATTGTAAAGATTGTACAGGCTGCGGTGTATGTATTGACCAGTGTCCTGCAAATAAAAATCCGGAAAAACAGGCATTAACCTGGTCTACAATAGAAAAAGAAGAAGCCGCATGTGAAGTTGTTAATGAAAAATTCTTTGATGAACTTCCGGACAATGTAATGGGTAGAAACACTATTAAGACAATAAAAGGAGCAATGCTCAGAAAACCGTTATTTGAATTTTCAGGAGCATGTGCCGGCTGCGGTGAAACGCCTTATGTTAAATTAGTTTCACAATTATTTGGAGAAAATGCTATTGTAGCTAATGCAACAGGTTGTTCATCAATATACTCAGGCACATTCCCGACAATTCCATATACAAAAACGAAGGAAGGAAGAGGACCCGCTTGGGCTAATTCTTTATTCGAAGATAATGCTGAATTTGGTTTCGGTATGAGACTTGCTGTTGATCAGAACAGAGATACATTAAAAACATACTGTGAAAAAGTTTTAAATAATGATAAAACTCCTTCTGATTTAAAAGAAGCATTAACTGAAGCGTTATCATACTGGGATAATTCAAAAACAGAAGAAGCGATTGCCGCTCAAAACAAGGCAAAAGATGTCCTTAAAAAATATGCTGATGCAGCTTGTCCTGACCTTGCAAAAGTAAGAGAACTTCAAGATTACTTTACAGACAAATCCGTTTGGATTATAGGCGGAGATGGATGGGCAAATGATATAGGCTACGGCGGTATTGACCATGTATTAGCACAAAATCAGGATGTAAATATACTTGTTCTTGATACAGAAGTATATTCAAATACAGGCGGTCAAGCATCAAAATCAACACCTACCGGTGCAGTTGCGAAATTCGCAACAGGCGGAAAAAAGACCTATAAGAAGAATATGGGCTTAATGAGTATGTCATACGGCTACGTATATGTTGCCTCTGTAGCCCTAGGTGCAGACAGAGCCCAGACACTTAAAGCCTTCCAGGAAGCTGAAGCATACAAAGGACCTTCAATTATTTTTGCTTATGCACCTTGTATTGCACACGGTATTGATATGAGCAAAACACAGACAGAACAAAAACGTGCTGTGGAAGCAGGATATTATCCTCTATACAGATATAATCCTGAGAATGAAATACCGTTCAGCTGGGATGCTAAAGATCCTAAAGGCAGCTATCAAGATTTCATAAGAAGTGAAGGAAGATACAAATCACTACTTAAAACCAATCCGCAGGCTGCAGAAGATCTTTATAAACAAGCTGAAAATGATGCCGCAAAACGTATGGCTGTATTTAAAGCTGTTGGTGAATTAATTAAATAGTTAATTTACCTGGCAAAAAGAGAGATACGAAATTGTATCTCTCTTTTTTTTATTTTTTGTTTTTTAATCATTTTAAAATTTTAAATATAGCTTTTTTAACATATTTTGAAGAATCAGCACAAAGTGCAGGCATGTGAGCATCTTCAGGATAAAAAATCAAAAACATCTTATTATCAGCCTTTAATTTATCAATATCACCAGTTAAAAACATTACATCCTTTTCAAAATCATACTGCTCTTTTACTGATGTTCTATCTATATTTGTCCAGCCCATATATTCTTCACCTTTAACTACCAGTTGAATATCAATGTATTTTTTATGAGCTTCTAGTTTTTGCTGCGGTTTTGTTTCATATTCCTGCAAATTAAAAAATACTTCATTTCCTCTTAATTCATGCTTACCGCATTCCATTGTACTTAAATCATTATTTTTTATAAAATCGAAAACCAACTTAAAATCACTGTGTAAATTATAATATTTTTCACAATTATCTAAAGTATCAATAATCATTACAAACTCTCCTTTAAAAAAAATGTAACATAAAATTTTACAATTGTGAAATAAAAAAGCAATTATTCAAATAAAAAAATCTTTATATATATAAGAGAAAAAAGACTTGTATCTTACGGGAGTTTATAATGAACGAAGAACAATTAAATGTAGTTTTGGGGACAATAAGTGAACCTGTAAAGAATGTATACAAACTTACATCAAGAAAACAGGCAGAAGAAATACAACGAATTGTAAGAATTTTTCATATAAACGAAGAACAAAAAAACAAGCATAAAATGCTTGCAATAAAAAATCTTGCAACAATGAAAGTCGTTTTCAGTAATAATTAATTATTTACAACGGGGTGATATGCCTGCGGATAGGAATATTGTTCAACAAAGCCGTTTGAAGTATACATATTCACGGCTTCAATATTATCTGAATCACAGCTTGCATTTAATTCTTTCAAAGCCCATCCCCCTGTAATAGCAGCTGTTAATAAACTATCTATTAACTGTTTTAATAATATTTTTCCAAAACCATAATGTCTATGCTTTTTTAAAATAGCAACAATTGGAACATTAGCTATTTTCTCATTAGTTAAATTTGCGAAACAAAAACCGACAGGGTGTTTTTTATATACAAGAACCTTTGTTATTCCGGGCAGGAACTGACCATATATATTTTCTGTTATTTTTTCAAGAATATCCATAGACCCCTTATAGGTAAGGAATCTGCTGTCGAACAGGGCATCTGATGAATCTTTAAATGCTTGATGTATGACTTCTGCCGCATCTTTTAAATATGTCGTTTTCCAATTTGTTATTGAATAATCATGCGGTAAATTAGGAATATAAATTTCTTTTGTTTTATTTATTGAAGTAATATCCGTTAAATTAAAAGCCATAACAGAAGTATTAACAATTTTAAATCCATATTCTTTAATATCTGAAACAAAAGAATTTTGTTTTCCCAGCATAGGATAATTTACAATTTTTTTATTCATTAAATGTTTATTCACTTCAATAAATTTTTCCAGAAGCAATCTTCTTCTACCATTGGTGTTTTCATTCCCGATACAATAAATAATATTCAATTCCAATGCTTCTGAAATAATAGTAGTATAAACTAGAAACCCGGTCGGAATATCATCTTCAAAGAGAATTAAACAATTTAAAAGACCGTCTTCAATACTTTTTATAAAAGAATTATATTCTAAAGGTTCCAATTCAAAATTATAATCATTAACGGCATTTTGTCTAAAATCATTATAAACTCCCGCAAAAACTTTATTATATTTTGAATTATATTGTTCTACTTTATATATTGTTATATTAGCCATAACAGCACCGTTATATATCAATTAAATGTTCCATTTTATCTACTTTAGTATGTATATATTTTTCATTGTATTTTGTCAAGTGAGGTTTTAAGGCAACTCTTTCAACAACTTGAAGCCCATATCCTTTAAGAGCAACTATTTTAGTAGGATTATTAGTTATAAGTTTAAATTTCGTATAACCTAAATCTCTTAATATTTGTGCACCGATTCCATAATTTCTCAAATCAGGACGAAAGCCCAGAGAAATATTTGCCTGAACTGTATCTTGTCCTTTTTCCTGAAGAGCGTATGCTTTTATTTTATTAACAAGTCCGATTCCTCTGCCTTCATGACCTCTAATATATACTAAAGCACCTTTTCCGTAGTGTTCAATCAATCTCAATGCTGTTTCTAACTGATTTTGACAGTCACAGCGTTTAGAATGAAAAATATCACCGGTTAAACATTCAGAGTGAACTCTTACGAGCGGAATTTTATCGGAGCCGTCGTCTTTAACTATTGCAACCTGATCAACGCCACTTATATTATTTAAATAACCGTAAACCTTAAAATTTCCAAAGTCGGACGGCAAATTTGCAACCGCTGCCCTTTTTATAAAAGTTTCTTTTTTTAGCCTGTATTCTATTAATTGTGCGACAGTAATAAATTTAAGGTTATATTTTTTAGAAAATTCAACTAAATCGTCCCTTCTTGCCATTGTACCGTCATCATTGACGATTTCACAAATTACCGCAGCAGGAGTTAATCCTGCCAGAGAAGCAAGGTCAACCGAAGCTTCTGTATGTCCGACTCTTTCTAAAACTCCGCCTGAACGAGCAATTAAAGGGAAAATATGACCAGGACGTGATAAATCAGAAGGAACAGCATCATTTGCAACAGCAACTTCAATTGTTTTTGCTCTGTCAAAAGCACTAACACCGGTAGTCACACCAAATTTTCTATCGGCGTCAATACTCTGTGTAAAAGCAGTACCTTTAGGATCTGTACTATGACTTACCATTTCTGACAGACCTAACTTTTCTGCTTTTTCTCTTGTAAGAGCCAAGCATAATACCCCTTTACATTTTGAAATCAAAAAATTCACTGCATCCGGTGTTGCAAATTGAGCCGGAATAATAACATCACCTTCATTTTCTCTATCTTCATCATCAGCAACAATAACGGGTTTTCCCTGTTTAAAATCATCTATTGCTTCATCTATCGAATTAAATTTAATTTCGCTCATATTACATAAATCCGTTCTCGGCTAAAAAACCGTAATTAATTTTACTTGTATTATTATTTGAATTTAAAAATTTTTCAATATACTTTGCAAACAAATCAGTTTCTATATTAACTATATTTCCTGTTTTTAAATTTGAAAGATTTACTTCATTTAACGTTGAAGGAATTAATTCTACGGAAAATATATCATTTTCAATTGAAGCAACAGTTAAACTAACACCATTAACGGCTATTGAGCCTTTATATATAACATATTTAGAAAATTCGTCAGGAATTCTGAAATAAAATCTTTTTGAAAATCCGTCTTCTTGAACAGATAAAAGAACAGCGGTGCAGTCAATATGTCCTGAAACAATATGTCCATCAATTCTTTTATTTAATGTTAAAGCTCTTTCCAGATTAACAAAGTCATTTTTTCTTATATCTTTAAAATTAGTAACATGTAGAGTTTCGTTTGAAGTTTCAAAAGAAATATAGTCTTTACCGAAGTCAATAACAGTCTGACACGCACCATTAACGCATACACTTGCACCAACTTTGATATCAGCCAATATTTTACTGCAAGCAATGCTCAATTTCATTCCCTTTGACGTAATATTACAATCTTTTACTATTCCCTGTTCTTCTATTAAACCTGTAAACATACAAAAAGTTTAGCATAATAACCATAAGTTTATTACTATAATTTTAACTAATATTACAAATTTTAATTATAAAGTTAATTTAGTTGTAAAAAAATAAAAAAGATAATAAAATATTTGTAAGGAGTTTAAATGGCAATAGCTTATTTGTGTTTAGGTTCAAATGTAGGAGATAAAGTAGGTAACTTACAGCAAGCAGTTAAGTTATTAACAGCTAACGCAATGGTTACGGTAGTTCGTTCATCTGCATTTTATGAAACAGAACCGTGGGGCAATAAAGACTTAGATTGGTTTGTGAATGCCGTTGTAGAGGTAAAAACAAAACTTACTCCGAGAGAACTTCTGGAACTATGCAAAAATACAGAAATTCAAATGGGACGTACAAAGTCAAAAACAAAAGGATATGAAGCAAGAAATATAGATGTAGATATTCTTTTTTATGGTGATTTAACAATAAACGAACCTGATTTAAAAATTCCACACGAACACCTGCACGAACGTGCTTTTGCAATTGTTCCTTTATTAGAATTAATACCGGATTATGAACATCCGAAATATAAAAAATCTTTATTACAGCTGCATGATGAATTAGATACAGTTGATGAAGTTTTTCTTTATGGAACAAGAATCGATATATAAAAATATTGCAGTTATAGGTACAGGAGCATCAGGAGGTTTTGTTTCAATTTTATTATCAAAAAATCCGTACAATAAAGTAACGGCTTTTGATACAAGAGAACCTTTTTCAACTTTATTGCCGACCGGCGGCGGAAGATGCAATATTACTTATGATGAAGACAACATTAAAGACTTTGTAAAAAATTATCCAAGGGGAGAAAAATTTCTATTATCCGTTTTTTCAAAATTTGATAAAAATAAAACAATACAACTATTTAAAGAACTCGGAATTAATACCTATGTACAAAATGATAAAAGGGTTTTTCCAACTTCAAACAGTGCACAAGAAACAGTTAAAAGGCTAAAGAAACACCTTATTACACAAAATTTTACCCTGAAAAAAGAAAAAGTTCTTTCATTAAAGAAAAAGAACAATAAATACACTATAACTACAGATAAAGGAAATTACATCTTTGATTATGTAATAATCTCAACCGGAGGAAATAAAAGCGGATATAATCTTGCACAAGAAATGGGGCATAGTATTTCACCATTAAGACCTTCTCTTTGCTCTTTTAATATTAGAGAAAAATACTTGTACGAACTAACAGGAGTCACACTAAAAGATGTCAAAGCAACAATAAAGTTGAAAAACAAGAAAAACATAACATGCACGGGTGATATTCTTTTTACGCATAAATCTGTGACAGGTCCTCTTATATTTAAGATTTCTTCTGTTAGTGCTTATGAAGATTTTGATGAAAAAAAAACGATGGAAATCAGCTTAAGTATAACTGAGTGTACATATGAAGATATTGAAAAAGATATAAAAAGCAATTCAAAAAAAGCGGTAAAAAATATATTTTATAATTATGCCCCTAAAAATTTTATATTAAAAATAATGCAAATCAATAACATCAATAAGGATAAACAGGCAGCACAACTAACCAAAAAAGAAAAAGAAATATTAATTAATTCTCTGTTAAATTTAAAGCTTCACGCAGAAAAAAGGATTAAAGATTCTGAAATAGTAACTGCGGGCGGAATAAAATTGGATGAAATAAATTCTAAAACAATGGAGTCCAAAATAAATAAAGGACTGTATTTTACCGGAGAAATTTTGGATATTGACGGATTTACCGGTGGCTTTAATTTACAAAACTGCTGGTCAACTGCATATATATGCAGTTTAAATTTCAATTAAAAAATCATTAAATTCGTACTATATGTATAATTTATTCAATAACAACATTTTCCTGTTGTTTAAAATTGACCTCTTTTATAAATTGAGCGGTTAAATCAAGAACATAAATATAACCGACAGCAAATATAACTGAAAAAATCAATGTACTGGCTATCGATACTGCTGACAATTTTAAATTTTGTACTACAACCGGAGAAAATATAGTTTGAAAACCAAGTACAAAAGCAATAGGAGCAACTATTAAGAATGCAATAATTAAACATATTACATTTAATATCAAAAATTTTAATATATATTTTCCTAATTTACCTGCTGATTTTTTAATAAAAACACCGGCTTTTTTAATATTAAACCAGTCAGCAAATTTTAGAGATATTGCATAATTAAAATAAAAGCCCATAAAATACACACCGAGTATAAAAACAAAAGGAATAATGATAAGACCTAAAAAAGGATTAATTTTAAGAAGAATAAAAAACGGAACAGCAAGAACAAATGTAAGAATAGAAGATATTAAAAAGCATCCAGAAGTATTTAGAAAACCATTTACTGTAATTTCTTTAAAATCCGAGAATAAATTCGGAATAACACTATTTTTTTCGTGAATAGCATTATTTAAAGCCATAATGTAAATACCGTTCATAATAAAAATAAAAAACAAATAAATAACTAAAACCGGAAAAGTTAAACCAGATCCTTTATCAGAGAAAAACATCCCGCAAATACCCGTCAAAACAGATAAAATAATATAAAAGAATAAATTTGTTTTGTCATAATTTTCTGAAGCAACATTTGAAAAAGCCGTTCTTATACTTATTGTCATAAAATCTCCTTATTAATTGTTATAAAAGAATTATAATATTTTATACTATAATAATAAATAGTTTGAATATATTAATTATAATACCGGGACAAATTACAAATTAGAGTTTAATGTCAAACAGCTAATTAAGATGAGGCATACTTGCCGTTTTTAAGCTGTAATTATACTACTTAAAATTATACTGTTAGATGATGAGAAACAAAACATACTTCACAGAATCAAAGATTTTGGAAAAAGCAGCCATGTCCGGACAAAAGACTACATAATAATTCTTCATCACAGGAATTTTATATGCAAGAAAAAGTAATATTTTTGAGTTTTGTAAATATATGTTTGAAAAAAAATATGTTTAAGATATTATATTAACAGTAATTTTAAACAAAGGAAGTAGAATATAAGAAAAAGCTGTATTCTATAGTTTTCTATTGTAAATAATTAAAAAATAATAAGAAAAGGTGACACAATGGGAATTAAAGGAAAAAATGACAGAATGGTAGTTCTTGCTTGTGAAGAATGTAAAAGAAGGAACTATACAACAGTAAAAAACAAAAAGAATATAAAAGAAAGAATGGAATTAAACAAATATTGTCCGTTCTGCCAGAGACATGTATTACACAAAGAAACGAAATAAGGATTTGTAGTTAGCGTCCTTAGTTCAGTTGGTAGAACGTCGGTCTCCAAAACCGGATGTCGAGGGTTCGAGTCCTTCAGGGCGCGA
>CALVAK010000019.1 GCA_944325525.1 Candidatus Gastranaerophilales bacterium
AGTTTGGTAACTGATGATGAACGTGTAAAATTACTTATTGAAATTCTAAATCCTATTGTTGGTAAGATGATACGTGAACGTGTAAAATTAGGTCAAGAAGTAAAAGCAGAAGAAGAAGCTATACAGGAGGAAATAGCCCACCAACGCCAAGAACAAGAAAGATTACAAGAAGAAGCAAGGCTAGAAGCAATTCAAGAAGCCGAAGAAGCTAAGGAAGCAAGGGAAAAAGCTGAAAAAGATAAAAAAGAAGCTGAAGAAAAAGCTAAACGAGCAAAAGAGGCCCAAGAAATAGCAGAAAAGGCAAATATAAAAGCCAGAAAAACAATAGAGCAAATAAATAGTGAGAATGTTTTTTTAAGAAAAACTACGAATGTTGATATAGATGCTTTATTAACAACATTTCATAGTGTTTTGAATGATTCAGAAGCAATTACTGAGATAATAAATTTATATACCCCTCCAACGCTCTCTAATATTAATGATTTAGTAGATGGTATAAAAGAAGCCAATCAAAAGATTTATACAATATCAAAAATGGCAACATTGAAAAATTTTAGTGATAAAAAAGAAGCTATAAATGGGGACTTTATAACTTTCTTAAAATTTTATCTCAAAGAATTGGGTTCATATAAATACAATAAAAATATAAAGTTTATAGATAAACTAGATGATAAATACAAACTAAATAAAGAATTTATACCAATAGAAATAATTTTAATGATGGATAATATTGTTAGTAATTCGAAAAAAGCGAAGGCAAAATCGCTTGAATTGAAAACTACCCAAAAAGGGAACACCATTTTTATTGATATACAAGACACAGGAAAAGGGCTTAATCCAGAGGCAGATGAAACATTGTTATTTGAAAAAGGTAAATCATATACAAATGGTTCTGGTTTAGGCTTGTATCAAGTTAAAAAAGTTATTGAAAAACTTGGCGGAAATGTAGAATATAAAAAAACTGATATCGGTTTTTGCTTGGAGGTAGTATTTAAATGCAATTAGATTACAATATTCTTTGGATTGATGATAATAGTATATGGAGAAAGGCTGCTGTTGGAAAAATTAAAAAATGTATTGAAAATTGTGGTTTTGTTCCGATAATTGCAGAATATTCTAATGGAAATATTATAAATAATGATGATTTTGATTTAAAATCTTATGATTTAATTTTTATGGATTATGATTTAAAAACACCAGATAACCCTAATATAGATACGGGAATAGAATTGATTAAAAAAATTCGTAACAATAAAATTTATTCTAATATTATTTTTTATTCAACTAGTACAAATGATTTACCAGAAAAAGTTAAAGAACAGGGAATACAAAATACATATATATTTGAAAGAGAAGATTTCAGAGATGAAAATATCGACTCTATAACTGAAGTAATAGAATTTATTTTAAATCGTGCAAATACAGTTAATATTATGCGCGGTATAATAATGGCTGAACTTGCAAATTTTGATAATTTAATACTAGATATAATTGAAAACACAAATCTTGAACAAAAATGGGATAAAATATTTAATTTAATCACAAAAGGGCGTCAAAGATATTGCAAAGAAATAATAAATACTCATACCGATTTAAAGGAACACAAACAAGAATTGTTATTGACTTGCGAAAATATAAGAACTAAATTTGACATAGACGAAATAAAAAAGCGAATTGCAGATGAAAATCAAAGTTCTGCTATATTTCCTAGCTCATTAAGAGCTGATTTTCTTAAGACAATACTAAATGAAAAACATATTCAATTAAATATAGAAAATGATTTTATGACAAATTATAATTCAGAGATAATACAAAAGAGAAACAAACTAGGGCATTGCTCCGAGATTGCCGAATGTTCAGAGGAAGATTTTCTACAGCTTAGAAAAAATATTTTAAAGCATCGTAAAAATCTTGAAGAAATTAAAGTATTATTATCTGCATAATTATAGTTCAATAATCGCTTATCATCTCTAAGATTTGCAACTAGCATAAATTAACATGGTACACAGAAATTTACTCTTGCGTTAATATGCGATTATAGTTGGATTGCCCATTATTAAAAAGGGGCACTTGTTATAAACACCATAAAACAGCTAGATATACGCATATAAATACAAAGGAGTTAAATATTATGTGTGATAAAAACGCATTAAATTTATTAGAAAACAAAATTTCGGACGCAAGAATGATTTTATACGATTTGCAAGTGTTCATTAAGTTAGGTGCTCTTGCCAGTGATTCCGGCATTATTGATGAAGATTTACAACTCAATAAATATAAAGATGACTATTATATACTTTTTAGAACATTAAACAAAAAGTTGCAAAAGGCAATAGACATTTTACAGACCTAAAGTTCTTCAAACAAATTAGAAGGTTTGATTCCTAATGCTCTTGCGATTTTAAACACATTTTCAACAGTTGTATTTCTTTCTCCGCGTTCAATCATGCCGATAAAATTAGGCGACATATCAAGGATTTCAGCTAGTTCAAGCTGGGTTAATTCTTTATCAAGTCTTAGAAATTTTAATCTCTTGCCAAACTTTTGTAAATCTTTTTTACTCATATTGCAATTTTCGTGATAATATAAAACCAATGGAACAAACTGACCGTGCGTTTATATGTGTTAATCTTTTGTATATCGAGATTTTAAAGACTAATACTATACGTGGTTAAGAAAGGTAAAAATGAAGAAGTGTTTAAGTGTTCTTATAATAATTTTATTGATTTCACCACAAGCGAATGCTTTAGGTATGAAAAGTACAATGAACAAAATTATGGATAGTTGGATGGGTGAAAAGATTGAGAAAGTATTTCAATATTGGGGATATCCTGATGATGAACGAAATATCGCTGGACGAAAGCTGTATTATTGGACAAGTTCAAAATTTGTAGCAGCACCCACATATACAAATGCAACAGCGAACAGGTATAATAACACGACAACAATCAATGGCTGGACATACGGTGGTGGGACTATAAATGCGTATTGCAATAGAATGTTAGAAGTTAACGACAAAGGAAAAGTAATTTATTGGGAATGGAAAGGAAACGATTGTCCTTTTACCTGTCAATATGTATATAAACGCTGGGTAAATCCTGATTACTTGTATCAAGAAAAATTAAACAAAAAATTTAAACGTACAAAATGGAAAAGCGATTCTGATGAATATGATAGAACAATAGAAGCAACAAAAAGATTTAAAGAAAGTCTAGGTAATCAATGAATAAATCAATATTATTTACAGTCATAATTTATTTTTTATTTCAATTTAACACTTTAGTTTTTGCTGATGATTTTATGGAATTATTATCAAAAGCAACAAATGCTTATAAATCAGGAAATTATGCAGCAGCTTTGATGTACTATGATAAAATTGTTGAACAATATCCCGATAACGCAGGGGCGCATGCAATACTCGGAACTCTTTATTTAGAACAATACGAAGATTATCCTAGAGCTATTGAGAGTTTTTCAAATGCAATTAAATATGATTCAAGCCAGGCTGCTCATTATTCATATCGTGGTATTGCAAGAATGAAAGCCGGTGATATTGACGGTGCAATTAGTGATTTAACGAGAACTATTGCAATCAATAATCAAAAAAATACACCGGACGCCTTTGCATATTGTACCAGAGCATTACTATATTCAATGAATAGTAAATATGAGCTTGCGATAAAAGACGCAACAGAAGCTATAAAATTACAGCCTAAATATCCGGAAGCCTTTCATTACAGAGGTCTTTCAAAAATGTCATTAGCACATAAAACATTATCAATGCAAACAATGGATTCCGGAATACAGGACTTAAACTATGCAAAAGAGCAATGCTTACAAAAATATGATATGACAGAATATCAAAATGTATTAGAAAGTTATAAAAAAGCATTAACAGCTAAGAATGTACTTGAACGAGAACTAAATAAAAGTAAAGGAAAATAATCTCTTTAAGACTATGTTTTGCGATAATTGCATTAGCTTCAATATTTGTTACTGTTTGTTTTCTTCATGAAAATCGTATAAATGATAAAATATCCTTAGGTATTATAATATTTGAGATATTAGTGTTTGTAGCAGTGGAAGCCCATGTTTGAGAGTAATTAAAAATATCACGATTTAGTATCGGCGTCTTCTTAAAACATTTGTTCTGCTACATCTAAACATAAAGACCATTTTATTATAGTATACTTTAAAAAGTTTTGGCTTGTGGTTGGAATAATATAGACACATTTATAATCGTATAAAATTTTTTCATATAGACATACATATCTATATTTTAAATTTTATGAGATATAGACAACCGTGTCTATATTGGCATTTTGAGGAATGGTTAGTTATGAGTAAAATAAAACATGATAGAAATTAAAAAAAGGACAAAATTATGAACAAAGCTACTTATGAACTTGACTTGATTGATTATTATGCAGACCCAGTAGATTATTTTAAAAAATGCTTGTATCTTAGAAGAATAGGAAATCAAGGAATATGTATGTACAAAAATAAAAGAATTCACTTAAGTCCAAGACTATTTGACGCTTTATTTACTATGGCAGAAGATACATCAAAAACACATAAACTTGATACTATTATTAGGGAAAATGGTGCAGCAGAGGATAACGAAAGGCAAATTGCTGCAAGAATTAACAAAGCTTTTAGAAAAGAAGGCTTTACAAACATTGTTAAAAAGGAAATTAGAGCAGGATATTGCATTAATTTAGATATTATACAAGATGATTTTATTGTCACAGCCACAAGGTAATTTGTCACAGACTTGATGAGTGAGGATTTTAGCACTTTTTGTTGAAATATATTTGTTGACGCTGCAGAGTCGACGAGTATTAAAAAGAGAAAGGTGGCTAAAATGAGCAACAACTATAATTTTGAAATTTCAGAAGTAGAAAAATATTTAGGCTATGAACTGAAAAAAGTCGGAATAAATCAATATCAAGGGAAATGTCCATATTGTTCAGCAGAAGGACATGACAGACATGGTGATAACTTAAACTTTAATCCAGATAAAGGATTTTTTTGCGGAGCATGTACAAATAATGAACACGGCAAAAAACTTGCAAAAGAAATTATAAAATCAAAAAACAGTAATAAGGTTATTTTCAAAAAATTAAGTAAAACAAAATACGATACAGGCAGCACAGAAAAATATAGCTCAAATTTATTAAACAATAATAAAATGTTAGAACTTGTTAAAGAGAATACAGGCTTAACAGAAGAAACGATAAAAGAATGCAAAATTGGTTATGATGCAGAAAATGATGTTTTTTTAATACCAATGATAGCACTTGACAACACGGTTACAGGTTATGAAATTCGTACTCCCGAAAACCACAAAGGGAAATTCAAGTTTATATCTAAAACGAAAGGTTATACGGATAATCCTGAAAAATGTTTGTCAAAAATAAACAATCCGAGCAATCCCCAAAATGCTTTTATTTGTGCAGGTTATAAAGACGGATATGCTGTTTATGAATACTTGAAAAGGTTTAATCTGCAAGATTTTTATCAAATTTTGACAAATACTAATGGCGAAGGTAATACCGCAAAAGCACTTAAACCGCATTTTGATTACCTGAAGCAGTTTGAGAGGATAATTATCTGCATGGATAACGACATTCCAGGTCGAAAAGCAGCTAAAAAAATAGAACAGGAAATTCCACTTGTTTTTCATTCATTCAATTTAGGTAAACTTAATGGAATTAGTGCTTACATAAATGATTTTACTGATTTGTACAAGTACATCCAAACGAATGCAATAACAGAGAATGTCTTAGAAGATAATATCAAAATATCGCCATATTCCGTTTTGAAATTATATCTTAGGCATACCAATATTAAAATGGATATGCCGGTTACAGTTGAGGTAAAAGCAGAGCACAAAGCAATTATGGAATTTTTTGAAAGGGGAATCTATCCATTCAAAGGATGCTATTACTACGTAAAATATGATTCAGATTCTGAACAATTAACTTATGTAAAAAAATCAAATTTTACTCTTAATGTAACAAAAACAGTTGTAGTCAATACATATAGTTTTGAAAATCATCAGGAATATCAACTTGAAATTGTTACGAATATTGGAAACAAAACAACAAAGCCCATAATTTTATCCCAAAAAGAATTATTGGATTTGAAAAACTTGCATGATGTATTGAAGGAAGGCGGGATTCATTTACATTGCTTAAAAGATACAGAACTTAAAAACATTTTACTTGAAGAATTAAGCAATATACCTGAAGAACTAAATATTTTCAAGAATCCTTCTTTAGTTTTTTATAATGATAGTCCATTTTGGATATATAAAAATGCTGCTGTTGATTTGAAAAATGGCAATGTATTAACTTCAAATACAAATTCAAAAGGTGTAATTCAACTTGATTACAATAACTCATTTACACTAAAAACCGATAGGGATATGTATGCTCCGGAGCTTTACATTCCAGAAATGTCTTATTCGGAATTTGTTGAACAAAATAAAAACGATGAACTTATCAAAGAGTTTTCAGCAACATCAACCTCAATAGAAGAACTTATTGCCAAGTGTGTATTTGTTAACACAATTCGCACATATGAAAATAAGGTTGAGCCACTTTTAACTATGGGAACAGCTATTATGAGTCCGTTCGTAGATATTATTTTTAACAAAACAATGGGATTTCCTGTTAACTTTATGTATGGTGAAGCTGCAAGTGGTAAAAGCAATTTATTAATTACTATAGCTTATTTATTCGGATTCAATACAAGATTTTTAAGTAGTGGCAACGATACTGCTATGAACTTATTGCACAACATGGAATACTACAAAAATATTCCTATTCTGTATGCTGAAGTAGAAGGTTATATGCGCAAGAATTTTGAAGCTACAACAAAAGCCGTGTATGACAGAAATTCAAGAAAAAGAATGACAGGTTATGGCAAAGAACAGGATGTTCGTGCTGTTAATGCAACATTGAATTTTGCAAGTAATGATAGAGCACATCGCAATCCACAAACTGCTACAAGGCTTATGTATACCGAATTTTATAAAAATGATTTCAGTCCTGAAGAAGCAAGCAAAATAAATCAAATCAGAGAAAAGTACCTCTCTTGTGTTTTACCCAAAATACTGAAATGGTATGCAGATAAAGACACTATTCTGAAAATGTTAGACAATAATACTAAAATTGTGCTAAAACACAACGCAAATCTTGACCTAAGATGTGTTAACAACATTGCTATTGCTATGTGTGGAATGGATATTCTGTATCATGTAGCCAATTTCAGTAAAGACTTTAAAGAGGGAAAAGAAATACAAACCTTAAAACAAAATCTTGAAAGCTATATTAAGTCTTATCAAGACATTACACATACGGAAGATTGTTTTGAAAAATTTATGGCAATATTTTTGATACTTGCTAAAAGCAATAAGATTCAATACGGTAGCGAATATGTTTTTAATCCTCAAAAGAATGAGATTTCAATATATGTTGACGGTGTACATCCGCTATTCAGCAAAGAATTCAAACAATCAGAAGAAACCGGAATTCCGATACCGAGTGCAAAAGACATCAGAACACAAGCCACAAAAGAATCTTACATTGAATATAACAATAAATATTTCAGAAAAGGTAATTCTCCAAGAGCACTAATTATTAAAGTGCCGGAAGATAATGCGAAACTACTGTATATCCTTAATGAGTTGCAAAAACATCAGGAAGAATTGAGTGAGCAAGAATACCAGCGTAATAAGAAAGCTCAAACACAATATTCGCAAGACAGGGCAGGGGAAGTAATTTGAACGTAATTTTATCGTAATTCACCAAATGCTTATATAACAATACTTTTAGACTAAAAACTACGAAATTACGAAATTACAAAATTTTAATAAATTTTTTTTCGTAATTTCGTAATAAAAAATAAAAAACACTTAAAACGTAGTTATAATAATACTTTTATAATTACGCAAATAATTACTAAAAATTACGGAAGAAGGTAAAAATGAATGATAATAACCTTTTGGATATAAAAGAAGTCGCAAGATATTTACACATTGCCAAGAGTACACTTTACAGGTGGGTAAATCAGAAGAAGATTAAATACATCAAAGTAGGCTCACGAGTGTTGTTTTCACAAGATGACCTAAATGAATTTATCAATAATAACACAGTAAACACAGAATAACATCTTATCCTAGAAGCACTATCGGCACTATGCCGGCACGGTGCTTGCGGTGCCGTGGATAATTTAAAAATTCATGTTTGCAAAAGTTTGCGAAAGGGCTTACAAATCACGCAAAACACGCCATTATAAAATTGTAAAGGAAATTTTAAAATATGATTGCAGCGATAAGAAAAAATCCTAAAACAGGCAACTGGGAATTTGACTACAAAGACCTTCAAGGCAGACGCAAAACTAAAAAAGGTTTTAAAACCAAAGAAGAAGCCCAGAAAGCGCAAAGCAAATTGACAGAAGAATTAAGCAATGGAATTTGTACTATTGATTCAAAAATAACTTTCAGAGAAGCTGCTGAAACTTTTATGCGCCTTCATGTTGAGGTTAATTGTAAACCGTCAACGAGTGATGGATATGAAGGCTATTTAAAAAATCATCTTAACCCGTTCTTTGGAGATATGAAACTTGTTGATATTACTCCAATTATGGTTAAAGAATTTATTAAACAAAAACTTGAAACGGGTAGAGTTAATTCTACTGTAAACAAGTACACAAAGCTCATGAGCGAGATTTACAGTTTTATGATAGATAATGATGTAGTAAATAAAAACCCTCTTGCCCGTATTAAAGCACTCAAAGAAACTAAAAACGATAAAATCAGGGCTTTATCCACAGAAGAAGTGCAAGCATTGTTATCTAAGACAAAACAAGTATACCCTGATTTTTATCCGCTTTTATTCACCGCATTATTTACAGGAATGAGACAGGGTGAGCTTTTAGGCTTAACCTGGAGTTCGATAAATTGGGTAAAAGGTAAAATTAAAATTGATAAAAATTATACTCATGGCCGCGTAGGAACGCCAAAGACAAATAAAATCAGGTATGTAGATATGTCAAACGAATTAGCGAAAGTCCTTAAAGAATGGCGTTTAGCTTGCCCTAATGGTGAATTGGATTTAGTTTTTCCTAATAGTGAAGGTTTGCACTTTGACGCTAATAATATGCTAAAAAGAAGATTTAAACCTGCTTTACGTCGTGCAGGCATTGAAGAAATAAGATTCCATGACCTCAGACACACATACGCAAGTTTGCTTCTTGCTAACGGGGCACCGATGAAATATGTGCAAAGTCAATTAGGACATGCTTCTATAACAATGACAATGGACTTATACACTCACTTATTACCCGAAGTTAATGACAAGTGTGTCAATCTCTTGAATAATATAGTAAATACAACTGTAGAAGCACAAGAAAAAATTGTGAGATTTGGGACATAATAAAAATTTGTATATTGCAATCATATTTATACTCGCTTTATTCAAGCGGGCATTTTTATTTTAAAGCCTTTCCACATCATTTCTTTATGGCGTGAAATGAAGTAGCTACGGCGTCCGCTGTCGCAGTTTTCAACTTGTCAAGTATAAATACATACAAAAACAATTTCACAAACCTTAAAACTCGCTACACAAAAGAGGTTACGACTTAAATGTCATTCAAAAATAATTTGCAACTTTTTTGCGACTCTGACGCTTTTTCACACAAAAAATACGCCTGCCGCGATTCGAACGCGGGACCCTCTGCTTAGAAGGCAGATGCTCTATCCAGCTGAGCTACAGACGCATATCTTGTGTTCTATTTAATTGTCAAATTTTTGTTTTTATCGCCCGTTGACCTACCGCTTAGAAGGCAGTTGCTCTATCCAGCTGAGCTACCGAGGCATATAATTATTAAATCATATAAATTTTTAATTTCAAGATTTTTATTATATAACAATTGTTAACAATCAAGACTATTCTTTCTAAAAAAATGCAATTTTTATTTTTACAGGGTTTATTAAACTTAGTTAAAATCTGAACTAATATAGTTTGTCCCTGTTTGTAAAAAACACATACAAAATATCCTCTATAAAATATCCTATTTTAAATAATGTTCAAACATATAAAACAAAAGGAAAAAGCTATGAATATTTCCCCTGTAATTTTCAGCAGTAGTAATGCATATAAGTACTCTATGCCACATGTTTCAGCAAGAGATGCATATAATCTGCCATCTGGCATAACACTAGACAGCCAAAATGTTAATTATTATAATGCAGAAAGATTATCAACCTCTCAGTTATTTGATATTCAATATGCATCATCAACAAAACTCTCTGACGGAGCAGTTCTTATTCGTCCTGTTA
Organism: Candidatus Gastranaerophilales bacterium; assembly: GCA_944325525.1. GTDB lineage: Bacteria > Cyanobacteriota > Vampirovibrionia > Gastranaerophilales > Gastranaerophilaceae > Avigastranaerophilus. The sequence continues at coordinate 10,349 of CALVAK010000019.1, forward strand.
TTTTAAGCATGGGAAGAGTAGATATAGAACCATCACCAAATGAAGAAGGTAAATATATTATATACAAATGTCCGTATACATTTAGTTCAAAAGAAAAAACCGTTCAAAGAGAAATGACAGAAAAAGAACTTGTAAATAACCGAAGTCTCTGTAGAGGGAAATTAAGAAAACTTGGCGAAAATGAATTTAAATTAATATTTATAGATCAAAAAGGAAAACTAAGAAAAGTAATTACAGATAAAGAAGGCTGCATAAAACTTCTCAAAAGTAATTTATTATATATTTAGTTATGTTATTACACAAAAGTTTTATAAAATTACTTCTTTAACTTTTCTTTAATTACAATATATAAGAATTCCTTATATCTGTTATTTTTAGGATAATACTTATCTAATAAATCAGAGAAATTAATATTTTTTAAATTAATTTTACCGCCGCCGGTATTATAATAATATTTATATGCTTCTTTGTCGTCTATATATCTATACCCGACTAATTTTACTTGTTTATTATTAACTTTTTCTAAACAGTAATATATATTTCTTAAACTGTTATATAACGGGAAAGAATTATTACAATGGATATCTTGAGAGTCAATACCCATAATTTTTTCACGATGAGCTTCCAGATTATCACGGCAGCTTAAAGGAAGAAGTGCGGTTTTATTTTGTTTTAAATAATGAAGATAAATTTTTTCAGTAATAAATCTTGTTCTTTTATTATAATAATTTATTTTTTCCTTTTCTTTCCATCTTGTTTCATAATTATCCGGGAAGAAAGATGGAGGAATAATAAGTATTATAAGTACGGTAAGTAACAATTTAATATTTAATTCTTTTTTATTATTATATTTTATATTAACAATATCAAGAATTAAAAGATTCATTAAATAAAAATAATTAAGTAAAATAAAAACCATTTGAAACTTTACAGCTTTATACCAAAAAAAATTATTATTTTCCGATAAATCAGTTATTAAAACAAGAGCAACAAAGAAAATAAGAACTGAAATTATATATACAGGAAAAATATTTTTAATCTTATTTTTAATATTAGCAAACGGTGAGTATGACAATAATGAAAGAAGTACAAGTAAAAGAAAATTTAGATTTTGAAGTAAATCATTAAATAACGCTATAATGTAAATCTTAAATACAGAAGGAAAAATTTGTATTGATTTATATAACGCATCGTAAGAAACACAATTTCTATCTCCTAACCCGTTTTTTAAATACCAGGGGTTATAATAACATAAAAGACCTATTATAAATCCCAATAATAATATAATAATTGCTTTTTTATTTTTACAATCATCCGAAAAACAACTTTTTTTAAATAAAACAAAATAAAATAAACATACAATAAGCATTATAGTTGTTAAAATATTGAATATTTCAACTGATATTCCCAAACAAAAAGCCATAATAAAAGAGAACAGAATTAGAAATTTATTTTTGCATTTTTCATTTATTGAAAAAAAATAGAAAAAGAACCAAAAGAAAGAAAACGGAATAAAAGCACTTATATACTCAAGGTTGATACACATTTCATCATCATTTAAAATTATAGAATCAAAGAAGAAAAGTCCGGATATAATAACAACAATAATAGATACAAATAATTTATATAACGCATTTTTAGCAGAAAAAAACCAGAGAGGGAGAAGAAAAGAAATCATAATAGTAAAATATATTATTGTTTGTATTACTGAAAACATTCTACCTGTATAATCCAAAGGATGTTTATTTAAAATAAACATAGGAACAAACCCAATAGCAGCTTCTACAATATGAGCTATGAATCTTGAATCACAAAATTTAAAGCTAAAAAATAAAACTTCAATTTCATCCCTAACAGGGAATTTATGCAGAAAGAGGTTATAAACGAAATATAGAAAACAAAAAATAAAAAAAAGAAGTAAAAAACTAAGCAATATACACTTTAATTTATAAGTCTTCGTCATATTTTTCTCTCAACTAATCACATAAATTGTTAAATATTTTATTAAGTTGTCACTTTTATATATATTTGTCTTATAAAAATATCTATTATGATTTTATCTTAAATTTAATTATAATGGAAATCTTTTTTCAGTATTATGCATAATTATAACAGAAAAAATATAATAATAATTTGTGATATAATATTTTCGTTAATAAAAAAAGAAGATTTTATTACAGAATGAAATCATATTATTGTAAAAGATTGTATGAAGAAATAAATTTTGATGCCGAAAGTGTATATGTATGCTGCGGTAATAGCGTGGCTTCTTCTTTTCCTATATATAATAAAGACAATGATAAATCATTAAAAAGCTACCTAAAGCATTTATTAAAATGGAGAAAACAATGTACTAAGAATGCTTTTTTAGGAAAAGTTGATAATGGCTGTATTAACTGTTTTGATTTAAAAGAAAAAAATATATCATTTTTTGAATATATAAAAACAATTCTATTTAATACCAAAATGTTCAAAATAAAAAATATAATCATAAAATCATTCAGGCAATGTGAATTTTCTTGTGCTTATTGTCTTGAAAAAAAATACACAAAATGCAGAAAAACATACAATGTACAAAAAAGTGAATTTTATGATTTTCTTCCAATATTAAAAGAATTAATAAAAAACAACATGCTCGATAAAAAAGAGCTGAGGCTTGAATTCCAAGGCGGAAGTATTTCTGTTTGGAATGAATTTAAAGAAGTATTAGATACCGCAGTAGAATATGGAGTAAAAAGTCTTTTTTATCATACAAATGCTGTTACTTTGATACCTGAAATTTGTGAAGCAGCAAAAAAAATACCATCCGAAATGTGTATTTCTATTGATTCAGGGACAAAAGAAACATTTAAAAAAATAAAAAATGAAGATAAATTTGAAACAGTTATTAATAACATAATTTCTTATGCAAAAGCAGGCGTAAAATGCAGCATAAAATACATTCTTGTAAAAAATCTCAATGATAATTCAGAAGAACTTGAAAATTTTTGTAAAACAATTAAATATATTAATGACAATTTAGAAGAAGAAAACAAGGTATTAATATTATTAGATATTGACTTCAGAGATTCTCTATGCAATAAAGATTACATCATTTCAGATGAATATATAAATTTGTATAAACAAGTAAAGAGTTTTTGTATAGAAAACAATATTGTATATGGATGTCAAAAATTTATATTTGATATGCTAAATAAAAGAAAAAAATTGCACAATATATAACCAAAATAATTAAAAAATAAAAATCACCGCATAATTATGCGGTGATTTTTATTTTAGTTTTATAAGTTTATATTTTCTTGTACCTATATTAAGCTCAGCAGCTGCTTCTATAGTATGTATACCGTGTCTTGATTCAATGCGTTGTATTAAAGCTTTCTTTCCTTCATCATCAGACTTATACACCAAATCAACACAAGCTTGATCAAGAGCAACAGGATCTGTTGAAGAAAGCATTCCAATATCATTTATTTCAGGCACTGCAGGATTACTATTACAATCGCAATCAACAGACATATTATTCATAACATTTATAAAAGTTATATTGCCGTTAAAATAATCAATTACAGATTTATCAGCATCCGCCATAGCTTCTAAGAATCTATCCTGTTCACAATTCCACATATTTTCGGGTTCACCGGCACCATGGATATATGCTTTACCGTATGAAGAAGCTACTCCAATTGACAAGTTTTTCAAAGCACCGCCAAAACCACCCATTTGATGTCCTTTGAAATGAGATAAAACTAGCATAGAATTATAATTTTTTAAATGCGAACCGACATAATTTACTTTTATTTGTTTTCCATTGGGTACTGGTAAAATCATTTGACCTTCAGAATCCATAATATCAACCTTTGCAATTTTATCGAATCCATGCTCTTTTATTGTCTCTAAATGTTTTTTAGTCGTATTTCTTCTTCCTTCGTATGCTGTATTACATTCAACAATAGTGGCATTCAAATATTCAACAACCGGTTTTACAAATTCCGGTTTCAAAAAATTATGACCGCCAGGTTCTCCGGAGTGTAATTTTACAGCAACATTACCATTTAATTTTTTTCCTGTTGTAGCATACAATTCTATCAATTTTGAAGGTGATATCTTATGCGTAAAATAAACAATAGCTGAATCAGGATATGTTTTCTTATATATTAATCCATACGCTTGAGAAGAATTTATTGCATTTTTTGTAAGTTTTTCAAAAGGACACAAATCCGTATTATCTTTATTTTTGATTTCTGAAACAGCTTTCTTATATTCAAATTTAATTTTATTTTTCTTTAATATTTTTTTCGCAGGCTTAGAAATTGTATCAGCATAAACATAATCTGCATTGCCATAAACATACAAATAAGCAGCAGCACGTCCTACTGTTTTATCAAACACAAAAGCACCTTTAAAGTTATCGTTGGTATCAAGATATTTTATTACCGGCACAAGATTATGTTCTGTATATGTTGTTATTTCGCCATCTTTATAAATAACAAGCGACGCCGTTTTTAATTTTTCAATAAGCATTGTTTTCTTTTCTTCAGGCAGCTGGTTTTCAGAGCTAAACACCGGTAAAATAACAAAAACAAAATTAACAATACTTATAATTACACATTTAAAAAGCTTTTTCATCATGTATACCTTCTTTTTTAAACACTATACTTTAATTATACATTTTATTTCAATTTATTATTTAATTTATCAAGAAAAATTTTTGCCGCAGGAGAATAAACCTGATTTTTTTTCCATACAATATCCAAACCAGACTCCAGTTTAGGACTTAATGGTCTAAAACAGAGATTACTTTCTTCCGATGTATTTACAAGTTTATCAAGTGTTATAGCATATCCAATCCCGGCTTCAACCATAATTGCTGCATTATATACAAGATTATATGTCGCAGCAATTTTTATATAATCAAATTTATCGCCAAACCAATCAAGAAAACCACTTGCCGCTGAATATTTTTTTGACATCTGTCTTGACGCAATTATCGGAAGATTAACTATATCTTCAAATTTAATTTCATTTTTCTTTGCCAATGGACTGTCTTTTCTCATTACAACTCCCCATATATCTTTATCCGGCAAAGTTATATGATCATACTTAGTTATATCAATAGGCTGGATGAGAACTCCAAAATCAAGCAGTCCTTTATCTAATTTTTCCGTTACGTCTTCTGCATTACCGCTGTATATATGAATTTTTATTTCGGGATATTCACTCTGTATTTCTTTAACAATATCAGCGATATATTTCATAGATTCGGTTTCACCACCACCTATGTATACATCACCTGATATTGTGCCATTTAAAGAATTAAATTCAGCTTCGGTTTTTTCAACCATATCAATTATTTCTTCTGCACGTTTTCTTAATATCATCCCTTCTGGTGTTAGCGAAATTTTATACTTGCCTCTTACAAATAGCTTTTGTCCTAATTCTTTTTCAAGATTTTGAAGTTGTCTTGTCAGTGTCGGCTGTGTTAAATGAAGAAAATTAGCAGCTCTTGTTATACTACCTTCTCTTGCAACAGCTAAGAAATACTTTAAAACTCTGATTTCCATATTTTAATAATATTTAATTTAGGTATACCCGTCAAGCATTATTAATTATATATTATAAGTATTTGCTATTTCTTATATGATAAGAAATAATAAAAAAGCAATTTAGGGAGATTATTATGAACACACAAGACTTTATAAAATATATGGAAAGCGGAAAGCCTGCAATTGAAGGTTCTGAAATTTTTTCAATGTTTAACGAACTGGCACAAGAAGCAATTAAAATTACAATGGAGATAAATTGTAAATATCATTCTCCTCAAGAGATAGTTGAACTTTTTTCAAAATTAACGGGAAAAGAAATAGATAAAAGTTTTCGGCTATTCCCGCCTTTTTATACAGACTGCGGCAAAAATATAACTGTAGGAAAAAATGTATTCATAAATGCCAGTTGTAAATTTCAAGACCAAGGGGGTATAATTATCGGTGACGGATGTCTTATTGGACACAGTGTTACTTTGGCGACGCTGAACCATGATATAAATCCGATAAAAAGAGCAAATATATACCCTGCCCCGATAAAAATCGGAAACAATGTTTGGATTGGTTCAAATTCAACAATATTACCCGGAGTTGAAATTGGTAACGGTTCAATAATTGGTGCAGGAAGTGTTGTAACAAAAAGTATTCCTGAAAACTGTATTGCAGTTGGAAATCCCTGCAAAATAATAAAACATATAAAAAAAGAAAAAAAGGAGTAATATATGTCAAAAAAAGTTTTAATTATAGCAACAAGTCCAAGAAAAAACGGCAATACAAATACAATGGCTGAAGAATTTAAAAAGGGTTCGGATGAAGCAGGCAACAACACAGAAATTATCTATCTTTATGATAAAAAAATATCTTTTTGCAAAGGCTGTTTGGCATGCCAGAAAACCCGCAAATGTGTCATCAAAGATGATGCGAATACAATTGTAGAAAAAATGAAAAATGCTGATGTTATAGTATGGTCAACACCCATTTATTATTATGAAATGAGCGGACAAATGAAAACAATGATTGATAGAACAAACCCTCTATTTTCCGGTGATTATTCATTTAGAGATATATATCTTCTAACAGCCTCAGCAGATGGCGGTGAATATTCTATGGATGGCACAATAAAGGGACTTCAAGGATGGATAGATTGTTTTGAAAAAACACAAATAAAAGGTATAATTAAAGGACTCGGACTGCAAAATCCAAATGACGTAAGAAATACCGATTTTTTAAAAGAAGCTTACAATATGGGTAAATCTATCAAATAACTTTTTAAGAGGTATTATTAAATGCTTAAAATTATAGATTGTACTCTTAGAGACGGCGGTTATGTAAATAATTTTAATTTCGGCTTAAACGAAATAAAATCAATTATTGAACATCTAGAAAAATCAAAGATTGATATTATTGAGTTAGGTTTTTTACGAAATGAAGAGACTAGCCCTGACAGGACAATATATAATTGTTTAGCTGATGCTAAAATGAAGATTAATGATTTATCAGAAAATACACAATTTGCTGTCATGCTTCAGCAAGATCAATATGATTCGGATAATCTTGATGACTGTGACGGCAGTATTTCTCACATAAGATGTGCTTTTCATATTAATGATATAAAAGAAGGCTTGGATTCTTGCAGAAAAATAATTGATAAAGGATACTTATGCCATATTAATCCGATTAATTTATTAAGTTATACAAAAGAACAGTTTATCAACTTAATTAATACAGTAAACGAAATAAAGCCATACACTTTTACAATAGTTGACACTCTCGGATATATGAAAAATGATGATTTAAGAAAAATCATCTCCTTTATTGAATCTGAATTAAACCCGGGAATAACTCTTGGAATACACTTACATGAACATCTTTCTCTTTCTTTTTCAAACGCAATATTATTTACCCAGTTAAAATCAAAAGAACGCAGCATTTCAATAGATGCCTCATTAAACGGAATAGGAAGATTGCCGGGGAATTTATGCATTGAACTTATAATGCAATATCTTAATGATAATTATAAAAAAGAATATAATACCGATGCAATATATAATGCTATTGATGATTACATAACACCGATTAAAAAGGAACACCCATGGGGATATTCGCTACCGTATGCATTATCGGCACAACATAAAGTACATCGAACTTATGTAGAATATTTACTATCAAAGAGAAATTTAAAAACTATTGATATTAACAATATTCTCAAGCTCATTCCAGATGATAAGAAACAGATATATAATAAAGACTATATAGAAAAAATATACAAAGATTACGTTGCGAAATAAAGCACAAAAACACTACAATATTACAAAAATTGAATACATATTGTTTCTTAAACTAAAAAATCAATATTGAATCTTTTTTCAGCTCTATCTAAGAAGTCATCATATCTTTTTTTAGGAATAACCCAGTCTCCGTTTTTAATTTGTGAAAATTTTAATGATTTAAAAAACGGAATACTTTCAGAATAGAAGCCAACAGATACAGTATCATCAAATCTTCTGTCAGCAGTTTTAACCATATAGGCAAAAACCGGTTCTAAAGGGCTAACATATTTTATATTATCCTCATACTCACTTACAAGAGTAGTATAACCATTAAAGGTATTATCTCCAGTTTTATAATGATGAGATGACATAGCTGCAGAAATAACTTCATCGGAATTATCATCCTTGAGTAAAAAATAATCATTAACGGGAAAATGTCTCGAGATTTCTTTTGTAAAATACTGGCTTATGCATCTTGCATGTTTACTGAAATTAACTTCCTGACGGTCAGCATATAATTTAGGATTCATTTTATATAAAGTGGCAGGGGTTCTTTTATTCGTATCTCTTCTTTTTACTTCACACGTCATAACGGCTTCTTTGCCAAAAGATAAAGCATATCCACATTTTTGTATTTTCATTTTTATATTCTCTCCTGTACTATTTAAGTCACTAAATAATTTTTTTTGCCAATTGTTGTATAATTTAATACATACACTTTAAAGAGAGGATATTTTATGAAAAAACTTTTGTCATTTATGTTTCTTTTATGTTTTTTAAGTGTTTGCTTTATGCTATGCGGCTTTACATTTTTCAAAAAAGAAGCTAAACCGGAAAAAACAAATTCTGTAGAAAATTCAGTAATTAAAGAAAAATTATGGTGTACTACTTTCCAGCTGGTATGGAATGATTTTATGGATAACATAAACAAAGGAAAACCTGTCGAATTTGTTAATGGAAATCCTCCCATCGCTGATGAATTAAATAAACGATTATATACAGAAAGCATTTTATCCTCTGATTCATATTATAAAAAATACGGACTTATTTCTAAAAGCTTAAGAAAAACAATAGAAGATGGTATAAAAAAACAATTTAATGAAAAAAGTGATATTTTAAATTTGATAGATTGGAATGCAGAAAATTCTTATCTGTTTTATGTTATGTTAATAAAAGATTTTAATTTTGAAGTTGCTTTTGATGAATTAAAAAGCAGTACTTTTAATGGTTCCGAAGAAAAAGTAAAATATTTCGGCATAGACAAAAAATCAAATAAAAGATTAAAAGGAAATGTTGATGTATTGTTTTATAATTCTGCCGATGATTATGCTGTAAAACTCCTTACAAAAGAGAATGAAGAAGTTATTTTATTAAGAAGTGAAAAGAATGATAGTTTTGAAAACTTATATACATATATAGAAGAAAATACAAAATTTGATGAATTCAGGGAAAAAGATGAATTAAAAATACCGAATATTAATGTTGATGAGTTAATAAAATATGATGAATTGTGCAATAAACCTATAAAAGACAGTAATTATGTAATTTCGCAGGCTCTTCAAACAATAAAATTCAAAATGGATAATAAAGGAGGAAAGTTAAAAAGCGAAGCAGCAATTATAGCAGTAAAAACAGCTTTATTCCCTCCTATAGATAATTCTCCAAGATTTTTCATGTTTGATAAGAAGTTTGTATTATTCTTAAAGGAAGCAGAAAAAGACAAACCATACTATGCAATGAAGGTTGATGATACTTCTTTTCTAGTAAAAGACTAGTAAAAAACTAATAAAAAACAAGTAAAGAAAAAGACCGGAAGATTTTTCGGTCTTTTTCATATTTAGAAACCAATTAAAATGCTATAACAATATAATCCATAAACAAAGAGCGTAAAGTAATTTCAAGATAGTCAGCGGTAAGTATGTTGATACGCAGGATTATATATATTATAATCATTATATGAGCAAAAAATTCTGTATTCTGCTATTTTGTATACTCTGCCTGCCCTTTAAAGTATATTCTCAAGGGTTTAATATGAATTTTCCTCTTGAAGGAAATTCTATAGCTAATAATACACTTCAATATTACGTTGTAAAAGATATATATAAATTAACGTCAAAATTAAATCCTATGTGTAGTAACCACGAAATAACAAATACACAGGTTGTACATTATCCTTATGATGTTAAAAAGAAAAATAATAAATATGTAAAAGGGTACTGGAAAGAATTGTGGACAGTTAATTCCTGCGGTAAAAAAGTACAAATTCCTGTTTCATTTTATATAAACAACAAATCAACAACATATATTCTTGAAGATAGTTTTCTTAAAGATTTTAAAACAGAATAAGTTATGTAAAATTAATTCTAAAATTTAACAAAAAATTCTACCCTGAGTTTTATAACAATATAAAACAAAAAGAGGTTTATATGAGCAATATTTCTCCTGTATCCTTTAAAGCATACATTCCTGTAAGATATATGGCAAAAAATCCTAATAATGATAAATATGTCCCTGTTTTGAAAAATGAAAATATAAGAAAATGCCAGAGTTTTGTAGTAAGAAACCTTAATGGAACTGCAAAAAATAATAGAGATGAAGGCTTTGTATCATTTTATAAATCTTATGACAGAGATTACAGAAAATTTCCTGTTGTTCATTCAGTATACGATATTAATAACCCTGTAGTATATATGGTAACAGGTGAAGATACGGATACAATAAGAGAATTAGCAAAACCGGTCGGTAAGGCAAAAGCCGAAGCTTTAGACAAATTAGGAAGTTCAAAATCTTACGAATCACAATATGAAGCAAAAAATTATATAAAAAATGTAAAAAGATTTTTAAAAAATCATTGTGCACGAGTAAAAGACGAAAATGGTGAACCACTAACTTTGACTGTATATTATAATCCAAAATATACAAGAGACGGAAATTTGAAATGTTTTGAATTCGCAGAAGCTGAATTTACAGTCGACAAGCAGACAATACCTCTATAAAAAAATTATATTAATTCAGATTATCATCGCTGCTTAATGCCAAACCACTTAAATTTCTCATTCACTTACAAATGGTTCATTTCAATGTTTGTTTATTCTAACTCACAACAATTATTAATTAGAAGATAACAACATATATATAACTTGTTTTACAATAAAGCTATTATTTTTAACTATTAATTAATTCTTTTAAATATTAAAGTTGAAAAACCGGACATTTTAATAGGATAGTTTGTATGACCATCACTATTTATTACAGAAGTATTTATATTACCGCTTCCTCCGTATTTTTTATTGTCAGTGTTTAACACTTCAATCCACTGACCTTCCGGGAAAGTAATATAATATTCCGCCGCATCTTTTCTAGGATAGTCTGCATCAATGAAATTTGTAATTGTATATGTTTCATTACCGCTTTCATAATCTCTATTATGAGTTGCAAGAACACTAGATGCGTAATGTTTAATTGTATCAGATTCAACTATTTCACCTTTAGATAAAGAAGGATTTTGTTTGTTCAATATGTTTAAATCTCTTGTTAAATGTCTGAATTTACTCATCAAATTTTTACCTGAAGAAGAATACGTAATATTTCCCAACGTTGATTCAATTAAGGCTTTTCTTCCTGTATCATAACCCTTTTCAACATGAAGATTTTCCTCATTTTTAACAGATTCAAATTGTCTGAAAAATCTAAATGGAGTCAAATCAGAAGCTTCGTCGCCCTGAAATACCATTTTAGGACCGGGAATAGAATATATTCTTGCAAGAGCCATTTTATTTTTATTAAAGGACTTATTATACATTGTCTTTACAATATCATAAGTAATACCTGAATTCTGCTTTATTCCGAGAGGAGATAATACTTCATCTCTAAAGGCTTTATCAATAGCATGAATCCATTGTCTTGAAGTAATACCTTCCGTATTATACTTATCCAATTTACCGGATTGAAGCATAATTGCAAGCTTTTCAGCAACGAATTGAGCCTTTTGCAAACTCACAGTATTTAAAGCATCATCCAAAGAACTGTTTTTTAATTTACTCAATTTTTCTGCACGATTTTTATCTTCATCATTTAAAACAACATTATCATTTAAATTTAGCATCGGAACCATAAGTTTTGCTATTAATCTTGAACCTTCATAATTTCCGATTTCATCATGACTCATTACATATTTAACAGTATCCTGAGAATGCATACAAGCTTTTTCAAATTCATCAAGATTAATATTTCCGTATAAACCTTCTTTTAACCTGTGATAGAAGAAGAAATCCCATTCACTATCATAACCGAGCCTGCCAAGAGATGTATTGCCGTCGGAAATATTATTAATTGCCTGACAATGAACGGATTCAGATTGATTTTCACCTGATTCAAATGATTTTAAAGAATTTACAACACGATTATCGTGCGGTTCAAAATAATCATCATAAAAGCTCCCATCCTCACGAACACCAACACCGCTTCTTGAATCTTCCGCAATTAAAAAAGCATCTGGATTATGGTAATTAACTTCAGCTGCAATCTGTTTCATTGTATAGTCAGAAGACATAAATTTTGTCATATCAAGTCTTAATCCGTCACAATGATAGTTTTCAATCCAGTTTAATGCGGCATTTACAATAAAATCACGAACGTATCTTGAATTTTTACCTTCATAATTTAATGCTTCACCAAAACAGTTGTTTCCGCTAATATAAGGTCCCGTTTTTAAAAGAGCAGCACCATCAGGACCAATATGATTCGGAACCATATCAATAATTACATTTAAACCTATATTATGTGCATAATTAATCAAATTTTTTAAACCATCGGGGCCGCCAAGATGTTCTGACGGTGCCATCTTATCAACACCATCATAACCCCAGTTAAAGGAATATGTATTTTCAACAGGCATGATTTCAATTGCATTAAAACCCAATTCTTTTAAAGAATTTAACTTAGCCTTTGCTGCATCAAAAGTACCTTTTTTTGTGAATGTTGCAATATTTAATTCATAAATTCTGGCATCTGAAACTGGAGTTAAACCATTTTGCCCGTCAGCTTTTCTGGAAATTCTCTTTTTATTATTGTTAAACCAGTCATCGTCACTCCAGTTATATTTTGAATGGTCATATAAAGTAGAAGCCCCGAGTAAAGACTCCTGTCTGTTAGAATACGGGTCTTTTACAATATCAACGTCACCATTTCCTTTGTATATAGTATAGAAATATCTATCACCATCAGATACAAGTTCTGACGGTATTTTTTCAGGAGTTGTAAAAATTCCGTTACCATTATTTTTTAGTGTAAACACTTGCTTTTTTTCGGGATTATTTCTTTTCTCAACCGTTACTATAACTTTCTTTGTATCAGGATAGGTTAAAAGTTTAAATGAAACATCTTTTGTTTCAGGATTAATCACTCCGCCCCAACTTTTATGTTCAGCTTTGCTTCTTCCGAATGACAACGGCTTATAACATACATTTGATAACTGATTAATTTGTTTATCCTGTTTTTGTACAGCATTTTCTTTTTTAACGTAAATATTGCCTTTTAAACCGTTATACTGACCTAATGTAACTGAAACTTTATCAACTTTCACTATTTTAACCCCAATACCTAAAACACAAATATATAAGTTCAGTAAAAACTAATACATGCTTAATTATACTAAAATCTTTCAAAAAATTTACAATTAATTAATAAATTTTATTTGATTTTTATTAAAAAATTTATTATAGTTACAAAAGTATTAATTATTATATGGAAAAGAGGATGTAATGGCAGAATTAAAAGGCAGTAAAACAGAAAAGAACCTGCAAACAGCATTTGCAGGAGAATCACAGGCAAGAAACAAATATACCTATTATGCATCACAAGCAAAGAAAGAAGGATTCGTTCAAATAAGTAAAATTTTTGAAGAAACAGCAAACAATGAAAAAGAACATGCTAAAATCTGGTTTAAGTATCTGCACAACGGTTCAATTCCGCAGACAATATTAAATCTTGAAGATGCAGCGTCAGGTGAAAACTATGAATGGACACAAATGTACGCTCAATTTGCGAAAGAAGCAAAAGAAGAAGGTTTTAATGATCTTGCTGTTCTTTTTGAGATGGTAGGAAAAATTGAAAAAACACACGAAGAAAGGTACAAAAAATTATTAGAAAGCGTTAAAACAGATAAAGTCTTTGTAAGAGATAAAAAAATAGTATGGGAATGTGCAAACTGCGGACATCACTTTGAAGGAGAAAAAGCACCCGAAATATGTCCGGTCTGTAAGCACCCAAAAGCATACTTTTTTGAAACAGTTGTTAATTATTAATATTAAAAGCCGCCAGTTTTGGCGGCTTTTAACTTATATATTCATTTTATACATTACAGTACAATACATTAGGTTCTACTAAAGTTAAAATTTCCGGACATTTTAAAATATATTTTTGAATTTTATATTCAAAATCTGAAATTTCACCTGATTCATATTTTTCTTCAAGTTTTTCAAGTTGTTGGGCTCTTTTTATTTCTTCACGAATGACTTGTCTTGTCGGCTTTTCCTGATGATTTATTCCCGGATTTTTCCTTACACTGTTTATTGCAGTTGTAGACATACTTACATTCCTTTCCTTATTATTTATTCACTTACTTTACCTTACTTATATAAAGTAATTTTAAGTAAATAAATTCACAGAAATATTTTTTTTTGTAATACAAAGTTACAAAAAGGATTATAAAACACCTACCTGGTTTCTTCCGTTTTCTTTAGCCATATATAAGCCTTTATCAGCATATTCTATTAACTCGGCAGGAGTTGTCCCGTTTTCAGGGTATGTCGAAACACCGAGACTTATTGTAATATTAACCGCCAGTTCAGGTGTCAGTTCATATTCTTTTGATGCAATATTTTCACAGATTTTTTTTGCTGTTTTTATTGCATCATCTTTATTTATGTTATTGAGAATTATAGTCATTTCCTCACCGCCATACCGGCATACAAAATCTTCATTTCTTACACTCTTCTTGAGAGTATTTGCTACATGTTTTAAAACAGCATCACCTGCTTGATGTCCGTATCTGTCATTAAATTTTTTAAAGAAATCAATATCTATTATAATTAATGAAAATTTTGTTTTTAACCTTTCAGACTGTTTTATTTTCAATCTTAACTGCTCTTGAAAGAATCTGTGATTATACAATTCGGTTAATCCATCCGTCGTAGCAAGTTTATAGGTATATTCAAAATCACGTGACTTTAATAGATATTTCACAATAAAAGAACAAACAAAAATAAAGAGAGAAAGAAATACAGGAATTATAACCCATACCCAGACATTATACGCAGACATAACAAATGTTGAAAAATAAAGATATAAACCTAATAACATTGTAAAAAATGCAATTGAAATATACACTGAACGAATTCTAAAAACAGTAAAGGCTGCGGCAATAGCGAGTATTAAAGAAATAAGTATATTGTAAGGCATTGAAGCTCTATGAATAAGATTATTATCTAATATATTATTAAATAGCGTAGCGTGTATTTCAACACCAGGCAAATATTTACTTGTAGGTACAGTTTTTATATCAGAAAGTGAAAAAACATTTGTTCCTATATATACAATTTTATCTTTAAAGAAATCATTAGGAAGAAGGCCTTGTTTTCCATATTCTTGAGCTTCAATAGATTTTAAAACTTCCCAGAAAGAAACATACTTAAAAGTATTATCAACTTCAATACCAGTTTCTCCATACCAGTTTAAGATAGCCTGAGCATCTTCTGTAAGAGGAATTTTTCTATCATTAAGCAATAAATTGTTATCTTTATCTATTTTTATTTCTGTTATACCGGCATTTTCATATTTATTTAAATAATCAACAGCCATCTTTACAGTCATATAAAGGTAATACTCGTCAGCAAGTTCAGTATTATCAGACGTATTATACCTTGGATAATTAACAATAATAGGAACAGTTCTAATAAATCCGTCGTCAGATTTAGGAGTATTAATATGTCCAATTTTATCCGTAGCCTGAATAATTTCCTCCATAATTATTCTGCAATTAGTAAACTTTCTTGGAAGAATATTATCTGAATTAAAAATAATATCAGTTTTAATTTTTTTATCAATTACAGGCGGAGTTCTTAATTCAAAAGCGTAATCATCAAAATTTATTGCAGTATATGTATTAGGATATTTTTTAAACCCTTCAATAAGAGCATCATCACTGCCCGGAATCCTGTTTAAAGATTTTATAAACAACAAATCAAAAGCAACATATTTAGGCTGCTGTTCTTGTATATAGTCTAAAATTTTTGCATAAACATTTCTCGGAACAGGCCAATCCCCGTATGTTTCAATTAAATATTCATAAGAAGGATCATCCACCGTGACAATAACAATGTCTTTATTCACTTTTTTGTCTTTAGCAATAACGTTTTGTCTTATATCAAAGGTTTTATTTTCTAAGAAACTTACAACATTTTTAGTTTCTTCTTTTGGTAAAACAATAAAGATAAACATTAGTAGAAGAAACAATATGCCGGAGAATAATATATCATATCTGTGCCTGTGTAAAAAACTAAAAAAGCTCTTCATAATTACTCCAAAAGATAATTATTATATATTATTATCTATTTTTAGTTTTTTTTCAATTTCCTCAATACTTTTAATAAAGAAATCAGATATCTCTGTAATTTCATCGGGATTTATTAAAAAATTCAAAAGACAGTGTTCATTTAAATTCATTAAAAAATCTTTCTATTAAGCCTAACCGAATTAATTTTAACACTTTGATTTTAATATACATCAGCTTTCAAGATGAAAAAATACATTAAATTATTCAATTAAACGAATGATAAAATTTGAATTCAAAAAACACATCAAATTTATCATTCAAGGATAATAGCACACAATGATTAATATAAAAGGTAATGAATAGAAGGGGTATAACATATCATAATTCAAAGATAGAAAAGATATTAGTAAACACAAAATTTCATAGAAAAATAAAAAGAAATGTTTGCCTGTAACATTTCTTTGATAAACAAGGAGGAAAAATGAAATTAAACAAAATGACACTTGCCGCCGTAGTAACAATCGGTGTATTAGCAGGTACAAATGCAGGTTTTGCACAAGAAACAACACCTGAAATGTCAAATGAACTTTTGGCAGCTTGCCCTTTGTCTGGATGCCCTTCTCCTGTGACACCACAAACAGCAAAATGCCCAAAATGTTTAAATGATATAGACAGCTGTACCTGTCATGAAAAAACAACTTGTGACCCGTGTAAAGAAGAAAAGAAAAGCTGTGACACTTGCAAACCATTAGCAGATGAATGTAACCCTTGTCCGCCTATTGCACAATGCCCTGCCCCGTCAAATCCGACCTGTGCGGTATGTCCACAGCCATCTGATGCAAAAAAATTCCAACAACAAGTTTATGCATATCCAAATGCAATTTACGGAAATAATCAAGTTGTCGGCGAAAGAAACAATGCATTATATATTGGAGATGATTCTATCGGTGAATTTTCAGGAGTACCGGTTGCACAAGCACCTTGTATGACAACTTCTAATTGTGGCTGTCAAGATGGTAGTATGACAGGTGCAGCAGCACCAATGCCATGCTTAGATAACGCATCAACATTAAGCGGAATCCCGGTAGATAGAAACCCTTTAAACATTGACGGTTGCGGATGTCCGGTTCAAATACATACAAATACAAGCATGGACATTACAAAAAAGACAATTGCACCGTTTGAATATTCTGCTGCAACAGGCGGAGCTGCTCCAATTGTCAGTGCATTTGAAGATGTACCTGACGGATACTGGGCTAGCTGCGATATAAATGTTCTTACGGAAAACAATGTAATAGCAGGATATCCAGACAGAACATTTAAGCCAAACTTGCCGGTATCAAGAGCCGAAATGGCAACACTTGTTGTGAAAGGATTTAACTTGAATGACTCAGAGACTTGCCCTACAGACTTGTTTAAAGATGTACCGGCATCACACTGGGCAAATAAAACAATTGCTAAGGCCGTTGCCAACGGTTTAATGACAGGTTATCCAAACGATACATTTAAACCAAATCAGCCTATTTCAAGAGCTGAAGCCTTTACAATTATGGCAAAAGGGATAAATTGTCCTATGGATGAATGTAAAGCAGATGAAGTATTAAGCAAATACTGCGATGCTGACACTGTCCCCGGCTGGGCAAAAATACCCGTAGCAAAAGTTCTTGAAACAGGAGGAATATCAGAGTTCCCGGATCCTAACGTAATTGGTGCAAATAAAGATGCAAGTCGTGCAGAAATAGCTTCAATGCTTGAAAACGTCAGAGTAGCTTTAGGCTACAGTAAAGATGACCAAATTTCATCAGATGACTGCGGATGCGAAGCAAAAAAAGCCTTCTATGAAAAAGAAGAAGTAGTAACTATTCCAACACTTCAATTAACATTTAACGATGAAATAAGTGCAAAATCAGCACATGTCGGCGACAGATTTGCTGCAACAACAATAGATGCAGTTACAATCGACGGAGTTGAATATCCTGCAGGTTCAAGAGTCGATGGTAAAGTACTTGAAGTTGTAAGACCAACAAAACATTGTCAGGGTGCATTAAAATTATCATTTAATACAATAAAATTCGGTAAATGTAAAACGGAATTACCAAACCAAATCTTAACCGCACAAGTTAATAAAGTTAAAAAACCAAACGGCTTTGCACGCTTAATAGAGTTCCCATTTACCTGGACAGGTGGTCTTTTAGGTAATGTAGGAAGAACAGTAGGTGGTGCTATTGTTAGTGCTAGTAATGCTGTTGAACAAACAGTAAGCGGTATTGGTGTTGGAACCGGAGAAATTTTCCAGGGACAATTTAAAGCAGCTGGAAGAAGCTATTTAGACGTAGGAAAAGCTATTGTTAAAGCTCCAATTGATGTTACAAGAACTGCATTATCAGGAACTATGGGCTTATTTCAGTATACAGGCGACGAAATTACTTACCTTGTAGACCCGAATGGAATGAGGGTATCATCAGTAAATCCAAGAGAAAAAGTCACTATAGCCTTTGGCTGTCAGCAGCAATAATTATGTATAGTGATTCTTACAAAAGCTTCCTTAACGGAAGCTTTTGTTTTATATAAAAGATATAAAACAAATTTCTATATGTTTATGTATAAGTTTCGAGTAAGAAGATTTTTTGTTTTATTCTTTGAGAGAATTGAAAAATGATTTCTTCCTTTCTCATCTCTTGTTCTTACCGCATAGAGTTTGTCAGAAAATATTGAATGTATTTCCGTTTCTTTAATACCGTCTTTTATTGTAGCACCTTTAAACTTAGAATCAGGATTTTTCGAATCAATAGCAATCAAAGAAGCAATAACATCTGCTTTTGCTTCTTCAGGAGAAACAACATCTTGCTTATTGAATTTCAGAACGGGAGAACTAATTAAATTTCGGTTATAATCACCTTCGGAATTGACTTTATGAATGGTACAGGTATAGTTTTTTCCGCCATTAGGCTTCTTGCCTTTTATTCTGTTTTGGAATAAAAAGCCGACTGCAGAGACCCTCATAACACCTCGCTTTCCTAATTATATTTTATACTTTTTTTTCAATTTTGTCCATACATATCATCTATAAATTAATAAAATTAATTAATTTCATTTTTTTATATTTTAATTTGTTTTTTTTGGGTATATAATTTTAAAAACATCTGGCGGGAGCGGAAAATTGAGAAAATTTATTCTTGCTTTATTAGTATTATTTGTTACATCACAAATTGGTTATGCTATTGTAGATACAACAAAAGTGTCAATAAATGAGGCTGTTTCAATTGCTCAGAAGAGTAATTTGGATATGCAGTCATACCGGTTAAACATTAATATTAAAGATAACAAAATAAAAGAATCAAACAGATTACAGAATCCACAGATAGGTGTTTTTTACAATTTCGGACAGGCCGGAAAAGGTAATCCACAGCAAATAGGTGCTTCTCAGACTTTTGAAATAGCAAAACGTGGTGTCAGAAAAAGTTTAGCCGAATCCGAACACGAATTATCAAAAAGGAATGTTGAATACCTTGAATTTGATTTAAGAATGGATGTAAGAGAAGCTTACACAAATCTTCTTGCAACAAAGTCCGTTCTTCAAACGAGACAAGATCAGGAAGATTTATTAAAAAAGATGCTTGAACTGGCAAAAGAAAAGCATAAAGAAGGTGCTGTATCTCAAATAGATGTTTTGCAGGCACAATTATTATTAAATCAAATGATTACTGAAGTCAATTCAGCAAAATACAATGTAAAAACGGCATTATACGAATTTAATAAAGTTATCAACTGCCCTGACGGGTTTTATGACACAATTGAAGATTCCTTCACAAGTGATTATAAACCATTATTAATCCCGAAACCAGATGCCAAAATGCCTGATTTTGAATCAATTTCAACCGAAGCAATTAATAACAGATACGATATAAAAATAGCACTACAAGAAATTGAAGTTGCAGAAAAAAATCTACTTGTTGTTTTAAGGAAAAAAATACCGGATATTGAAATAACAGGAGGCTACAGCTATCAAAATCCGGGCCAATCCGGCGACGGTATTTTTAAAAACGGTGCTTTTGTAGGAGCAAATCTTGTAAACATACCGCTGTTATACAATTATGCTCCCGAAATTAAAAATGCAAAGTTAGAACTCAACCAGGCACACTTAAATTATGCATCAGTTGAAAATAAAGCAATGAATGATCTTAAGAAGACCTATGAAAAATTCCTGACAGCACAAATTAATTTAAATAATTATAATGAACAATTACTTACAAGCTCTGAAGAATTAATAAAAGAATCAAGAAAAAGTTACCGTGAAGGCGAAACTGATTTAACAACCCTTATCACAATGGAAGAATCATACAGGATGATTATGATTGCACATACTTATGCTCTTGCTGACTATTATAATGCCTGGAATGCTTTCATTCGTGAAGTTAACAATGAACAATTTACCATTGCACCTGAAGCTGTTTAAAATTCATTATAGCCTTGTATATACTCTCGCCAAACGAACTTTAAGTCTACAAATAAGCTCATAATTTATAGTTCCCAGAATTTCTGCCCATTCATTGACAGAAATATTTTCGTTTCCGTCTGTACCTATAAGCGTTATAACATCACCCTCATTTGCTTTTACACCGGTAATATCAAACATCATCTGATCCATTGTTATATTACCTATTTGTTTAACTTTATGCCCGTTCAATATACCATATATTTTATTAGAAAGACCTCTGTCAACTCCATCTGCATATCCGATAGGAATGGTTGCTATAGTTGTTTCCTTATCGGTAATATATGTATGAGAATAGCTAACACCAGAATTTTTATGTGCAGTATGTATATTTATTATTCTGCCTTTAAGACTCATTGCAGGAATTAAATCGGGAGTCTTTTCTGCAAATGGCGGAAGCTCCGGTAAAAGACCGTATATTGCTAAACCCAATCTAACCATATTGTAATTTTTTATATTATATCCTGCAATTGCAGCGGCAGTATTACAACAATGCAAGATTAAATTTTTACAATCAATACTGGATAAAATATTCTCCCATCTTTTTATTTGTTCTAAAGTTTTTTTCTCATTTTCACTACAAGCAAAATGAGTAAATATTCCCTGTAATTCTATAGTAGAATTTCTCTGAACCTTTTTTATAAATTCTACAGCATCTTCAGGCTCAACACCAATTCTGTTCATGCCAGTATCAAGTTTAATATGGGCTTTAGTCTTAATACCTGTTTTTTTATAAGTCAGTTCAGCAGCTTCTATATGATTATCAAGAAACAGAGACAAAGAAATATTATTTTTAGCCGCATAATCAAAAGCCCAGACCGGAGCTGCACCAAGAACCAGAATAGGGCAGGTAAATTTATTATTTCTTAACTCCATTCCTTCATCAATAGAAGCAACTCCCAAATAATCAACGCCCGAAGCAAGAAGAGTAGGTGCTATCATTGAACTGCCGTGACCATAGGCATCTGCTTTAACAACGGCCAATACTTTCGAACCAGTTTTTACAAAAGATTTCAATTCAAGAATATTATGCTCTATTGCATCAAGGTTAATTTCAACCCAAGCATCTCGTTTTGTATTTATATTTGATAATCTTTGAAACTTCATATTTACATTTTAGTTTAAAAATATTAAATATGATACACTTACTTTTAAGGATTAATACATAAAATGATTAAAGAGCAAATAAGATATTTAAAACAAAGAAAAAAAATATTTACAGGAAACTTAAAAAACTATCAACTGCTTATAATAATTTTCATTATCAATCTTTTGTTTTTCTATATTTTTTATGGCGGAACTATAATATTTTCCGATTTATCAAGAGAATTATATATTCCGATGGCAATGAATAAGGGTGATATATTATACAAAGATATTTTTAACGTATATGCACCATTTGGATATCAATTAAATGCCTTTTTAATAAATATTTTCGGAGAAAATTTAAGAACTTTTTATGCAGCAGGTTTTATAAACTCTACATTGATTTTATTTGGACTTTTTTATATTTTAAAACTTTTTGTAAAACAAGGTTCTTTGTTAATATTATCTGTACTGTTTTCTGTAATAACTATGTGTATATATGCGGTTTCACAGACAAATTACATTACTCCATATTCATATTCAATTGTATATGCATTAAATAGTTTCATCTGGGCTATAACCTCACTTTTGTATTACATAAAAGAGAATAAAAATATATCTTTATATCTTTCGTTTTTCTTTTTTGGAACAAGTCTAAGCTTTAAGTATGAGTTTTTTCCTTTTGCTATAGTTCTTTTCGCAGTATTAATATATAAAAAAGTTAACATTAAAATAATCTTAACCGGTATATTATTATTTTTCACAGTTCCTTTTTTATCAATTACAGATTTACTTTTAAGAGGTGTTTCTTTTAATGTATTAAAAGAAGCAGTAACATATATGTTATTGCTTGCAAAAGCAAAAAGTGTAAATATTTTATATACATATTTAGGATTTATTCCGACAATTTCATCTTTAAAAGTTTCTGCATCATACTTTATACAGACTCTTTCTTTTTTAATATTAATAGGGCTATATCTTGTTTTAATAACAAAAACAATAAACAAATTAATATTAAAAGGGAAAAGAAACCTATTACTACCTGCTGGTATTATTTTTACATCTGTTTTTCTTATTTTTTTATTTTTAACAACCAAGACATTAGTTGTAAGTAATGCTTTTTATTTTAACTGGATTGGAATTTTTACTATAGTATTATTTATATTTTTCTGTACTAGACTGATTAGAAAATATCTAGAAAAAAGTATAGAAAGTTATGATATTCTATTTTTTACTTTATTTTTTTCAACAATTTTATGCTCTTTTAAATGCATATTTAATATAAGTTTCAACACTTATGGAACATACTATTTTCCTTTATTATTTATATGTTGTACTCTATATATTTACATTTATAAAATTGAAAGAATAAAAAGAAAACAAATAAAATATATAACGGCACTTATAATACTAACAACCATTGTATGGTCTATAGGTTGTATTTATTATTTCTCAAATCTGGAAAGGTTTAAACAGACATTTGGTTTTTATACAATAAAGACAGATAAAGGAATTTTAAAGCCCGGCATAGAAATGGTTGAACCTTTAAACGACACGGTAAATTACATAAATCACAATACAAGTAAAAATGATACAGTTCTTGTACTCCCGGAAGGGGCAGTAATTAATTTTCTCACGGATAGAAAGTCTAACAATAAATATTTCTATTTAATTCCGCCTAACATTGAAATTTTTGTTGAAGAAAATATTGTAAAAGATTTAGAAAACAATCTGCCGGATTATCTAATAATACAGCCACTGTCATATAATAATTTTAAAGAAACCTTTTTTTGCGAAAGTTTCGGTACAAAAATTTGTGAAATAATTCCACTATATTACGAAAAACCGATTGTTTTCGGCAAAAATTTCTGGCTTGCTATATATAAAAGAAAAGAGCTAAACAATGAAAAGTAATACAAATGTTATATATATAAGCTTAATTATACTGCTTCTTACTATAGTTTTTATATTTTCTTACGGAAATATTACTTCCGTATATTCAGACACAGGAAGAGAATTTTATATTCCCTGGCAGATGAATTGCGGTGAAGTATTATATAAAGATATTTTAAATGTCTATGCTCCTTTGGGATATCAAATAAATGCTATAGTAATCAAATTGTTTAACTACAAAATGATTTCTCTTTATATTACAGGATATTTATTATCACTATTTTCTCTTATTGCTTTTTATTTTATAGCTAAAATATTCTCTGATAAAATATATGCTCTTGTACTATCTGTGCTTATAATGTTTTGCTGTTGCTTTTACCAGAGTATTTCGAATTATATAACCCCTTATTCATATTCAATTTTATATGCAATGAGTGCATTTTTATGGTCTTTGCTAATGCTGCTTTTGTTCCTTAAAACAAATAAAAATAAATTTTATATTTTTTCTTGCCTATTAATGGGATTTTCTGCTGCTTCAAAATATGAATACGCTTTATTTATTGTTATATTAGTATTATGTGCAATTTATAAAAAATTAAAATTAAAAGATATTATACTTTCTCTTGGTGCATTCTCAATTATTCCTTTATTCTCACTAATTCTGCTAATAAAGCAAGGCTGCAGCATACAAGATTTAATAATTAGCATTCAATACATCTTCCAACTTGCAAAAACTAATGCGGTTAATTATTTTTATACATTTACCGGATTTATTCCGTCTAAAACAGCCCTATTAAGAAACTTTTTTTCATTTTTATTTTTCTGCATATTTTTTTCTATTACCTTTTTTATTCCGTATTTTATATTAACTTTACTAAAAAACAAAGGAATAAAAACAAAGATAAGTGCTGTTATTATTATATTATTTCCGGTTTTGTTTTTCTTTAAAGATGTATTTGCAATGAATAATTCCATTTTCTTTTCCTTTATAGGAGTGTTTATTGTTTCATCATTTATCTTTATTACAATCAAAAATATTAAGAATAAAGAAAATAATGAAAAAAATATCTTTTTATATGTCTTACTATTAACAGCAATACTTTCATCAATAAAAGTATTAAATTCAATTTCTCTTGAACTATACGGAACATTCTTTTTGCCAATATTATTAATAAGCTTTACAGCTTTATTTTATAAAGATAAAAGCAGTAATCAAAAGATTTATATTTCTTTTTTGTGTTTCCTGCTATCAGTAACATATATGTATGTTTATATAGATACTGTTAAAATTATCCAATATAAACCCAATATTATAAAAACAAGTCAAAATGAAAACATATATACAAACAACAGCTATTTTTCAAACAGATATAATGAATTAATTAGTTATATAAACAATAATACAAAAAAAGATGATACAGTTTTAATTTTGCCCGAAGGAACACTTCTAAACTACATAACCCGGAGGAAATCAAATAATATGTACTACTACCTGATTCCTCCAAATGTAGAAATGTTTTCCCAAAAGAAAATAATAAAAGAAATAGAAAACAATCCACCTGAAATCATTATTGTTTTCTATAATACATATAAATGGTATAACACAACTTCATTTTCATATGGATATGGCTCTGAAATTATGAAATGTATAGAGCAAAATTACATAGTTGATAGTAAATATTCTACAAAATATGATAAAATATATAAATTAAATGATAAACAAAACAGTATAAAATGGAATATAAAATGAATAAAGAAGAACAATTGAAAATAATAGAAGAAATGCAGCAAGTCGTTGAACAAATGAGAATTGACGATTTAGAAGAAGATCCATCTTTAGAAGAAGAAAAGTTTGAATGTTCCTGCTGCGGAAAAACAAAGGCTTTAGCGGGTTCAATCCAATACGGAAAATATAGATTATGCAATGATTGTGTATTATTAGCGGAAACAGGTTTTGCAATAGGTAAGTTTAAAAATGCTGATGAACTCATAAAAGCAATGGAAGATACACGACTTCAGGAAATGTGTGATTATATAAAACAGGAAGAAAAAAGAGCAAATAATTAATATGCATAGATTAACATACCTGCAAAAACATTTAAAGAACGGAAAACTCATAAGATGGCCTAATCAGTGTTTTCCTTTAAGTGTATACATAGCACCCTGTACGTGGTATTCAATGACCGAAGCTGATAGATACGCATATAAAGGTATGGTTCTTGAAGCACTGCGTGAATGGGAAAGAGTTTCTCTTGGCAAAATTTCGTTTGATATTATAGAAGTACTACACGAATCACAAATGAATATTGAATGGAGAAGAGTGGAAAGGAAATCTCTCGGAAATTGCGTATTTAATTACGATAACGAATCAAGATTGTATTCTGCTGAAGTTCAAATAGGAATATCTGACGGAATAATTCATAAAAAATATATGGATGAAAATGAAGTATATCATACTATTTTACATGAAATAGGACACTCACTAGGTCTTGGTCATTCAACAAATCCTAACGATATAATGTATACACCGCACCAGTACGGAGTAGTAAAGTTATCTCCAAGAGATATAAATTCAATAAGATGGCTATACTCTCTTCCTTATGGCACATCCGTTGATAGTTTAAATAAAACATATTCATTAAATTACAATAATATTGACGATATTATAATGAAAATAGCACTCGGAGAAGTTGAATCTGAATTTCAGAAAACTATGAACAATATAAGAATTCCGAGAAGGAATCTTGAAGAAGAACAGGATAAACTAGCTCAAATGAAAAAGTTTCAAATGTCAATACAAAATATAAAACTTCCGAAAGAAATAGCAGATAAATTTAAAGAAAGATAACTTTGTGCAATAATAAAAAAGAGAGCAGACGAACAATCACGTATAAGTAAACTTATATGAGGAAAGTCCGGACACCTAAGGGCAGAACGACGGATAACATCCGCCGGGGGCGACCCCAGGACAAGTGCCACAGAAAAGAAAACAACCGAAAGGTTCAGGTGCAACGGTAGTGTAAAAGACTACCAGCGGTATTGAGAAATACCGGCTCGGTAAACTCCGTTCGGGTGCAAGATTGAATAAAAGGTTAAGGTGACCCGCCGTCTTTTGAAAAATCGCTTGAGGCAGAAGGCAACTTCTATCCCAGACAGATGATTGTTTAGAAACAGAATCCGGCTTATGACCTGCTCTCTTTTTAACCAATAACGATGGCATTTTTTGCCATATATTCTTCAAGTCTTTTATTTACTTCTTTATTTTCATTATAGTTAGGATAATTTTGTACGGCAATTTCACATATATCAATTTGGCCTTTTCTTAATTCTTCAATATCTACTTTCGGAAATTTAGCAACACTAGTTTTTAAATCTAATGTTCTTTTAAGGTCAAGTCTCGATTGAACTTTAGGATAATTAGAAGCATAAATCTGGCTTGCGGAAGCTCTATCTGTCAGTGCTAAATAAGCAGACTCAAGAAGATATCTTTTTACAGCTTCTTCAACATCAGCTATTGCTTCATGAGCCATTCTTATGAGTCTTTTAGGTCCTAAATCGACATCATCTGAACGGCCTATAACTTCCATAATCTGTTGTTTCTTTTCCATCATCTTTTTATGAAGTTCATAACCAACTTTTACTGTATACGGTAATGACGGATTTAAAGAAATAAATGATGTTAAACCTACCATTCTGTTAAAGGGAGAATCACCATATAACAAAAGAGGTTCACAAGGATAATCTTCATCTTCCGGATCTATATCTATTCTGTACTGTTTAAATATACTATTAGTAAAATTCTGTACAACAGGAGGAGTTTCTCTGTATTCTAAACGAGGCATTCTTCCATAGCCTTTTCTGATAAAACAATCCTGATATGGATAATCATGTGCTATTTCATTAAGAAGAAGTGCATCTTTTTTAAGAAATTTTGCAGGAAGCTTTGGTTCCGCAACTTTTCCAAGTTCTACAATATCTTCAACATATATTCCTTTAAATGAAACATTATTTTTATTTTGTTGCTGCTGTCGTTTATTATTATTCGATTTTTTTGCAGAGAAAGAATTAAAAAAATTTGAAACTGAACCAATTTTCATATTGAACTCCTTTGATAATAAGTTCAAAATAAAACAAATTAAAAATTGCCTATAATTTAAAAGTTGTAAAAAAAAATTAACAATCGGTAATAATATGTCAATAAATAATCTTTATATTTTTTATCTACGTGAAAGTAAGGCTGGCTACATAGTCCATGAAAATAAGACCATATGAAAACAATACAGACAGTAAAGGATACTGTCAATCATTTAAAGGTGTTCCTCCAAACCCGAAATATATACCTGAAATAATAGGTAAAGTAGGTAAAGTAGCAGGGGAATATATAAATACGCCTGAACAAAAATTGTTTATGGCGTTATCTGCATTAGCCATTCAGCCTTTAATAGATTTAAAATATGCACAGGATGATCAAAAAGTTGATTCTGCTATTAAAACCGCATCAAAAGCAATGGCAGGAGGCCTTACCGGAGTAACAATACGTGCTGTTTTTCTTAAAATTACAGATTATTATATTGGCTTTCAAAAACATAACAGGTTAAACAGATATTTTTATCCTGACTCAGCCACTATGCTAAAAGAAATGAGACCAGAAATAGCAGACCTTAGAATGAGCCAGTACCAAAAAACACTCGGTACTCTTTTTGCCGTCTTATTTATGATACTATTCTCTAACTCAAATCTGGATGTACCGCTTACAAGTGATTTTCAGGACATTATTTCAGGTGTTGTAAAAGAAAATAAAAACTGGGTAGATTCTATTTCAGATGTTATGACATCACGTAAAAATAAAATTATAAATTGGTTTAAACAAAGAAAAAATACAATAATAAATATTAAAAATAAAACCAGCCAGATAATTGATATTTTACGTAAAAAACCGGAAGACCAGCCAATAAAAAAGGAGTCTAAACAATGAAGACTCCGCTTAATTTCTTGCAGGACCATTTACTGGTACCTTTATATCATTTTCAGAAAAAATATGTAAGCCGTTCAGCCTTATCTGCTGTTTGCAATAAAATTGCAAACTTTATGTTTGAAAACAGTAAAGAAACCGCATTAATGATGCTTGTTTTCAATGCTGTTTCAATAATCTCAAGCCATATAGCACAAATAGGTGGATTAAAGAAAAGTTCAAGAGAGCATAAAGATTACCTGATAACTCAGGAAATACAAGAATTAGGACTTGATTTGATTTTTACAATCATACCTCCGTTCTTAATAAATAATTATCTTATGAAAAAACTTGACTCAGGACAATGGACTACAAAATCATCAAGAGAATTTTTACTAAATGTTATTACCCCAACGGTAGGTGCATCTAAAGTTGACTTGTATAATACAGACCATATCGTACCTGTAAAAGAAACTTTAGGTACAATGACAGCTAAAGTAATAAATTCTTTACGTAAAAAACACGCCATTCCAAAATTCGTTAATAATATATTTGAATTTATTGAAAAAAGTCCCTATGTAAAAATGCCTGATATAAATAAATATCTGCCTGTTGCGAGTATGGAAGACATCACAACTGACTTTGATATCATAAGAAAAAAGAAATTTGATCCCTTTTATAAAGGCAGTGCATATTCTGAAATAAACGGTCAAAGAAACGGTTTATTAATATTTGCAGCTATTGGCTACACAATTATTGCAAGCTCAATTATAACGCCTATATTAAAAAATAAGCTTGCAAATAGCTCTTACGAAAAAAGACTTAATAAAATGGGTGAAACCTACGAAAGTATTAAAAGAAAGAAAAGATTTGCTTATACTGAAAATACTGATTTTAACAGTTTTACAGAAATCAATACTTTCTCTTCGTTGAGTAGAAATAAAACCTCTGACAGCAACAATTTAAATACAAATAAAATATTTAATGAATTTAATCCCTACACAAATACAAAATTAACAAATAACAGGTTAAGCATTTAACATTATCCTTATCTTTTTTGATATTGTGTGATAGTATAATATATGAAATAGTTGTGTCCGTAGCTTAACAGGATAGAGCAAAGATCTCCGAAGTCTTTAGATGTGGGTTCAACTCCCATCGGGCACAAATAAAAAGAGCGGCATTAAAACCGCTCTATTTACTTTAAAATATATCTTAACCAAAATTAGTTAACTGTAAGTTTTTTATTTCCAGTTTTTTCAGCTTCAACTTTTGGTGCCGTGATTCTTAAAATACCATGTTCTAATTTAGCTTCGGTTTTTTCAACATCGATATCTTCAGGGAAGTATACAGATCTTGAAAATTCACCGTAATGGAATTCCGATTTTCTGTATGATTTTGTATCTTCTTTTGTTTCTTCTTCTTTTTTGGCATTTATAATGATATGATTTTTATCAATATCAATATCTAAATCTTCTTTTTTTACACCCGGAATTTCAGCTTTTAACAAATATTCTTTGTCTTTTTCCTCAATTTCAACAGGAATAGCCATTTTTGTCATTTCATCAGAATAAACATATTCAGGAAATAAACTGTCAAAATTACGGCTTAAAATAGAACTTATTTCATCATTAACTGTCTTTATAAAACCTTCAGGTGTTTTTTTAACTAAGAATCTCATAATATTCTCCTTTCAATTGTCTCTTACCTCTTACAATTGCATTATGACTCTTTTTTGATAAAAACCTTTATTTTTAACAAAAAAATAACATTCAGGTATAAATATTAAAAATTTGTTAATAAAAGTTGAAAACTGGTAATAAAAAGAAATTTATAATATAATCAGGATATAGTTGAAATAAAGGTGAAAAATGGCTAAAGAATTAGATACAGTCCCAATAGAGGTTATTATTTTAACAGCTGACCATGAAATAAAAGGTACAGTTCATGTTTCAAAATATACAAAAACAAACAGAGAATTAACTGATTTATTAAATGATAAAGAAAAAAGGTTTTTAGCCGTAACTAATGCGGAAATTGTAGCAAGAAATTCAAATAATATTCCGCCGAGAAGATATAACTTCTTAGAAATACATATAGACTGTATTATGATGGTACATCCTTCAAGTCAGGTTGTATTCCGTGAATCAGGTAAAGCTCAGGAAGATATTGCCCGTTTCCGTGAACTAAGAAATAAATTAAATCAAACAAAGCCCTTTTAATTATGGTTTTATATAATAAAATTTTATTAATAAACTTTGGCGGTATCGGAGATGAAATACTTTTTTCTCCTGTTATTAACAGCTTAAAAAAGAATTATCCTAATGCAAAAATTACTCTTTGCCTTGAATCAAGAAGCGGTTCGTTCACTAAATTAACAAACTTTTTAGACTCTTTTTTTTATATTGATATCAAAACAAAAAATAAATATATTGAACTTTTAAAATTATACTTTAAAGCCCTTACCGGTAATTATGACCTGGTCATTTCTTCCGGACAAAATCCTTTGATTCCGGTATTATTGTTTTTTACAGGTATAAAATGTAGAATTGGCTATCATTCTTCTTTTATCTCAAAACTGCTTTTGACTCATAACGTAAAATTAAATAAAAACCAATATGCCGCAAAAATGTATTTTGATCTGGTAAAACCTATAATAGCTGATGATTTTGAAATGCCTCATATAAATGTACCTCAGCACGCAAAATTTCCGCATTCAGTATTAATTCATCCGGGTGTAAGCAAAATTAGCATCTCAAAAAAAATAGTAAAATCTATAGATGCTAAAAAATGGACAGAACTAATTATAAAACTACTGGAAAAAGGAAAAAAAGTTTTTCTCTCAGGAGGCCCTGACGATGAAGAAACAATATTAAAGATACGGGAAGGACTTATTGAAGCCGATTTAACAAATTTCGTTGATATGTACGAAAAAACAAATAATATATATGATTTAGCAGAATTAATAAAAAAAACAGAAGTTTTAATCTGCTCTGATTCTGCTCCAATGCACATAGGTGTTGCAACAGATACAAAAACAATAGCAATCTTCGGTCCTACAGATGAAAAAAAATTGATTCCTGAATCGGAAAAATTCATTGCGATTAAAAATACTGTAGAATGTCGACCATGCTTATGGGAAAAACGCCAGACAACCTGTGAAGAATTAAATTGTCTGAATATTAATACTAATGATATAATTAAATTTGTTGATTAAAATTTAATCTCTAATATATTTATTTATTTTCAACATTATATGTAAAGTTTTGTAAATTTTAGTATATACTCGTTTTTCTTTTGTTTATTGGTTTTTTGTCTTTTT
>CALVAK010000020.1 GCA_944325525.1 Candidatus Gastranaerophilales bacterium
ACAAATTTTTTACCTGTGTTTACTACTGTATCAACAGTTTTTTTTATCCCAGTTCCAACTGTTGTTACAACTTTTTTGCCTAAGTCTACTGCTGAATTAAATAAACTTTTTACACCATTTCCAATTCTAGAAAATAAACTACCTTTTTCCTTTTCCGGTTCAACATCAGAAACATCTTTTTCAGCAGTTCCTGATGAAGATGCTGCCATTCCAGTTGTAGTTTTTGTTGGTTTTAATGTCGTTGAACCAAAAGAAACAGTTTTACGGTTGGTCAAAGTACCTAATTGCATTTCTGCAAAAATATTTGTATAGTCATTATTTGTTAGTTGTGTAGTCTTTTTACCTGTATTAACAACATATTCTTTCTTATCATTACCAGTCAACTTTGATACTATTTTAAAAGAAGATGAAGTTGAAGCTGCTTCTTTAGCAGCATCAGCATATCTTGTAGTTAGATTCAAGAAAGAATTTACATTGGTATTATTATCAGAGCTTGTGGATAATTTTTTAGTTAACGAAGTTTTAGCAGTACTTTTTGAAGAAGATGTTATCTTTTTTGAAGAAGAAGAGCTAGCTGAAGTTGTTATTTTTTTTGTTGTTTTAGTAGATTTATTAATTGTGATATTTTTTTGAGCAAGTACACCTTGATAATCAGAAGAAGATAATTTTTTTGTACTTTTTGTAGAACTGTTACTATTTAAAGAAGCTTGGATTTTTGATGTTATATTTGTTGTAGTTTTTTTTGATGAAGTAGAAGTTGTTTTTTTAGGCGTAGTTTTTGTACTTGTTTTAGACGCACTACTTGTAGTAGTTTTCTTTAAACTCGCAGATGACGAACTGCTTGCAGTATATTTAGTACTGGTTTTTTTCGCACTGGTCGTTGTTGAAGTCGTCTTCTTAGAACTTGTGCCTGTTACAACATTTTTTACACTACTTACAATTTTTTTGGCAGTCGTACTTACTTTATTAGCAACATTATTTACAAATTTTCCTATACCATCTAACAGTCCCATTTACCACTCCAACAATGTTTGTTATCTTCATCTTTTATCGGAAATATGTGAAATATCTTTAGCAAAAAAAATAGTATGTTAAGAAAAATTAACAAATGTTTAAAAGATAGAAAAAACATACATCATATATACGTTAAAACGAACGTTTTATATTAATGATATAAAAATCAGATACATACTTTTGCAATTTTATAATATTACTATTAGTTATAATATCTCCCCGTTGAAGGATTAAATTCAGCCCAGATGTCATCACTTATTGTCATATCAGCAGGTAAATAATTGTTATTACCCCTGTTTGGATCATACAACTTATATCTGTATATTTTAAACATATTACCATTTGAAAAATTTGCATCTAAACCATATTTTTGGGCAAGTTCTTCTGATATTCTACCATTAGTATTAAAGACTATATCTTTATATTTGCCAGAATTAAGCTCATATCTGTAAAAGATTCTTCCTGTATCACCAAGATTATTATCACCATTAATTTTTGAATTTTTAAGTTCTAATCCGTTTTTTCTTATAATATAATCTAAATCAACAGCTATCTGCCTCATTTCTTCAATTGATGAAGGATAAATAGTAAAAGCCTTACCTTTTTGTCCGTTAACATCTGAATTTAATATATCAATTGTATTATTAATTCCAATTATTTTGTGATTAATTTTATGTTTAATCAAATAAGGGCTAACCACTTCAAAAAGATCTTGAAAATCATTCAAATCATCTGAGTATAAATGCATTTTCCAGGCGATTTGATTATTATCTTTTCCGACAAGGCTCTCTGACCAGTCACCTACTGCATATTTTGCATTAGGATTTGAAAAAAAGTCAATTTTTCTAAAAAATTCATCAGGTGCTAAGTAAGTTTTGTTTTTATTAACCATATATTCATCAAGCCCCAGGCTACGTTCAACTTTCAATTGTAAACCATTGTTAATTTCAGCTTCATCAACTGCACTTACATTTTTTACAGATTTGACATCATTGGCAGAATGTTCATTTACAGGTAATGAGAAACTGCTATCTGTCATGATTTTTTGAGGATTTAAGCCTGTTCTCTTTATTTGACTGCGTATTGAAGAATAAAATTCCGACCCTGGAAAAGCTGGTTGTAAATCTTCTTTTTTAACAGATTCAGTGTTACTTCTTTCCTCTGTTTTAGGTATTTGCGAAGATTCACTTTTACCGGGGATATTTATAATTTTTTTTATATTTGAAATAAAGCCCATTTTACACTCAGAATTTTTAACTTTTATTAATCTATCGGTTAATTATATAATTTCTTTAAATAAAAGAGCTGTAAATTAAGAATTATTAAAAGTTATCAAAATATTTACTAAAAAATAGAAAATAAAAAATGATATTTTCTTTTCTGTATTATTTTTGATATGATACAAAAAAATAGATTGGGGATATATATGGAATTTATTAATCTTATTTTATCTTATTTGATAAGCTTTATAGAACATGTTATTACATATCTCGGTCCATTGGGAATTAGTTTGTTAATGGCAATAGAATCATGTAATATCCCTCTGCCAAGTGAAGCAATATTACCATTCGCCGGTTATATAGTAAGTAAAGGCGAAATGAATTTTCATGTTGCAGCATGGGCAGGAGCTCTAGGCTGCGTGTTGGGGTCTATACCATCATATTATTTAGGTTACTTTGGAGGACGTCAATTTCTTGAAAAATACGGCAAATATCTTTTAATATCTCATAAAGATCTCGATGATGCAGATAAATGGGTAGAAAAATACGGTGACTGGGCATTCTTTATTTGCAGAATGCTTCCTGTTGTCAGAACTTTTATCTCACTTCCTGCAGGAATCTTAAGAGCTAAAAAAAGAGTGTTTTTCTCTCTTACTTTTTTAGGTTCATTAGTCTGGTGCTATGTTCTTGTATTTGTCGGAGTGAAATTCGGACAAAATATGGAAATGTTTAAACATTTATGGCATAAATTTGATATCTTCATTGTTGTTATATGTGCAATATTAGGAATTTTATATATTTATAAACATTTTAAACATTTAAAAGAATCATAATTTCTAAATAAAATTTATTATTATACTGTTTTTTATTTTGAACAGAAACTAAAACAGAGAATAAAATGGCTGACAAAGTAGACAGAATAAAAATTAGAGGGGCAAAAGTACACAACCTGAAAAATATAGATTTAGATGTTCCATTAAATAAAATAGTCGGAATAGCAGGTGTTTCAGGTTCTGGAAAGTCATCCCTTGCTTTAGGTATATTATATTCCGAAGGTTCAAGAAGATATCTGGAAGCACTTTCAACTTACACAAGAAGAAGAATGACACAAGCAGAAAAAGCAGCCGTAGATGAGATTTTATATGTACCTGCATCACTGGCATTACACCAAAGACCTGCTGTACCCGGAATAAGAAGTACTTTCGGGACAGGAACAGAACTTTTAAATAGCTTAAGATTAATGTATTCAAGGCTTGCAAATCATTGCTGTCCTAACGGTCACTATTTAGAACCTACACTTGCAGTTGCTGCAGATGAAGAACTAATATGTCCTATCTGCGGTATACATTTTCATGCACCCTCAGCAGAAGAACTGGCTTTTAATAGTCAGGGAGCCTGCCCGGTGTGTCAGGGTACAGGTATTATAAGGACTGTTGATAAAACGACCCTTGTTCCTGATGAATCTTTAACAATTGAAGAAGGTGCAGTTGCACCCTGGAATTCTTTAATGTGGACTCTAATGGTAGATGTGTGCCGTGAAATGGGCGTCAGAACAAATATCCCGTTCAAAGATTTAACTGATAAAGAAAAAGATATTGTCTACAACGGACCTGCAGAGAAAAAACATATTTTTTATAAAGCAAAAAATTCAAACCAGGCCGGTGAACTTGATTTCACATACTATAATGCAACATACACCGTTGAAAATGCTCTTTCAAAAGTCAAAGATGAAAAGAGTATGAAACGAGTTGAAAAATTTTTAAAACAAGATATCTGTCCGGAATGCAGCGGAACAAGATTATCTGCTACAGCAAGAATGCCAAAAATCAAAGGTATATCATTAGATAAAGCTTGTGAAATGACTCTTGATGACTTGCAAAACTGGATTAAGACCATTCCGGCCAGTTTACCAAAAGAAATGACGCCTATGGCTGAGAGCATTTGTGAATCATTTAACACAACAGCAAAAAGGCTAATTGATTTAGGCCTTGGTTATTTAACGCTTGATAGAGCTGCATCAACCCTATCTACAGGCGAAAGGCAGCGTATGCAGCTTGCACGTGCTGTACGAAACAGAACTACAGGAATTTTATATGTACTGGATGAACCCTCTATTGGCTTACACCCTGCAAACATAACAGGACTGAAAGATGTTATTCACGCTCTTGTTTCTGACGGTAATTCTGTTGTACTGGTTGATCACGATATACAAATTTTATCAGAATCCGATTGGATTATAGAGCTAGGACCTAAAGCCGGAGCTGAAGGAGGGTATGTCATAGCTCAAGGAACAATTCCCGAAATTATAGCAAACAAATCTTCTCTAATAGGGAAATTTTTCTCAAATAATGATAATATTCAAGTAAGGATGCGTTCAAATACTGATGGACTATTCTCTTTAGGCAAAATTCACATGTCTACATCAAAAATTCATACAGTAAAACCTCTTGAAGTCGATATCCCAAAAGGGAAATTAACCGTAGTGAGCGGTGTTTCCGGTTCAGGAAAAACAACTATGGTTCTTGAAAGCCTTGTACCTGCACTGGAATCACTGTCTTTAAATAAGAAAAAACCTGACCATATTTTAAATATAATGGCTGACGATATCAAACAAGTAAAACTAATTGATGCAACCCCAATAGGGATAAATGTCCGCTCAACAGTTGCAACATACGCAAATGTTCACGATGAGTTAAGAAAGGTTTTTGCAAAAACAGTAAAAGCAAAGGAATATGGATATAAAGCAGGAGATTTTTCATATAATACAGGTATATTAAGATGTCCTAAATGTGATGGAACAGGTATAATTAATCTTGACGTTCAGTTCCTTCCTGATGTTGAAATACCTTGCCCCGAATGTGGCGGTTCAAGATATTCAAAAAAAGCATACAATATAAAATATAATTCTTTTTCTCTACCTGAAATAATGGCTATGGACATTAATACTGCATTAGATGTTTGTAAAGATATAAAAATCGTACATCAAAGATTAAAAATACTGCAAGAGTTGGGACTAGGATATTTAACACTGGGCGAACAAACTCCGGGACTTTCTGGAGGTGAAGCCCAGAGACTTAAGCTTGCAGAAGAGATGAGGAAAATACAATCTGACAGCGTATTTGTCTTCGATGAACCAACAATCGGTCTTCATCCTCTTGATGTAAGAACACTTCTTCATGTTTTCCAAACACTAATTGAAAACGGTGCTACCGTAATAGTTATTGAACACGATTTAGATGTAATAAAAAATGCCGATTACATTATTGATATGGGCCCTGATGGAGGAGAAAACGGAGGAGAAATTATTTTCTCAGGAGTACTTGAAAATTTAAAAAAATGTAAAAAATCTAAAACAGCAAAGTTTATTATATAAAAAATATTATTTCAATTTTCGTACATAATTTAAATACTGTTTTGTAAGTTTTACATTATGTACTCTGTGAATGTTAACATCAAAAAACAACGAAGAATATAAAGCAGTAGGAACATCAGCTTCTTCAAAATCTAAATTAAATTCATTTCTTATAAAAGATTTTCTTGATATGCCTAGAAGCAAAGGAACATTTAATGATTTAAATTCAAAAATACTCTTTAAAAGAAGGAAATTAGATTCTAAGGATTTTCCAAATCCAATTCCAATATCCGCAATTATGTTGACTCTTTTCATTCCTTCATTTTCTAAGTCAGCTATTTTCTTTGCTAATGATAAATATACATTTTCCACAATATCAGAAGAAGTAAAATCTGCAGAAATCGCAGGAATTTTGTCAGAATGCATTATAACAGAAGGTATATTATTTTCAATAATATACATACGCAGTTTTTTATCATACTCTAACCCTGATACATCATTTATTATATGAGCACCTTCTTCAATTGCAGCTTTTGCTGTTATATAATTTCTGGTATCAACGCTTAAAATAATATCAATATTTCTATCCTTTACAGCTTTTATTACAGGAATAACTCTTTGTATCTCTTCTTGAGGAGAAACACATTCAGCACCTGGCCTTGTAGACTCTCCTCCTATATCAATAATATCAGCACCATCATTTAGCATTTGCTCAATTTTCATCAATGCAGTATCAACAGTATTATATCTGCCTCCATCGGAAAAAGAATCCGGTGTACAATTTATAATGCCCATTATATAAGGCTCTGACCAGTCAAACATATGTTTATTTAATTTTAATACAGGCATATTTTTATCATTTACAAGAGGGGAAAACAATTCTGCAATTTCCTTTAGTCTAAAGGGTTGATTTTTAAGTTTTTCAATAAGCTTTCTTAACTGAAAATTACTTGCAAAAATCAGGCAATCAGTATATTCACACTTACAAGTAACTGTATCCCTGCTTACCGCACAATCAAAGCCCAAAGATAAACATAATTGCTTTAATATATTTGCCTCATACGGCTTTATATTAAACAGTTTATATGTACAGCCTTCATATTTATTTTTATATTTTTCAGCAGCACAAACGTCAAAACCAATAGAATTTAGCTCTTTTAAAATATCAAGTTTTGAATATTTAACATAAATTTTCTTCATTTAATAATTATAAAAAAAACGGACTACTTTGTGTAGTCCGTTTTTTCTTAAATATATATTTATACTAAGTAAAATTTGCAACTAATTCTGCAATAAGCGATGCATCATGTAAATATCTGTCAAATCTTGTTTCAGTACCAGTGTATGCATTCTGACTTTTTTGTAGTATATCTTTTACACCATCACCATCAGTATCTCTTGCACATATATCAGGGAATACAGTAGCAACACCTGCCCAGCCTGCTGCATTTAAAAATGCATTTTTTGTTTTATCAGCAGCAGTTGCGTTTTCAGCAAGTCCGCTATTTGCAAGTTTATTATATACTCTTCTTCCAAAACCTTCTGCTTTTTCTATTGTATTTCCTGCAACATTTTTAACTTTATTTAATTTCCCGGGATTTTGATTAATTAATTTTCCTGAAAAATCTTTAGCTTTTGTTGAAACACCTTTCAATAATCCTTCAAATCCAGTAACAATTCTACCTTTTGAAACTTTTGAAAGAATGTTACCAACACCCTTACCACCTGCATAAGCTAAAAGTCCAGCTAAACCAATAGATGCCAACGCAGCAACCGGAGATTTAATTTCTTCTGAACTTACAAATTCATCGTTTAATCCTTTTGTCAGGTTTAAAACTTGAGCATAACTAACATCTTCATTATTACCAAAAGAGACTTGGGGTTTTAACGGAGTACAATTTACTGCAGAAACATTCATGATATATACCTTTCTTACATTACTTATTCTACAATAACTAATGCAGTAAAGATATATTTTTGCTTAAATAGAACAAAATGTTAAGAAAATTTTACAAAATAAATATTAATTACGCAATTTT
The DNA here is from genome assembly GCA_944325525.1 of Candidatus Gastranaerophilales bacterium. Lineage (GTDB taxonomy): Bacteria > Cyanobacteriota > Vampirovibrionia > Gastranaerophilales > Gastranaerophilaceae > Avigastranaerophilus. The sequence continues at coordinate 7,626 of CALVAK010000020.1, forward strand.
CTTATGCCAAATATCTGCGTATTCTCTTTTTTCACCGTTTACTGTAAAGGTTGCCCCTTGCTGCTTCATCAATTGATTACCTTGTCCGTCAAAATTATCAATTAATGTTGTTTCTTCAGTATCAGCAAGATTTATTTCTGTTATACCGGCTTTTGAGAGAGATACAGCTTCTGAATCATATCCGTCAAGTTTTATTTTAAACCCGAAGTTTTCTTCTAAGTATTTAATATCTTTCTCATCAAGTACATTATCATCTTCGCCGTTTATTAAATTATTTTGTTTTGCTAATTCTTTTAATGCTTCAAATCCATCTTTATATCCGTCTTTAACATTATCGCCGTCTAAATCGGTATTATTGCCGAAACATTCTGAACCGTCTTCACCTGATATTCCGTCGCCGTCTTTATCAAAAACCAATACAGCATCTGCTGAATTATTTATTCTGTCAACTATTCCGTCACCATCAATATCATAATCTATAATTTCATCGGATGTTTGTACTCCATCACCGTTTATATCAAAAGAAAGAGGAGATGCTGTTGAATAGCAGGCATTAAATTCACAGAAATTACCGCATTCATCCATATAACATACTTTATTTCCTGAACAATCATCATTTGTTCTTGTAAAGTCATACATGTTGTTATTCCCGATTTCTGTTTTTGTTAAAGATTTATTTTTTGCCATATCATATACGTGATATTTATTATCACCATTTCCCTGTGCAAGTACATATCTGGGTTCACCATTTTCTAATTTTTCTGAAAGATCAATATTATTTGATGCTACATATTGCCATTCTTCATCAGATACAATTACTTTTTTCTCATTAATTTTTTTATTTACTGCATCTAATATTGTTTCGGATGCATTTAAATTAGATTGAGCTTTTCTAAGTTCTGATTGTTTAACATTATCAACATTTTTATCTGCTTCATTAAATGCAGCCAGTGCTTTTCTTGTTTCATCAGAACAATTTTTATTTATTTCTGTATTTATTTCCTGTTTTTCTGCTTGTAATTTTTGTAATGCTGCTTCTTCAGGTTCAAGCTGAGCTTGAAGTTCATTTAATTGTCCATTTAATTCATCTAATTTTTGCTTGTCCTGACTTAATTTTTGTTCTGCCTGATTAATTTGAGCTTGAATTTGTGCTTTTTGTGCAGCTATAGCTGCTTGTTGTTCAGGATCATCAGAAGACTGGCTATTTAAAGCTGAAAGCTGTGACTTTAATTCACTTATATTTGCTTCATCAGAAGCTATAACACTTTCCTGGCTAGAAATTTCGCCTTCTTTTGTATTTATATTTGATTTTAACGTATCTATTGTATTTTCTTTGTTTTCTATTGCTTCTAGATTTTCTTCTCTTTTCTGTTTTAATTCTTCTGTAACTTTTTCATCATTTTCGATTGCTTCATCGTAAGCTGTTTTCGCTTCATCGTATGCTGTTTCAGCCTCTTTAACAGCTTCATTTTCACCAGAGTAAACATCATTTATATCTTCTCTTGATTGATTTACTTCACCTTGTTTTAAAGTTTTTTCGTCTTCTAATTCTGACAATGTCATATTATCCAGATAAGAAGTTGAAGAACTTGCTCCTCCTGAGGAACCAAAACAAGATTGCGAAAACATATTTGTGCAATTTTTATAATCATTTGACTTCAACATATCATCACTGTTAAAAAACAAATCTTTTATTTCGCTGCTTTTCTCTGGTAAAATAGAATCAAATTCTACAGCTTTATTTTCAAGATCTGCATCATACGAAAATTCATCGGATACTATGTCATAAAAAGAACGTAAAATATCAGATTCTGATAATGAATCAGCATCTGAATCATATCCTTTTATAAAATTTTCAAATTTTTCTTTTTCTTCGCTGCTGATTTTTCCGTCACCATTTGTATCAATTGCTTTTAATACAGATTCATGCTGATATAATACAGATAAAAGTTCATCTTCTGTAAGTTCTGAGACATCGTTTTCTTCAATGCCTGTAAAAATAGAATCATCTAAACCGGTTTTTTTCAGCCCGTCTTTGTTTAATGTTTCATAAATAAATTGATTACTTCCGATTCTAATATCTTGAAAACTCATAATATTCTCTCAGCCTCGTTATATTTATTAAGTTTTTGTTGTTACAATAATTTACCGTTATCTGTATTTTTTTACATTTGTTAATAAAAAAATTGCAAAAAAATACAAATATTTAAAAAAAATATTTATATGTTAAAATTCTTGTAACGATTAAATCAAAGGATTTATAGTAAGAAAATAAAATAAAATTGCAGCATATTGCAGTACCTGACAAAAATTTATCGGAGATTAGGGTATATGATAGACTTTTTAATAAAATTATTTGGAGATCCAAACAATAATAAACTTAAAAAAATGATGCCGATTGTTGAGCACATAAATGCTCTGGAACCTGAGTTTGTTAATTTAACAGATGAACAATTAAGAAATAAAACAGAAGAGTTTAAGCAAATTTTAGCAAAACGTCCTACCTCAAATGATATAAAAAAAGACAGAGAATTAGAAAAACACGCACTTGATTCAATTCTGCCGGAAGCATTTGCAACCGTTCGTGAAGCTGGAAAAAGAGTTTTAAATATGCGGCATTTTGATGTACAACTTTTAGGCGGTATTTTCCTGCACGAAGGTCAAATTGCAGAGATGAGAACAGGAGAGGGTAAAACTCTTGTTGCAACTCTACCTGCTTATCTTAATGCTCTCACCGGAAAAGGTGTACATATTGTAACTGTAAACGATTATCTTGCCCAAAGAGACAGCGAATGGATGGGAAAAATATTTAAGTTTTTAGGATTGTCAGTTGGGGTTATCCTCTCTGGCATGAACGATTACGAAGATTTTGCCAGAAAAAAACAGGCTTATGAGTGTGATATTACATACGGAACAAATAATGAATTCGGATTTGATTATTTAAGAGACAATATGGCAACAAGCATTGAACAAAGAGTTCAACGTCCGTACAATTATGCAATAATTGATGAAGTCGATAGTATATTAATTGACGAAGCAAGAACTCCTCTTATTATAAGCGGAAGACTTGATAAATCGGCAGAATTATATAGAACTATGGCTGCAGTTGCTCCGCAGCTAGAAAAAAACAAACATTATGAAGTAGATGAAAAAAATAAAAATGTTATTTTAACCGAAGAAGGTATTGATAAAGCTCAAGAAATACTTCAAATCCCGGATTTATTTGATATCAATAATCAGTATGCACACCACCTTCTACAAGCATTAAAAGCGAAGGAATTATTTCATTTAAATACAGATTATGTAATTAAAAACAGTGAAGTAATTATTGTTGATGAATTTACAGGAAGACTTATGGAAGGTCGAAGATGGTCTGACGGTTTACATCAGGCTGTTGAAGCAAAAGAAGGTGTAAAAATTCAAGATGAAACTCAAACGCTTGCGAGTATTACTTTCCAAAATTTGTTCAGGCTTTATCCTAAACTTGCAGGTATGACAGGTACAGCTATGACAGAGGAAGCAGAATTCGGTAAAATATATAATCTTGAAGTTACAAGAATACCTACTAATAAAAAAGATATAAGAATTGACCTTCCTGATATTATTTATAAAACAGAAAAAATAAAATATCTTGCCGTAATTGATGAAATAATAAAAATGCACAAAGAAGGACGGCCAGTTCTTGTAGGTACAATTAGCATAGATAAATCTGAATTGGTATCTGATTTATTGAAAAAAAGAGGAATAAAACATAATATCTTAAATGCTAAACACCATGAAAAAGAAGCATACATTATAGCTCAGGCAGGAAGGTATGGGGCTGTTACAATAGCTACAAATATGGCAGGAAGAGGTACAGATATTCTTCTCGGCGGTAACCCGGAATATCTTGCAAAACAGCAGCTGGATGCAAAAGGGATTACTCCTGAAAAAAATAAAGATTACGAAAAAATTAAAAATGAAGTACTTGCTTCTACAAGAAAAATTACCGAAGAAGAGCACGCAAAAGTTGTTCAAGCCGGAGGGTTACACGTAATCGGTACAGAAAGACATGAGTCAAGAAGAATTGATAATCAGTTAAGAGGTCGTGCCGCAAGACAAGGTGACCCTGGCTCTACAAGATTTTTCCTTTCTCTTGAAGACAGTCTTATGCGAATTTTTGGCGGACAACAGATTATGGCTTTAATGAATACTCTTAATATTGAAGAAAATGTAGCTATTGAAAACAGGTTGATTACCAGACAAATAGAGAGTAATCAGAAAAAAGTTGAAACTTTTCATTTTGATGCAAGAAAAAATGTTCTTGAATATGATGATGTTATGAATCTTCAGCGTGAAAAGTTTTATGCTCAAAGAAATAAGGTTCTTGAAGGAAATGACATATATGATGATATCATTTATATGATAGAAAGAGAAATAGACAGACTTCTTAAATCATATATTGCTCCCGGAATGAATCCTGATGAGTATATTTATGAAGATTTAGTTTCTCTAATAAAAGAAATTCATTCGGAAATTCCTCAGTTATCTCATCTTGAAGTTAAAGATATTCAAGGACTTAAATTTGAAAATATTTATGCAAAAATTAAAGATTTTGCAATAGAAGCATATAGAGAACATGAAAGAAAAACTGTTGATTTTTATAATCAAGTCGGAGAACAATATGAATTAAACTACGTAAAACAAGAACCGTTCACAAAAGACAATATTATGAGAAATTTAGAAAAAGATGTTCTTTTAAGAGTTGTTGATAACAGATGGATAGACCATCTTCATAATATAGATATGCTGCGTGACGGAATTGGTTTAAGAGCATACGGACAAAAAAATCCTTTGTTAGAATATAAAAAAGAAGCTTATGATTTATTTAACAATATGATGTTTGATATTCAAAGCGAAACAGTAAAACATTTATTCAGAACCAAATTTGGAATACAGATTGTAACTCCTGAGCAAATGAGCAATTTACAAAATAATATTCCGGAACAAACAATAATAATGAACGATCAACCAGAAGAATAATTATATGATAATTATGATAATAATTTATAATATTATACTTATTTCAATTACAATATTACTATTGCCGTTAATCATAGCGGCATTTATCGTATGTCCTAAATTAAGTGCAGGATGGATACAAAAGATAGGGTTTTATACTAACAAAGATATAGCATTAAATAAAAAAACAACTGTTTTTCACGCTGTTTCTGTCGGTGAAACCAACGCAATAAAAGAGTTTGTAAAAGAATACAGACAAAAACATCCCGAGGAAAATATTATTATTACAACAACGACAAAAACAGGACAAGATATTGCAAAAAAAGCATTTAATGAAATTGCTGACAAAGTAGTATACTTTCCTTATGATTTTTTCTTTAGTGTTTTATCCTTTTTTAAAACATATAAGCCAGAGAAAATTATAATTGCAGAAACTGAAATCTGGCCTTGTTTTGTTACAATTGCAGAAAAAAAAGGAATAAATGTTTATACAATAAACGGAAGACTTTCACCACATTCTTTCAGCGGTTATAAAAAAATTAAAATATTACTTTCACCGGTTTTAAACAAATATGAAAAATTTTTTATGCAATCAAAAGATGATGCCATAAGAATGATTGAAATTGGTGCTAAAAAAGAAAAAGTAGAAGTAATGGGGAATTTAAAATTTGATATTTCAACAAATCTCACTGAAGATGGAATCAAAAAATATACAGATGAATTAAAGACTGAAAAATATAGAATACTCATCGCAGCAAGTACTCATCACGGTGAAGATGAAATTATTTTACGAGTCTTTAATATTTTAAAATCAACATATAATGATGCAAAATTACTCCTTGCCCCAAGGCATCCGCAGAGATATGAAGAAGTTATAAAGCTAATAAATGCTACAGACTATAGCTGGGGAAAACGTTCTAACAACGATAATTTTGATAAAAATGACATTATTTTGCTTGATACAATGGGAGAACTTGCAAAACTTTTTTCAATATGTTATCTTGCGTTTATCGGCGGGAGTTTTTCTTCCACCGGCGGGCATAACCCTCTTGAAGCAGCTATCTGGAATAAGCCGGTTTTATCAGGCCCAACGGTATTTAATTTTAAAGATATATACAAAATTGTAACGGACAAAAATTGTGCTGTTATTGTAAATAATGAAGCCGAACTTACAAAAGAAACTCTTACTTTTTTCTCAAATAAAGAAAAATACAATGACTTTTGCAAAAATGCAAAATCAGTTTTTGAAGAAAATCAAGGTGCAATTAAATATATACTTGAAAGAATTTAGCCAACCCTCCTAAAAAATACTATTCCGTATGCAGGCAAAGAAATATATTTATATGGCTCCTGAACCACCTCATTGTTTATAAATTCACCAGTTCCTGCATACATAATGTTATCAGAATTTAATACTTCTTCCCATTTTCCTTTAGGAAAAAGTATGCCGTAATTATTTAAATAAGATTTACCTGAAAAGTTTGAAATTGAAAAGATTTGATTATCAGAACCTTTACACAAAACAGCATGAGTATCTGAAAATTCATGAACAATCGTTTTTTCAATATTCCCCACACACAAAGAAATATTATCCCTACATAAAGAATTCAAATCAGACATATAATTTTCTATAGAACTATTAATATAACTATATTTTTCACAAACTTTGACAGAATTTAATTTTGAATCTAAAAAAGCTTTATATCCGGGAGCATAACCTTTATCAAGCAAATAGGGTTCCGGTCCAAAAGAAAATTTTCTAAAAAATTTAAAATATGATAAATTAGCTGATTCATCGCCCTGAAAAACCATCTTTGGTCCGGGTAAGGAATAAACTTTTCCTAATGCTAGTTTATGCATATTTACTGCTTTAATATAAGCATTATATACATCATTGACAGGCAAATATTCTTTTAAATAGTTTGCGGAATAAAATTGCATTCTTTTTGCTACCGGCATTGATTCCAGCTCTCCTGTTACAAGAGAGATTAGAATTTTATGAGCTGCATGAGCAATTCTTTTGCATTTTTCACTATGGCAGCAATCACAAATTTTATCATTTAGCTTTAATTCATTGACCATTATTTTTGAGATTAACCTTGTTCCGTCAATATTTCCAATCTCATCATGGCTCATTATATATTTTACCCTTGTTTGTGCATCTTTAAGAGAATAGTCAAAATTACATAGATTTTTAATTCTACAGTCCCATGAACCTAAAATACAAGCTGCAATTTGTTTATGAAAGAGGAAATCCCATTCGGTGTCATATCCTAAATTAGATAAAGAAGATTTATTTAATCGTATTTTATTAATAAAGTTAACATGGTTTAATTCGTTTTCCTCTTTCTCTATCTGAGAAAAGGGTCTTGTAATTCTTAAATCATTATCTCTACCGTCTTCCGCAATTAAAAAAGCATCAGGTTTATGATAATTAACTTCGGCAGCTAACTGTTTCATTGTATAATCACTGCACATAAATTTTGTCATATCAACTCTTAATCCGTCACAATGATAATTAATCAGCCAGTTTAAAGCTGCACCAATCATAAAATCTCTTACATATAAATTATGTTTTTTTTCATAATTAAATTTATAGCCAAAGCAATTAACCCCATCAGTATATGGACCAGTTTTATGTAATTCTGATATATCAGGTCCAATATGATTAGGAACAATATCCATTATTACATTTAGTCCTAAATTATGTGCTGTGTTTATTAATGTTTTTAAATCATCTGGTGTTCCGTATGTATGATTAGGGGCATATTTATCAACACCATCATATCCCCAGTTAAAAGAATAAGTATTTTCTACAGGCATAATTTCTATAGCATTAAATTTAAATTTTTCAGATATGATAGAAAGTTTTTCCGCTGCAGACAAAAAAGTTCCTTCTTGAGTAAATGTGCCTATATGCATTTCATAGATTAATAAAGATTGAACATTTGAAAGTTTATTTATTTCATTAGATAATCTTGATATTTTTCTTGAATCTTTATTGCACATCCAATCAGAATCAGACCAATTATACAAAGAATGATTATACAATTTAGACCATTTAAAATATTCCTCCTGATGCATTGAACATGGATCTTTTACAGTGTAAATTTCACCATTTTTATCTGTTATTACAAATCTATACCTGTCGCCATGTGAAACAACACCTTTATCCAGAACAATTTCCCATATTCCTCCGCCAGTATTTTTCATATCAAAAACACTAATATGTCTACTTTTTGGCTTTACTTCCAACTTAACAACAAGAACATCAGGGAAAGTAAAAAGTTTAAAAAAGCATCTTCCGTTATCTAAAAAATATGCACCAAGATGATTGTCCCAGCTGTCGTATACACAAGGAGAATTTTCATTATTAATATTATTAATATTTGAAGAAGTCTCAGCCATATTAAAACCCTATAACTTAGTATTCAACAATTAATGATTTTTGTCTATAATTACTTTATGCAAATTTTTAACGAATTAACATATATCAATAATTCATCTCTTGCTCTTGGCTTTTTTGATGGGATTCATCTGGGTCACAGGGTTGTATTAAAAAATGCCATTCATATTGCAAAAAAGAACAATACACAATCATGTGTAATATTATTTAAAGAACATCCCTTAAATGAATTGACAGATACAAAAATTGAACAAATATTAACACTGGATGAAAAACTGGATATACTTGAAAAACTTGGGATTGATAATGCTGTTATATTAAATTTCAGAGAATTCTCACACATAAAGGCAGAAACTTATTTAAAAGATATACTGGTTAAATATTTTTCACCTATAGCCATTACAACCGGATTTAATCACAACTTCGGTTATAAAAAAGAAGGAAGTTCTTCTTTTCTTAAAGCAAACGAATCAAAATATAATTATAAATATTTTGAAGTGCCACCATTTGTTATAAATGATAATGTTGTCAGCTGCTCATTAATAAGAAGCAGAATACAACTCGGAGATTTCGTCTTTGCGAACAAACTGCTAGGCTATAATTTTTTCATACAGGGAAAAGTAATAGAAGGTGGACATATTGCCTCAAAGCTGGGGTTTCCTTCAGCAAATATAATTTATAACGAAGATAAAATAAAAATTCCAACAGGGGTATATTATGTTAAAGTAAATACCGGTTCAAAAGAATATAACGGAATATTAAATTACGGATACGGACCAACTGTTAATAATAATTCAATATTAAAAACAGAAGTTCACATAATTGATTTCAATGAGAATATATATGAACATAAAATTAAAATTTCTTTTATAACAAAAATAAGAAATCAAATAAAGTTTGACAATATTGAAAAATTAAAATATCAAATACAAAGAGATATAGCTTTTGCACAAATATATAAACACTTTTTGAATAATAACTTGTAAATATTTCTGATATAAACTTTAATATTTTCTTTAACTATTGTAAAATCAAAATAGAAAAATTTTGGAGGGAAAAATGCCAAATATTATAGAAGGAATGTTAACAGTAAAAGAAGAACATTTTTGCATAATAACATCAAGATTTAACGAATTTATAAGTTCAAAATTATTATCTGGAGCACTTGATGAATTGAAAAGACACGGCTGTAACGATAACAATATTGATATAATATGGGTTCCAGGTGCATTTGAAATACCGCTTGCGGCAAAAAAAGCAGCACAAACAGGGAAATATAATGCTCTAATAACACTGGGAGCAGTTATAAAAGGAGCAACTTCACATTTTGATTACATTTCAGCAGAAGTATCGAAAGGTGTTGCACTCGTTTCTCTTGAAACAGGAATTCCTGTTATTTTTGGTGTATTAACTTGCGATAATATTGAACAAGCTATCGAAAGAGCAGGAACAAAAGCAGGAAACAAGGGTGCAGAAGCTGCAAAATCAGCAATCGAAATGTCAAATATATTAAAACAAATATAATTTATGAAGTACAAGAGCTGTAACTTAATACAACACGGTTTATGTTTTTTCAATGAAATGCTCGTTTCATGTTGTTTTTCACCTTGTGATCAAATAAACGGACAAACTCCGCCTGTTCTTTTTGCCAATTATAAAGGAGAAGTTTTGTCTCCTGATTTTTTATTCGAAAGAATTGATAGTTATGCAAATATTTTTAGAAACGGCGGTTGTCCGAAAGAATGTACTAACTGCTGCCATATAGAAGAAAAAGACTGGGATGAAGAACATTATATAAATTCAATAACAATTACTCATTTTAGTATATGTAATGCAGACTGTATATACTGTTCAAATAATCTTGAAAAAAATGAACGAACAAATAGTATGTATGATATTATTCCTGTTTTAACAAATTTAAAAGAAAAAGGAGTTATTCGAAAAGGCTGCGAATTCCACATCGGCGGAGGAGAATTTACAATTTACCATGAAGCAGATGAAATGCTTAAAACATTTGCTCTCACAGATTTTGCTACATTTTATGTTCCGACAAATGCAATAAAATATAATGAAAATTTATTCCAAGCAATGAACAATAAAGCGGCACATATCATTGTTTCTTTAGACAGCGGAACAAGAAAAACATTTAAAAAAATAAAAAGAATTGATGCTTTTAATCAAGTTATCAGCAACTTAAAATTATATTCAAGAACCCCTCAATCTTCCAAAGCAATAGGACTTAAATATATTGTCATTCCATCAATTAATGATAATTTTTCTGAATTCAAAAAGTTTATGAAAATTGCAAAAGAAGCGAATATAGGGAAAATTATAATTGATATAGATGCAAGATACACCAGACTTATGAATTATAATATAGATCCATATTTAATATCATTTGCAGAAAGAATTAGAAATGCAGCCAAAAAACAAGGATTTATAACAGAAGCTTATTCCTTCTTCAGTCAGTGTAAACACAGCTCGTTAAACAATAATAACAATATATTTGAATATTTCATAAGCTACATTAAATACAAATTTTTCAATTCTAAAATTAGAAAATTATATTTATCACGACTATACGGTACAAAAAGAAAAAACATCAAATAATCTATTCTTTTTATACTATAATAATTCTTATATTAAGGAGATTACTATGAAAATAAATATTCTTGAATATTTTGAAGAAACAGTATCAAAACATCCGGAGAAAAAAGCAGTTATTGACGGAGATAAAAGTATAACATTTAATCAGTTAAACATCAGTGCAAAATCGCTCGCAACTTTTATTTCAAAAAATAATATAATAAGAAAACCAATAGCTGTTTATCTTCCAAAATCAATTAACAGTATAATTGCAGACATCGCAATAACATACAGCGGTAATGCTTATATGAATCTTGATATAAAAAACCCTTTAGAACGAATTCAAAATATTCACAGCTTAATACAGCCTGAATTTGTAATCACATCTTCAAAATATGCGGATAAAATAAAAGACATAGAAAATATTAAAATAATAAATCTGGATGATTTTAATTTTAACGGTGAAATTGATGAAACAAGATTAAATAACATACAATCAATAATAATTGATACTGACCCGTATTGTATAATAAACACATCAGGTTCTACAGGAACGCCAAAAGGAGTAGTTCTCAATTACAGAAGTTTTATTGATTTTACCGAACGCTCTTTTGAATCATTTGATATAACGGAAAATGAAATTATAGGTTCATTATCACCTTTAGTTTTTGATATATACAGCATAGAACTTTGTTTCTTAATGTCAAAATCTTCAACAATGGTGTTAATTCCTGATAATCTTGCTGCATTTCCTATTGAAATTTTAAAGATTATTGAAAAGAATAATATTACATTTTTATTCTGGGTTCCCACTATAATGGTAAATATTGCAAATATGGACTTACTCTCAAAAGTAAATTTACCATCATTAAAAACAATCTGGTTTGCGGGAGAAGTATTCCCGACAAGACAGTTTAACTATTGGAAAAACAATTTAAAATGGGTAACTTTTGCAAATTTATACGGGCCTATAGAAATTACTCTTGATTGTACATATTTTATCGTAAACAGAGATATTCCGGACGATGAACCTATTCCTATAGGAAAAGCATATAAAAATACTGATATTTTAATTTTAAACGATAAAGATGAACTTGTACAAAACAATGAAGAAGGAGAATTATGTGTAAGAGGTTCTTCTTTAGCTATGGGCTATTACAATAACCCCGAAAAGACACAGGCAGCATTTGTTCAAAATCCATTAAATAAATCTTATCCGGAAAAAATATACAGAACAGGTGATATCGTATATGTTAATGAAAGAGGAGAAATTATCTTTAAAGGAAGAAAAGATAATCTAATTAAACACATGGGCTACAGAATTGAACTTGATGAAATAGAACATATTGTTATAAACACACTTAAAATAGTTAAGAATGGCTGCGTTATATACAATAAACCGAAGAAAGAAATTACGCTGTTTTATGAAAATGAAAAAGAAATTTCACCTGCAGAATTCAGAAATTCTATAGGAACAATGGTCCCAAAATATATGATTCCTACCGCTTATCATAAAATGGATATTCTTCCTCGAAATACAAACGGAAAAATTGACAGATTATTACTTAAGAAGAAAATAGAAAATGAAAATTTAATATCAATAAACTAAAAATACGTCTGAAGAGAAGTAATATATTAAAAATATTTTTCATATTCTTTTATAGCATCATCTGTATTATATGTCTTTATAAAATAATTTCTGATTTCTTTTTGAATATCTTTATAAAAGTCTTTGTTTTCAAAAAGTTTTATAACTTTTTTATACATTTCATCAGTCGTGTAACAATTTAATTCATAATTATTATAAAGATATTCTTCAAAACTTTTTTGAGGATTATCTTTATTCACTCTTATAACAGGAGGTCTTGAATTTTTAATACAATCAACAAGTGTTAAAGCAGAACCTTGGGGAAAACTGTCTACATATATATCTGATAATTGTATATAAAAATTAAAATCAGATACAAAATCAAGAATTATAAATCTATTTTGAGGAAAATTATATTTATTAAATAATTGCTTTTTCCTTTTTTCACTTACGGAACTCACAAGAATATGATAAATATTACTGTTGTAATTTAAAATTTTTTTTATTAATTTAAAATATTCATCACCGAGTTTATATTTATTACACCCTGTTAAAGTAATAAAGGAATTATCAGGAATATTATATTTTGATTTAAAATCAGAAAATAACTTCTTATCATATTCCTTTACTTTGTTATCTAAAAGAAATGGGAGTGATACCAGATTTTTATAATCTTTAAGAAAAGGAACTATTGCTTTTCCATCTTTAACTCTGGTAACTAAATAATCAGCATAACAAATTCCTATAGAATATTTATGATCAGCATGATTAAGATATAAAATTTTGACGTTTGTATATTTTTTTAAAAGATATAAAACAGAAGAAGCAATAACATCATAAGACGAAACTAAAACATCTACGGATGTAATTTTATTATTGATAATATAATTATATAAATTCATAATGTTTTCAATATACGTATTTTTTATTTCAGGCTCAATATACTCTTTAGCATATTTTTTTATAATTTCTGATTTAACAGGAGCAAAAGATTTAGAAGGTACACCGCTAATCGAAGTCAGATAGAAATAAATATCAAATTTTTCATGAAGATATTTAAGATAATTAATAATAAGCTCAGTATGTCCGCCATAATCAAAAATCATTGTAGCTAAAATTAAGCTTTTTCTATTGCAAGCTGACACATCAACTTTTTCAAAAGAAATATTATTTTCTTCAACTAATTTATCGACTGTTTTTTCAACTAATCTGTTATAATTTATTATTTTATTATTTGGAGGCTCATTATGTTTTACTGATCTTGAAAAATATTTTAAAGCTGAATCATATTTTTTACAGAAATAGAAAAAAAAAGCAATAAATAAAAATATTTTATTTGAAATAAAGCCCATTAAAATTCTCTTTCAAAAAAGTTTTCAACAATATTAAAAATAATATTTAAATCGTCATCTGATAATTCATAGAAAAGAGGCATACGAACAAGTGTATCAGAAACTTTATCAGTAACATTTAACGAACCGAAAGTTTTACCATATTTAATGCCTGCGGGTGCAGAATGTAAAGGAATATAGTGAAAACAAGTATTTATTTTATTCTTCTTCAAATATTCAATAAATTTTGTTCTAACTTCTAATGAATTAAATAAAATGTAATACATATGAGCATTATGAGTACAAAACGAAGGAATAAAGGGTCTTCTTATATATCCTTTTTTTTCATATATTTCAAAGAAAGCATTATATTTATTCCAAATTTCCATACGGCGTTTTTGGATAAAATCACTAAAAGAAAGCTGGGAATATAAGAATGCAGCAATAATATCAGAAGGCAGATAGGAAGAACCAATATCAACCCAGGTATATTTATCAACCTGACCTCTGAAAAATTTAGCTCTGTTCGTACCTTTTTCTCTAATTATTTCAGCTCTTTCATGGAATTTTTCGTTATTAATAATAAGGCATCCGCCTTCACCAGAAACAACATTTTTTGTTTCGTGGAAACTATAAGTGCCGAGATCACCAATAGTACCCAAATCTTCATTATAATATTTTGAACTGAAAGCTTGAGCAGCATCTTCAAGTAAATAAAGATTATGTTTTTTAGCTATTTCTCTAAATTTATTCATTTCACAAGAAACACCGCCATAATGAACAACAATTATTGCCCTGGTTTTTGGAGTAATTGCAGCTTCAACAATATTTTCATCAATATTCAACGTATCAGGTCTTATGTCAACAAAAACAGGTACAACACCTCTTAGTACAAACGCATTAGCAGTAGATACAAATGTATAAGAAGGCATAATAACTTCATCACCCTCTTTTAAATTCAACAAAATCGGCATCATTTCTAATGCAGAGGTACAGGAAGTAGTTAACAAAATTTTCCTGTTAATTTTATTTAAGAACCATTCATTACAAAGCTTTGTATAATACCCGTCGCCTGATATTTTACCTCTGTTAAAAACATCTTTAATATTATCGAGTTCTCTTGTACTGCACAACGGTTTATTAAATAATATATTTTTTTCATTAATAGTTTCTAACATAAAGCCTCATCAACAAAAAACATAAAAATAATTTAAAACAAGAAAATTTTAGCATAAACAAATTTTAAATAATTACATAAAGCAATATTTTCTTAATATTTTTAATATATAATTTAAACATAAAGTAACAGAGGTATTATGTTTTTTGAAAATTTTTCTATAGGTACGGATATTGAAGAAATAGAACGTTTTAACAACAAAACCATTGAAAAAGATTCAAGGTTCCTAAACTACATATTTACAAATAACGAAATAGCCTACTGCTTTTCAAAAAAATTTCCGCAAAGACATCTTTGTGCAAGGTTTTGTGGCAAAGAAGCAGTTGTAAAAGCACTATACGGGCTGGGAATAGAACACATAACATATAAAGAAATAGAAATCTTAAACAAAGAAACAGGACTCCCATATGTTAATATAAAAAAAATACCCGGTATAAAAATAAAAATATCATTATCTCATTCAAAGAAATATGCAACAGCAAATGTATTAGCATATAAAAATAATTAAAAGTTTATTGTAAAATATTAATTAAAATAAGGCAATTTTTATTTACCATTTTTTTTGTATATTATAACAGTCAGAAGAAACAGGTAAAGGTATGAATACAAAAAAGGTTAGCGGTTGGAATTACTTTAATGTAATAGATATGAGCCAGGTTAATAACCGGATGCAAAAAGGCAGCGATGAATTTAGATTATACAATGCCGAAACCGGTAAATACATTACGGTTCAAAGGTCACCAAAAAAAGATGAATTTAAACACAGTTCAGAACAAATTAGCAGACACAGAGACACTGACTACAGAAAAAGACTTAATCAACGGCAGAAAAATAAAAGAAATAATTTTATTAAAAGAGCGGCAGCAGGTCTGGCCGCTGCAGGAATAATAACCGGCGGAATAGCTTCATCAAATATTATAAAAGGCGAAAAGGAAAATATTTCTACAATTCCTGAAGAAACGCCGATTGTAACACAGTCACAACCCGAAGTAAGTTTAGAAGACAAAGTACAAACAATATTTATTACAGAACCTGAAGTACTTAATGTATACGATAAATTAACAGATTCTCTTAACAGATTTTCAGAACAACTAGGTGTTGACGGGCTTGAACTAATAAAAGACAGAGTTAACGAAATAGGTGATGGCAAGGTAAATGTTATTGATGTTTTAAAAATTCTCTGGATAGAATCAAGAGGAAAAGTATATGATGAAAACGGTGATATACTTTCAAGTTATACAAGCCAGGCATACGGACCATTTCAGCTTACCCCCGACACTGTTGATTATTTAAATAACTACTACGGGCTTACCGGTACCGAAAATGAACTTGATGTTATGAATCCTTATGATAATCTTGATGCCTGTATATATGATTTGAAATTTTTAAAAGATAAAAAAGAAAATGATTTAATAGAACAAGGCGTACTTCCGACAGGAACAGACATTATGAGAGCCGTTTTCTGGGGTTATCATGACGGTGCATGGGCAAAAGAAATTACACAACAGGGCGAAGATTATTTACAAGCATATGATGAATTAAGTATTATTGATAATCACGATGATGTCGTACAATTTTTAATTAATGCATAAAACAAATTAAATTTAAATTAATTAAAATATTAATTTTTATTGGATGGAATAATCAATCTGTTTTATTTACAAATACCGCCTGATTGGTTAATAGAAATAATTTATTGAAAAAATACTATAAAAAGTATGATTTTTTCAAAAAAAATTTTATTTTTATTATTCACAGTTATCATATGTTCAGCAGCTGCGAATGCAGATGACATACAAATCAGCAGTTTTAATGAACTTATAACTTCCTCACCTGAAAACGGTGATACGTTGACTTTAATTGATAATTTAACATCAGATTCTTCAATAGGACGGTATTTTGAAAATCTCGATATATCTTTTGAAGGTGATGACCATTATATAAACGGTAATAATGTATTCAGCGGTTTTAATCTTAATTCAGATACAAATTTTAATCGTGTTGATGTAAGAAATTGCAGAGGACAAAGGTACGGTGGATACAGTTATGCAGGTGCTATATATAATGACGGAGGAGAATTGTCAATTGTACAATCTTCATTTAACGAAAATTTTGTAAATTCAAATGGCTTAAATTTAGGCAGCGGAGGAGCTATTTACAATATAAACGGCGGAAATGTTAATCTTGACAGTGTAGTTTTTGAAAACAATTATACAAACGGTGCAAGTTCATACGGAGGAGCAATAGCTAATGATTTTACAAGCGGGACTGAAACAATTTTGACAATTAATAATTCCGTTTTTAAAAACAATTACTCTGACGGTAGTGTTTTACCGACAGGAGGAGCTATTTATAACAGCGGACAGTTAAATATCTCTAATACAACTTTCGATAATAACAAAACTTTGGGCGAAGAATCTTTTGCTTCATACGGAGGAGTCTTATATAATACCGGTACAGCAAGTTTTAAAAATTCAAATATAATAAACAATTCGAGCTCCGGAGGAAATATGTCTATTGTAAGAGGCGGTGCAATATATAACAGCAGCAATCTTTCTCTGGAGAATACAAAAATTGACAATAATTACGTAGATGCCATGTTATATGGAGATGGCGGAGCAATTTACAACAGCACGCAAGGAAATATAGCCATAAAAAATTCTATTATAGAAAACAATTACACTATGTCAGATTCCGGATTTTCTGAAGGTGGAGGAATCGCAAATGAGGGAACTATTACAATTGAAAATACCACCTTGAAAAACAACTACAATTTAAACAGTTCAAACGATATTTATAATTATGAAACCGGAATCATTAACTTTGACGGGGTGGGGACAACAAATATTTTAAGCGGCATAGAAGGATCAGGAAGCATTAATAAAAGAGGCAGCGGAATTTTAAATTTAGGCGGAATAAATGACGAATTTACAGGAATTTTTAGTCTGGAAGAAGGAACATTAAATCTGCTAGGGAACAGTTCATATTTTAGTGCACAAAAAACAAATTTAAATAACAATACAAATTTTAATATGGAAAACAATGAAATAAACAGTATAAATTTTGGTGATTTAACTCTATCCGGAAAAACTAATATCCTTGCAGATATTAACTTGAACACCGGAACAATGGACAATATCAAAGCTGAAGCTGTTACAGGAAGCGGAATTATAAATATAAGTTCATTATCAATTAAAGGATCTCTTAACAATAAACAAGATTATTCTATACCTTTTGCCAATTCAGTATTAAAAGATTTTGTACAGTATAGCGGAACAAAAATAGAGACTCCAATATATAATTACTCACTAAATTACAATTCGTCTGACGGAAATTTAAATTTTTCACGGCAGGAAATTAACTCTTCTGCATATATTCCATCAGTATCTGCACAAATATCGGGTTATTTAAATCAAATCGACGTATATAAAAATGTTTTTTCGAATTTAGACATGGTTATGATTGCATCAAATGACGTAATAACAGGTATTGATACGAAGAACAAAATAGCAAGTACAAGTGAAATTTCAGGTTTTTCTCCTGCAATGAAACCGGAAGAGAGAAATGGTATATGGTTTAAACCATATACAACTTTTGAAAATGTTCCGTTAAAAGGAGCAACAAAGGTATCAAATGTGAGTTACGGAACAATAGTCGGTGCAGAAACTGAAATTATAAGGTTAAAAAAGGGATGGTATTCATTGTACGGCGGATATATTTCTTATAACGGTTCTCATCAATCTTATGACGGAAACAGTATTTATAATAACGGCGGGTTGCTAGGTGTTGATGCCGCATTTTATAAAAAAGGATTTTTCAGTGCCTGGACTTTAAATACGGGAGCAAATACTGCAGAAGCTTCATCTGCTTTTGGAAAACAGGATTTTGTTATGTTAAATGCAGGAATTGCTGAAAAAACAGGTTATAATTTTGAAATTTTTGACAGGAAACTTATTTTTCAGCCAAGTTTCATAATGTCATACACTTTTGTAAATACATTTAATTATAATACCGACTACGATATAGGAATAAGCTCAGAACCATTACATGCAATACATGTTGAACCTCAAATAAAAGTTATAGGAAACTTTAAGAACTACGTTCAGCCGTATGCAGCAGTATCAATGGTATGGAACATAATGGACAAAACGCATTTTTGTGCAAATGATGTATATCTACCTGAATTGTCAGTAAAACCTTTTGTTGAATATGGAGCGGGGATACAAAAAAGATATGGAGAAAGATTAACCGGATTTATTGAAAGTAAAATAAGAAACGGCGGAAGGAATGGTATTGTACTAAGATTTGGTGTACGCATAAGCATTTAAAAATTATTCGCCAAAAGTTTCTTTTGCTTCTTCCATAATTTTCCTTATTTCAACCTTAAAAGGACAGCGTTTTTCGCAGACTCCGCAAGAAATACATTCACCAGCCTTATGTATTAACAGATGATAATGTTCTCTTACAGTTTCCGGAATAGTTCCTTGTGCTTTTACTAGATTTAAGAATTTTGCGACTGAAGCAATATCAATACCTTTTGGACATGGTGCACAATGTCCGCAGTACATACAATGACCTTCCCAGGATATTTTGGGAAAAGATGCAAGAGTTGAAGCGTAATCTTTTTCTTCTTCAGTTGCAGTTTCATAACTGATACTTTCTTTTAATTCATCAACATTTCTTGCACCTGACATAACTGAAGCAACAGCAGGACGAGTCAAAGCGTAATGTATACATTGTATAGGAGTTAAAGAAACTTTAGCCGGAGATAGAGAGCTATTTAACAAATCACCGCCGCCAAAAGCTTTCATAACAGTAATTCCAACACCTAATTTATCACATAGTTCATATAAACTTTGCCTGTCTTTATCCATATTAAAAAGATGTTTTTTGTATTTTTCAGGATTCCAGAGCTGTTCAACATCTTCATCTGCAGGCTGTAAATCATAACACGGATTAATACTAAACATAAGAACTTTTATTATTCCTGTTTCAACAGCCTTTTTAGCAACTACAGGATTATGACTGCTTAAGCCAATACATTTAATTTTCCCTTCCGATAATAACTGTTGAGTATATTCAAAAATTGGACCATTTAATATACCATCAAGGTCAGACATTGAATCAACATAATGAATCATCCCTATATCAATATAATTCGTATCAAGTTGCTTAAGCATTATATCAAAACCGGATTTAACCTTACCAATATCACGTGTACGAAGATATTGACCGTTTTCCCAAATACTGCAAAGATGGGATTGTAAAACGAATTTTTCTCTGCGATTTTTAAGGGCTTTTGCCAATCCCATTCTTATTTGAGGATTAGGAGAATACAAATCAATACAATTAACACCTTCAGCTACCATAAGGTCTATCATCTGCAAAATTTCATTATCCGATTTTTCGGCAAAACCTTCACAGCCCATACCAATTTCACTGACTATAATTCCGGTATTTCCCAAAGTTCTGTATCTCATAATATTTTCCTCTTGAAACAATGATAACATACATCAGATATAAATAATAAAATATTTATTTTATTGTTTTATTTTAAGAGAAATTATAATATTTTTATCAAAAGAGATTAGTCACAAAATAAAAAAACAGAGGATTTGAACCATATCAACCCTCTGTTTTACGAAAAATACCCCGGAGGCGATTCGAACGCCTGACCCACTGCTTAGAAGTTGTATAACTCAGTATTGCCGATACTTTTCAGGATTTATCAGAATTTATCTTTGTTTATTGTGGTGCATGAATTTGAGACTAATTTTATTCTTATATTTTATCAGATTTAATTTTAAGTTATCAGAATTTTTGCAACTTTTTTGCAACTTGGAGTAAATGTATTTGATTGGCTTTATAACTGCCAACTTAAAATAACGATTAAGGAAAGATTGAAAATTGAAGAATTTTGATTTTACGCTAGGGCGAGGGAGGGGTAAATCTCCCATTTAGCCTCCTTTAATCGGAGTCATAGAAAAATTTTGCATTTTTTTAAGATTAATATTCGCTATACACACCATAAAACTCCGTAATAGAACTTAATTAACGACTGTAACATTATTGACTTACATGTTAACTTTTGTTAAGATTATCCTATGAAAAAGCATGCTGTTGAGGTTAAGTCAAAATGCGTATTGTAGATTTGTTTTCAGGTGCTGGAGGCTTAACCTTTGGATTTTATTATAAACTAATTGATGAACAATTTATCGAAAACGAAAATTGTAACATTGTGTTTGCAAATGAGTGGGATAAAGCAGCTGCAGAAGCTTTTGGCAAAAATTTTCCAAAAATTAAAATGATTAATAAGGATATTAAAAAGCTTACAAAAAAAGAAATATTGGATAATATTTCTAATCATGAAGTAGATTTAATTATTGGCGGACCGCCTTGCCAGTCCTATAGCACAATAGGGCGTCGTAAATATGATGATAAAGCTAAAATGTATAAACAATATTATCGTATGCTATCTATAATAAAACCTAAAATGTTCTTGTTTGAAAATGTTAAAGGTATGCTTTCAATGAAAAATCCTAATGGTGGAAAAGTCATTGATGATATTAAAGCAAAATTTAAAAGTATAAATTACGAGATTGATTTTAGAGTACTCGATGCTGCTGATTATGGCGTTCCTCAACATAGGGAAAGAGTTTTTATTATTGGTTGGCGTAAAGACTTAAATATAAATTGGTCATTTGATAATATAGAAAAATCAACAAAACAAATTTCTATTAGACAAGCAATTAATGACTTACCTTCTGTTTCTGCTGGAAATAATGTAAAGTCATACAAAGGACGGCGTCCAACAAATAATTATCAAAAAATAATGCGTAGTCATAATGGTTATATTACTTGTCATTTTTCCCCAGTCTATGGAGATAAAATTCAAACCATTATAAACAATGTAATTCAAGGAGAGGGTAAGAATTATATAAATCAACTAGTTGATGAAGGTAAGATTCCTAAAGAATATCGCCTTACCTCTGGTTATAATAATACTTATGGCAGATTGATTGAAAGTGAGCCAAGCACAACTATAACCAATAATATGTCTACTCCTTCAGGGTTAAGGTGTATTCATTATAAAGAAAATAGAGCTTTAACACCTAGAGAAGGAGCAAGAATTCAGTCTTTTCCCGATTGGTTTGAATTTGTGGGAACTAAAAAAGATATTACAACTCAAATTGGAAATGCGGTACCTCCATTGTTAGCAATGAAAATTGCTACACAAATTGAAAAAGTTTTAAGTGAGGTGTAAATGCCAAATACACAAAATAGTATACAATTTAATTTTTCATACTATGCTCTTAAACTTTTAGGAAAAAACTTGTATAGCAACCCTTGGAGTGCTATTTCAGAATTGGTCGCAAATGGTTTAGATGCTCAAGCGACTTCTATAAAATTATTTATTAATATGGTAGACAAAGAACACTCAACTATTGAGATTTTAGATAATGGCTCAGGTATGAGTTATGACGATTTAGCAAACAAATATGTGTTTATGGGTAAGAACAAACGTGACAATTTACCAGATGAACTTAAAAATTCAGTAATGGGACGCAAAGGAATTGGCAAACTCGCTGCATTATTTTTATCAAAAAAATATTTTATTATTACTAAAACAGCAGAAAATAGTGAAACTTCTTGGTATCTAGATTCAAAAAACGCAGATGATTCATCTATACCAACTTTAGAAAGATGTAAAATTGAAGATGCAAACATAGAAACTATTGATATCTGGAATATGTATAAATCTGGGACTTTAATTAAATTAACTGATGTTGATTTAACCGGCATAGGTTACTATAAACTAGAAGGTCTAAAAGCAAGATTGGCAAACTTTTTTTTGACTGATTCATTAAGAGGCTCTATTGAAGTTTGTGTACTA
>CALVAK010000021.1 GCA_944325525.1 Candidatus Gastranaerophilales bacterium
GCCTAAATTTAACGGAGTCGGCTAGGTTTAGTTTTGATATAATAAAAAAAGAGGAAACCAATTGGTTTCCTCTTTTTTTATTTGTTTTTTGTTATTGTGCCATAGCTTTTCTTACTTCTTTTTTATAAATTTCAACATTTGGCTGTAATACTTCAGGCAGAGCTATGTCTGATGGAGTTATATCTCCTTCTGTCTGTCTTAGCATGTTTCCGGTATATAAAGTTTCAAAATGTTTAAATTCAATAAATTTAGCTAAAGTTGTTAAAGATAAATCTTTTAATTCAACAACAGAAACCGGGTGCATATTTGAATATGCATTAATAACACCGGTTAAAACAGCTTTAGTAACTTTATCCTGAGGCGTAACATATACAAAAGTAAAGAATGAATCTTTATTAGCACTGTCAAGATCTGCTTCTGCGTTATAATGCAGGTACCCGGGACCTACATTTGTATCTGTTGAAATTTTTGCTTTTAATGATTCATTTTTTAATTGTTTTTCCCACAGAGTTGTTCCCTGGAAAGCATCTCCGAAGTACTCGATAAAATGTTTTTGATTTCCTGATAATCTTGATTCTACGTTAAAAGCAGCCTGTTGGAGAGCCATGTTTTCATTTATATCTGGATTCATAAATTCTTCTTGTGCTTCAAGAGAAGATTTTAGCATTGATATTACATCTTCTTTAGGAACACCTACAAAAGCAAGTGTGAATATAGTTGCATCATCAAAAATAGAGAACCTTCCTCCGACATCATCGTGTACACAGCCTGATAATTTAATGTCACCTGCATTAACGAGCTTTCTTAAATTGCTTTTTTCGCTTGATACATCAGTCATAGCTATAAAACGATCAGAAACATCTTCTCTTTCTAAATATTCCTGCATTACTTTCCTTGCTTTTTCATAAGCTACAGTAGTTTCTATTGTTCCTCCTGATTTTGAAACAACAAGAAATTGTGTTTTTGAAAGGTCAAGAGAGTTAATAAATCTTCTAAAACTTTCAGTATCAACCGAAGAATAAAAATGAACATTTTCTTCTTTGCCAATCATTCTTATAAGAGATTCTGTTGTATGACGTGAACCACCTATACCAAGAATAGCTAATTCTGTGTATTTGTTATTTTTTGCTTTTTCTGCTAATTCATATAAATTGTCAATATTTTTTAATTGGTTTTCAGGAAGAAACGTAATCCAGTTAAGGAATTGTCCTTGTTTTCCGGCTCTTTCTCTAATGGTTTCTACAGCTTTTTTTGCATTTTCACTGTATTTTGAAAGTCCTGACATATCAACTTTTAATGTAACATCTTTTAGCATAGTTTCTGTCATTTTTTGCCCCTTTTATTATAAATAGTACTATTTTTAAAAACATTATCTTATGAATAAAAAATATTTTCAATTAAAAAATAAAACCGCTATTTAAGCGGTTTTATTTATAATTTTGATTAAAATTATTTGAATAAAGGTCTATGCTTCTTCAGTTTGTTTTTGTTTGTTTATAACTTCCTGAAGTTTTGAAATTAATTCATCACCTTTAGTCTGCATATCACTGACAATACCGTCAGCTTTTGATTGTATTTCCGAAACTGTTTCATGGGCTTTATCGCAAATCTCTTTTGATTTATCTGCCAGCATTTCACGAGTTTCTTCTCCGGATTGTGGAGCCAGTAAAATACCTATTAATCCGCCTACAATACTGCCTATAGCAAAGCCTGCCACAAATTTACCTATTGACATTTTTTATCTCCTTTTTTTTAAATAAGTTAAAACCGCTGATTAGTCCGCTGAAAAATCCGCCATTTCCTTTCACCTTTGTTAAAGCTATACAAGATGCTCCAAGCAGAGTTGTTAATATTTTTTTTACTGTTTCTAACTGTCTGTTTGTTGCATTGGATACGTTATTTACAGTGGATAAAATATTGTTTACTGATTTTAATGCGGGCTCAAGTTCTTTTTTCGTAAGTTCAGTTAATTCGTTTACTTTTATCATTGTTAATGTTGCTTCTTGTAAAAACTTAACAAGAAATACCGCAACAACAACCATAACAATAATTGTCACAACAATTAATAAAGCTAAAATGCTTTCTAAAACAGGTGTCATAGATTTCTCCTAGTTTACATCATAGTCAAATGATTCTTTTTCTTTTGCTTTTGCCAGCTGTTTAGCTTTAAAAGAATCGTTGATTTTTTTGTATTGCTGTTCAAGCTTATATCTTATAACATCTATAGAAGTTAAAGCCTGTCTTTTTGCTTCTTTTATTTCAGGTGTGTACTTCTGTGCTATATCTGTAATCACATTTTCAACATCTTGTCTTGTCTCTTCTCCGGATTTGGGTGCATATAATACGGCAGCAATTACTCCGCCGACAACTCCCAATAATAATCCTACACCAAAACTGATTGAGTTGTCTTCTTTTGACATTTTGTCCTCCATTCGCTTTATGAACCAGATTGTAACATTATTTTTTTAATCTTGCAATTGTACACTTATAATAGAATACCCGATAATCTTAAAAACGTAACTCTTTACTTCCTATATTCTGTATGCAAAATTACTTATTGTAATAGTTATATGTTTGATGTAAATTTAACTTGTAATTATAAACAAGAGGAGACTACTAATGAGTGAAAGAAAATTAGTTGGAACAAACGAAATGTTCAAAAAAGCATTAGCAGGTAAGTACGCAATAGGTGCTTATAATGTTAATAACATGGAAATTTTGCAGGCAATTGCAGAAGCTGCTGAAGAAACTCAATCACCTATTATTCTTCAGGTGTCAGCAGGTGCAAGAAAATATGCCAATCAAACTTATTTAATAAAACTTGTTCAGGCTGCATTAGAAACAACAACTGTTCCTATCGCACTGCATTTAGATCACGGTGCTGATTTCGAAATTTGTAAAGCATGTGTTGATGGCGGCTTTTCATCTGTAATGATTGATGGTTCAAGATTCCCTCTTGAAGAAAATATAAAATTAACAAAACAAGTTGTAGATTATGCACATGCAAGAGGAGTTTCAGTTGAAGCTGAACTCGGTAAATTAGCCGGTGTTGAAGACGATGTAAAAGTTGATGCTAAACATGCTACATATACTGATCCTGAAGAGGCAGTCAGATTTGTAAAAGAAACAGGCTGTGATTCTCTGGCTATTGCTATTGGTACATCTCACGGAGCTTATAAATTTAAAGGCGAAGCTAAGCTTGATTTTGAAAGATTGGCTGAAATTAAAAAAGCACTCGCAGATGCTGGCTTCCCTGACTATCCGATTGTTCTTCACGGTTCATCTTCAGTTCCTAAATATTTAGTTGAAAAATGTAATCAATTTGGTGGTAAATTGCCTGATGCTCAGGGCGTTCCTGAAGAAATGCTTAACTATGCTTCTAAACATGGTGTTGCTAAAATAAATATTGATACTGATTTAAGATTAGCTATGACTGCTACTATTAGAGAATTCTTTACAGAACATCCTGAAAAATTTGATCCCCGTGAATATATGGGACCTGGAAGAGCTGCTATTAAAGAACTCGTAATGCACAAAATGAGAGACGTTTTAGGTACAGCAGGTCACGCTAAAGATTAATTAACCGGAGTTAATTATGAAAGAAGGTAAAGAATTTTTTCTTTACCTTCTTTTCTTATATAATATCTGTGTATAGAAAAATTATATTTTGAAATAAATTTATATCGAAACATTTAAAAGGACAGATAGAGTTATGTTTAAATATTTTAAAGGATCTTTAGCAGTTACAATTGCAGGTGTTGTGCTTGCATATTTCTGGGGAGAACATTCTCATCCCGGCAGCGGTTTTCTTTGTTTGTTCATTGTTGCTTTCCTTTCTATATTAGAAGTTACATTATCTTTTGATAATGCTGTTATAAATGCTATGAAACTTGAGAAAATGTCTGATAAGTGGCGTCATCGTTTTTTGACCTGGGGTATTGCAATTGCCGTTTTCGGCATGAGATTTTTATTTCCGATTTTAGTAGTTGCAGCATTTTCAGGTTTGACCGTTGTAGGTGTTACCAAACTTGCTTTTTATGACGTTGATAAATATGCATATTATTTACATCTGGTTCATGCTCCTTTAGTTACATTCGGCGGCTCTTTTCTTTTGATGATTTTTCTTACTTACTTCTTTCATACGGAAAAAGAAATTCACTGGATTGCCTGTCTTGAAAAACCTTTATTAAAACTTAATTGTGTTAAATATGTAGATGTTGTTTTTGCACTTATTTCTTTAATGGTATTACAGCATTTTATAGTTGATTTAAAACAAAAGATTGCCGTTATAATGGCAGGTTTTACGGGTATTGTTTTGTATCTTGTAATAGATAGTATTAGTAATTTATTAGAACAGATAGCGGAAAGAAGAGCTGCAATAATGGGCGGGGCTGCAAAACTCGGATTTATAGGGTTTTTATATCTTGAATTAATAGATGCATCTTTCTCTTTAGATGGTGTCTTAGGTGCATTTGCGATTAGTAAGGATATTATTATAATCTCCATAGGGCTTGCAATAGGAGCGATGTTTGTACGTTCTTTAACAATCTTTATGGTTGATAAAAAGACATTAAAACAATATTTATATCTTGAACACGGTGCCCACTGGGCAATAGGTTTTCTTGCAATAATTATGTATATCAGTACTAAAATTGAAATTCCTGAAGTAGTAACAGGAGGAACAGGATTGGTTATTGTTGGAGCTGCTTTTATTTCTTCAATAATACATAATAAAAAACAATTAAAGGAAAAGGTAAAAGAAATTTGTGAAAAATAATATAACAAGGCTTTATGTTTAAAGGTGGTCATTTCCTTGATAAAAGAATGTTTTAATAGTAAAATTAGAGAAAGTTAACAGGTTTAGAAGAGGTATTGTTATGAAATTAATGGAAGGTAAAAGAGGTGTTATATTTGGTGTCTCTAACACTCACGGTATTGCGTACGGTATTGCAAAACAGCTGTTTGAAGCAGGTGCTGAAATAGCTTTTACATACGCCGGCGAAGTTATGGAAAAAAGAGTTCGTCCTATAGCTGAATCTATGAATGCAAAAATTATTATGAACTGTGATGTAACAAAAGAAGATGAAGTAAAAGCTGTTTTCTCAGAACTTGAAAAAACATACGGAAAAATTGATTTTGTTGTTCATGCTGTTGCTTTTGCTAACAGAGAAGATTTAACCGGAGAATTTATAAATACGTCAAGATCAGGTTGGGATTTGGCAATGGGGATAAGTGCATATTCACTTGTTTCTCTTGCAAGAAATGCAAGACCAATTATGAATCAAGGTAGTTCAATTCTTGCTTTGACATATTTAGGCGGTGAAAAAGTTGTTGCAAACTATAATATTATGGGTGTTGCAAAATCTGCACTTGAATCATCTGCAAGATATTTGGCTGAAAATTTAGGTAAAGATGGTATAAGAGTTAACTGCTTATCTTCGGGTGCTGTTAAAACTCTTGCCGCTTCAGGTATAGATGGATTTGGTAAAATGCTTAAATCTGCGGTTTTAAAAGCTCCTTTAAAAAGAAATGTTACACTTGAAGATGTAGGTAAAACAGGATTGTACTTATTATCTGATTTATCGTCAGGAGTTACGGGCGAAGTTGTTCATGTTGACTGCGGCTGCCACTGTGTATATGCTTCTGCTGATGAAATGGAACTTGTTACAAAATAATTATTTGATTTAAAAAAGTGTAAGTTAGATTTTAACTTACACTTTTTTTTTTAAGATTAAATGTTTAACCGTTAAGGAGTTTGTAAAATATGCGATATTCTCTTAGAAAAAGACGATATTCAAAAAATAGTGATTTTTCTCAACCTGTAGTTAAAAATTATGATACTGAAAAATACAGAAAAAAATATCCTGAATTTTTTAATGAAGATTTTAAAATTTTTTGTATGACTCAAGTTATTCCTTTGTATAGGAAGACAAAAAATAAGGTTATGCAAGATAGCAAAGAGCTAAGACAAAAAACAACCTTTTATACAATTGGACTTATAGCTATTGGGTTTTTTCTTTTATTACTTGTTCCTTTTTTCGGTTATTTTCTGGACGAATTTTTTAAGTATTGTATATTACAATTTTTGCCGGCGGATGCTCAGCCAGATACGGATATAAAAATCAGATTTTTTTCTTATATGGTGGTTTTTTTGTCTTTTGTATTCTTTATTATGTTAAAACATACTTTAAAAATAAAAATGAAATTTAAAGAAAAAAGGAATCACATTATTGTTTTAATACTTGCCTATATATATTTTGTGGGTTCATTTTGGTTTGCTATTAGTACTGACTCGGATTTTGAAGCTAATACTACTTTTTTACCGGGGCTTTTTCCTGTTATTTTAATTGGCTGCTATATTTTTAAAAAATATGGTTCTATAGGGCAAAAATTGAAAAAAGAATATAAATCAAAAATGATGCAGATAAAGAAAATAGTTTTTCCTGTACTTTTTTCAAAAATTGCAAAATGCCAGTATTTAACCGATGAAGATAAATCTTATGATTTAAGTTCTTATCTGGAGAAATTATTACTTTTGCAAAAGAACGGCGGAATGCTTGAAAATTCATTAGATGATCATTTTAGAATTATATATAATGATATAAAAATTGAAATTGCTGAAATAACTATTAAAGGTGGTTATTCACTCTATATGGCAAGTGTTGGAAAAGAGAAAGAAATAAAACGCCAAAAAGGTGGTAATTGCTTATTTTTAAGAGTAAGGACAAATAAGCCTTTTAGCGGAAAAACTCTTATTACAAGAGAAAGTAGCAATGTTTTTAAGTTTGACGGATATGATTTTGAAAAAGTATATACGGAAGATATTGAATTTAACCAGATTTTTGAGGTAGAGTCAACAAATCAGGTAGATGCAAGATATATGCTGACCCCGACATTTATGGAAAAACTAAAAAAATATGTAGTGGAATATAAAAACAATGACCTGTCAATTTCATTTGAGGATGGATTTATTAATATTCTTTTAAGCGTGTCTTTTACGGATTTATTTGAAATTATATCTTATGAAGAAGAAGTGTTTGCTTCTGTGGATGAGAGTATGGAAAGTGTAATTGCAAATAAAGAAAAAAATATTGATACTTATAGAGGGTTTCTAATAGAAGTAAAGGATTTATTAATTGTTATAGATGCTTTAAAATTGGATTCTGTTATTGGGTTATAAATAGTCTTAACAAATGATTGAAAATGAATTAATAGTGGTATTATAGAATAATTACAATGTAGAAGGAGTATAATATGTTTATTGGTACAGCGTTAATAGCGGTAATTGCTATAATAATTTTATTTGGATTATATGGTCTTTACGTAAATGTTGTAAAATCAAAAAATGCTGTGTTGGAGGCACTCTCAAGTATAGATGTACAATTAAAAAAACGTTGTGATTTAATACCGAATATTTTAACAATCGCAAAGAAATTTATGGAGCATGAAACTGGTATATTTGAGAAAATTACGGAATTAAGAACACAGGCTATGAAAGCAAAGTCGGGGTCTTCTGAAAAATTCCGTGCAGAAGCTCAATTGGATGCACAATTAAGAGCATTAATGGTTAATGTGGAAAATTATCCGACATTAAAATCCGATGCAACAATGGTGCAGGCTATGCAGACGTATAATGAAGTAGAAGAACATATTGCCGCTGCAAGAAGATTTTATAACTCTGCACTTACCCAATTAAGAAATATTATACAAATTTTTCCGGGGTCTTTGTTTTCTTCTTTCGCTGGTGAAGCTGCAACTTACAGTTACTTTGAAACTGATGAATCCTCAAGAAAATCTATTAATGAAAAAGACTATCTATAGAAAGATATATTAGTTTATGACTGATGATTATAGAAAAATTCGTAAAAAAATTTTTTCTTCTGAATTTAATAATTTTTTCAATAAGAAACTCTCTTTATACCTCGGAAAAATAGAAAAATTGCGAAAACAATATCTTTATTCTGGATGTATATTAGGTATAATAGCATTAATACCCTCGGGTTTCTTATTGTTTATTTTTTTCTTGAATACATCAGGAGATAGCAGTTTTATCGAAAATAGAAATTTGATTGATTTTCTTTTATTCGTCGAAGTTATTCTTATAGGTCTTATATTCTATACAGTTAAGACATATAAAAATAAGGTGAAAGCTATAATTCTTCCTCGACTGTTATCTTTTGCAGGTGATTTCCGTATTATAGAAAAAGGCAGTCCTGAGTATGATATAAGAAATTATGTTTCATCATTAGGTTTATTTTCTTCTTTTAATAGGTATTCTTGTGATGACAGATTTGAAGGTATGTATAAAAATATTAAAGTCAGTATATCTGAAATTGCACTAACTAAAGAAACAGGCAGCGGGAAAAACAGAAGAAATGTTATAATATTTAACGGTCTTCTGGTAAAAGTTCCCAGTTTAAAAAAATATAAAGGGGCAACGTATATAAAAAGAAATTCTACAACTTTAGGATTTAATCGAAAAAAAGTTAATTTGGAAGATCCTGAGTTTGAAAAGTATTATGATGTGTATTCAACAGATCAGGTTGAAGCAAGATATTTAATAACAACTGCCTTTATGAACAGAATGGTTGAGCTTGCTAAAAAAGGAATAGGGGAAAATATTACATTATCTTTTGAACATGGTAATGTAAATATAGCTGTTTCATCTTCAAAGGATTGGTTTGAAGTACCTATTTTAAAACCTGCCAATGATGTTAACGTATATAGAGCAATACTGGTTGAGATTATTACAATATTATCAATTATAGATTCACTGCGTTTAGATATGAAAATAGGTCTATAAATTTGAATGCTGCAGACAAAATTCTGCAAAAGAATCATTCAAAATACTTTCTCTCATATCATGTATAAATTTTAATAAGAATCTTGTATTATGAATTGAAAGAAGAATTTGTGCATTGGCTTCGCCCATACGGTATAAATGTCTTATATAGGCTTTTGAATGATTTTTGCAAGCATAACAATCACATTTTTCATCTAAAGGTAATGCATCTTTTTCGAATTGCTTATTTTTAATATTTTTTTTCCCTTCATACGTGAAGAAAGAACCGTGCCTTGCATTTCTTGTAGGCAGAACGCAATCGAACATATCTACACCTGATTTTACTCCCTGAATTAAATCTGCCGGAGTACCAACTCCCATTAAGTATCTCGGTTTATCATTAGGAAGCAGAGGTGCTGTATATTCAACAAGATGATGTTTTATGTCTGTTGGTTCACCTACGCTTACTCCGCCTATGGCATAGCCTGCTGCATCATAGGATGAAA
The DNA here is from genome assembly GCA_944325525.1 of Candidatus Gastranaerophilales bacterium. GTDB lineage: Bacteria > Cyanobacteriota > Vampirovibrionia > Gastranaerophilales > Gastranaerophilaceae > Avigastranaerophilus. Next base: position 9,289 of record CALVAK010000021.1, read on the forward strand.
TTACTTTTGCACTTTCTTTTCTTAAATCATCGAAAAAAGCACCTTGTACAATTGGAAATAATGCTTGATCTTCTCGTGTATGCGAATTATAACATCTTTCAAGCCATCTGTGAGTTCTTTCCATTGATTTTACTGCTTCTTCATACGAACACGGATATGGTGCACATTGATCAAAGGCCATAGCAATATCAGGACCTAAATCTTGCTGTATTTCCATTGATATTTCAGGGTTAATGTAATATTCATCGCCGGTTTTTGGTTCTTTAAATTTTACTCCGTCTTCTGTTATATTATTTAAGTGTGCCAGACTAAACACCTGAAATCCTCCAGAGTCTGTTAAAATCGGTTTATCCCAGTTCATCCATTTATGCAGTCCGCCAAATTCTTTTATTAATTTATTCCCGGGTCTTAAAAATAAATGGAAAGAATTTGATAATATTATCTGTGCCTGTGTTTCTCTTAAGTGATGCATTGTTAGCATTTTTACAGCAGAATTAGTACCAACCGGCATAAATATAGGAGTTTCAATGTCTCCGTGAGGAGTATGTAAAATACCTGCTCTTGCTTTTGTTTTTTTATCTTCTTTTAATAAATCAAATGAGAAATATTTATTTTTCATTCATTATCATCTCTAACATTGTTGTCCAATTCGGGCAAAGTTCTTCTTCTTTAAAGTATATTGCAATTTCTCTTTTTGCACTTTCTGGGCTGTCAGAACCGTGAATTATATTGTATTCTTTATTAATGGCATATTCAAAACGGATTGTTCCTGCTTCAGCTTCTTCTGGTTTTGTTGAACCCATCATTCTTCTTGATTCTGCAATAACATTAGGTCCTTCTATAACCATTGCTACTATTGGTCCTGATGTAATATATTCTATTAATCTTGGATAAAAGGGTTTTCCTTTATGTTCCGCATAATGTTTTTCTGCAAGTTCAACTGTCGGAAGAAGAAGTTTTAAACCTATAATTTTATATCCTTTTTCTTCAAATCTTGTAATTATTCTTCCGATTAAGTTTCTTTTAACACCATCCGGTTTTATAGCTATAAAGGTTCTTTCAGCCATTATTTTTCTCCCCTTTTTCTCTCGTAAATCATCTGTTATTAGAACATAAAAAATCTTTTTTTTCAATTGTTTTAATTTCCTTGAAAATATTTATATTATTGTTCTTTTTATTTATTTTGTTATAATTTTTTATAAAGGAAGCTTTTTACTTATGGTAAATCAAGAAATAATAAATTGTATAGAGTCTAAAGAATATAAAAAAGCTAAGGATTTAATAAGTGTATTCTTGGCTGATAATCCGTCTGACATTGAAATTCAGAAATATTTAGGACTGTGTAATATTAATCTCGGTTGTTACAAAGAAGCTGAAGAAAATTTTAAAAATGTAATCTTGAACGATAATAAAGATGCACTTTCTTTGTATTATCTTTCTACTATATATATAAACAATGAAAATTACGAAGAGGCTGAAAAACTTTTAAAACAAGTAATTGAGCATAGAGAAGATTATATTGATGCGTATAAGAGTCTGGCTATTGTATATATAAAACAAAAAAAATATAAAGAAGTTTATCCTCTGGAGGATAAAATGCTTGAACTTGCACCTGATGATGCTCAAATATATGATATTATTTCAGCTGCTGCATTAGAAGCAGGTGATATTGAATTTACTATAAAAAAGCTTAAAAAAGCAATAGAAGTAATGCCTGATAATTCCAGGTTTTACAACAAATTAGGTCTTGCTTATTTTACAGATAATAAAGTGACGGAAGCTATATCTCTGTATAAAAAAGCTCTTTCATTAGATGAAAACGATTCTTCAGTTCATTACAATTTAGGTCTTGCTTATTTTTCGCTTGAAGAATTTAACGATGCTACAGAGGAACTAAGAAAAGCTTGTAACCTTGATAATAAAATTTCATATTTAAACGCATACGCCCTTTCGTGTTTAAAAGCAAGAAAATTTAATGAAGCAAAAGAGGCATATACAAAATTGATTTCATTATCTCCCGATAAAGAAAATTACAGATATAATCTTGCTTGTGCCTTTGACGGATTGGGAGAATTAGATAATGCAATTAAAATAATTGAAAAATTGCTTTCTTTTAATCTGGGTTCAGTCCAATTAAAATTGCATCTTGCTTCTTTATATACACGTTCTGGCAAGATTGAAGCAGCTAAAATATTATATGGTGATTTGATAACCTCAGGAATGTTAAATGTTGAAATTCTTTACGAATATGCTGTTTTGTGTGCAAAATCGAATGATACTGATAAAGCGGAAGAACTTTTGAAAAAAATCATATCAATGAATCCTGATTTTGCTCTTGCCTACAAAGATTTAGCTATTATATATTTATCCCGCAGATTATTTGATAGATCGCTTGAATACTTTAAAAAAGCATATAAAATCCAGCCCGACAATATTTATATAATTTTTGAATACGGAAACTATTTTCATTTGATGTCTGATTTCAACATGGCAAAGAAAATGTATAATAAAATCATTAACAGACAGGATATTCCAACTTATATGCTGATAAGTATTGCGATAAATTATATGTCAATGAATATGATTAAAGAAGCCAAGGAGATACTGTCAAGTTTAATTCAAAAAGAGCCACAGAACATACAGATTTTGTTTCATCTTGCTCAAATTTATGTTTACGAAGAAAATTACGAAAATGCAAAACAATTATTGGAAGACGCCTATACTCTGGCTCCTAATACTGAGACAGCTAATCTTCTGGCAAAAGTATATTTTGAATTGAAAGATTATGACAGGGCTTATGCTTTATACGGTCTTATAAATCTTGCAATACCTAATAATATTAATAATTTATTGAATCTTGCAAAATGTAAATTTGAAAAAAAAGAATATATTGCAGCGAAAGAACATCTTGATAACTTATTAAAAATTTTACCCGAGCATGAAGAAGCATTAAATATGTTAGAAATAATAAAACAGGAGCTATGATATTAATATGAAAAGAAAAAATTTTTTAATTGAAATGTTTCAGTTTATATGGAGTAAAAAAGTATACTGGATATTTCCTGTTGTATTGTTTTTAATTCTTTTAATATTCTTAATTGTAATAGGTACATCTCCTGTTTCGCCGTTTATATATACTGTTATTTAGAAAGACAAAATGAAGATAAAAGAAAATATAAAACTTGCAGTAACCTTTACTATTATACCTTTAATACCGGCTTATCTTTTGTATAAACATAGTTTTATAAATCTTGCTATGATTTTAATTGTATTATCTTTTGTTATTGCTTTTTGTTGTTTTGTATCAAACAATTTTGCATCAAAACTTGAAAAAGTAATATCAAAATCCGGTAATTTTATTGGTAAATATATATCAATAACAGCGTTATTTCTGATATATATTATTGCTCTTCTTCCAACTGCAATTATAATGAAAATTGTAAAACGGGACAGATTAAAAATAAAAAAAATGAGGGCAGATACGTATTGGATTGATAATAAAAACAAAACAACAAATTATGAATATCAATTTTAGGTGAAAATGACATATTTATTAGGAATAAGTGCATATTATCATGATAGTGCTGCAGCACTGATAAAAGACGGAATTATAATAGCTGCTGCACAAGAAGAACGTTTTACAAGAATTAAGCAGGATAGTGAATTTCCGATTAATTCAGTAAATTATTGCTTACAGGAAGCTAAAATTACCGCAGAACAGCTTGATGGTGTTGTATATTATGAAAAGCCGTTTGTAAAATTTGAGCGAATACTTGAAACAGCCATGGCATACATTCCTTTGAGTATGCACAGTTTTATTAATGCAATGCCGGTTTGGCTTAATAAAAAACTTTTTATTCCGTCAAATATTGATAAATATTTTGAAAAAAAGTTAAATTGTCCTATTTATTTTACTTCACATCATGAATCACATTGTGCAAGTGCTTTTTTTCCTTCTCCATTTGAAAAAGCGGCAATACTTTGTCTTGATGGTGTTGGAGAATGGGATACCACAACATGGGGTATAGGGGAAGGAAATAAAATAGAAATAAAGCAAAAAATAGAATTCCCTCATTCTTTAGGGCTTTTATACAGTACCTTTACAGGTTTCCTCGGATTTAAGGTGAACTCCGGAGAATATAAAGTTATGGGGCTTGCACCTTATGGCGAACCTGTATATAAAGATTTAATATTTAAAAATCTTATTGATGTTAAAGAAGATGGTTCTTTTTGGTTGAATCAGGAATATTTCGGATATTGCACAACTGATTATATGTTTAATAAAAAGTTTGAAGATTTATTTAAAAGACCTCCAAGAAAACCTGAAAGTGCCCTTTCTCAAGATGATATGAATATAGCAGCAAGTATACAGGCTGTTACAGAGGAAATAATTCTTAAAATTGCAAATTATGTATACAATCAGACAGGAATAAAAAATCTTTGTCTTGCCGGAGGTTGTGCTTTAAATTGTGTAGCTAACGGAAACATATTGAAAAACGGGAAGTTCGTTAATGTGTGGATTCAGCCTGCTGCTGGTGATGCCGGAGGGGCTTTAGGGGCTGCCCTTGCTGTATATTATATGGGTTTAAATAAAGATAGAATTGTAAATCCTTCTGATTCACAAGAAGGCAGCCTTTTAGGACCAAAATATAGTGAAGAAGAGATATTGGAAACTTTAAATAAATTTGAGGCTAAATATACGAAAAGTGAAACAGAAGAAGAAACAGCCAAAATTATTGCGAAATGTCTTTTTGAAGGTAAAAGTATAGGACATTTCGCAGGCAGAATGGAATATGGACCAAGGGCTTTGGGCAATAGAAGTATACTGGCTGATCCAAGAAACAGAGAAATGCAAAAAAAATTGAACATGGCTATAAAAAAGAGAGAATCTTTTAGACCGTTCGCTCCAAGCTGTCTTGAAGAGGATGTTGAGAATTTTTTTGATATAAAAGAAGGCAAAAAATCTCCTTATATGCTTTTAACACAGCCTGTATCAGAAAAAATTAAAACAGAATTAACTGAGGAAGAAAAAAAATATAAAGGTTTAGATAAATTAAAAGCATATCGCTCAATACTTCCTGCTGTAACTCATGTTAACTATTCAGCCAGAATTCAAACAGTTTCAAAAAAAATAAATCCAAGATACTGGAATATAATTAATGAATTTAAGAAATTGACAGGTTGTAGCGTTGTTGTTAATACATCTTTTAATATTAGAGGAGAACCAATTGTTAATACTCCAGAAGATGCTTATAAATGTTTTATGTTTACTGATTTAGATGTACTTATATTAGAAGATTTTATTCTTTTAAAAGAAGAGCAAAAAAAACTTGAAGGAATAGAACAATATCAAAAACAATTTAAACTTGATTAAGCATATATTCTAGTGTCACAACTTACCGACGACTGTTTTGAAATTTCTTTACGCTCATTGCCGCTGTACAGTTGCTCACATTTTCAAAACGCTGCTCAAAGAAATTTGCTCATGCCATTGTCTTATCGTGAATTTCTTTTCGGGCAAAATTATATTACTCTTAAAAGAAAATACATCAGTGTAAACACCTTTAAACCAAAAAGGTAAGCCGTATAAAAAAATGTTTTATTTGTTATATAATTGATTTGCTTAAAAATATAGAGAGGAAATAATGAGCGAAAAGGAAAAAATGCTTAAGGGCGAGCCTTATGATGCGTATTATGATAATGAACTTGCTAAAGAACGTTCTAATATAAAAAAAATGTGTTTTGAATATAATTCAATTCCACCTTCAAACAGAAAAGAAAGAGATAAATTAATAAAAAAGATTTTGGGAAAAACAAAAGAAAATCTTCATATTGAATCAAATTTTTACTGTGATTACGGGTATAACATTGAAGTCGGGGAAAAATTTTATATAAATCATAATTGTGTAATCTTAGATTGTGCAAAAGTTAAATTCGGGGATAATGTTGTTATTGGACCAAATTGCGGATTTTATACAGCTATACATCCTTTGGATGCAAAAACAAGAAATACAGGTATTGAATGGGCAAAGCCAATAACTGTTTGTGATAATGTTTGGATAGGAGGCGGGGTTACAGTGCTTCCTGGTGTTACTATAGGTTCAGGCAGTGTAATAGGGGCAGGAAGTGTTGTAACAAAAGATATCCCATCTAATGTCGTAGCAGTAGGTAATCCTTGTAAACCCATAAAGGAAATATTACAGAATGAGTGATACTTTTAATAACAAGATAAATGTTCTTAAAGCTCTTGCTATTATGCTAATAGTGTCAGGACATCTTGAATTTTCTTTGATTCCGATGTTTCCGCCTTTTTCTTTTCATCTGGCTTTATTCTTTTTTATTTCGGGGTATCTTTTTAAAGATAAATATATTGAAAATATTTGTGATTTTATTACAAAAAAAGCGAAAAGGCTTTTACTTCCGTATTTTTTGTATACGGGATTTTATCTTGTAATTACCATAATTATTGCGAAATTAACAGGTAAATTCTGGGGAATACCGGTAAATATAAAAAATTATACTATTACTCCTTTTTTAAACGGACATGAACTGGATTTATCCTGCCCGTTGTGGTTTGTCCCTCAGCTTTTTATTTCTCTTATTTTCTTTTTGTTTATTTTTAAAAAATTAAAAGAATTGAGAACTAATAAATATCTGAATATCGGATTTTTCTTTGTATTAGCGGTTTTGGCTACTTCTCTTACTCCTTTTAGGTATGATGAATTTATGCTTGTAGTAATAAGAACATTATTTTCTCTATTTTTTATTTATTCAGGGTACTTTTATAAAAATTATGTTGAAGAAAAAATTAATATATTCAATTATAAATGGTTATTTTGTATATTAATTGTCCAAAGTTTATTATGGCTTACAAATAAAGATTATACGCCTCAAGATGGTGTCGGGCTGAGTTATGTTCTTGTATGGGGTGAATTTGATGATGTTTTAATTCCTGTTTTAACAAGTTTAACTGGAATATGGGCTGCAATGTTTCTTGTTGATAAATTATATCCTTATATAAAAGATAATAGATTTTTTTATCAAATGGGTAAAAATACCTATCATATCATGGCAAACCATGTTTTTATAATGTATTTAATAACTTGTGCTTTGCTTTATATAAAAGGAATTCCAATAGATATAAAAAATGCTCATGATATATATTGGATTTATAATCCTATAAAAACGACTTATTTTTACTTTGTAGTAACGATGATATTAAGTACGTATTCAGGTGTATTCCTTAATTTTATTAAAGAAAAATTTGTATTGAATAACACAAAATCAATACAAAAATAAATATTAGAAATTATATAAATGTAATAACTTTCTCAAAAAATATCGGACTACATACACAGATTATTCTTTAATATTAATAATCAATTGTATTTTAAAACGACTAAAAAAATAGTTAATATTTCAAATAAAGGAATTTTAAGACTTTAGACGGTAGGTTATTACGCAAGAGTATATGTATATTTTAGAAAGGAATTGCTTTTATGAAAAATTTAGTAGAACCAATTAAAAACAGAAAAGACATTGAATCTGTTGAAAAATTCCTTGATATGAAAAGCAAGAGGAATCGTCTTATTTTTGCATTTGGAATTAATACCGGGCTCAGGGTTTCTGATATTTTGGGGTTAAACATAGAAAATGTTAAAAATAAATCACACGTAGAAATAAAAGAACAAAAAACAGGAAAATATAAACGATTTCCACTAAATAAAAAATTAAAAGAACTTATAAAAAATTATATTGAAAATGACAGAAATAAATTATATTCTATTTCAGATAAAGAACCGTTATTTATTGGTAAAAAACATTGCAGGCTTGATAGATCACAGGTGTACAGGTTTCTTAATGATGCTTGTACAAAATTAGGATTAGAGATAAATATAGGTACACATACAATGAGAAAGACTTTCGGCTATCATCACTATAAACAATTTAAAGATATTGTTCTTTTGCAAAAAATATTAAATCATTCTTCTCCGTTTATTACATTGCATTATATTGGTATTGACCAGGAAGAAATAGATTCTTCATATAATGTTTTTGAACTTTAACAAAAAATTCGACATCGGATTAAATGCAAATATTTATTTGAAATTTATCACAAATACAATAATAGCTTTTAGAATTTATAATGGTTTTAATATTTAAAAAAGGTGCGAATAGATAAATTCGCACCTTTTTGAGGTAATTATAAATTGATTGTTATTCTATGATAGAAGCCGGATCTGCAGCCGGTTCTGGTGTCGGAGCTTTAGCTGCCGCAGCTGCATCATCACCATTCTTTTTAAAAATGCTTTGAACTTTTTTTGCTGCAACAGAGGCTTTGTCTGCTACAAAATCTCCAGCTTGTTTCAATGGGGCTTTTATTTTGTTTATTGTTTCATTTTTACCGGGATTTAACAATCCTTTTTTAGCAGAAATACCTAAGCCAGCTAATACAATAGCTAAAGCGGCAACAGTTTTAAGTAGTTTGCTTCCAAAAGTTTTTTCTTTTTCCCCGTTACCATTTATATTTGTAGCAGCAGAAGGGGAATCTTTACTGATATACGCCTGCGGACGATTAATTTTTTCGTGGAATGTTGCCCCTGTAGTATTATTTGTACTTGAAAAACTTACCGGATTTACGTTCATAATTACCTCCTTTTCTATGGTACTTTCATAAAACAGCTGATTAATAAATATTGTTTATTTATTATAAATAGTTTTACAAAAGTTCACATATAAAAATAAACACCCTAAACCATTATTATTATAACACATTTATTATGTTTAATCTAATAAGAATAATTGATAAATATACTGCTTTTAAATGCCTGCGATGAAAAATTCACGATAAACTTGAGAGAGTTAAAATTCAATATTAATCAATTGCTATTGATTAGAGAAAGAAACTTCTCTGAAAAAGAAATATATTTGTGCTCAAGACTGTTGAAATAGTCATATATTTGTTTAAGATGATTGATATCAAAATTGTTGTTTAAATCGTTTTTTCCGTTATATAGACCAACTTCTATATTTCTTAAATCACATTCATCACACTTTTTAACAAATTGGTTGATTTCTTCAATACTGTCATTTACTCCGGAAATGATTTTATATTGTAATAAAATTGTTGAATGAAGCAAATTGGAATATTGTATTTTTCTCGAGTACAAATAAATATTATGCCAGATTTTATCAAATAGATTGCTTTTTGTTAATGCTTCATATGTTTCTGCCGTACCTGCATAAATAGGAATATTTAATTGTAGTTTTCCTTCTGTTAGTAATTTTTCAATTTCTTTAGAGTATTCTTTTGCAGCGGTAGTTTTAGATGTTTTTTTTACAAATAAATCTGAATAAATCCTGCTATCTTTTAAACTTTCAATATAAGTAAGAAGTTTTGCTGTTCCTTTTGGTGTTCTTGCATTTATCCCTCCTCTTGCGAGCCAATTTAAATCGACAAAAATATCAATATATTTACAGTTGATTGAATTGCATTTTTCTAAGAAAGCTTGAAATTCTTCAATGTTATCATTAATACCTTCTAAGATAATATATTTCACAACAACTTTTGATGTTTTTGTTTTTTCAGCGGCTTTAATATATTTTTCAATATTTTTCCAGACCTGATCATAATATTTTACTCTTTTTATCCGTTCATAGGTTTCTTTTGTACCTGAATCAGGTGCAATTAGTATAGCAGTGTTGCCTTTTTTTAGGGCTTTTTCTATTTCTTTTGAATAAAACATTCCGGAACTTGAAAATTTTAGATGGTAATTATTTCTAAAACCAAAATCAATAAGCCACTTATTTTCTTCAGGAGGATATTCACTACATTCTCCTCCTGCAATAAAAATTTCGCCGCTTTCTTTTAAAAGATAATTGTCTTCAATTTCTTTTAATACAGGTCTAATATCCCAAATTTTCATTAAATTTAGTTCTTTTTTTCTTTCTTCATTACCCTGTGACACTGTACAGTATATACAGTCACATGAACACTTTGTTCTGTTTGCAACAATAATATAGTCTATTCCAAAAGAGTCATCCCATTCTTTTTCTATAAAAAAATGACAATCCTTACATTGTTCAGGAATATTTTCTCCTTTTTTACAATTTTCTATAAACTGTTTTCGTGCTTGTATATATTTGTCTAAAAAACCAGATTCTCCATTATAATTATAAATAAATGCATATCTTTTATCAAAAATACGGTAACAAAAAGACATTGTATTATGTGTCATTTTTATACAAGATATAGCCGGTTGACAGCATTTATATCGCATATATGCTCCGTTTACTATTTCTAATATTTATATTATATTATTATCTGCAAATAATGTAAAAGAATTAATATAAAGGACATTGTAAAAAGGTCATTAAATATGTTATATAACAAGAAAAAAGACGAATTACCGGAAGTGACTGTTCAAAAGATTAAAGACATACTTAAAAAAGTAGGTATTGAAAATCTTAAGGAAATAATAGGTCAAAAAAAAGTTGATTTTCATGGCTTAGAGTCTTTAACAATAACTCTTTCTGATGATTTATATTATTCTTCAAACGGTAAAGGAATAACCCTTGACTATGCAAAAGCAAGTGCATACGGAGAATTTATGGAAAGACTGCAAAATGGAGCTTCGTATAATATTACTCCTCCTGATACTAAATTGATAAAAGCGGAAGACTTCTTAAATAATAGTATTTTAAAATATTGGGTCTCCAGAGATAATACAAAAATAAATGAATATATTGAAAGAATATTAGATATTTGTGATAATTATAAAACGCAGAAAAATAGTGAAAACAGGTTAATAGAAGTACTGCCTTTTTATCATGTTAACAACGGCAAAATTGAATATATTTCACCGCATCTTTTGCAGTATACAGGCGGTTTTACTGGAAGTTGTGCCGGTAACACTCCTTATGAAGCTCTTGTTGAGGGTCTGTCAGAGGTTTTTGAAAGATATGTCATAAGAAAAGCCATAACTGAATCTGTATCTTTTCCTGATATTCCTGAAGAATGTTATTTAAAGTATGATGCAATAAAAAAAATTGTTGACTATATTAAAGAAATAGGGCTTAGTGTTACTGTAAAAGACGCATCTTTTAATGGGAAATATCCTGTTATTTGTACAGTATTAAAAGATGAAGAAAATAAAGGTTATTATGCCTGGTTCGGAGCTCATCCTTTTCTTCCCGTGGCAATAGAAAGGTGCTTTACAGAAACATTTCAGGGAATGGATTTTTCTTCAAAACAATATGTAAGCAGGTATTTTAAATTTGAAGGTAAAAAAGATAATCCTATACCTGATGCTAAAATTGATAATGCCTTTAATAATAGGTTTCTTGAAGTTAATACAGATTTCTTTAGTATAAATCCTGAATATATATTTAATGAAAATAACTGGATAAATAATTTTGAAGTATCAAATAAAGAACTTTTTCACGCAATGATAAATAAATTAATACAATCAGATATGGATGTTTTTATAAGAGATGTATCCTTTCTGGGATTTCCTTCTTATACAATTTGTATTCCCGAATTAATGAGCAATTTTTATAATATTAATCCTCATAGCGGGATAGATTTAAGAATGAATTATTATAAATGTGTAAAAATAATGGGTGAAAACATTCCTTCTAATCTTACCGAAAAAGAAATATTAGATTTTTTTAAATACTTTTTCTGTATGCAATTTATAAATATAAAAAATTATAAAAATATAGAAATGCTATATATAATAACTCTTTTACGTGAAAAACTTTATAAAAAAGCATTGGCTATTATTACGGCACTTAAAAAAACAAATAAATATTCAAAATATATTAAAATGCTTTCTTTTCTTGAGAATTATATTTTAATGATATTGGAGCGGAAAAATAATAATGATATAAATAATGGTCTTTCTGATAAATATGGTAAATATTTTACATTGAAGATGAAAAAAATATTTTTATCTGAAAACTCTTTTGAAAATGCTATAAATACATTAAAGAAAAGTAAGTTATATTCATTAAAACATATAAAAGAAGAAGATTTATATAAAAAAGAAAAAATAGTTGAAAAAGTTATGAATATATATAAAAAAAATATTCCTGACCAGATGTTGGTAAAAAAATTATTAGAAACTTAAGTTTTATACTACTCCTGATATTATAGCTATTATGTCATTTAATAATATTAGATTAGCTATTACATAGAATAACTTGAAGGCAAAAGAAAGGATGTTGTTCATTGTCTTTCTTTTTACTTTCTTTTGAAACATTCTGCCTGATAAAATAATTAGAAGTTTTCCTCCGTCAAGAACGGGAAAAGGTATTAAATTTACAACTGCCATATTTATTGATAGAAAAGACATGAGCCATAACCCTCTATATAAACTGTCATAAAACGAAAGTTCAGAGCCTATTTTAACTATTGATATTATTCCTCTTATATCTGTTATTGACAGTTGTCCTGTCACCAATTCTTTTACATAATAAAGTAACAAATAAAGTTGGTTTATTATACTTTTAGCAGTATTTTTAAATAAGCTTGAAACAGAATTTACAACAAGAAAGTTTTCTTTTATTTCTGTATTGATACCTAAAGAAAAATCTTCATTAGCATATACAGGAGTAAGTTGAAGTTTCTTTCCTTCTCTTATAACAATAATATTATTCAGCGTATTCGTGTGTTTCACATAGATATCAGGATAGAATATTAATAAATTATTCGTATTATATTCAATAATGTTTTCTTGTTTTCTTTTCTCTTTCAACGGCTTATAATAAACCCTTAAATATTCTTGAAGAGCAATATTGTCTTTTAATTTATTATTGTTGATTGAATAGATAATGTCACCTTTTTCTAGTCCTGAAGTTGTAATTGAAGCTTGTGCATTATTTTTAAATGATAAAAATTTAACATTGTAATCGTTTGCCGGAATAACTTTCCATATAATGCCAATCAGCATAATTAAAATAAATGAGATCAGAATATTCATAAATATGCCCGAGAGAGTTATTAAAATTTTCTCAAAAGGAGTTTTGTTTAAAAATCTATGATTAGAGTTAAGAGGTAAATCACTGTTAGGATTACTATCAGGATATGCAACATAACCTCCAAAGAAAAATAATAAATGTATTATAATTTCCGTATTACAAATTTTTTTTCTGAAAATAATAGGACCGCAAAAAGGAAGACCAAAAGCAAATTTATCTGCTCTGACTCCGAGCATTTTGGAACATAAAAAATGTCCTGACTCATGAGCTAATATTATAAGTCCTATAAAAAATACCATTAAAAAAATATATAAAAAAATGTATATAAAATGCATAATTTAATTTTTTCATATTGTATTTATATGTCAAGTAAAATTTAAATAAACAAAGGTTGATTAAAGTATATAAAAAACATGTTAAATTATGGTATTATACTCATAAAGGGGAGTAACTATGACATATTTAATAGATAAAATAGTATGGGAAGTAACAGCAAAGTGTAATATGAACTGTATGCACTGCGGTTCTGATTGCAATTGCGACGTTAAAGGAGAAGAACTGTCAACAGCAGAATGTCTTCAGGTTTTAGAAGATATAAAAGAAGTAGGAGGCTGTAATTTAATTATTTTTTCAGGGGGTGAACCGTTGCTTCGTGAGGATTTAGGGGTTTTAACTTCAAGATGCAACTTGTTTGATTTTAAAACTGCTGTGATATCAAACGCTTTTATGGTAAACGAAAAAACAATAAAAATGATAAAGGCATTAAATCTTCTTGCATACGGAATAAGTATTGATGCAGCTGATCCATATATGCATGATTATATAAGAGGAGTTCCTCATGCTTTTGAGCATGTTGAAAAAGCAATAAAACTATTAAATGAAAATAATATTGTTCCTACAATCGTGACAACAGTTCATAAATTAAATTATAATCAACTTCCTAAAATAAGAGACTTTTTGATAAAAAATAATGTAAAACTATGGCAAATTCAATATGGCGATAATATAGGAAGAATGCCGAAAGATTGTCAGATAACAGAAGCACAATATTTAGAGATTGCAAAATTTATATTGAATACAAATAAAAACTATTCAAAATGTTTTAAAAGAGTTTCAGGGGCTGATGTGTTCGGTTATATGTCTCCGTTTGCGAAGCAGCTTCAAGGTTTCTGGCAAGGGTGTCTTGGCGGAATTTCCGGTGTCGGTATCAGTGCTGAAGGTTCTGTAAGAGGCTGTTTATCAATGCAGTCTGATAAATATATAGAAGATAATGTTAGAAACAGATCATTTAAAGAAATATGGTTGGATAAAAATTCTTTTGCGTACAATAGAAAATTTGATTGCTCTATGCTGACAGGATATTGCAGAACCTGTATATACGCAGCAACATGTAAAGGTGGATGTATGAGAGCCGCATCATTACACGGAGGTCGTAATAGCCAGTATTGTCTGTATAAAATAGAAAAGGAAGGGTTTTCTTCTCCTCTTCAGGCAAGAACAGAATTTTCAAAACAAGAAATTTTTGATTTATATAATCCTATTAGAAAATTACCTGATGAATTCTGGAAATAAATAAAGGGAATTTTATGTTTCTTCTTTCTACAGCAATTATCTTCTGTGTTTTAGTTTTATCTTTTTATTTTTTATTTTTTAAAAAAATAAGAATGACGGATATTGTAAAAACACTTCCCGGTAATAATATAAAAAGAATTATAAAGAAAATTGATAAATTACAAAATATCAATGAAACTGCTATTTTTATGACAAATTATGTTTCAAAAAAAGACCATTCTAAAACAGAAATACAAAATGAAACACTTGAAAGCAAATCTTCTTTTATCAGAATTGAAAAAGCCACTTTATTAATGGTTTCAATAATATATAACAACGATATTAATATAATTAAATATATATTAGAAAAAGGTGCTGACGTTAATATACAAGATGAGAACGGGAATACAGCCTTTTTATATGCAGCATTATATTATCAAAATCCTGATATATTGGATTTGTTAATTAAATACGGGGCTGATAAAAATGCCAAAAATGTTCTCGGGGCAAATGCTGCAATAATTGCAGTTTATAACAACAATATTGATATATTAAACAAAATAATAAACATGGGAATTGATATAAATTGCCAGAATAAAAATGGCTGGACTGCTTTAATGTCGGCAGTACTGGATTTTAGACCTATAGAAATAATACAATTGTTAATAAATAATGGAGCTGACATAAATATTCAAAATAAAACAGGTAAAACTGTTATCGAAATAGCAAAGGAATTTAACAACAATGCCTTTTTAAAAAACAACAATAAAAGTTTTTAAAAATTACTGTATTATTTAATTTTAATAATTAATTATAATCCGATTCCGTATATAGTAACACCATATACTGTAGAAGGAATAAATTTGGCTATAAGATAGTTATTTACATCGACTTCTTCACCATCAACACCAAATAAAAAGATATCATCAGAAACATCAGAATCTGCTGTTTTTAAGTTTTTTATGTCATCCGGATTTATATCAA
>CALVAK010000022.1 GCA_944325525.1 Candidatus Gastranaerophilales bacterium
ACCAAATAAAAAGATATCATCAGAAACATCAGAATCTGCTGTTTTTAAGTTTTTTATGTCATCCGGATTTATATCAAACATTATTATATTTCTCCTTGTATATTATAAATAATAACATATTTCCCTTGTTTTATCAATAAAAAATAAAAGTTTAAAGTCTGTTTAATATAAAATTTAATAATTAATTATAATCCGATTCCGTATATAGTAACACCATATACCATAGAACCAAATTTAGCTATAAGATAGTTATTTACATCGACTTGGTCACCATCAACGCCAAATAAGAAGATATCATCAGAATCATCAGAATCTGCTGTTTTTAAGTTTTTTATGTCATCCGGATTTATATCAAGCATTATTATATTTCTCCTTGTATATTATAAATAATAACATATTTCCCTTATTTTATCAATAAAAAACAAAAGTTTAAAGTCTGTTTAATAAAAATTAATAAAATATTAGTTTTCCCGGGGCAATATGCCATAATTTGAATGAAAGATAAGGGAATTTTATGAAAACATATAGATTTCAGATAAAAGGGATGCATTGTGCTGCTTGTCAAAATCATATAGAAAAAGCAGTAAAGAAACTAACAGGAGTGAAAAAAACAGATATAAACCTTCTTGCAAATCAAATGACGGTGTTATTTGATGAAAGTTTAGTTACAAAAGAAGATATAATAAATGCGGTAATAGAGGCAGGGTACGGTGTTTTTGCTGATGTGGATTTAGAAAATGATAATTCGTTTAATTCAAGATGGAAAAAAAGGAAAGAATATGAAGAAGAAGTAAAAAATAACTTAAAATATAGGTTTCTTTTTTCTTTGGTTATACTTATTCCTTTAATGTATATTTCAATGGGAGCTGTTATTAATCTTCCTGAAATACAAATAAACAAAGATTCATACAGTAATAGAATTATATTGTCTTTTATTCAATTATTTTTTGCATTACTAATAATTATAATTAACAGAGGAATATTTACAGGAGGGATAAAAGCTCTTTTGAAAAGAAAACCGAATATGGATTCGCTTGTTGCAATAGGTTCAGGAGCTTCTTTTATATACGGATTGTTTGCTATATTTCAAATGCTGGGTTCAGTTATAATAAATAATATTGAACTTTTTGAAAAGTATTCTAATCTTTTGTATTTTGAGTCAAGTGCGATGATATTAACGCTTGTTACATTAGGGAAATATCTTGAAGCGGGTTCAAAGAACAAAACAACAGAGGCTCTTGAAAAATTGATTGAGCTTACACCACCGGCAACGACGGTAATAAGAGAAGGAAAAGAAATAAATATATCTTCGGATAAAGTGAAAACTGGAGATACGGTATTAATTAAGCCGGGACAAATTATACCTGTAGACGGAATTATAACTGAAGGTATAGGATATGTTGATCAATCGACAATAACCGGTGAAAGTATTCCTGTTGAAAAGAGTACCGGAGATGGTGTTATTTCTGCGACGATTAATAAGAATGGTTGTTTTAAGTTCAAGGCAACAAATGTTGGAGAAGAAACAACTATTTCAAAAATTATTCAATTGATTGATGAGGCCGGTAATTCTAAATCACCTTCTTCAAGGTTGGCAGATAAAGCCAGCGAATTTTTTGTTCCGGCAGTTATTATAGCAGCCCTAATTACTTTTATTATCTGGATACTTTTAGGATATAATTTTGAATTTGCCTTTAATTGTGCAGTTTCTATTCTTGTTATTTCCTGTCCTTGTGCTTTAGGTCTGGCAACTCCTGCGGCAATAATGACAGGTGTCGGAAAAGCGGCGGAATACGGTATTCTTGTTAGGTCTGCACAGAGCCTGGAAAATCTTCATAATGCCGATACAATTGTTTTTGATAAAACAGGAACATTAACATACGGAGAACCTGAAGTTACAGATATAAAAATTCTAAAAGATAATATTTCTGAGTATGATTTACTAAAAATCGTATCGTGCATTGAAGCGGGGAGTGAACATCCTATTGCAAAAGCTATAATTAAGAAGGCCAAAGATTTTAATATAGACGTAAAAAATCCGGACATATTTCAAGTTGTTTCAGGCTGCGGAATAAAAGCTGAGATAAATAACAAAAAATATATAGCCGGAAATGCCAGATTTATGATGGAAAACAACGTATTATCTGATGGTGATGATATATTTAATATTTATACTGAACAATATGCAAAAGAAGCGAAGACACCTGTTTTTGTATCTGAAAATAATGAAATAACAGGGATTATTGCTATATCAGATAAAATAAGAGAATCTTCAAAAGAAACAATTAAATATTTTAAAAATAAATTGAAAATGGATATTGTTTTATTGACGGGAGATAATAAATACACTGCAAATGCCGTATGTAAAGCACTGGATATAGACAGAGTGGTTTCAGAAGTACTTCCGGCAGATAAAGACAGAGTAATAAATTCACTGCAAAAAGAAGGACATAATGTTATTATGGTCGGTGACGGGATAAATGATGCACCTGCTTTATTTAGAGCTAACACCGGAATAGCTATTTCCTCAGGTAGTGATATAGCAATTGATTCAGCGGATATTATCTTAATGAAAAATTCTCTTTCGGATATAATTACTGCTATCAATTTAAGTCGTGCGGTTGTAAAAAATATCCGTGAAAACTTATTTTGGGCTTTTTTCTATAACATTATAGGTATACCAATAGCTGCGGGAGTATTGTATAGTTCATTTAATATTTTATTAAATCCTGTTATTAGTGCGGCAGCAATGAGTCTTAGCTCTGTTTGTGTTGTATCAAATGCTTTGAGATTAAGATTTTTTAATAATCGCTCTATATTAAACTTTTGTGTAGACAATAAACAAAATTTGGAGGTAAAAATGAAGAAAGAAATAATAATTGAAGGAATGGCTTGTGAACATTGCAGCAGAAATGTAGAAAATGCGTTAAGAAATATTGATGAAATAAGTGATGTTAATGTAAATTTAAAAGAGAAAAAAGCTATAATTGTACTTACAAAAGATATCCAAGATAATAAACTTTTTGAAGTTATAAAAAAAGCCGGTTATACACCTGTAAGAGTTAAAAAAATAACATCATAGTTTGTCCGTGTGAAAAATCACAAGGAAAATGAGAAAATTTTTATTGTACGTTTATAATAAAAAGAGGCAGTATATACTACCTCTTTTTATTATTTAAAAAAATAAATTTAAATTCTGTTGTGCCAAACACCGCCATCTCTGTCAACCAGTGCATCATAAAAAGACCATAAACGGAAAACAACGGTTAAACCTAAAACAGCATGTGTAATATTTTTTTCTTTAGGTTGTTTATTTATCGCCTGTCCTATTCCCGGCCAAACCAGTAAAGAACATACAGCGGCACCTACACTTCTACCGGAAACTTCACCGTCTGTACCGTGAGTTCCTTCGGCCATTACCGGTGCAGAAAAAGATAATAATGCAACTAAAATTGCAAGTGAACATAATTTCTTTGTCATATGATACTCCCTTCCTAATTACTTATAAAATTATACTATATTTTCTGCTTATTACATAAAGTTTATATAAATATTTAATTTTTCTACATTATTGATATTAGTTTTGTTGCCTAAAAATTTGTTTTAACTTATAATTCTTGTATATTATGGAATTGTAAAAGAATATTTATAAACAGTTTAAGCGAGGTAAAAATGAACATTAGAAAGAATCTGGCAGCAATATTTCTGGGTCTGATGTTGTTGTTCTCTAACTTTTCTCCTGTTTTAGCCAAAAGTTACACGGATATTCCCGAAGATTACTGGGCAGCAGAAGAAATAGAAGACGTTGTTACCAAAAATATAATTCCTGTTTTTGGTGATAATACTTATAGACCATTGGAAAGAGTAACAAGGGTTGATTTTACCGGGATGTTATTAAGAGCTCTCGGACTTAGTGCAGCCCCAATAACAACAGAACCTGCATATTCAGATGTTACGACAGCAACATTCGGATATCCTGATATTGCAAGATCTGATCAATTTGGATTGATATATGGTTATACAGACGGTGAATTTAAACCACAGCGTTTTATAACAAAGGTTGAAACAGCTTCAATAATGAGCCATATTACCAAGGATACGGATATAGATACTGATGTTCTGAAACAGTTTGCAGATTATCAGCAAATCCCTGGATGGGGTGTATTCCCGTTTGCAAAAGCAATAAAATACGGTTTATATGTAAATTATCCTCTTGAAACGGAATTAAACCCTAACAGAGAATTAAACCGTGCTGAAGCAGCAGTATTACTTGCCAGATTAATGAAGGCTTTAGGTCTTGTTGAAGAACAATATAAAGCTGAAGAGCCTGCTCCAGAACCTGAAGAACCAAAAGAATATATGCTGTCTGTAGAACATCTTGAAAACTACGGAGTAGCTGCAGTTGACAGAGTTAACATTACAAACTTAAGAAGAATTATATTAGCAAAGAATGTATTTAAAGTTTCATTTGTTGAATCATTTAATTCAAAAAAACATAAAATTGGTGATGTAATTCCATTCTACTTTAAGAAAGATGTAAGAACAATTGAAGGAACTTTATTAATACCTGCAAATACAAAATTATATGCAACAATCCAGGAATTAAGAGATAAAAAATGGATTAATAAGAATGCCGAAGTATATTTACACTTTACAAAAATGGTATTTCCTAACGGTCAAGAATATCCGTTTATAGCAAGAGTATTAAATAATACAGAAGGCGTACTTGTTGAAAACTACTGGTTGAAACCGTTAGAATATACAGTTGCCGGTGCGGCAATAGGCGGTGTAGCCGTTGGTCTTCCTATCGGAGCCGCAAATGACAGATCCGGCGATGGTATGGCGATAGGTTTTCCTGCAGGTGCTGGAGCCGGATTAATTGCCGGTTTCTTAACTCCCGGTGTTAACTATAAAGCAAGAGCAAATGAAGACATTTTAGTTGAATTAAAAGTTGATTGCAGTTTATATAATGATTATTCACAACAGTTTACAGAAACTACAACAACTATAGTTCCGGCAGCTGATACAACAGCTCCCGCTACTGATACAGTAGCTCCGGCAGTTGATACAGCAGTTCCGGCAGCTGACACAATAACTCCTGCTGCTACGGATAACTTATATTAATATTTTGAGAATCATTTTCAAAACCCCGAATTTATTTCGGGGTTTTCTTGTAAAAGAATGTTTTTGCTTTTATAATTAAAATATGGATAATCTTTCATTATACCTGAAAAATTTAACCGGCAAAGATGAAGTTCCTGCACAAAAGGCAGCTGACTTTCTTCTTAATAGTGCCAGCCTGGAACTTTTCCAATTGCTTGTTGATAAAACGGAATTTTTATTTGATTTTGTTTTATTTAATGTTTGTAAAAGAATAGAAAAAGCTGTAAATAAAGATAATTATAATAATATAATAAGATTTTTTGATATTTATTCCTCGTATTATGATGATTTATTTGCAAGTATTTTAGCTAAACATGCGAATGAAGAATTGACGGATAAAATATTTGAATTACTTGAAAAAGGTACATTGCCTCAAAAAACTTATTCTGCAAAATATTTTTATTACATTCCTGATACTGTTGCATTAGAAGTATTGAGCAAATACGCTTTTTCAGAAGACGAAAATCTTAGCTATAATGCTTCTCAGGCATTAGGTCAAATGCAAGATGATATTTCGTATGATATTGCACTCAGTTTTTTAAAAAGTGAAGATGATTTTGAAAAACTTAAAGCTGTTAAATTCTTTAATGCTTACGGAAAAAATTACCCGCTTGAATATATATTTCATGCTATGAAAACATCTAAAATGCCAGAGAATATTGCAGGACAAATTCCGTATATGGTCAGTATTGTTGATTTATTAAATGAATATAACAATAAAGAAGATGTTCTTATTTCAATAGATTATTTATTATCAGGTTTAGGAGAAATTCTGCCTATTAGTGATGTTTTTCAGTTTGAGATGTATGAAATTTTAAATATGTTAATAAAAATGAATAAATCTGATAATGTTTATTCAGGGAAAATAGCAGAAATATTACTCAAAGCTCTTTCCAAGTTTAAGCTTTTTACTGAGAATTCAGAATATATGTATGATGAAGATAAAAATACAAAATATGAAGTGTCTTCAATGTTAAATTTATTAAAAGGACAAAATAACGAGTTCTGGTCTAATCAAAAGCATTATATAATTGGAGAACTAAAGCAAAGTGAAGAAAGGATTCTCGCTGTATTGCCTGTAATCTCAGAATACAATATTTTTGAAGCTGAGGAAAATATAAGAAATTTATTAAAAACTTCTTCTAATGAAATAATACTTTGTGAAGCTATAAGTTCGTTAAATAATTTAAACCTTGCAAAAGAAGAAGACTTTAATTCGATAACAAACAAAATTCATAATCCAAATATCAAAGCAATAATTGAACATTTAAAGAAGTAATTTTTTAAAAAACTATTTTACTAAAATCTGCAATTTTTTCAAATTTTGCTTTTATAAAACATAGCAAATTAATTCTGTTTTGTTTAATTTTTTCATCTTTATCCATAACTAGAACTTTATCAAAGAAGTCAGAAATTTGAGGAATTATATTAAATAGTGAATTTTCAAGTTCGCTATATGAAAGTTTATTTTCATCAATATTTTTAACAACATTCCATAAATTCTTTTCTTCCTTAGAAGTAAATAAAGTTTCATCAACAGGCGATGTTTGTTGTTCTTCTTTTATGATTCTTATTATTCTGTTTATTGCTTCATGGAATTTAGCATAATCCTGTCTTTTTATTATGTTTGAGACAACATTTAGCCTTTCAATAAAATCTTTTAAGTCAGAGAGTACATCTTTTCTGCTTATACAAGCTTCAACGATGTCATATTTATATTTATCCGAAAGGAAAATAACAAGTCTTTGTTCAAAGAAATCATTAATACTTTTAAACAAAGATTCCTTATCATTTATTTTATCCGATAGTAAATCAATGGATTTTTTTAAGATATTAATAAGATTTATATTTAAATTTTCTTGCAGAACAGTTCTAAGAATACCGAGAGTAGCTCTTCTGACACCAAGAGGATCTTGAGATCCTGATATTTTTTTACCGTCGGCAAAAACCGTTACAACGGTATCAATTTTGTCAGCTATTCCTACAACCTGACCTTCAATACTTTTTGCAGTTTCACTATCGGCATTAAGCGGGAAATAATGTTCTTTAATTCCTTCTGAAACTTCTTTTGTTTCGTTGCTTCTTAGTGCATAATCAGCACCAATAAAACCTTGAAGTTCTGTAAATTCAAAAACTAATTTAGTTACGAGGTCGGCTTTACACAGAAGAGCTGTTCTTTCAATTGATTCAGAGGGAATATTTAGAGAATCGGCAATATATTTAGATAAAGTACATATTCTTTGAGTTTTATCATAGACAGAGCCGAACCCTTTTTGGAAAGTAACTCCTTTTAAATCATCAATGTAAGCAGAAAGAGGCTTTTGTGTGTCTTCCTGAACAAAAAATACTGCATCTTCAAGTCTTGCTTTAACAACTCTTTCATTTCCGGCTTTAATATTATCAAAAGTATCGCCAACGTAGTTGCTCATAGTGATGAATTTATTTAAAAGTTTACCGTCCTTATAAAGAGGAAAATATCTTTGATGGACAGCCATAACTGTTACTGCAACTTTTTCAGGTATTTGAAGATACTTTTCTTCAAAAGAACAAACAACAGGAACCGGCCATTCAGTAATAAAAGTAACTTCATCCAGTAAATTTTCGTCAATAACAATATCCGCACCTATTTCTTTCGCTTTAGCTGTTGCGGATTTTACAATGGTTTCTTTTCGCTTTGATACGTCAGCAATTACTTTAGCTTTTTCAAGTGTTTCAAGATAGCAGTCCGGATTTTTAATTTCAACTTCTTGAAATTCAGAAAATCTGTGACCTCTTGAAATATTAGAGGATTTAATACCTGCAAATTCAACAGGAACTTGTTCATCATTAAAAATTGAAATAATCCATCTTATCGGCCGTTGAAATTTAACATCCAGATCAGCCCATCTCATAAAATGAGTTCCTTTGAGTTTTAATATAACAGAAGGAACAATATTTTTAAGGAGTTCTTTTGTATCTATTCCTTTTTGTTCAACTTTAGCCCAGAGATAATTATCTTGTTTATATAGATTTTGGACAGGAACATTGTTTTTAGAGGCAAAACCGAGAGCCGCTTTTGTAAAATTTCCCTGTTCATCACACGCAATATTAAGAATAGGACCTTTAATGTTTTTTTCGGTATCTTCTTGCTTAAAGGGAAGGTTTTCAATTAAAACGGCAAGTCTTCTGGGGGTTGCATATATTTTTATATCAGAAAAAGTTATTTTATTTTCTTCCAGAGCTTTTGAAAATTCTGCTTTTAACTGATTCATAGCAGAAGGAATAAACTTGTATGCAAGTTCTTCAGTACCTATTTCCAACAAATATTTATTCATAATATGGCCTCATAAGTGTAATATAAGAAAATTATATTGCAAAAAGATAATTAGTAAAATAGAAAAAGAATATTGCAATTTTTTTATGCTTTTAATATAATTAAATGCAGTTGGGATCGTAGCTCAGTTTGGTTAGAGTGTCTGCCTGTCACGCAGAAGGTCGCGAGTTCGAGCCTCGTCGGTCCCGCCATTTTAAAGACACCCGAAGGTGTCTTTTTTATTTATATATAGTAATTATCCATAGAAGAATTACTTTTTGAATTATTCACCCGCAATTTTTTGAGTCAAATATTCATATTCCTGTTTTGAATCGTCAGAAAAAGAATCTTCGTATATTCTCTTTAAATACAAAATATCTTCTTCTCTTTGGGTTTCTCTTAATTCTTTATAATATTGAATGGTTTCATAATTATTCTTTATATAATTTGTTAGCAGATTATTTTCTTTTTTTATTACTGATTCAATATTTTTTCTGTTTAGCAAGAAATATATACTTTTATCAGCATCTTTATCATTATATAATATTTTAAATATTTTAGTACCAAAAATTATAGTTGGATGACTTAAATTAATATATAGTGCATCTTTATTTTCGGACAAATCAGATGAAGTATATTTGTTTACAAATGCAAAATCATAAATCT
This sequence comes from Candidatus Gastranaerophilales bacterium, assembly GCA_944325525.1. Taxonomy (GTDB): domain Bacteria; phylum Cyanobacteriota; class Vampirovibrionia; order Gastranaerophilales; family Gastranaerophilaceae; genus Avigastranaerophilus. The sequence continues at coordinate 9,122 of CALVAK010000022.1, forward strand.
TTTTATCTTCCGGTACCGTTTTAACTAGAAATCTTTTGAAATTGTCTATTTTTTTTTGAGCATTTTTTTGTCCATTTATTATTGCAAGAAATACAGAATTATATGGCGGAATTATAGATTCAATAAACACCCGATATATCTCCATTCTTATGCAATTGTATCAAGCATTTTAATATTTTTTACTCCATACAAAGAAGGATGTAAAATATATTCGTTCTTTTTCTTATGTTTATATAATACTCTGATATTCTACCTATTGCATTAATTATTCTCTTTTTGTAAATTTGTATAAATAAATTTAGTATGTAGATTGGGTTTGACTGCTTTTTCCAAAATCTTTGATTTTGTGAAAAATGTCTGGTTTCCCATAACCCAACAGTAAAACAGTAAAATAGCAAAATGAAAATCATAAAATCAAAATTGTGAAATAAAAACTAAGGTAATGTTGAAGATTGAAAAATTAATACTTATGAATTAGTTCCTGAATAAAAAAATGTAACAGAATATTATGGTCTTAGAGTGAACAAAAATAAGGAGGTTAAAATCGCTACTAGTCAGCGTTTAGGTAGTGTGGATAAATTAATAAATCATAATGTTACATAACTTTAGAATGAGTCTGAAAGCATTACAGATATAGCCAAAAGGGTTAAATTTATAAAATTTATAAATCTATTTAGTTATATACAAGAATAAAAAAAAATTGTAATATGGAGTATAACAAAAATTTTAAGAATTAAGATGAAAAAGATTTTAATTTTTAAAATAAGTGAGGGAAGTTGAAGAGATATTTTGCTTTCTAAAAAAGAAGATAGAGCTGATGTGGTAAAGACCATATCAGCGTTTTGCGTTTTAAGACATTTAATAAGGATTATATAATGAGTGAAGAGAATAAAGAGAATATAGAACAAAAACAGGAAAAGCAAAGAATATGGAATAAAATTTTGAGTTTATTTTCAATTGGTAACTTGAAAAAGATCTGGCAGAAAATATGGGGAAAAGATTTACCCGAAGATATTACGGAAATTTTTCCGGATGATAAATCTAAATCAGATGTTAACATTAATTTATATAATAAACTTAAAAGAAAACTTGCAGTAAAGAGATTTTTTATATCTTTAGCAATTATAATTTGTTCCTATATTGTTTTAAATTTCTTATTTAACGGCATTATATCCGCTATAAAAAATAATCCTGCAATTGCTTGCCGGAATAAACCTGTTTGCATATATTCAGGACCAAAAGTAAATTATCAGAGCTATATTTCAAAAACAGTTAAATTTTCCAACGGTGATATATTTGTCGTACCATATATTTCAAATACACTTATTTTTGACCACATCTTATATAAATTATATACCCCTTCAACAAAAGTTCCTTTTAAACAATCTTTAATTAAGATTGTATACAATTTGAAGGAAAAATTAAGTTATAAAAAAGATAAATATAATGTAAATGCTGAAATTTATAGTGTTAAAAAAAACAAATTTATAAAAGTCAAAAATAAACTTAAAACGCCGAAATATCATCTTAAACATTTATATAAAGACGAAAATAATAATATCATCTTATATAATTTTAAAACGATTGAAAAATATTTATACGACAGTAAAAAATTTGAACCTGTTAATAATAATATTTTAAATAATTACAGGATTTTAACACAATATAAAAATTTCTTATTGGTAACACCATTTCTATATAATAATGCTAATAGAAAAATTAAACATAAAATGAGTTCAGATTTATATTTATTGAATTTAGAAAATTTTGAACTTTCTTCATTTCCTCATTTAACTATGGCACCTAAATTCGTTCCCTTTGATAAAGATATAATTACTTTGAAAAATGGAAAGATAATTATAATTTTTAGAGATATTGAAAAAGGGAGATATGGATTTGTAGACCCTGCTGAAAATAAATATAAAATATCCCATGTCGAAATATATGATTCTCAATTAAATAAATTTGTTTTCTGTGATAATGCAGAGAATTATTTAAAGCAAAATTTATTTTACTTTGAACTGGATAATGGGGATGTTTTATTTATAAATAAACATTCAAGTTCAATATTTTTAAATGCTGAAAATAAATTTGTAGCAGTTAATGAAGAAACAGAACAAAAAATAAGAATGGCAATTGCCGAGCTAAATAAGCTATTGGATAGAAGTATGGGATTAAAATTAGAAGAACCTGTATATGAAGTCAATAGGTATATTAAACTTGGAAAAGATAAGCTGCTAATAACTTGTGGAAGATTTGCAAATAAGACGGATGAAATATGTAAACACAGTGTATTTTTTGACTATAGACATATGTTTTCGAGTATAGGTCCCGATTTTATTTATAAACACCAATACTCTGAAATTCAAGAAGTTGGTTTGAATAAATATATGTTTATTGGCGGAAACTCTTTTCAATATTCTAAGGAATCATATCCGAATAAAAAAGTACAAATTCTAGAAATAAGATATTAAAGGAAGGTTTTTTATGGCATCAGAGATTTTAAGCGAAGTAAGATATAACTATTACTATGGAATAGGAAGAAACTATGTAGAAAATAAGTTAAATAATTCTTCGTCATCTATATCAGAAGGATATATAAATGCATTTGCTTCTGCTTATTCTGAAGCATATAATAAAGCTAATTTTGGAAATAACAGGATAAGATATATAGGGGCAAGCGATGCAGAATTAATTAATTGGGTGTTAAGTCGTGGCTATTTACTAAGTGTACATGATAAATATTTCAGTCAACTTGAATATGCAGACAATATTCCTGTGCCCAATGCTTTTAACGAAATATTCAAACAAATATTGTTTGATAATTTTTTTATTGAAGATGACAATGGAGTTTTTATTGAAAACCCTAATACTCCTTTTGAAGTAAATCCTAATAGAGTGTTATCGGAAGAAGAACGAAATAGATTAATAGAACATTTAAATAGAGAAAATATACCATACCCACTAAGAAATTTATTTGAAGATTTTGGCTTTACTGGTGGAGCAGCACCAATACAAACAGATCCATTACTAATAGATTTAGATGGTAATGGAATTAAAACAACTACAGTAAATGAAGGTAGATTTTTTGATCATCAATCTGATGGTTTCAAAGAATTAAGTGCTTGGGTATCTAACGAAGACGGTATATTGTTTATTGATAAAAATAACAATGGAATACTTGATAATGGAAGTGAATTATTTGGTGAAAACTATGTAAAATCAGATAGTACAAATGCAACAACAGGTTTTGATGCACTTGCAGATTTAGATTCTAATAATGATAGTGTTATAGATTCTTCAGATACCCAATTCTCAAACCTAAAAATTCAAAAAGGCGACGGAAGCATTCTAACACTTGAAGAAGCAGGAATATCTTCAATAAATTTGGATTTTCAAAATGTTAATCAAACAGATGAAAATGGTAATACTCAAATAGAATCAGGAACTTTTGTTAAAACTGATGGTACTGTTGGAGAACTTGGAAGTTATGCATTACAGATGGACTATACTAATTCAATAGCTGGCGAATATATAGAAGTTTCTTCAGCTGTTGAAATATTACCGGATATTGTAGGATATGGTAAGGTATATGACTTACATCAAGCTATTATGCGTGATACAACTGGAGAGCTAAAAACACTTGTTGAGACTTTTATATCATCAAATACAAGTGAATCAAATAGAGATAGTTTATTAGTCTGTAGGTTGGGTTTTAACCCAACATCAAGAAATTGGAATATTAAAACAAAATTAGAAAATGTTGCATAAAATTACAAAATAATGTAATTAAGAACAAAGGGAACAATGTTAATGAACAATGAAAATAATGAAAATAAGCAGAATATAGAACAAGAACAAAATAATAACAAGAAAATTGTTGGGTTAAAACCCAACCTACGAGCTAATTTTTCATTGTAAAATCTTAATTCATAATTTTGTAAGTTAGAATTATTCTTCTTTTGTAATTGCATAAAATGATAGTTTTTTACAATTACTCAACCTCTTTATTAAACGGTCTGCCCGTACTTGCATAAACCAAACCATCAGGAGTTTCTTTTATAGGTTCACCTATTGCATAATCACCGTTATAAAATTTATCAATATCCATATTAAGAGCTTTTAGAACCCTGTATGTTATTTGAAAAGAGGCTGTCATAATATTTCTTTCACCGCTTTCAAATCTTTGATACTGGCAATAACTTATCTTTGCTATATCTGCTACTTGTTGCTGTGTTAAACCTAAAACCAATCTTTTTTCTCTTAAAATATTATGGTGTTTAATATGCCCTAAACAATAAACATCTAAACTTACATATTCCATACCTTAAACCTCAATCAATAACTATAAATATTATCTATCCGATTGGATATATTGTGTCAAAATATTGTTTAAAACAGTATAGAAAATTTCAAGAAAAATCCTTGTATTAATTTGCAATTTTTAAGGTTATGTCACCTAAAATAATCAAACTAAGCGTACAAAATAATCAAACCATGTGTTCATTTACAATATCAATATATTAACAAATGGTAGTATAAGTAATAGGAAAATAAAATTATGACATATTCGAATAATGATTTTGGATTGGCAGATTATGTGAGACAGTCCGTAGGTTGGGTTTTAACCCAACATCAAGAAATTGGGATATTGAATCAAAATTAGCAAAAGTTGCATAAAGTTACGAAATAATGTAATTAAGAACAAAGGGAACAATGTTAATGAACAATGAAAATAATGAAAACAAGCAGAATATAGAACAAGAACAAAATAATAACAAGAAAATTGTTGGGTTAAAACCCAACCTACAGGCTTAATACATTAGGAGATGGTACATCTGATGGAAAACTACTTCCATATGCATTCCCCGCAATTTCCAAGTATAATTTTAATAAATCCGAATCAACATTTGATGCCATAAGACCCCTTTCTGTATTAATATTTATAGACTTGAATTTTATCTGTATTCTCTAATTTATTTCTTCCTTTATTTATCATTCCTCCAATAAGTAAAACTTCGCCAGAATCAATTTGAACTATAGCCACCCCATTGTTAACAGGTATTGGTGGATCTTTTATTTTTTCAATAATTTGCTCTTTTTTCTATATATGTATGCCTTATTTCTAGAATAAATAAATACATTACCATCACTTAGTTTTATGGTAATTGGTGAATCAGAAGTCCAAGTCATATCAAGACCATTTCTTATAGTTGTTTTTGTTTTTGTTTTTATATTATAGACATATGCCTCATCAGTTTGTTGGGGGCATATAGTGTTTGGACATAGAGCCAAGTAATTTTCATTGTCTATTTGTGTTAAACTTCCACCAACAGGAAACCATTCATATATTTTTTTAAAAATATTTTTTTCATTATCATATAAGTATTGAAACTCATTTTGTTGCAGAATATATAGATTCTTATCACTAGGTTTAAAAGGGAAATTCGCTCCAAATGCTGACATTTCATTATTTGAGAGATAAAAAGAATCTGTATCTGCATTATAAATCTGATACTTACAACCATCTAATATTTTACAATTAGAGTTTGTTATTGTTCCAGTACCATGTATAACTAAAATATGTCCATTATCTAATAAGACTGTTTTATGTAACACAGGAGAATACGGCATATTTATGAAATTTTTGAACTCATAAGAATTAATATCAAATATTTTTGATGTATTACTTGGTCCAATGTAAGAATTACCTTCCCAAATAAAACCACCACAAATAAAAATATTTCCATTTTTCATTTGAGTTGTTGAATAACCATCAAATCGTCTATCAGTAAGTTGAATGGTTTTCACTATTTTATTTTTGGAAGGACTATAAATATCAGCAGTATCTACATTGCTATCTTTATTAAATCCACCCATTATTAATACATTTCCATCAGAGAGTATATTTGCAGTTGCAGTTCCTCTTGGTTTACTCATTACAGTATCAAGAATAATCCATTCGCCTTTATGCGGAACAGTTTCTGTCGTACAGGCGGTAAAAAGTGGAGTTAAAATAATAATAAAAATAAATAAATATACAACTTTTTTTAAATTATTATTCCTAACTAAATATATGAATTTCTAAAATATTTCACTGTTTGTGAATTTATTTTTTTTATAATTATTATGAATATACATTTACCGTTTATCCTCACACTCAACTATTTTTAATACACAAAAGGAACTAATTACAGAGCTTCGCTCTGCACTTAGTTCCTTTGATTAATTTATAATTTCAAGCACAAAAGTGCTAAAGATTTCTCACATATCATTCAACCCTCGAACCAGATATTTTCATATCCTATTCTAACCAATTTTATAATACAATTTTTTTATCTAACTGTATATTAGCCACATGGCTATTTGATACAGAAATTAACAATATTAAAAAAATAATAACGTATTTTCCTTAACCCTGTAAACACAAGTATTTTCAATGCTTTTCAGAGTTCAAAAAATCAATGTTGAAATATGAAAAAATGTCCAAAACACAAGTCAACATTGTGTCTTAATAGGGAACACAAAAAATCAATCACTCGGTTTACATGACCACAAAAATATTTTAAAATAATAATGGAGTTTTTGATAAAAAATGGGTCTATAAATGGTTAATTTTTCTTGTGAACCACAGGATAAATACGACTGCTTTATCTCTCATGCCTGCGAAGATAAAGACTCTTTCGTGCGAGAATTAGCTTTATCCTTGCAAGATAGAGGGTTTAAAGTTTGGTACGATGAATTCACTTTAAGATTAGGCAATAGCCTCTGCCATTCAATAGACCGAGGAATATCAAATTCTACTTGTGGAATAGTTGTTTTAAGCAAAAACTTTTTTAATAAACAATGGACAAAAGAAGAACTAAACAGACTTTCTGCAAAAAAGAACTCAACAGGAAAAGACATCATCCTCCCAATCTGGCACAATATCACACAAAAAGAAGTTTATCATCATTCTCCAATGCTTGCTGATTTATATGCTGTAAAGACCAAAGTAAGATTGATGCAAAATTAGGCTCAAAACTTTTTAAACATTTGTTTGCTCTTCCTTTTACATATTTTGAAAACAGAAAAGTTGGTACCAATATTAAATTTATTCGGATGAAGTAAGTATTTTAAAAATATCTGTTTCATCTCACTATTTAGTACAGTATTATATTCAACTTGTTTACTATATTTGTATTGAGGTAACAGACAATTATAATTTCCATAATCCTCATAACTTTTAACCCATCGATGCAAAGTTCCAATTGATATACCACCTATAAATTTATACACTTGTGGTAATAACATTCCAGAATTATATAATTCAATGAAAGTAGAATCAGCTTCTTTTTTAGTCTTGTATTTTTTTCTAATATTGTTTAAAGCAATTACAATATCAACTCTTGCCAAAGCAGTAAGTCTAGCACTTTCAGATACAAAGTTTGATTTAAAATTATTTTGAATTGGAACTAGTGATGTACAACTCATTTCTTCATCATCAATAATATCTTGTACTTCAGGTTCAAGTGTAGAATAAAGTATCTCATAGGATTTACCACCATTTACACTTACTTCTCTTGCTATATATTTGCTACAAGGTTTATTTATCTCTATACGAATTGAACGATTACTCTTTAATCCCTTCGCCCTTGCAACTATATTAATATCTATATATTTTTCATTTTCCATCTTACACACACAATAAATCGGAATACAAATTTATGGAACATCACTTCCGAGCATTGTGTCTGTTTCGTATCTAAAAATTATCGGGGAAAATTCCCCGTACTTTTTGGGGGAATTTCCCCAAGTAAAAAAAATCAAACTGTCGAAAAATAATCAAACTGACTGTTAAAAATCAAACTACTGTTAAATAATTATGCGGCAAGGTTTTCAAGGCAATAATCAAACTGCCTGTTAAAGTCCGAAAATAGTCCGTTTTCGTCCAGTTTGATTTTTAGCATCTTAAAATTTCCGACCGCTCAATCGCCCTAAACGTCTATATCTTGCAAAAATAATCGAACTGTCTGTGATAATACACCTGGACATTAAAGTACAATTGCGACTATGATGAGTCCGTCAAAATAGTTTTTGCAAAGTTCTTTTACTGCTGTATCAAATTTGTTTGAAACAAC
>CALVAK010000023.1 GCA_944325525.1 Candidatus Gastranaerophilales bacterium
ACGATATAAAGAATAAAAATATAAAAAATGCAGTCATAATCGGAGGCGGGTTTATTGGTGTTGAAGCAGCTGAAAATATAATGAATGGATTATTTAAACCGGCATTTATTGAAGATATAGAAGGTAGCTATTTAATTGATGTAAGAGATAAAGCTGCCTATTTAGCTAAAACAATTGAAAACTCTGTTAATATTCCGATTTCTGAAATAAGATTTCGTCTAAATGAAATTCCAAAGAACAAAAAAATAATTTTATTCTGCAATACCGGACATACAAGTTATGTCGCCTCAAGAATATTAATTCAGCATGGATTTGATAATGTATACTCACTTATGGGTGGTATAGAATTATTTAAGGAATTAACAAAAAACCAGAAAATACTTGAACCTGAACCGGTAATATCATAATAATTTTTTGATTATTTATCATTTTTTATTCAAGGTAGGATTGAAATTTTTTGTCTGCTTCAAAGAAATATCCGCATCCGTCAAGAGGCTTTCCTCCGTTTATCAGAAAATTTTTATCTGTTTTCGGGTAGTTTCTGCATCCTAATCCTCTAAAAAAATATACTTTACACCTGTTCTTTTCATCTAATTCTTTACAGGTAAATAATAAAGCTCCTGTTTCACTTTCTCCGGAAATGTAGAAATTGTAAAAATGTTTATCCCATTGTTTTACTTTTTCAAATTGTTCTTCTGTTTTTATAGGTTCATCTTCAATATAAAGAAGAATATTTCTGCAGCAATTACCGCACTTTAAACATTTCCCTTTTCGTACATACTTTGATGATTGAAGCTTTTGTATAAAAAATTTTATATATTTAAACATTCTTTAATAAACCATAAATTCTTTATGTATAAACGGATATCTTTTATTGTTAATATAAAAAAATTGAATTATATAATATCCGGGTCTTTGTAAAACAAAATAATTACTGTATACATTGTCTGACAAATTTACGTAAAAATCATTTGTCTGTCTGATAGTGTATCCCCAGTTTGAAGTTTTTTCATCTTTTGAAGAAATTTGCATTCTTATACCAGAGTATTTAAAACCTTCAGGGACAATCATTGTATAATATATTCTTTGTCCTGCATTAAAACTGCGTTCTACTCTTTTAAGCTTTTCTTTTGTTATTTTTCCGGCAGAAAGGATTACATATGGTTTTTCCTTTTTTCTAAACCCGCAGAAAAATATTAAAGGTAAAATAAGAAATATTATTAATAATTTTTTCATTCTTCGGTAGTCGGTGTGTTAGCTGCATCCGTATGTGTTTTTTCAGGTAGTTTTTTTATCAGGTTGTCAATTTTATTCTGAACATTATTTCTCAGATTTTTGTCCTGTGTGTATTTAACAAAATTCTTATAGTATTCAATACTTTGTTCTATATTGTTTTCTTTTTCAAAAGCTAAACCCAGAGCATAATATGCATAGGCATAATCGGGTTTTAATTCTATGACTTTAAAAAAGTTTTCTTTAGCCTGACTAAGATTATTTAATTCTGCGAGACAAAGTCCTATATTAAAAAACGGATCAGGATTTGACGGATTGATTTTTATTGATTTTTTATATTCTTCAACAGCCTTTTCTAATTCTGAAAGTGCTTTATATGTATTTCCTGTTTTTATATAAAGATACTCACTATTTCCATTTAAAATTACAGCTTTATTATAGTTTTCAATAGCGTTGTTATAGTCTTTATTTTTATAGTAGGTATCTCCGAGGTTTACATAATAGTCAAACTTGTCTTCAACAGATACGGTAGGAGAAGACATTGCTTTTTCATATACTAGTTTTGCATCTTCAGTTTTATCATATTTTGTGAGTACTTTTGCATAAGAAGATAAAACATTGCTGTCTTCAGGTGCTATCTCCATTGCTTTTTCATAATATTCAATTACTTTTGATTTAGAACCTATCTTTTCATATGCATTAGCAATATTTATGTAAAGAACAGGATTATACGAATCCATTTTTAGTGCTTCTTCATAGCTGGCAACTGCTCTTTTGTAATCAGAAGAATTATATAAATAATCACCTTGTGCAATATAAGCTTTTAGAAGGTACTCAGAAGCTTTTTTATTATCAGGTTCTTTTTGTAAAATTGATTTATATATTTCAATTGCTTCTGGATATTTATTTCCGGCATGGCATGCAACAGCTTTGTTTAGTTTAATATCGGTGTTATCCGGCTCTATCGAAAGCAAAGAATCATAAACAGGAATTGCTGAATCATACTGCTTGTTAAGATGATACGCTTTTGCAAGTTCTTTTTGTATTTCAACATTTTTAGGTGCAACTGATTTACCTTTTTCAAGTATGTTTATTGCATTATTATATTCGCCTCTTCTTGAATATAATATGCCTGCATTTAAAAAAGCAACTTCGTTATCATTACATGTTTTAATATATTCATTATATTGTACTAAAGCTTCATCAATATTATTGTTATCCGCAAGCAAATTAGCATAGTCAAAGCGGATTGAATTCATATCAGGCTGTAATGCAAGAACTTTTGAAAATTCGCCTATAGCTTCCTTATCTTTATTCTGAGCCATATAAACGTATGCAAGATTCGCCATTGCTACGTAATCATTTTTATCTTTTGCAATTGCTTTTAACAATATATCTTCGGCATTTTTATAATCTGATACTCTGTATAAGGCTAGTCCGTAATTAGAATATTCTTCAAAAGAGTCAGGGTCGGTTAAATAAATTTCATTATAAATTTCTACCGCATTTTTAGGCTTATTCATTCTTAAATACAAAGAAGCCATATTTTCTCTCGCATCAATTGCATCGGGATAATAAGATAAAAACATCTGATAATATTTAATAGCTTCTTCGTCTTCATTTAAAAAAGCTTTAACGCTGGCAAGATTTAAATAATTATATTTGTATTCGGGGAACATTTTTAGAGCCTGATTATACGCTTCATAAGCTTTGTTATACTCTTTCTGCTGCTCAAAAATATGACCAAGACTTATATAAATAAAAGCATCATTCGGATTTAGTTTTAAAGCTTTTTTATAAGCATCAACAGAATTATCCCATTGACCGAGTTCTGAATACACGCCGGCAAGTTTTGTATATAACAGTGCATCATCTGGTGACAGCTGAATAGCTTTATTTAGTTCATTAACCGCTTCTGTATAGCTGCCTTTATCACTTAGTTTACAAGCACTTCTGTAGTATTGATTAGCTTCGGGGGACATTGCAAATACAGTAGAACATAAAAAGCTTGAAACTATTAAAGAGCATATTAAGTATCTTATATTAATGGTATGTCCCTCCTATACTTTTATTTTAGATTATCATATTTTAATAAAAAAAAATCAATTTATTTATAAAAATATTAAATTTTTTCGGATTTTTTATCCATTAATCTTTTATAAAATCTCGAATTTATTTCGCCTCCGACAAGAAGAATTAAAGAAGTATAGTAAAGCCAGACCATTAAAATAGCGAATGCTCCTATTGTTCCGTATACTTTATTGTAGGCATTTAAATTGCTTAAATAAATAGAAAAACACCATGAACCGAGCATCCAGAACAAACAGAAAAAGAAAGTACCCGGTAAAACGCTTTTCAGTTTTATTTTTTCATTTCCTTCTATTGCAGGAAGAATATAATAATTTCCTATAGCACAAAAGGCAAGTGCCAGATAAGAAACAGGCCATCTTATTATAGAAATAATATCTATAGACATTTTAGAAAGTGCTGTATAGCTTATAAGAAAACTTAATATAACTTTTCCGAGAACTATAAAGTTAACCGTTAAAAATAAAACAAGTGAATTTATAAATACCATTAAAACAGAAAGTGTTCTTGTATATATAAAATTACGGTTTTCTTCAATAGCATAAGCACGGTTTAACCCTTTTATAATAACAGCTATAGCGTTAGCTGCAAGTGCAATAGTGATAATTAAACCGAAAATAGCTATTAATTTACCCTGTTTGAAAATCATTGCTTCGTTTAAAGTGTTTAAAATTAATGAAGCAACATCTTTAGGAGCAATATTAGTAATAAAGTTTATAATCGGTGTTATTAAAGTTTTCTTGCCGAGCCAGGCAAAAAGCGAAGTCAAAAACAATAAAAACGGAAATAAGCCAAGAATAAACCAAAAAGCCATTTCCGCAGCAACACCGCAAAAATCCTGATCTAATATTTTTTTTATCAGAGATTCAATATATTTTCTCATTTTTAATCTATTTCTTCCTGAACACGTTTTAAAAGTTTGTCGAAGGCAATTGCTATAGGTTTTTTTATAGTACAACCTGCGGCAAAGTCATGCCCGCCGCCGCCAAAATCTATAACAATCGGAATTAAATTTTTTGTTTTACTTCTTAAACTTACTTTTGTATAACCTTCTTTTGTTTCTTTCAGTATTGCTGCAATTTCAACATTTTTTGAAGTCCTTAAGGTTTCAACAATCCCTTCTGTAAAATCATCCGTAGCATTATATTTACTCATGTCACTTCTTGTTATTTTCGCAAAAGCTATTTTACCGTCATTATAAAATACGGTGTTGGTTACAATATAGGCTTGAAATTGAATCATAGACTGCGGTTTTGTTTCATAACAAGCTCTGAATTCATAAGTCGGAGATACACCTAAGCGAACCAAATCAGCAGCCAGCATAAATGTTTCAGGAGTTGTATTTTCGTATTTAAAGCCTCCTGTATCAGTTAGGAGGGATGTATAAATACACCTTGCAACATCTTTTGTAATTTCCAAATTCCATTCTTTAAAAATTTTATATAATATACTACCGACACATGCTTCATTACTGTCTATTATATTTAATTTCCCATATCCTATATTTGTTTTGTGATGGTCAATATTTACGGTGTCTTTAGCACTTTCATATACTGAAACTCCTGTGACCATCCTATCTTTAGAGGCAACATCCACAGCAATAGCAAGGTCATATTTTTTATTTTTATCAATATCATTAATGTTTATAAATTTACCAAATTCAGGTAAAAAAGAATATATGTTAGGAAGCCTGCCTACGAAAACAGAATCCGCATCTTTGTTAAAGTGTTTTTTTATCATTAATTTAAGTGCAAGATTTGAACCCAGTGTGTCGCCATCCGGATTAACATGGGAAAATATAATAATACTAGTTGCTTTTTCTATTTTATTTTTTAGTTCTTTTAAATTACTGGCATTCATATCTGTTCTTTAATTTTTCTAAATTATACAATAAAAAAACAGGCATGTAATTTATAAAATAATTAGAACAACTGTTTATAATTCCGGTAAAAGTTTTATAAAGTAAAAATCTTATTAATAGTAAATAGTAACATTTTGATACATTTGAGAAATAATATGTAAAAATTTTGTGGAGAAGAAGTTGCTTTTTTGTTATCTTGTTGATATAAGATACTAGTTAGTAAAAATTGTTCAGAGAAGATAAAGGAGAATAAATGGCACTACCAAATGTAGCATATTTTTGTATGGAAATAGGTATTGACCAGTCAATAGCAACTTATTCTGGCGGGTTGGGATTTCTTGCAGGTTCACATATGTTGTCTGCAGGATACTTACAATTGCCAATGGTAGGTGTAACAATGTTATGGTCATACGGTTATTACAACCAGAGAATTAGTCATGACGGCAATGTAGAAGTTGCATATATCAGAAAACATTATGACTTTTTAACAGAAATGGAAGAATCTGTTGATGTTGAAGTATATGGTGAAAATGTAAAAGTAAAAGCATATAAGCTTGAACCCGGCATCTTTGAATCTTGTCCTGTTTATTTCTTAACTACAGATATTGAAGAAAACTCAGAATGGGCAAGATCTATTTCTCATAAGCTTTATGATGGAAATGAAAAAATAAGAATTGCACAAGAAACAGTACTTGGAATTGCCGGTATAAGATTTTTACAAAAAATTGGATACAACTTTGATTGTGTACATTTAAATGAAGGGCATGCCCTTCCTGCTGCTTTTGAATTATTACGTCAATATAACGGCGATTTAGCAAAAGTAAAAGAAAAAGTTGTATTTACAACTCATACTCCGGTTGCTGCAGGAAATGAAGTTCACTGGGTTGATAATTTGTTAAAAGGCGGTTTCTTCTCAGGGTGTTCAAGAGAAAAAGCAATTGAATTAGGAGGAGAACAGTTCTCTCTTACGGTTGCAGCATTAAGAATGTCAAGACTTGCAAATGCTGTTTCTCAACTTCACGGGTTAGTTGCAAATAAAATGTGGAAGTGGGTTGAAGGAAGATGTCCTATTCGTGCAATTACGAATGCAGTAAATCTTCATTACTGGCAGGATGACAGAATGAAAACTGATAACCTTGAAGCATTGCTTGCTTCGAAAATAGATATGAAGAAAGAAGTATTTGATTATATTGCAAATACAGTTGGTAAAAGATTAGATCCTAATGTATTAACAATTACATGGGCAAGAAGATTCGCAGATTATAAACGTGCCTGGTTGATATTTATGGATGAAAACAGAATACTTAAACTGTTAAATGAAAATAAAGTACAGTTGATATTTGCAGGTAAGTTCCATCCTGATGATGTTATTGGCAAAGAAATGTTTAATAAAATATTAAGAAGTTCTTATACAATGAAGAATGTTGTCGTACTGACCGGTTATGAGCTCGATTTAAGCGGTAAGTTAAAAAGAGCTTCTGATATCTGGTTAAATACACCTTTAAGACCTTTTGAAGCTTCAGGTACTTCCGGTATGTCAGCAAATGCTAACGGTGCTTTACACTTGTCAACATATGACGGCTGGACAGTTGAAGGTACATTCCCCGGAATTAACGGGTATACTATTGAATATCCCGGACTTGATGATAATATTCCTTGGGAAGAAAGACACAAAAAAGATTATGAATGTATGATGGATATTATTGAAAATCAAATAATACCGACATACTACAATGATAAAACTAAGTGGGCAACAATGATGAGACAAGCTATCAGAACAGCTGAAGCTTACTTTAATTCAGACAGAATGGTTATTGAATATTATAACAGACTATATAAACCGATTGCTCACGGTAGTGATGAAGGCGGAGTATCAAATCAGGAATATCAGGCAGCTACTACTCCTGCTTCTGATGCTTGGACATTCTCAAATATTAAATAAAAATTTATTTAATTTTTTCAAAAAGGGACTTATAAATAGTCCCTTTTTGTGTTCTAATTATTTTATGAAAAATGAAATAAGAATTTATGCAAAAAAACTCCGGCAGACATTAAATATTCAGGATTTGAGTAAAAAAATACAAAAGAATTTATTCTCTCTTGAAGAGTATAAAAAAGCTTTAAATATTATGACATATTATTCTTTTGGAGATGAAGCAAGGACAGTAGAATTCTTTAATGATAAAACGAAAAATTGGTTTATTCCAAAAATTGAAAAAACAGATTTAAAAATTTGCCCTTATGATGAAGAAAAACTCTACAAAAATAAGTATAATATATTTGAATCAACATTAAAGCCGCTTGAAGATATAAGTCTTATTGATATGATTATTATTCCCTGTCTTGCAGCTGACAAAAATGGGTATAGAATAGGTTATGGCAAAGGATTTTATGACAGATTTCTTTCAAAACTAAAACATAATCCCGTTAAAATAACTCTTGTTTTTTCCCCTTTGTTATATGATTCTATATTCCCTGAAAAATATGATATTAGTTGTGATATTATAATTACTGATAAAGAAATTTATAGAAAAATTGTTAAAAAGTAATAATATATTTGTTTACTGACATTTTTAGAGTAAAATTATATTAGTGATATGTATATTGGGGATACAGTATGGAATTTTTTAGAGAAAAAAGAAAAATAATAATATCAGCAATAATATTTTGTTTTTTATTATGGACATTCGGTTCAATGCTCTTTATGGTAATCGGATAAAATACGGTTAGTGAAATGTCATTAAAAAAAATACTCACCATGTTATTTTGCTTTGTATTCCTCTTTGTTAGTGCAGGAAGTTATTGTTATGCAGACAATGAGCAAAAAGCAAGACAGGTCGAGCAAAAAAGGCTTCAAATAAGAAAGAAAATTTCTTTGCTTTCCCGTCTGGAGCGAAAAGAAACAAATAAACTAAGCAGAAATCAGCAAAAACTGGAAAGAAACCAGCGTGCACTTGAACGTTCAAAAAATCAGTTTTCACAAAAACAATCAACTATTAATGTTCTACAAAAAGAATTAAATCAGTATTTAGCTGAGTATAATACAAGAAATAAAGCATCGGCAGAAAGATTAAGATGTATTTATAAAAATAAAAATACTCTTATTCTTGATTTACTTCTTTCAACTTCAAGCATTAGTGAGTTTTTAGACAGAATATATTACCAGAATTTAATAATTCAATCGGATAAGAAAAAAATAAGTAATCTGCGTGCGGAAGCAAGAAGAATTGCTCTTTTAAAACAGCGGCTTGAAAAAGAACGAAGACAGCTTTCAGGAATTATTAAGGATATGAACCGTGAAAATTCTAATATTCAAAAAACTATTAAACAAAATAAATCTATGATAGAAAAAATTCAAAAAGATAAGCGGGCATATGAACGTTCTGAAAGAGAATTAAAAAGATTATCAGATAACTTAACTTCTATAATTTCAAAATCAACAAAAGACAGCGGTGTTGTAGTTGGTACAGGTTTCTTACTCCCTGTTCAGGGGGCAAGAATAAGTTCGCCATACGGGTGGAGAGTTCATCCTATATTTAAAACAAGAATTTTCCATACCGGTATTGATTATGCTGTTCCGTACGGTACTCCAATAAAGGCATCAAATTCAGGTAAAGTTATATATTCGGGCTGGTACGGAGGCTATGGCAGAGTTGTCATCATTGACCATGGATCTTGCACAGGTAAGCCTACAACTACATTATATGCTCATATGTCTAAACAAAAAGTTGCTGTGGGAGATAATGTTGTAAGAGGTCAGGTTATAGGTTTAGTCGGAGCAACAGGTTATGCTACCGGCCCTCATTTACATTTTGAAGTTCGTATTAATGGTAAGCATCAAAACCCAAACAATTTCTTATAAGGATTAAGAAGTGAAAACTAAAAATATTATTTTAATTTTAATGTTAATTATAATAAGCTCAAATGCAGCTTATGCTATTGACTTCTATCCGGAACTTGGAATGGATCCTTTTTATTCTTCTTTAAATCCTGCACATGTGCAGGAGGATTTTGTTAATAAAGAAGATGATACTCTTATGGATATTTTCAAAAATAAAAAAGAAAAATCAAAAGATAAAAAAATTAAGAGAGAAAAAGAAATAGAAATTAACGATATCAGAAGTGAGGATAAAACATTTGAGAAAGAATCAGAAAAAAGTAATCCTATAAAGAAAATATTTAACATAAGAAGAGAAAATAAAAATGAAGATAAAGTCGTTGAAGATGTTGAAGAAGATAATAATCTTCAAAAATTGAAGGAAAACACTGATGAAGAAAAAAAAGCGGTTTTTGTCAGACCGAAGAATGTTAAAGACTTAGAAGATAAAGAAGAGAAAAAGTTTTCGTTAAGAGATAAACTTCCGTTTTTTAAATCAAAGAAAAAGAAAGAAACACCTCAGCCAGATCCAAAAATAGAACTTACAGCCGATTATATGGAATATTACCCGGACAGATATGAAGTTGAAGCAATAGGCAATGCAAAAGTTGTTTTTACAAAAGAAGATACAACTTTATCAGCTAATAAGATTATATTTAATTATGACAGAAATGTAATAAAAGCGAATGAAAATGTAGTGCTTAGTTCTGCAGGAACAGTAACAGAAGGTGATTTTGTAAAAATAGATTTAAGTATGCCTGAGGGCTGGATAGAAAATCCTGTAACATCGACAGAAGATATAAAATTGACTGCGAAAGAAGCTTTTGTATATTCCGATAGGATTGAAGAGTATGATGGTGTTGCGAAAATCTTAAAGAATGAAATAATTGCATTCAGGGCAAATTCATTTGCTTCTTATGTTGATCAGGGTGGAATTTTTGCAAAAAGATTTTCTCCTAATTTAAAGGATCGTTCAGGAGTATATTCGTTAAAAGCAAAAACTATATATATAGATTCAAAAAAAGATCATGAAGTAATAACAATAGAAAATGCAGATTTATATTTAAAAAGATTAAAAATAGGTGCCATTCCATCAGCAAGAATTGTAACGAATAAGCAAAATACAAATATTGAAACTAACTTACCGGAAATCGGTTCACAAAATATGTTAGGTGCACATATAGGTCCGGCTGTCGTATTAAATGTACCTGGTGGTGCAACATTAAAACTTTCACCGATATTAACGTATAGTAAAGACAAACTCGGTATAGGCGGTATTGCAAGGTTTAGAAACCAGTATAATATGACAGAACTTGCTTATGGTACTTCTAGAGATGAATTATTATTAAGAGGACGGCATAAGCTTGCTCCCGGGTTATTATTGAATTATTCAAGGTTAACAAACCAAAACGAATGGTTCTTAGGTTTTAGAAGACCTAAATATTCAGCACAGTTATCATATTCAAGAAATGACAATGTAAAAGATTTAAAATTGAATTTTTCTCAAATGTATACGGCAGGTGTTTTTGTTGATAATTTAGGCGGAAATGTTGATTTTAAAGATGCCGAAGGCCGTTTTAGATGGATGACACAAACTTTTAAGCCTATATACAATTATAATAATGAAGAAGGTAATATAGGGTTTAATTTCGGACTTGTAGCTCAAACTCTTGCCGGAGTGTATACAACAGGAGATGTACAAGGATTATTGAGGGTTGGACCGGCTGTTAGTACAAAAGTCGGACCATGGAATCAATCTTTAATATATTTCCAGACTGCACAGGCGGGTGAATCTCCTTTTTACTTTGACAGGTATCGTTATGGGCGTTCTAATGTAATATTAATTGAAAGTTTGAGGGTTTGTAAGTATTTGTCGCTAGGGTACATGGCTTCTATTGCTATGAATAGAGATTATCATGATGATGAATTATTTCAAGAAAACAGAATACTTATTGGTATAGGACCTGATTATGCGAGAGTAACATTCGGGTATGATGCATTAAGACATAATACTATGTTGATTTTTTCTATGATTGTTGGAACAAAAGATTCAGATATAACATTTAAAAAGACAGTGTTGAAAAATCCCGAAAAATTCGGAAAGAAAAATACAAAGAAAAAACCAAAGAAAAAGAATTATAAAAAGTATCTTAAAGAAACGGTATAGTAAATAATCAAGGGGTGAAACAACCTTCATCTTTTTCATCTATTTTATCATCAAAGTCGTTATCTATACCGTCAAAACAAGACCCTATTGATTCTATAGATTCTGCGTGCGGATCTCTTTTTTCATATTTATCCGGAATTTTATTCCATAGATAAAGGAATGTTTTTTTCAATTGTTTTGTAATTTCTTCATTTTCAATTATGATTACATTTTCGTCATTTTTTTTGTTGCCGCTTAAGGTGAGGTTCATTGAACCGATAATTGAATATTTGTCATCTGTAAAAATAGCTTTCATGTGCATTTTTCCTGCATAATTTTCTGTTTTAACTTTTATACCTGCATTTCTTAATTTTTTGTGTATGGTATATTTTGAATGTGCATTTGTTGCATCATTAATTACTTTTACATCAACTCCTCTTTCTTTTGCATTAATTAATGAATTTAATATTCCTTTGTGTGTAATAAAAAAGACAGGTATATAGATGTATTTTTCCGATTTATTTATTATTTTAATTATGTAATTGTCAATAATTAAATCTTTAGGAGAAAATAAAATCGTTATTTTTGTGTTTTTATTGAGATTTAAAATGTTTTTACTTACGATTCTTTTATTTACACCAAAATTACCGCTATACATTTGATTAAATTCTTCAAGAAAAATACCTGCAGCCTCTTTTGATTTAATAATAATTACATAGTTTGCATTAAATCCTGATAAGTCTGTACTTGTTATATTGCTAGAACCTGTGTATACAATTTCATTGTCAAAAATAAAAAATTTGTTATGCATAATACCAGAGCTATTTTTTTTATCTGGTATGTTATTAGTTTTATAATCTGTAAAATTTAATTTTAATTTTTCAATGTCAGGATAATATTTTTTTGATGAATTTTCATAATTTGAAATCCATCTGATTTTTACACCTCTTTTTTTTGCATTAATAAGTGCTTTGAATATTTCAGGCTGGTTATCAAATCCGTATATAGCAAAATCAATTGTGTCTTTGGTGTTATTGATTTGTCCCAGCAACTCTTTGCACGCTTCAGTGTTACAGCGGCTGTCGGGTTTTAATGTGGAATTTAATTCTATAAATAAAACTTTTAAAAAACCTTTATTTGTTACAATATCTGAATTCTTTAGTATTCTATTTTCATATTTATTATCAATTGTTTTCTTTATTAATGATTTATTGTTATAAGAAAGTTGTTCTGGAGGATATTTCTCTGTCAAATTCTCTTCGGGAAGGCAATATTTACATTTTGAAGTGTATTTTTTTAAGTTGCTTTTGTGCAGAATTAGATACTTTTTGCTCTTTATTCCTTTCGGACAATTTAATTTATGATATTTTTTGCTTTTTATGTTGTATATGTAATAATCATCAATATTGATTTTTGAAATGTAATTAATAACTTTCTCTTGAGTTTCTTTTGTATTATCAAAAAACAAACCGGAATTTAAAAGGAGTGATTTATAGCTTTTTTTGTCAACAATCAAGTCATCATTTTTTAGTTTAATGAATTTATTTTTTAATAATTGAAATGAATAATTTCTAGCTTGATATTCAAGAAAAAATTTTTGTTCAAAAGTCAATTTTTGAAATACACTTTTATCATAGTTCTGATATGCATTTATATAGTATATTTCAGATATATGAACAGGGGTTTTCTCATCTAAAATAAAGTTCTTGTTCACATCAACAAAAACATCGACAGGAGATGAAATGTCTAATACTTTGTGGTAAGTTTCCTTATCATAAAGTAGGTAAAGAACTATAAGAAGAAAAGATAAAAAAACAAATAGAATCTTTTTACACATAAAAATATTATACATAAAAATGCCGGTGAATATATAATTTTAATAATATAAAATATGCTCAAACTTGCACGATTATGTAGTTTGGCAGTTTGAAGTAGAATATGAAAAAACACAAATTTGCGTTTGAAAGTGTTTTAATTAAGTATATAATGTATAATAATAGTACGTAAGAAACTATAGGTTGTTTGGGATTAGAGAAAGATGAAAAAGACAAAAAAAGATATTGGAAGACAAATTAAAAAATTTAGAATGTTAAGGGGATTAACTCAAAGCGGTTTGGCCGAAAAAGTAGGATTAACTGAAAAACAAATTTCTAAAATAGAAACAGGAGTTCATTATCCTATGTTTGAGAATTTCATTAAAATACTTGAAATTCTAAATGTAGAGTTAAAAGATTTTGATTGTAATCTTTCTGTTAAAAGCAGCACAAAACTGAATAGTATATTAAAAGTAATATACAATGCAAGTGAAGCTGAACTGAACAGTTATTATGTTATAATCAAACAAATAGACAGAATTTATAAAGAGAATAAAAAATTAAAAAAATAGGATTGTGCGATAAAAGAACAGTATGGGCTTAATGTTGCAAATTAAAACAACAAAAGTTTATTTTTGTTTTAATTTCAGCTTTTTTAAAACTGTAAGGAAATTTATTATTTATATGATTCTGTGTTTAATTGAATGTAAATCTATTTACATTCAATTATTCTTCTTATAATATAAGAAAGTAAACAATAAAAACTAAATGGAGAGGTGTCCGAGTGGTTTAAGGTGCAAACCTGGAACGTTTGTGCAGGGGCAACTCTGCCGGGGGTTCGAATCCCCCCTTCTCCGTTTTATATTATTTATTTCCATATTTGAAACCTCTATAAGCTATTATGACTTCATCATAGATATCATCATTATCATTATCCTTACCAAATGCAACAGCTTGAAATCCGTTTATACCGCCGTTTACATCAACAACTTTCCAGCCAGAATTTGGATACCAAGCATTTAAAGCATCTCTTGCACCATCTTCTGTATTGACAGAAGGAGGGTTTGTATTATCTTCAGTTGGCTTTACTTTACAATACGAGGCTTTAGCAAATAATGACATTGCATATATATCTGATGCAATATTAGTGTATTCTAATTCTGCTGTTGTCATGATAACTCCTTGTTATTAATCAATATTCATAAATTTCCCAGCCATTGTAGCTGTTAATGAATACTTTATTATCCGAAATTTTTTCTATATTAAAAGCATATCTTTCTAATTTTGTAGAAGATATAAGCTTAAATTTATTTGTTTTTGGATCAAACAACTCAGCTTTTCGTGTTTCTCTATCTGTTGCTCCGGGTCCTTTTCCCCCGTTAACAATTAAGACTTTACCATTTGATAATAATATTGACGAATGATAACACCTTTTTACATTTAAAGAACCCACCGAGGTATAAGTATTTGTTTTCGGGTCATATATCTCTGCATCCCCTGCTTCAGATGGTTTAAATCTCTTCTTTCCAATTAAGATATAACTATAATAAACATTTGTACCGCCCGTTAAAAGAACTCTTCCATCTGGAAGTGTAACTGCTGAACGACAAAATCTTGGATATAGTTGATCTGCTACCTGCGTAAATGTATTTGTCTCAGGGTCATATATTTCTGCGTTTCCAGGTTCTCCATCGTAATTAGCTCCAGCTATATATACCCTTCCATCATGCAATAATGTCATTGCCACTTTTAAATTATATATATTTTTTGAATTTCTTATTTTTTCTTTTTTGCCCTCACTATCAAAAACATCTTTTTTATAATATTTTATTTCTTCTCAGGCTTTATAAAACTTTTCTGTTTTCGGATCATATATTTCAAAATTACTTGCAGCAGTACTTACAAATATTCTTCCATCTTTAAGTTTTACTACATTGGTATAAATAGACTCATAATATTTATAATTAGTATCTCCTACGAGTTTAAATGTATTATTTTTTATATCATAAATTTCAGCTTCTCTTAAACTTCTTGCTGCTTTGCCTTTTGGTCTGGTTTTCCCTCCAAATATTAAAACCTCATTATCATTTAATTTAACTGCAAGATGGCCAAACCGGTGTATATTCATAAATATATTTAAAGATTTAAATTTTTGTTCTTTTATATTATAAATTTGTGCAGGAAGTGGAATCTGGTCATGCAATCCTGTTTTTAAATTAAAAACTTGTTTATAATACGATGGTAAAAATATTTCATTTTCATTTAAAACTACTGCCGTTCGACCATACGAACCTTTTAAATATTCAAATTTACCATCGTTTGCATAATATATGTTTTGAAAAACAGTAAAAATAAAAATTGAAATAACTATTACAACATTTAATTTGTATAGCCCGTAGGTTTTGTTTAAACCCAACAATTTTCTCCACCAGTTTCTATTGCCTTCCGGTTTATTTAGGTTTTCTCCTTGTTTATTTTCTATATTCTCGTTATTCACGTCACTCATAAAATTCTCTTAATTCCAATTATATGCGTAAATTGCTATATTATATTCTATTAATTACTCTTTGTACAACACTATTATTCTAAATATTTACTATTCTTTATATTGATTTCAGTATTTACAACATTATGTAATTTAATTATTTATATTTACATTATATTGTAATATTATGCCGCTTGTTTTAATTCCTTTAATGTTGGGTTATGGGAAGCCAGACATTTTTCACAAAATCAGAGATTTTGGAAAAAGCAGTCAAACCCAACCTACAGACTACCAAAAAAACATTTACCATTCTTTACATATATTTCTGATATTTACAATAAAACGTAACTACACATTAATATCTTACAATATCCTGCAACCTCATGCCGCTTTGTTTAATTCCTTTAATGTTGGGTTAAAACCCAACCTACAGACTGTCGCTTCGGCGAATCCGTCACCGCCGTAATCAAAATATACACCGTTATCTGCTATTTTTATGCCATTGCCATCTATATCCAATACTATTGGGTCCTCTTTTATACCATTAGAATCAAAGGATTTATAAAAGGGAGTAATTAAATTTTCGAAAATTGACCTATTATTATTATAATATACAGCTTGCAATGGGAAAAAAGTATCTGTATAATCTTTTTTATTATAAGGTGTATTTAAATCCAAAATGCTATCAAAAACTTCAAATAATTCAAAAAAATCCTGTCCCGAATATTTTGGATTTTCATTTATATTCACATCAACAATAGCATACCCATTATCAACTAAGTATTTTGTTAATAACTCAAGTTCTGAATCTTCTAACTTATGTATAGAAGCATATTTGCCTAGTGATAACCCTATTGCATTATTATAATAACCTTTATTATGATATGGATCGGCTTCATTTGTAATCCATTCTTGAAAATTTCCTGCAAATTTTACGTATTTATCTGAA
>CALVAK010000024.1 GCA_944325525.1 Candidatus Gastranaerophilales bacterium
AACCCATTTCTCTTGTCCTCGGTTTGTCCCCTTTATATACATGAAAACTTTTTGTTTTAATTTCATGACTTTTTTAAACTTTTTTCTTAATATTTTGTAATATTTTTTTAAATTTCAAATGAAAACATATATTTATTATGCTTTATACATTGTGGACAATACTGAGTTTCAAGGTAGCTTTTGCAGGAATAGTCATTAAAGTCAGAACCGCATTTTCCACGATTGTCTGATGACAATAGCGGACACGTAAATATTCCGTTTATGGTAAGTGTTCTGCTATTTGCACATTCTATATTCAGATTTTCATAGTTCGTGTCATCGGGTATTCCATAATTTATTTCTTTTTTTATTAAAGGTATTATTTTAAAGTTAATATCCGTTGTTTCAAAGTTTAATGAATTACATAGTTCTTTAAATTTTTCTTTTAATTCTTTTTCTGGAATGTTATTGTGATTAACTATTGATAATATTGGGTTAAAGTCGTATTTTATTAAGCTTTGAATTGCATGAACAGCTTTTCTGAAAGAGCCTCTTCCTCTCAATAAGTCATTTTCTTTCTCTATGTAGTGGTCAATACTAATCATAAATATTATTTCGTGTTCAAAAGAATTTTCTTCTTCAACTTTTCTTAAAAATCGAGCTTTTTTATCATTTATATTCAGTGCGTTTGTGTGGATTACTACGGAAGAATGTTTTAAACAGAATCTTAAAATGTGGTTAAAATCAGGGTGCAGCATTGGTTCTGCTCCGGTAAGATGTATGTATTGAAAGGAATTTTTAATCATTGAAATATTTTGTTTTACTTTTTCTAAAGGTATAAAATCTTTTACTTTTTTATCTTTGAAATCAATATAGCAGTAGCTGCATTTCAGATTGCAGTTTTGGGCTGTCATTTCGATAAAAATGGAGTCAAGTTTTGACAGGTTTACGCAAGGTGCCTTAATAATTGTGTTATTCATTAGTTTATCCTCTTTTTTGCAAGTATGAATAACTTTTATCATTTAAATATCATTAGTTGAATTAGTCAGTAGTATATAATCTTAATGTTTAAAAATACACTATTAGTATTAATTATCTAAAGTTATGTTATAACCTTGCGATATATTCTTCAGGAGGAACAATATATTATGGCTAAAATATTAGAAAATTCAAAAGGCAGAAGGATGATAAGATTAACTACGGATGATGTCATTTCTATTGTTAGAGAATATCAAAATATAGTTTCAGGTTATTATAATTATAAAGATTTAAGAAAAAAACTAGATGAAGTTGAACTATATCTTCCTGAAGAAGTTTTATAATTAAAGAATTCTATATAATAAATATACCTATATAGAGAATTTAGTTTATACTTACATTGTGTAATGTTTATAAAAAAGGAGACACTTATGAAAAACATTATTACAATAATACTAATTCTGATTCTGCCTGTTATGGTATATTTTATGATAAATAAAAATTCTTCTGATTTATCTGCTTTAGCAGAAGCAAAGAATATGCCTACCTTTATAACTTTTTCTTCTGCAATGTGTGTTGATTGTAGAAAAATGAAGCCTATTATAAGTGAATTAGAAAAAGAATATTCAGGTAAAGTTAATTTTATTTCGGTTAATGCAACTGAAAAAGATAAAAAGATACAGAACCTGGTAAAAAAATATAATGTAGTACTTGTGCCTACAATGATAATACTGGATTCTGACAATAATGAACTTAGCAGACTTGAAGGGTATATTCCAAAAGAAGAATTAGCTTCAGATATAGAGGATGCAATTAATGACTGATTACATACAGGCAATTATTTCTTCTTCTACGGGGAATGAATTATTTATACCGATAATACTAATTGTAGCTTTTTTTGCAGGAATTATAGCCTCATTATCTCCTTGCAGCCTTGGTGTTTTGCCTTTGATAATAGGCTATGTCGGCGGTTATTCAAAAGAAGGCAATAAAAAGTTATTAATACAAATGTTTTCTTTTTCTCTCGGATTATCTTTTATTTTGAGTATTCTCGGTGCGATTTGTGCTTTATCAGGTAAAGCTTTTACAGGGATAGCATCACCTGTTGTGCTATTGATTTTTGCTTCTGTAATTACAATTTTAGGGTTGAACCTTATAGGATTTATTGACATTCATTTTCCTGCATTAGTCAAAAAAATGCCTCAAAATAAGACAGGCAGCATGTTTGTTTTTCCTTTTTTAATTGGAGCGTTGTTTTCGCTTGCAGCAAGTCCGTGTTCTTCCCCTCTGCTTGCAAGTATAATGGCTTTTGCTGCAATTTCAAGGAGTATAATTCTTTCTGTTATACTATTGTTTTTATTCGCTCTAGGACAATGTGTAATAATTATTTTCTTTGCTTTATTTACATCTGCATTAAAGCATCTTAATTTCATTGCAAAATATTCGGAATTATTAATAAAATTAAGCGGTATAATTTTAATTCTAGCAGGTTTATATATATATTATGTTATTTTTTCTGATGTGCTTTATTTTTGATAATGAAATTGAATGAAAAATATTACCATTTACCTTTGTGTATCTTTTGTTTTACGTTGTACAAGACTTGTTCAATAGTTGGTTTTTCATCAGCGGGGTAACCAAGTCCTATGTAACACGGAAGAAGATAATTATCAGGAACTTCTAAAACTTTTGCAACATTTAAGCCTTCATCACCAACGGGAATTCTCATAGAACAGGCAAGATTTTCGGCAGTTGCCGCTAAAAAAATATTTTCAATTACACACCAAATTGAAGATAACGGGTTAAGAGAACTTACTGATGAAGGATGCATTACTCCATGATTAGATTTAAAAAATGGAAGAATAATGTGTGAAGCATTATATAGCATAGAATATTGTCTTGGCATAGCAACCGCATACATTTTTTGTTGTGCTGTTCCTTCTTTAAGTGTTCGTTTTAAAATTTCGAGTTGCGGCTCAACACCTTTTTTTATGAATTGAAGCACATTTTCTTTATCTTTTTTGTCTTTTAAAATTACAAATTCCCAATTTCTTAAGTGGTCATGCGTTGGAGCTTGCATTCCTGCTGAAATAATTTTTTCTAAAATTTCATCTAATACAGGTATATCTTTGAAATCACGGACTATTCGCCTTTTATATATTGCCTCATATAGTTCCATTGCTTTGTAATCCTTATATAATTATATAACTCTATACTATTTTAATATAAAACATTTTTATCTTGCAGTATTCCAACAGCAACAGACAAATATTTAAATATCATAAAATAGCGGATTAAGTCATAGCTACTATGTTAGACGATTTGTTTTGCGAATCTAAAATGATAAATGATTGCACAAAAGTTACACAAACGGCATTTTTGACAATAAAAAAGAGTTTTGAAAAAACTACAAAACCCTTGATTTTATTAAAACGTGCCTGGAGGGATTCGAACCCCCGACCTTTTGGTTCGTAGCCAAACACTCTATCCAGCTGAGCTACAGGCACATATTATATCTGTCTTTAAATATAATTGTGATAAATACATATTACACCATAATTTTTTATTATCAAGTTATACTATGATAACTCTTTATGATATTTATTTGTTTTATTTTTGTCTTTATTTTTCTGTAAACTTTTTAAATAATGAGATAACTGAAAATCCACTCTGAGTATTATTTAGAATATAAAAAATTAAGCAAAAAAAAAAGCTGCACCGCAGCTAATACTTAATAATCTTGGGAGGAGATTTGGGGATTTGTTACAATTATAATAATTCACTTTTGATAAAAAGTTTATAATTTAAAATATAAATTTAATAAAAATTTACATTATATTGATTTTATTTTAATTTCTTTTGCTGGAAAAAAATCTCTTTTTTTCATAAAATCATGTAAGAGGTGGGAGCATGCTTAATAATTTATGGATTTTTACACTAATAATTTTTTTCTTATATATTGCAATTTTTACTGTTTACTTTTCAATAATTGTTGCAGCAAGCATTATTAATTTTAAGAAAAAAGAACTCTCTGAGGAAAGAAGAGAATATAAGAATCTTATTGTTATTATATATTCGCATAACAATGAGAAAACTATTGTTAATTTGTTGGAGCAACTAAATAAGCAAGATTATCCTAAAGGTAATTATCAAATTCATATAATTCTGGATAATTGTACTGATGATTCTTCAAATAAATTAGAATTTGTCGGCGGGGCAAAATTATGGAGACTGACTGATGATACTCCTTTAGGAAAAGATAAAGCTATTTCCTGGCTGCTTGAAAATTTAATGTCTTTTAAAAAAGTTGACGGATATGTATTTTTAAATGCCAATAGAATAGTAAAAAATGATTTTCTTTTCAATGTTAATGAAGCATTGCAGTCAAATTCTGTTGTTGTAGGCTCAACGGAAGTATATCTTGAAGATGCTGATTTATACGAAAAAATCTGGTCAAACGTTAATGAATATAATTCAAATATTATGAAAAAAGGAAGAGCAAAACTTGGTTTAGCTGTTCCTATTGACTCTGATGTTCTTGCTATAAAGCATGAAGTGCTTGAAAAGGTGCAATGTATAGATTTTAAAGATGCAAATTCAGAACTTAAATATTCTTTCCTTTTAACAAGAGTTAATTATCCACCTTGTTTTGTGCAAAATATTAAAACTTATGTATCTTCTATTGACTATGAAGTAAAACGTCCATCCTTTTCATTCAAAATGTCTTTGTTTATACATTGTTTTAATATAAAAGCTTTTTCTAACTTAAAGTTTACCGAATTTTTATTTTCACTTTTTAAACCGAACCCTTATATTTTAATAGCCATGTTACTTCTGGTAGGAGTATATTCTTTTAATTATTATTTCTTATTTGATTTTCCATGGTCAGTATTCCTTGCAGTTGTTCTTGCTGTTGCTTTTGGTGTGTCGGTATATAAGTCTGAATTGTATGTCGAACCTTTATTTTATCTGGCACTGTGTCCTATATATACATTATCTGATGCTATTGCAGGAATGTCTTTCTTCAAAAAGATATTTAAAATTCAGAAAAAGAGTAAAAAAGATAATATTGAAAAAATTACAGTTCCAGTTCAGGTTACGAATGGTAGAAATGTTTTTCCGTGTTCTATTGATTTAATTTCGGAAGACGGGTTTAAAAAAGCTGTTTTCAGGTATAAAAATAAAAAACAAGAAACTGCTCAAAGTTATGTAAGAATGTGCGATGCAGTTAAAAACATTGCTGACATTTTGGAACAGCATGGCTTCAGAATTAAAATATGTCAGTCCTGTGCATATTTTTCTCCTAAAATCGACGGTACTAACAATATGGTTAAAGGATATTGTAATAAAAAAGCTGTTGATGACCAGAACTGTTCTGATTTACCTGAAACATTATTGTGGTCATCATGTGAGTATTATATACCCGAAGAAGTTAATAAAGTTATAGATATTGCAGATTATATTAAAAATAGATAATGTTGCAAATTGTGAAGTTTTTTAGTACAAGTCTTAAAGTTTTTTATAAAAATGCCGATTAATATAGTAAAAGTACTATAAATGGGAGAAAAGCAAATGGGTTTATCTTCTTCACAAGGCAGACTTCTAATGTTGACATCAAGGCTCAGCGATATTGAACTTCAAGAAATGATGATATCGCAGCGTCAAAGTCAATTGGCCTTGGATTCAGAAAAAGCGGCAAGTGATTATAATAAAGCTATGAGTAATTATAAACTTACTATAAAAGTTGATGATTCTACTGAAGATAAGGGATATAGAAAAGAAGATCTGAACTATAATAATATGACAAGTATGGGATATCTTGTTACAAATGCACAAAATCAAATTTATCTGACTAAAGATGAAAATGGGGAATGGATAATTCCTAAAGATATTGATGGAAACGCACTTTTATCAATTAACAAGAGTACCGGGAAGGCTACTGTCGGAAGTAAACAATATGATATTTTAGACGGTACAAAATATCTTTCTGAACAGGGTATATTGCAAAATTCTATTATGAGCGGAGTTTTATATTTATTCAATACAAAAGAGTCAACAGAAGGTATATCTTTATCTAATTTACAATCAGATACAGAGATGGAATATGTCCTGGATACTTCTGATGATGCTGAAGCTCAAGGAAAATATGATTATGAAACCGCAAGAATCGCACGCCAGGATAATCAGCTTGAAATGGATTTGAAACAGTTAGAAACACAACATGAAGTCATTTTAAAAGAATATGATACAGTCAAAGATGTTATAAGTAATAATGTTGAAAGAACATTTAACCTGTTCTCAAGCGGTTAGTAAGTAAATTTAAAAGAAGGCGGGAAAGTAATATTTCCCGCCTTCTTTATATTAAAAATTGTTAATATATAATCAAATTATTAATATTATAAGCAATAAAATTTTTTATTTGTTTTAATAATAATATAATAATTTGGTGTTAATATGGTACAAGGTATAAATGTTTCAAACGGTTATCCGGTTTCAAATTCCGGTTTAAATCAGGAAAATATACAAAATACACTGGTAAAATCAAAAGAAACAGTAACGACGAATATAGAAAGTAATTCAGCGGTTAAAATTGCAGCTGGTGCTACTTCAGACCCTGATGTTATGCAAAAAACAGTTTTACTTCTTCCTCCAATTATTTTATTGAACCGCTATATTGATAAATTAATCGGTGCTTCTGATAATAAAAATATTTTTAATAAATTTGCAAATTTAGGAGACAGAATTTCTCATTTTTTGCATTTAGATAATGTTATTTCTGAAGAAAATGGAAAAAGTATTTCAAAATTTTTGAAAGAAAATAGATTCACAAAATATTTTACATCTGAATATAAGGCAAATGCTAAAAGTTCTTTTGCTAAAGTTACTTCCTTAAAGGATAAATATGCACAAGAGCTGGCTTCAAAATTAACTGATTTAAAATATGATTATTCTTTTTCTACGGTTTTTAAGCCGGGATTTGTTTCTCTTTTACCGGAGACATTAAAATTTTTCGAAAATATCGGACCTTTAAAAACCGTAGTTACAGATGATTATTTAAAATCTGTTCTTGCTGCATTAGATGACATGACTCCTGCTGCAAGTGAAACCAACAAAAAATTAATAACATCTTTACAAGAAAAAATAACAACATTCATTGATAAACCCGGCACTTCAACAAAAAGTCTTGCTGATGATATTGCTTCTGTTTTTTCTAAAGTTACAAAAGAAACTGCGGCAGGAGCAGATGTTCAATTTAGTGATAATGTTAAGAAAGTATTATCTTCTTTATCCGGATCTTCAACGGTAAAGAAATTTTCAGCGGAAGAACTGTTAAAAACTACAGATGACTTGATTAATAATGGTGTTAATAATATTAAAAAAGGTAGTATAATTAAAGAACCTGTAAATTTATCAACAATGAAAAATAAATTAAAAGCCGCTGATTTTAAAATTGGTAAAACCGGGCTTGGTAAAATATTTGCCCAAAGTGCGGTAAAAATGAAAGACTTATTAACCGGCGGTGGTTTCTTAGGTTTAGCTTTAACTGCAAATGCATTAGTTCAAACAATAAAAGCGACAAAAGAAGCTCCTGAAGGGGAAAAATTAAGTACCTTTATGCATGTGCTCTCTGAACAGTATATTGGTATGTTACTTTTCACTCCAAGTATAAATGCTCTATATAAAGCCGGCGGCAATAAATATAGAGGAATGACTATTGAAGGCAGAGAAGCTTTGAAAGAGCTGGTAAAAAATACTAATGCAAATAAAAATTTAACAAAAGAAGGATTAAAAGTTGCAAAACTTCAACGTAAACTTCTTTTAAATGGAGTTTCCAAAGATAAAGTTGCTCAATTAGCAGGAAAAACACTCGAAGAGGCAAAAAATATAGCAAAAACTCTTAAAAAAGAAGGAACAAAGCTAAAATTCTGGGAAAAACCGTTAAAAGCACTCGGAGGATTGCTTGATACCGGATTAGATTCATTTAAAGCAACAGGTTCCCTCGGTAAAATTGGTAATAAAATAAAAGGTTTTGCTGGCGGCTTTGGAAGACTTTTATTAATAATGATGGTAATTCAGCCTTTTATACAAAAACCGATTACTAATTTATGTCATAAAATATTTGGAAAACCGAAAACATATCTTGAAAAAAATAATCCTGAATTAAGTAGTGACGACAAACAAAAAAATAATTTATCTTCACCTTCAGATAATAATCCTACAGTTGGTGCAGAAACAGATACCACTGAAACAAATCTACTGAATCGTTTAAGTGTACAGAATAATAATATTCAGTCATCAGATGTTGTATCTCCTCAACCGGCTGCTGCTGCAAAATTACAAACCCCTTACAATGCTCAGCCGTTAAAACCTGAAAAATCAGATGAAATTGCTGCTTTAAACTTATTTAACAGAGATAAAAAAGATGAGCGTTATATTCCTTCCATAGAAGTAGATAATACTTATGCTCAACAAGATGAAAAGGCTCTTAATGAGCAAGTGGAAGGTATTATAAAGAATACTGATTCAGTTATAAAGAATGTTAAAAAATATATTTAACAAACTGTGTTAAAAATGTTAAAATCTTTCTATGTTTATTCAATATATTTCTTTATATTTAGAATATCTTGAAATAGAAAGAGGTCTTTCCGAAAATACTCTTGAGGCATACAGGCGAGATTTGTATTCTTTATATAATTTTTTAGTGCAATCAGAAATAAAAGAAATTTCAACGATAAAACGACTTCATCTTAATATGTATATAAAAAAATTATATGATGAAAAATTTTCTCCATATAGTATTGCAAGAGAAATTGCTTCAATTAAAGGGTTTTTTAAATGGCTTTGTATTTCTGAAGTTATTGAGCATAATCCTGCTTTGTCGATTGAACAGCCTAAACTTCCTAAAAGGCTTCCAATGGTATTATCAATAACTGAAATAAAGAAACTCCTTGATGAAAAAATGAGTCTTCTTGATAAAGCAATATTAGAACTATTATATGCTGCAGGTCTGCGTGTTTCAGAGCTGGCTAATATCAAAATTAACAATATTGACCTTAATGCAAAATATGTAAGATGTCTTGGAAAAGGTGATAAGGAACGCATTGTTCCAATCGGAAACCAGGCATGTATTGCTATAAAAAATTACTTAAAAGAACGGGATTATATTTTAAAAAAATATAATTTAGCTTCAAAATACTGTTTTATCAAAGAAAATGGTAAAAAACTTACAAGACAGGATGTCTATTTATTTATTAATTCAATTGGAAAAAATATAAATAAAGACATTTCACCACATACTATCAGGCATTCTTTTGCAACTCATTTATTAGAAAATGGTGCAGATTTAAGGGTAGTTCAAGAGCTTTTAGGTCACAGTGATGTCTCTACAACCCAATTATACACACATATAAGCAAAAAAAGATTAAAAGAGATATATTTTGCTATAAATAAATAGTAAAATTTCTTAAAGAAATAGCAAAATTTTTATTTAGAACTTTTTATAACTACAAAGATAAAAATGGAGATATAAAGAGTTTTTATGCGGATAAATCAAATACAAAACTTTAATTATTACAATAACAACACAATAAAAGCTCATTCTTTTAAAGGTTTATGGGGAGCAAATTCAAGACTTATAGATAAAGATCCTGTTCTTGGCGTATATACAGATTATGAAACATATTATTATTATCCGTATGCCGATGAAACTGATGAACATATTCAAGCAGCAACAAAAGATTATACAAAAGCATATATTGATGAATCTCAAGACAGCAGATATATTGTAAAAGAATGTAAGATCTGCTTGCCGCTACCTTTTACAGAGGATCAATATAATGAATATAAAAGAGCAGGTTTAGATACTGAAATAACTCCTGATATTTTAAAAACACATACTTTCGTACAAAATAAATATTTAAATAATATTGGAGAACAAGTATCAGCTGTTAACTCACAGTTAAAACCAAAACTATTTAGAGCTATAATCTAGTTTATATAAGTATAGCTGCCATACATGCTGAGATATATGAGGTTAGAGTTCCTGCAATTAATGCTCTAATTCCCATTCTTGCAAGGTTTTTCCTTTGGTTAGGTGCAATTTCTCCGATACCTGATATTTGTATTGCTACAGAAGAAAAGTTTGCAAAGCCTGATAGTGCAAATGTTGAAATGATAAAACTTTTTTCAGATAATATACTTTTTAAAGCCGCTAAATCTGTAAAAGCAATTGCTTCGTTTAAAACAAATTTTGTTCCTAAAAGAGAGCCTACAGGCATAATTTCATCAAAAGGAACACCCATCAATATTGCAAAAACTGAAAAGATTTTTCCAAATATCATTTTTATAGACAATTCTTCAATGTTGATACCGATAAAGGACAAATCTATATGCATATAATTATGTGCATAAAAACCTATTTTTCCTAGGAAGAAATCTATTAAAGCAATAAGGGCAATTAATGCAATAAGCATTGCAATAACGTTTAAACCAACTTTCATGCCTTCGGAAGCACCTTTTGAAATGGCATCCAGAACATTTACATCCGTTCTTCGTCTTCTTATTTTAAAATCTTTTTTTGTTTGAGGTTCAAGAGTCTCCGGATAAATTATTTTAGAGACAACAAGAGCACCCGGGGCAGCCATAATACAAGCGGCAAGCATATATTGAGCCGGAATTCCAAGCCCCGCATATACTGCGATTAAACCTCCAGACAGACAGGCCATACTTCCTGTCATAGATGCAAGTATTTCTGATCTGGTTAAATTCGGCAGGTAAGGTTTTATCATAATTTGTGCAACAACTTGACCGACAAAAGAGCTTGCTACATTTGAAAGAGCTTCTGCTCCTGATACGTCCATTAATTTATTTACAATTCTTCCGAAAAAGGCTACTACTCTTTGCATTATTCCGTAGTAATATAAAATATTAACTAAAATCATCATAAAGATTAATGTCGGAATTAATTTAATTGCAAACATAAATGCTTTATCTCCGAACAATTTTTGCATTATATCAGGGCTGTTTGATAATGGTCCAAATACGAAATCGGCTCCTTCGTTTGCAAATTCTAATATTTTTTCAACGAATAATCCTATATACTCAAATAATAATTTACCGGGTTCAAATTTTAGTATGAAGGCTGCTAATAGAAATTGGAGTAAAAGACCAACTAATATTGTTTTATAATTGATTTTTTTTCTGTTATTTGACATCAAAAAAGCAATTAAGAGCATTGCTATAATTCCGATAAATCCGTATAGTATTTGCATTTTTATATTCCTATTTCATATTATTATTTATAATCATACTATAAATTTATTATTCAATGAAATTGTTACATTACCGATTTTAATCTGTGTTATTAGTTTTATTATAGTAAAATTGTTACATGAAGAAATTACTGCTGATTATGTTTTTTATATTCTCTCTTTTTTCAAAACCGGTTTTTGCGGTTGATGAAATTCAATTTATATATATTAACGGGTCTAACAATAATGATCCAAAAATGAAAAATTGGTTTTTTGAGGGTATGTATAAAATGCATCCTCATTTGTTAAAAGCATTTAATTCTTCAATTTTTGTGAAAGAAAATTTTCTTGAAGACGGAAAATATAAAATATCTGAAACCCCTGAAGCTTTTTTCTGGGGCGATAAAAGCAGGGAGGAAATAGAAACTTTAAATTATGATTTAAAATTAACAAAAGTTTTTAGTCCGAAAATTGCACAGACAGTACGTACTTTAATCGGACATTATTTGCATGATGCAATATGGGTTTCACATTATCGTAATATGCATCCTGTTATTGAAGATTTACATGCCCAGGTTATGGAAAATTATAAAAACAATAAAAAAATTGTTTTATTAGGCTATAGTGCCGGAGCTTTTGTTTCGTATGAATATATGTTTAACAAGCTGCCGGATATTGATACTGTGGATTATTTTAATAGAACACAGGTTTCTGATAGTTTTAAAAAGTTTGTATCTGAAAACAAATCAAAAAAAACGTGTATTGATGCATTAATTGAATCAGGGTTAACTGTTTATAGTGCTGACGGAAGGCTTATTCCAAATTTTGACACCGGAAATTCAGAAAAGATATATTTAAATTTAGATGAATTTACTTGTAATTATTGTGTTCCTGATGGAGTTCTAAAAGGTATTATAAATTTTGCAAGTCCTCTTGTTCTTTTCTATTCTGATGTTTCAAATTCTAATTATCCTCTTACGTATTATAACAAACTTCTTTATAAATATATTCTTGAAAATGATATGTTCTGGCTGACAGTTAATTATGCGGATGACCCTCTGGGATATCCTACGACAAGAAATATTTCATATAATGATTTAAAAGATAAATTAGATATGGAAATACAACCAGAAGCAGGCTTTTTATATAGTAAATCAGATATAAAAAGTAGAAGAACGTTTTTTGCTGCACATACTTCATACTGGTCTACCGCAAAAAGGTTTGCTAAAGCAGTTATTGAAGCTTATGAAGAAGGATTTTGTTTGTATAATTCCGATGAATGTAATAAATAAGAGAGCTAAAAAGCTCTCTTCCTTTTATTCTTTTTCCGGATACTTTAATGCTTGTATCTTATTATTGTATTCATCAATTTCATTATCTCTTTGCTCAATTAAAGATGTCTTCTCTTTATTCAGAATATATATTTTATTCCGTCTTTCCACATCAGAAATTGTTGTTGATTTATTTGCTGCTTTTATTTGTGCATTTATATCTTTTATTCTTGAGTTATAAGCGGCTTTTTTTTGATTTTTTTCTGCTTTTAAATTATTTATGGCGGCTTTAGTTTCCAGTTCGTTAAGTGTAACTTCCTTATTAGGATTTAAATTGTCTATTAAGTCTTTTGTACTGTATACGGCTTTATCTGTAGTATCTTTAGTTGCCTCAACTGTTTTCTTTGTTGCATCTTTTGTTTTGTCAGCTACATCTTTGGAAACTTCAACAGTCTTTTTTGTTGCATTTTTTGTCGCTCTTACTGTTTTATCTGTAACATCTTTAGAGACTTCAACGGTTTTTTTGTAGCCTTTTTTTGTTGCCTTAACAGTTTTATCTGTGACATCTTTTGTTACTTCAACTGTTTTTTTTGTTGCTTTTTTAGTAGCTTTAACCGTTTTATCAGTTGCATCCTTAGTTGCTTCGACTGTTTTCTTTGTTACATCTTTTGTTGCTTCTATTGCTTTTGAAGCAGAAGATTGTTTTTCTTCTTCTTGTACTGGCGTAGATTCCGGAATCTGAACTGTTACAACAGGGGTGGGTGCAGTATTTGCTAATACTGTTGAGTTATAACAAAACAATGATATTAAAAACAATAAAATTAAACTTTTTTTCATTATCCCTCCTCTTTCTTTCATAAGTATAATTTAATTCTTATTTTAATATGTGTCAATAAAAAAGAAGCCAATGGCTTCTTTTTTATTGTTTCTATTTAAATGAATCTTTAAAGCTTTTTATTGCATTTTGTCTTTGTTCTTGTTTTGCTTTAGCTTCCTGTTTTTTTCTTTCCTGTTCTGCCTTAGCTTCTTGCTTAGCTTTTTCCCATTCTTTTTGTTTGTCTTTTAATTTTTGTTCTCTTTGTTCCTGTTTTGCTTTAGCATCTTGCTTAGCTTTTTCCCACTCGTTCATCTTTTTGGATAAAGCAGATTCTTCTTGATCAGAGTTAAATTGAATTTCAGGTTTCTTAATTGTTATTGTAGCTGCTTCAACAATTATTGAATAAGAAATTGAAATCATACCTGCTAATAGTACTGCAAAAAGCTTTTTCTTCATGTTTTCTCTCCTTTTCTTCACTTATAATTCAACTAGAACCACGTGTTTGCCTGCGGTTTGTTTTGTTGTTGTTTTTGCTGCTGATTTTTGTAGCTGTTTTGTTTGTCAACAGCTTTTTGTGTAGCATTTTCCATCATCTGTGCAAACGGTGATGGTTTTATTTTAACTCCTGACTGTGGTTTAAAAACATCAACATTTGGATTGTCTTCATTTGATTCATCATATAACGGTACATAATATGCACCTGCCTGCAGGCAGTTAAAACCTAAAATTAGCACAGGTAATATGAGTAACAAAGCTTTTTTCATATAGTAAATCTCCGTTTTTATATTGTACTCTATATATTATTTTATAACTACGTTAGTGAATGTAAGATTTGATAAAAATTCTTCAACTTCGCTTTTTTCAAATGTAATTTCTCTTTTTGAAGTTGTTTTGTAGCTGTAAGGTTCACCAACAGTATATGAAACATCTAAATTTTTAATTCTTATTGGCCCGGGTACTATTGTAATTTTCTTTGTTCCATAGTACGAAGGATCAAATGCAGCAGGTAAATATGCTATTTTGTTTTCTCCGTCCGGTAAAATTTGATCATGATATTCTACATTTTTTAAATAAAGTGATTTAATTTTGAATTCCTTTTTTAAAATACTTGCCGGTGTTGTTGTTAACTCAGCGTATTTTGCTTCCAGCAAAGGCTGGTTGTCAGGGTATTTCGCAATTAAATCTCTTACTATAATTACAGTCTTAAAGTTAGGTTTTATTTTTATATCAATATAGCCCAAGGTTATATTTAATCCTGTGGCTGTATATGATTTTTGTTCAAATTCATCAATGTTAAAAGTTTTTGTTACAAAAGCAGGAAATATACTTATAAAACCTGCGTAAACGAACAATATTAATGCTAAAAATATCATAAAAACATTTTTATACTTTTGCATATCATAAACCTTCCATTATACTGCCTGTATTTATAATACCATATTGTCAGGAAAAATAACAATATTTAAAACTTAGATTTAAAATTGTAATTAAAAAAGAGGAACAAAAGTTCCTCAAAGATACGAAATAAGATATGAAAATAAATATAATGAGAATAAAAAAATA
>CALVAK010000025.1 GCA_944325525.1 Candidatus Gastranaerophilales bacterium
GCGTCCTTAGTTCAGTTGGTAGAACGTCGGTCTCCAAAACCGGATGTCGAGGGTTCGAGTCCTTCAGGGCGCGAATTATAAAAAGGAAACTAAATGGAAAAAATAATAACATATTTTAAAGGCATAAAAACAGAGTGGGGTAAAATTACCTGGCCGGAAAGGAAACAGGTTATTGCTCAAACAATAACTGTTCTGGTAATAGTTATAGCTTTTACAATATACACATACGGTCTTGATATCCTTTTTAAAGGGCTGTTAAGAGTTGCAGGATTAATAAAATAACGAAGTAAGATAGGAATTTTTTACGAATGGCAAAAGATAAAAAAGAAGAAGTAGTTGAGCATTTAGCAGATATGGAGCTCGGGCAGGAAGGTATAGTATCAAAAGAAGAAGTACTTTCAAAGAAAGATGCAGAGTTTAAAGCCGCAAATGAAACAAAAGCACCACAAAAAAGGTGGTATATAGTACATACATATTCCGGTCACGAAAATAAAGTTAAAGCTAATCTCGAAAAAAGAATTGAATACATGAATATGGGGGATAAAATATTCAGAATAGAAGTTCCTCAAAAAACTGTTACCAAAATGAAAGATGGTAAGAAAACCGACAGAGAAGAAAAAATCTTCCCGGGCTATGTTCTTGTAGAAATGATAATGGATGATGATTCCTGGTATGTTGTAAGACACACAGCCGGTGTTACGAAATTTGTCGGTTCAAGCAAAAAGCCTATTCCTGCAAAGGATAGTGAAATTAAAAAGATTATTCATAAGACACAAAATCAGGTTACAAAAGTTGAGCTTGATGTTAAAGCCGGAGATAAAGTCAGAATTATATCAGGTCCGTTCTCTGAATTCATCGGAGATATTACGGAAGTATATCCTGACAAATCTAAATTAAGAGCAATGGTATCAATTTTTGGACGTGAAACACCTGTCGAACTTGAATACAAACAAATCCAAAAGATATAGCGAATTTTCGGACGGGCGAAGCCCGGTAAGCGAAAGCTGTAGTGAGGACAGTCGAAGACGAACGAACGACAAGCTTGAGCGAAAAGAAAATTCAAGACAGCGAATTTTCGGACGGGCGAAGCCCGGTAAGCGAAAGCTGTAGTGAGGACAGTCGAAGACGAACGAACGACAAGCTTGAGCGAAAAGAAAATTCAAGACAGCGAATTTTCGGACGGGCGAAGCCCGGTAAGCGAAAGCCGTAGTGAGGACAGTCGAAGACCAACGAACGACAAGCTTGAGCGAAAAGAAAATTCAAGACAGCGAATTTTCGGACGGGCGAAGCCCGGTAAGCGAAATAAAAACTAATAAAAAAATATAAATACTAAATGTGGAAGGAATAAAATTCCGCCATTACCACGAAAGGAGAAACAAAATGGCAAAGAAAGTTGTAGGAAAAATAAAACTACAAATTCAAGCAGGCAAAGCAAATCCATCACCACCGGTAGGTCCGGCATTAGGACAACACGGCGTAAACATTATGGATTTTTGCAAACAGTTCAATGCAAGAACTGAATCACAGGCAGGATATATAATACCTGTTGTAATTGATGTTTATGAAGATAGATCATTTTCATTCGTTACAAAATCACCGCCGGCAGCAGTATTAATAAAAAAAGCAATAAATCTATCAAAAGGCAGTGCTGCTCCTAATAAAACAAAAGTAGGACAAATTACACACGCACAGTTAGAAGAAATTGCAAAAATTAAGATGGAAGATCTTAATGCAACAACTCTTGAAGCTGCTGTTGAGATGATAAAAGGTTCATGCAGAGCTATGGGTGTTACCGTTGCTGATTAGTTAGCTATATAAGGCTTAACAAAATCACATCAGTATACAAATTAAGTGGAAGCTTAAATTGCGTTACGACCACAAAAGGAGAAAAAAATGTCAAAAACAACAAAAAAACAAAAGAAAATAGCAGAAATGATGGAAAATTTTACCCAGCCATGCAATGCTATGGAAGCAATACAAAAATTACAAGAAATAGCAAAAGAAACCTGTAAGTTTAATGAAACTGTTGAATGCCATATGGCTTTAGGCATTGATGTAAAGCACGCAGACCAGCAGGTTCGTTCAACAACAGTTCTGCCGGCAGGGCTCGGTAAAACAGTCAGAGTATGTGTTATAGCTAAAGGTGTTAAAGCAACCGAAGCAAAAGAAGCCGGTGCAGATGAAGCCGGTGCCGAAGAAGTTATTGATAAAATATCGGGCGGATGGTTTGATTTTGATACTTTAATTGCGACTCCCGATTGTATGGGAATGCTGGGTAAACTCGGTCGTGTCTTAGGACCAAAAGGTTTAATGCCAAACCCTAAAACAGGAACAGTTACATTAGAAGTAGCAAAAGCTGTTAAAGATGCAAAAGCAGGTAAAGTTGAATTCAGAGCCGATAAACAAGGTATGATTCACGTACCTATCGGTAAAATACAATTTACTGCCGAAGATTTAATGAAAAATTATATTACATTAGCTGATGCAGTCTTAAGAGCAAAACCATCATCTTCAAAAGGTGTATACTTAAAATCTGTATACCTCACAACAACAATGGGTCCAAGTATAAAATTGGATGCAAAGAATGTTGCGGCCGAAGTAAAAGAAAATGCTCAATAATTTATCTAATATAGTGTCACAACTGGACGGTAACTTATAGTCACCGTCCAGTTGTTCATGTGATAGGTCGCTTGGATTAAACGGCTCGGACTTGCTCATAGCAACTTCTATAGCCACTTCACTCAACCAGTTTTTCAATACAACTCTCAAAAAATTCACGATATGTCGTTCTCATAAGTGGATTTTTCCTCAGACAGTTTTTTATGTAGTAAAATAATAATATAGCAATATTAAGTTAACATACTCTTATTATTTATCCGGGAGCTGACAATTTTGAAACAAGAAAGAAAACTAAACGAAAAAATAAAACTGGGAATTCTAATAAGCCTTGTAAAAGGTTTTTTTCACATAGAAAAACACCTTT
This sequence comes from Candidatus Gastranaerophilales bacterium, assembly GCA_944325525.1. Taxonomy (GTDB): domain Bacteria; phylum Cyanobacteriota; class Vampirovibrionia; order Gastranaerophilales; family Gastranaerophilaceae; genus Avigastranaerophilus. The sequence continues at coordinate 2,984 of CALVAK010000025.1, forward strand.
TAAAAATAAAGAATATCAATTATCCCAAAGAACAGGTTATTTTTTCTATGTGGCATTGCGATCAGTGTCTTGTATACGGAATCGAAGATAAATCAAAGTTCTATGCACTAATAAGTGCCTCAAATGATGGAGAAATAATCGCAAAGGCAGCACAATGTCTTAATATTCAATCAGTAAGAGGTTCAACAAAAAGAAGAGGTGTTGCAGCATCACTGGAACTTATAGAAAAACTTAAAGAAGGCAATTCTGCAGCTATAATGGTTGATGGACCGAGAGGACCTAAGGGCAAGGTTAAAGACGGAATAATTAATATATCAAAAATATCAAGAGTTCCAATTGTACCCGTTGTTTGGGAGTCACGTGATAAAACATTTTATCAATTTAACACCTGGGACAAATTTAAAGTTCCGATAGGCCCATGCAAAGCCGTAGCCTTATACGGTGAACCTATTTACATTCCCGAGGAATTAACAAAAGAAGAAATAAAAAACTGGTGTAATACTATCGAAGAAGAAATGAACCGGTTGCAAGAATTGTTAAAAGAAAAATATAATGATTATTTATCTTCAAAGAAATAAAAAATTGCAAAAAAAAAAGAGAAATAAATTTCTCTTTTTTTATATTTTTATTTTTATGTTCTACTATGAAATTCTTTGAAACATATAACCGATTCCACGAGCCGTAAGAATCAATTCAGGATTAGCAGGGTCAGTTTCAAGTTTAGAACGCAATCTTGAAATATGTACATCTACTACACGAGTATCAATTCTGTGATCCGGCGGATAAGACCATACATGCTGCAATATTTCATTTCTTGAATAAGCTTGACCGGAATTATTAACAAGTAATTCAAGCAAACTAAATTCCATACCTGTCAATCTTATACGTTCATTTTTTCTGAATACCTGTCTTCTTGCTGTATCAATCCGAATATTACCGGTTGTAATAACATTTTTAGCCATTTTGCTTGCAGGTGCCATTACTTCTTTGGTATTAGTTCTTCTCAAAACAGCCTTAACTCTTGCCTCAAGCTCTTTAGGGCTAAACGGTTTAATAACATAATCATCTGCCCCGAGTTCTAAACCAGTTATCCTTTCAGAAACATCACCAAGTGCAGTAAGTATAATAATAGGAACATCAGATGTTCTTCTTATCTCTCTGGTTACACCGTATCCGTCAATTTTTGGCATCATAACATCTAACACAATTAAATCAGGATTATATTTATTAAATGCCTGTATTGCTTCTTCACCGTCTGTTGCAGTAACGATATCATAACCAATCATACTTAATCTAGCTTCAAGAATTCTTCTTATACTAGCTTCATCATCAGCAACAAGTATCTTTTGATGTGAATCTTGTTCTGCCTGTACTTCATTATTTTCTGTCATTTTGAGACCCCTTAATATTACAAAATATTACCTTTGTTTACATTATATTACAAAATATAAAAATTTCAAAATATTTCTTAAGAAAACATAAAAATTTTTAATAAATTTTTGTTAATAATAAAAGGATTTTATTTGATTTTATGTTGATTTTATTTAATCATTTAACTATTGTTTGTATGGAATTATAATATACTTTCTGTGAGAAACTTATATAAAAGTATTTACACAAAACATAGAAGGTCGTATTTATTGTTTTTGCAGAGAAATAAAGTTAACTAACGGTAAACGGGAGCTTTTTATGAAATGAAGGATTTTTTGTCGAAATATAAAAACCAGCATGAATTATTTGCATACTTATCGATAACAATTGCTGTACTTTTGTACGGAACAACACTAACCGCAACCAAAATATGTCTTGAATACTATTCAACACCACTTTTAATGACATATAGAATGTTAATTTCGGCAATTTTATTCTTACCTTTTATTTTTACCCTCTACAAAAATGTCAGAATTGATAAAAAAGATATTAAATTAATTCTTTTAATGATTCTATGTGAACCATGTTTATACTTTATCTTTGAAACAAATGCACTAAAATATACAACATCAGGACAAGCAGGAGTAGTAAGTGCACTTGAACCTGTAATACTTGTTATTGCAGCCCGCATAATTTTAAAAGAAAAATTTGTTAAAATAATATATCTTGGTTTATTTATTTCAATAATAGGTTCAATAATATTAAGTTTATCATCAGATGTGTCAGAATTAGCACCTAACCCGCTATTGGGAAATTTTCTGGAACTGATAGCTATAATACTTACCGATACATGCGTAATAACAACAAAATATTTAATGGATAAATATCCTCCATTTTTTCTTGCAGGTATAGCAGTTATCGGAGGAGCAATATTTTTCCCTCTTTTAAATATAACAAACAATGGAAGCTTTTACATTGTAAATAATGCAAGTATTTTCCTCGTTTTATATCTGGGAATACTTACCGTTGTAGCATATGCACTATATAATTTTGCAATTTGTACTCTTTCTGCAAGCAAGTTTTCACCGTTTTTATTCTTACTGCCGGTCGCAGCTGTATTTTTTGGCTGGTTTTTCCTTGGCGAAACTTTTAATCTAAAACAATTCTCAGCCTGTTTATTAGTTTTCCTTGGTATTTATATCTCACAAATAAACGATAAGAAAAAACTTGTAAAATTTGTAAAACGACTACCGATTCCTAATCATTTAATTATTTCAAGCAAAAAATAAATTGTTCGTGTTATAATCTAGTTGGTAAGTTGAAGAAGGGATATAAATGCGAATAGGAATACCAAGAGCTTTATCATATTATGATTTTTTTCCTTTCTGGTATGGATTTTTTTCTGACCTGGGGATTGAGATAGTACTATCAGATAAAACAACAAAGAGAACAATGTCTGAGGGTTCTTCTTTAGTAGTTCCGGAAACTTGTCTTCCGGTAAAAGTATATGTAGGCCACATATTGAATCTGCTAGATAAAGGGGTAGATAAAATTTTTGTTCCTTCCCTACAGTCAATATTACCGAAAATATATAATTGCTCAAAAATAAGAGGGCTACCAGATTTAATCAGAAATGTTGTAAAAAGAGACTTCACTATTATAGAAGCGACTTTAGATAAATCCGAAAAAAATCAGGGACTATATACGTTTTTACAGGAAATAGTAAAACCATATGGTATTACAGATTTTGAAAGAATAAAAAAAGCTTCTAAAAATGCCTGGAAAGTATACAACAACTTTCAAATAATGACAAGAAGCGGTATCCCTTATAAAATTGCTTTAAAATCGGCAATAGAAAATAAAGTAATTATAGCTTCATCTTCAAAATCATATCCAATAAATATTGCATTAATTGCTCACGGTTACAATCTATATGATGAACGTGTCAGCATGAAAATATTTGAAAAACTTGAAAAACTTGATGTAAAAGTATACACTGCAGAACAACTTACGCCCGAGCAGATGAAAGAAGGCTTAAATTCTATGCACTCAAGATTATACTGGGCGAATGAATATGAAATTACAGGAGCTGCCGCTCATTATATTAAAGATAGAAATATTGACGGTATTATAACTATTAATGCTTTTGGATGCGGCCCCGATTCGTTAATGCTTGAAAGAATATCAAGATTCGCAAGAAAATCTAATAAACCTATACTTCATCTTTCAATTGATGAACACACAGGTGAAGCAGGCTTTGTAACAAGATTGGAAGCATTTGTTGATATGCTATACAGAAAAAAACGTTCAGGAATTTTAAGTAAAATAAAACTTTCTGATAAAGAAAAATATAATGACTTAAAATGCAGAGATTTAATTCAATAGAATCTACTATTCAACATTATATGTAAAGTTTTGTAAATTTTAGTATATACTCGTTTTTCTTTTGTTTATTGGTTTTTTGTCTTTTT